>JAJYAM010000090.1:0-5266 GCA_021779535.1 Pseudomonadota bacterium
CACGAGCAGTGCGTAGCTGCTCGCCGCGGCGCCCAGGTGGTCATAGCCCGGGATGGGCAGCGGCAGGCGCGCGATCACGAACGTCGTCGCCATCGCGTAGCTGCGAGCCATCCAGCGGCGGTGTCGATCGATCCGCCGGCGGCGGGCGGAAACGAACGCGGTCACGGTGAACGTGACCCACAGGAACGCGTTCACGGAGACGCTGTAGGGGAAGAACGCGGGGTAATGGCGGGCCAGGAGCGCCGCGCAGGTCGCGGCCACCAGACAGCACACCACGTAGACCTTGCCGATGAAGCGATGACGGGCGGGATTGCCGGCGCGCAGCCGTCGCGAGAATTGCAGCGGGCCGAGCACGAGCGCGGTCGCACCGGCGGCGATGTGCGGGACCAACAGCCAGCGCTGCGCGTACAGCAGCGCGTGCATCGGGTGATCGCTGCGAAGCATCGGCAGCGAGACGTGCACGATCGCCAATACCGTCAGCGCGGCAAATCCGCCCCAGAGCGCGGCGCGGGAAAATCCGTAGCTCGCATTCGCCTTCATCGCGGCTGGCAAGATAGCATGGCGGCGCAATGCCGAGGCGGGTCCCCGGACGAGCGTCGTTTCGCGGCGTTCGCTCCAAATTCGATGGCGGGGAGCAGTGGCATGCGTGACAATCCGGACTCGCCGATCCGCAGTGGCACCGCGCCCGTTCGGCAACGCCCGAGGGTCACGGTGCCGCTCGAGTCATGTCAGCCAACCGCGAGGGCCATGGTCGTGGGAAATTACCAGAGCCTGTTCGAGCAGGCGCGGCGCGATCCGGAGGGATTCTGGGCCGAAGCCGCATCGGCCATTCATTGGTTCACGCCCTACCGCAAGGTGCTGGACGACTCCCGGGCACCGTTCTACCGCTGGTTCGAAGGCGGTACGCTCAATACGTGTTACAACGCGATCGACCATCACGTCGCCAACGGTCGCGCCGAGCAGCTGGCGGTGATCTACGACAGCCCGGTCACCGCGACCCGCCGTTCATTCACGTTCCGACAGCTCCTCGGGGAGGTCGCGCGCTTTGCCGGCGTGCTCGCGTCGCTCGGTGTCACCCGGGGCGATCGCGTGATCATCTACATGCCGATGGTGCCGGAGACGCTGATCGCGATGTACGCGTGCGCGCGTATCGGCGCGATCCACTCGGTGGTCTTCGGCGGGTTCGGCGCCAAGGAGCTCGCGGTGCGCATCGAGGACGGGAAGCCGAAGGTCGTGCTGTGCGCGTCCAGCGGAATCGAGGGGACCCGGGTCGTCCCGTACAAGCCGATGCTCGACGAAGCGATCGCACGCTCGAGCCACAAGCCGAGCTGTTGCGTCGTCCTGCAGCGCCCGCAGCACCGCAGTACGCTCGAACCGCGCCGCGATCACGATTGGGAGGAATTGCTGGCCGGCGCCCGCCCCGTCGACTGCGTGCCGGTCGCCGCGACCGATCCGCTCTACGTGCTCTACACGTCCGGGACCACCGGACAGCCCAAGGGCGTCGTACGCGACAACGGCGGCCATGCGGTCGCGTTGAAGTGGTCGATGCGCCACGTCTTCGACGCCAAGCCGGGCGAAGTGTTCTGGGCGGCATCGGACTTCGGCTGGGTCGTCGGCCATTCCTACATCACCTATGCCCCGCTCCTCGCCGGCTGCACGACGGTGATCCATGAGGGCAAGCCGGTCGGAACGCCGGATCCCGGCAACTTCTGGCGGGTGATCTCGGAGCACCGGGTCGCGGTGATGTTCACCGCGCCGACCGCGTTCCGCGCGATCAAGCGCGAGGATCCGGAGGGTCGGTTCTATCGCCGGTACGACGTCTCCAGCCTGCGTTACCTGTTCCTCGCCGGCGAACGCCTGGATCCGGACACCTATCACTGGGCGGTACAGCTGCTCGATCGGCCGGTGATCGACCACTGGTGGCAGACCGAAACCGGCTGGCCGGTCGCCAGCAATTGCATGGGCATCGAGCCGATGCCGTTCAAGCCCGGTTCACCCACCAAACCCGTACCCGGGTTCGACGTCAAGATTCTCGACGAGGGCGGCCGGCCGCTGCCGGCCAACCACGATGGCATCGTCGCGATCCGCACGCCCCTGCCGCCCGGGGCGCTGTCGACCTTGTGGAACGACGACGAGCGCTTTCGGACCGTGTACCTCGATCGCTATCCCGGTTATTACCTGACCGGCGACGGCGGCTACATCGACGAGGACGGGTACCTGTTCATCATGGGCCGGATCGACGACATCATCATCGTCGCCGGCCACAACCTCTCGACCGGCAGCATCGAGGAAGCGCTCGCGGGTCACGAGAACGTCGCCGAGTGCGCGGTATTCGGCGTCAAGGATGCATTGAAGACCCAGCTTCCCGTCGCGATGGTGGTGCTCAAGACCGGCGTCGAGCGGGATCGGCAGGCCATCGTCACCGAATTGGTGCATTTGGTGCGTGAGATGGTCGGACCGGTCGCGAATCTCAAGCACGTCGGGATCGTCACACGCCTGCCGAAGACTCGCTCGGGCAAGGTGCTGCGCTCGACGATGCGCAAGATCGCCGACGGCGAGCCGTTCACGGTGCCGCCGACGATCGAGGACCCGAGCGCGCTCGAGGAGATCACGGCTGCGCTACGGACACTCGGCTACGCGAAGGCATCCGGTTCCCGAATCGGCGGGTAAGGCACGGCCCGCTCACGCTCGAGGATGCGGACCGGGTGTCCTTCGCACCGGGGAATTTCATCGAAGACGACCTACCGAGTCGAACTTCTGGTCGGCCCGGACTCGATGGTGGTCGCGATCAAATAGGCCGGCGTCGAGGCGCCTCGTCGTCGACGCCCGTGGCGCCGGCCGGCTTGCCACGGACGAGGTGATCGGCGTAACGCGCGCGCAGTACCGTCTTCAGCAACTTGCCGGTCGCACCGTGCGGCAATTCGTCGACGAAAATGATGTCGTCGGGCACGGCCCAGCGAGCGACCTTGCCCTCGTAGAAGCCGAGCAGTTCTTCGCAAGTTGCACTCGCGCCGGGCTTGAGGGCGACGATCAACACGGGACGCTCGTCCCATTTTGGATGCTTCGCGGCGATCGCCGCCGCCTCGGCGACGGCCGGATGACCCATCGCGATGTTTTCGAGATCGATCGAGCTGATCCATTCGCCGCCCGACTTGATCAAGTCCTTGCTGCGGTCGGTCAGGATTACGAAACCATTGGCATCGAATACGCCCACGTCACCGGTCGGGAACCAGCCATCCGGCGTGATGCCCGGCGGCATCTTGTAATAGCCCGTCGCGACCCAGTGACCGCGTAGTTCGATGTCGCCCGACGTCTCGCCGTCCCAGGGCACCTCGGTCGAGCTGCGGGTCGCGCGCAGATCGACGCCGAACAGCGCGCGACCCTGGCTGAGCCGCTGGCGGCGCGTCAGCGCCGGATCCACGTTGGGTACGGGATTGGACATGGTGGCCACGGGGCTGCTTTCGGTCATGCCCCACGCGTGGATGATGTTCACGCCGAGCGCCTCGTAGGCGTCGAACATCGATTCGGGGCACGCCGAGCCACCGACGGCCATGCGTTGCAGGGTCGAGAAGCGCGCACCGATCTTGCGGACGTGGGCGAGCACGCCGAGCCAGACCGACGGCACGCCGCAGGCGAAGGTCACCCGCTCGTCCTCGATCAGTCGGTACAGGCTCGCCCCGTCTAAGAACCGGCCCGGCATGACCAGCGAGGTGCCGGCGATCGTCGCCGCGTAGGGGAGCGACCACGCGTTGACGTGGAACATCGGCACGGCCGGCATCAGCCGGTCCACCGCGCGCAGGCCGCAGGCGTCGGCCGCGTTCATCGCCAACGCCTTCAGCGTCGTCGAGCGGTGCGTGTAGAGCACGCCCTTCGGTCGGCCGGTGGTGCCGGAGGTATAGCAGAGCGCGCTGGCGCTGCGCTCGTCGAAGCGCGGCCAGGCGTAATCGCCGTCTTCCGCCTCGAGCAGCGCATCGTAGGCGACGACGTCGATGCCGCTCGGCAGATCGACCCGCGGCAGGGCATGCGCGGCGCAGAGGAACACCACCGTGCGCAGCAGGCCGGTGGGGAGCCTGCCGGCGACGTCCGCGACCAATGGCGCGAAATCGACCTCGGCGAACAGCACGTGATCCTCGGCATGGCCGACGATGTAGGCGATATCGTCCGGTGCGAGGCGCGGGTTGACGGTGTTCACCACCGCTGCCGATCCCGAGATCGCGAAGTAGAGCTCCACGTGCCGATGGGTGTTCCACGCGAGCGTCGCGACCCGGTCGCCCGGCTGCACGCCCAGCCGCGCGAGCGCCTGGGCGAGCTTGCGGGCGCGCAGCTCGGTATCCCGATAGGTCTGGCGATGCACCCCTTCGGCGAGATGCGACACGATCTCGGCACGCGCATGATGGCGCGCCGCGTGGACGATGAAGTCCGAAATCATCATCGGTTCGTATTGCATCAGGCCGAGCATGAAGGTGTCCTTAGTCTCGTGGATCGCCCCTCAGACCACGCAAGGGGTTCCGGCGCCGTCCATGGTGAGGGTCACTCCAGTGACATAGCTCGCCCGCCGCGACGCGAAGAACACGACGACATCGGCGATTTCCTCGGGCTCCGCCATCCGGCCGAGCGGGATCCGGGCGATCGCCTGCGCGCGGGCCTCATCCCGACCGATGCCCTCGAGACGCGCGGTGGAGGCGAGTCCCTCGTCGACGCGATCGGTGTCGGTCAGACCCGGATTGACACCGACGACGCGAATGCCGGCGCTCGCATAGCCCGTCGCCAACCCTGCCGTGGCCAGCATCAACGCAGCGTTGGCGGCGCCGCCGGCCAGATGCACTGGCGAGGCGATCTTGCCGCCGTTGCCGATCACGTTGACGATCACGCCCGCGCGACGAATCGCCATCCGCTTGACCATCGGGTCGATGACGTTGATATAGGGGAAGAACTTCGCGTCCATCGCGGCCCGCCAGTGCGTTGGCGTCAGTTCCGCCGGCGGCGTTCGCCGAGCAGCCCCGGCACAGTTGACGAGGATGTCGATGGGTCCGAGCCGTTCTTCCACCGCCCGCACCATCGCCGCCGCGGCAGCCGCGTCGGTCAGGTCGGCAGCGAACGTCAGACTCTCCGGAAGGATCTGTCGCGCGGCGGCAAGATTCGACTCGCTGCGGGAACAGATCGCAACTTGCGCCTTCTCGGCGGTGAACGCCCGGGCACAAGCCAGACCGATCCCCTTCGATCCGCCCGTGACCAGAACCCGCCTGCCTTCGAGTGACAGATCCAT
>JAJYAM010000090.1:5366-9224 GCA_021779535.1 Pseudomonadota bacterium
TCGACTCGCTGCGGGAACAGATCGCAACTTGCGCCTTCTCGGCGGTGAACGCCCGGGCACAAGCCAGACCGATCCCCTTCGATCCGCCCGTGACCAGAACCCGCCTGCCTTCGAGTGACAGATCCATCGGATAGCCCTTCCAGGTGAACGAGGTCGCAGTTGCCAGCATCGACGGTCACGGCGTTTACGTAACCGGCAGCTCCAGCGCCGGCACGGTAACACAGGATTCTCAGGTCGCCTCATCCGGCGATGTGGCCGCCACCTTCAGCAGGAAGGCACTCTCGATCGACAGTACGCTCACTCCCAGCATCGCGGCCGAAACGATCGTGAGCGCGGTCGCGTATGCGCGACGACTGAATCTCACGTCGAGAATCGGGCCGAGCAGGAACGAATAGATCGTCGGCGAAACCACGATCGCCGTGGTCGATGCGATGGCGGTTTCAAACACGTGCCGCGCGGTCAACGCCTGCGGCAGGGACAACACGAGCCGGGCCGGCGCGGTGCCGCTCATATCGGGGCGCCGGAACGACGCCGATGGCGCGCGGCACGCACCGCCGCTGAAGGCATCGGGTCCCGGGCGAAGGGCTGCGCTGACATCCATCTCGCGCGATCGGAAGCCGCGCTGAGGCGATTCCTGCATGCTCGGAGTGTACGGGAAGGCCCTACCGCGACGAAATCGCATCCGGAGCCGCTTGAAATTGGTAGCGGGGACGCGAGTTGGATTTCGAACACGATTGATTTCATTGATGTGGCGTTGCCGCAGGAGGTAGCGCATACCCGGTTCGAATGGTAGGGGCACAGGGAACGCACGATCGGGCAAGTGACTCTTCGCACGACCTGCAGCGACGAGTTGCGCCCCGAATCGACATGGCTATAATAGCCACATGGAAAAGGCCACAGTATCAAAACTGAAAGACCACTTGAGCGCGTACCTGCGCAAGGTTCGCGCCGGCAATCCGGTCGTCATCTACGATCGAGACGTTCCGATCGCCCGACTCGATCGGATCGAGTCGACCGGCCGCGGTGCTGATCGACTTGCGCTGCTCGACGCGCAGGGCGTTATCCGCTCCCCGCGTCGCCCGTTGTCCGCAGCCAGGTTGCGAGCAACGCTCTCGAACCCGGTCCGCCGCACGTCCCATCTGGCGGATGCTCTGCGGCTCGAACGCGCAGAGGATCGATGAGGCGGGAAGCTCTGTGAGGTTCTGGGATGCGTCCGCGATCATCCCGCTGCTGGCCGACGAGCCGACGCGAGAGCAACTGCTCGAACTTCTCGAGGCCGATCCCGAGGTGCTCGCTTGGTGGGGAACGCCCGTCGAAATTGCGTCGGCCCTGGCGAGGCGTGAACGCGAGCAGCTCTTGACCGCCGATGAAGTCGAAGCCGCTCTCGAGTCAGCTCGGGCACTCGCCGAGAGCTGGCACGAGATCGTGCCATCGGCAACCGTGCGTCGTACGGCGGAGCGCCTGCTGCGAGTGCACGCCCTGCGAGCCGCTGACAGCCTGCAACTGGCCGCCGCACTCATCGCCGCCAATCACGATCCGACCACACTGGAAATTGTTTGCTTGGATGCTCGGCTGGCGACCGCGGCGCGGCGCGAAGGATTCAAGGTGCTGGAAGCCTAGGCTTCGGCGCGGAAGAGCCCGCAATCCGGTCCTGTATCACCCGTTCAATGAACCGACTCTAGCATCTTCTGGAAGCGCGGTAGGCTGCGGAGCGCATCGAGGTCCGAATCGACGTTGATCCACGACTTCGTCTCGTAGTTGGCTAGCGGCAGTATGCGCTCGAGCAAGTCCATGGCGCGGTCGTATTCGCCTATCTTGGCGTACACGCAGGCGGCATTGTACTGCGTCAGAATATCGTCCGGGTCGACCGCCAGCGCTCTCGAGAGCCATTCCAGCCCGCGGTCCCTTTCGCCGAGCGCCAGCAGACAGGTGGCGCCTACGTATGCGGGACGCGGATTCTCGGGGTGCAGCGTCAATTCTCGTTCCGCCCGTTTCACCGCACTGCGTGCCGCTGGCTCGATGTCACTCTCGCGACCGATCGAGCGATAGATCATGACTAGATAGGCCATCGACTGATAGTCACCCGGGTTGGCCTCGCTCGCGCGCTCGAAGAGCGTGGCTGCCTGCTTCAGCTTGTTCTGGGCGAAACAAGCACGCGCATAGAAGTAATGTGCTTCGAATGAGCCAGGATCGAGCTGAATCGCCCGATCGAACTCCGCCGTCGCCTCCTCATGCCGCTGCGCCAGATACAGCGCGAGTCCTCGCGACGCGTGCGCCTCGGCTACACCGGCATCGAGCGCGAGCGCCTGCGCGCAGGTAGCCAGAATGCTGTCGATCGCAACACCTTCGCAGTAGTGCAGGAATAGAAACGAATCACAGTCGGCGATGCCGGCGTAGGCACGGCCGTACATGGGATCAAGCTCCACGGCCTTGCTGAACATGCGCCGTGCGAGCTGGTAATAGGTTTTGGAGTGCCGGTGCAGAAACTGTCGGCCTCTCAAATAATACGTATAGGCTTCGATATTGTCGGTCGGAGCCTGCGCGATCGACTGCTTTTCCTGCGGCAGCAGCTTCACCTTCAACTGCTCGACGATCGCGTGCGTGATCTCGTCCTGGATCACGAAAATGTCGGTCAGATCGCGGTCGAAACGGTCGGCCCAGACATGACCGCCGTCTCGGCTGCTGATCAGCTGTCCCGTCACCCGCACCCGTGTGCCCGCCTTGCGTACGCTTCCTTCCAGCACGAAGTTCACACCCAGCGCTTGACCGACCTCCTGAACCTGTACCGCCCTGCCCTTGTATGTGAAGGCCGTGTTGCGGGCTACGACGAAGAGCCCCGAAATCTTGGACAGATCGGTAATGATGTCCTCGGTGATGCCGTCGCTGAAATATTCTTGCTCGGAGTCACCGCTCATGTTGTTGAACGGCAGGACGACGATGGATGGACGGTCCGCGCCGCTGTGCAGTGCGGGTTCTTCGCGGCTGCCGCCGGCATCTCTTCCAAGCATGCGCTGGACGGTGCTGGCGAGCGCAACGATGTGCGGATCGAGTGGGCGGGTAACCGCGTCGAGCCAATGCGTATTGCCTAGGGCGTATTCCATGGCACCGGTAGGAACGGTGTCGTCGATCCGGAACGGGAGAATGGCTCGCCTAGCCGAGACGGCCCGTTCGACTTCCCGCCGCACGTGAGGCGAGCTGTTCGCCTGTTCCGAAAAAACCACCACGAGAACGCGGCACGCCTTGACGGCTTCGACGATCTCCTCACCGTATTCGGAACCGGCAGCAATGTCGCGCGGCGCCACCCAGCACCGCATGCCATGGCTCTCGAGTCGCTCCACGATCGAGAACGCTGTGGTCCGGTCCCCGGCGGCATAACTTACGAAAATGTCGTGATGAGCCATCTTCCCTTACCTGCGCCGATGGACGAACCCTTGTCGTTAGGGGTACGGAACTCGATCTTGCATTGCGCTCGAATCGCCGACAAGCGATTTGCCGGTGCCTCGCCTCACAAGGACTCGATGGTGGTCAGCGACGCGGTCGAACTCACGACACGCGGATTTACAGACGAAGAACGCGCCATAGTGATTTATAAATCAATTAGTTGACGCACCTGCAGTCACGCCCCGAACCCGTTCCAACCCGGTTGCCGCGCCTTCAATTTGAACTTGTATGAATCCACTGGTCGCACGATCGCAATCAATGTCGAGAAGGACAATTTCGTGCCCCGATTCAAGCGGAATCCGATGGGAAAACCGTGCGATTTCTGAGCGAAAGCCGGCGGATAGAGGCGACATTGATGGTCGCGGCTGGCGGCTCGGCGACCTTACAGACAAATGTGGTAGCGGGGGCAGGATTTGA
>JAJYAM010000091.1:0-5954 GCA_021779535.1 Pseudomonadota bacterium
CGGCGGCGGCCCGGCGCGCGACGCGTTGCGCGCGCGGTTCGCCGAGCCCGCGGATTTCGACGCCTGGGCGCAAGCCTGGGACGCGCGCCTCGCGCTCGAGCCCCCGCTGCCGCCGGGCGCCCGCGCGGCGGCGATGCGGCGCGTGAATCCGGCGATCATTCCGCGCAACCACCAGATCGAGCGGGCGATCGGCGCGGCGGTCGGCGAGGGCGACTTCGCGCCGTTCACCGCGCTGTCGATCGCGCTCGAGCGTCCCTACGACGAGGTCGATGCGCGGACCGCCGAATACGCCCGGCCGCCGGCCCCCGAGGAGCGGGTGACCCGCACGTTCTGCGGGACCTGACCCGCGCCCGGCCGCCCGCGGCGGACGAATCGCGCCGGAGCGCGATTCGTTACGGAGTTTTCCGTCTGGTGCCCCCCTGGAAATCGAGCGACAGTGCGCGAGGCGACGGAGTCGCCGGATTCGCAAACAGGAGGGAACGACAATGAGCTTGATTCGATGGGAACCCTTGCGGGAAATGGACGAGTTCTTCAGGCCTTACCTGCCGCTGATGAGCCGCGTGCGTCGCGGCGCCGAGGAAACCTGGTCACCGACCTCGAACATCAGCGAAACGGACAAGGAATACCTGATCAAGGCCGAATTGCCCGAAGTGAAGAAGGAGGACGTGAAGGTCGAGCTCGCCGACGGCGTGATCACGATCAGCGGCGAGCGCAAACACGAGAAGGAGTCGAAGGAGGAGAACGTGCTTCGGGTCGAGAGCTTCTACGGAACGTTCTCGCGCAGCTTCTCGCTGCCGGACAACGTCGACGCGGGCGCGATCAAAGCCGAGTGCAAGGACGGCGTGCTCCGGGTGCACGTCCCGAAGAAGGAGCCGAGCAAGGCGAAGGCGATTGCAATCGATGTCAAATAGACCCTCGCCGGCGGCGTGGCGGCGCAGGCTTCGCCGCGCACCGCCGCACCGTCGGCCGGGTTGACATCGTGGACGGATCCGCATGACCGCCGGGAGCGCACGCGCGGAGCCCGCGCTCGAGGAGAAGGTCGAGGCCCTGCGGGATCCGGCGCGCTACCCCGGCGGGGTGCGGCGCATCGAGGCGATCGAGACGCACTACGCCTGGGTGTTCCTCACGGACACCCACGCGTACAAGCTCAAGAAGCCGATGTGCGTCGATCGGATGGATCACCGCGAGCTCGGGGCGCGGCGGGCGAGTTGTGCCGCCGAATTGCGGCTGAATCACCGGCTCGCGCCCGGCGTGTACGAGGCCGTGGTCGCGCTCGCGCGGGACGAGCACGGCGAGCTCGGCGTCGAACGCGCCGGAGCGCCGGTCGAATGGCTCGTGAAGATGCGCCGGCTGCCGCGCGAGGCGTTCCTCGACCAGGCGGTCGCCGCGGGCACCGCGAGCCGCTCGGCGGTGCACGCCGCCGCGGCGCACCTGGCGGACTTCTACCGTCGGGCGGTGCCGGTGCCGATCGAGCCCGGCGCCTACGTCGAACGGATCGCCGCGCAGGTCGCGGCGAATCGGGCGGCCTTGCTGGACCGCGAGCTCGGCTTGCCGCGTGCGCGGATCGAGGCCGTCGCGGCCGAGCAGCGCGACTTCCTCGCGCATCGAGCCGATCTGCTGGCGGCGCGCGCCGCCGCGGGGCGGTTCATCGAGGGCCACGGCGACCTGCGGCCCGAGCACGTCCACATCGGCACGCCGCCGTGCGTGATCGACTGCCTGGAGTTCGACCGCGATCTGCGCCTGCTCGATCCGGCCGAGGAGATCGAGTACCTCGCGCTGGAGTGCGAACCGCTCGGCGCGCCCTGGATCGGGACGGTGTTCGTGGACGCTTACCGGGCGGCGACCGGGGATGCGCCGCCGCGGGCGCTGCGCGACTTCTATCGCGCGCATCGCGCCGCCCGCCGCGCCTTGATCGTCGGCTGGCACCTGCGCGATCCGGCCTACCGCGAGCTCGAGGATTGGCGGTCCCGCGCGGTCGCGTACCTGCGCCTCGCCGAGCGCGGCGCTCCGGCGCCGGCCGCGGCGCCGCGGTAGCGCCACCGGGACCCGCTCACAAACCGCCGAGCGGGGAGAGCGGCCCGGCGCCCTCGAGCCGCCGGATCGCCTCGGCGAAGCGCGGCGCGATCGGGCAGATGCGCAGCGCACGCGCCGATATCCCCGCAAAGCCGGGCGCGAGCGCGACGGAGTCGGTGACGACGACCGCATCCGGGCCGCCGGGCGCGAACAGCCGCAGCGCCTCGCTCGAGAACGGCGCGTGGGTCGCGACCGCCTCCACGCGGGCGGCGCCGGCGCGCCGGCACGCGGCGACCGCGCGCAGGATCGTCGTGCCGGAATCGATCATGTCGTCGACCAGGATCACCCGGCGGCCCGCGACGTCGCCGACCAGCGCGTCGCCGCTGACGACCCCGCCGCTGCGCTGCTTGTCGAGGAACGCGAACGCGACCGGCACGCCCCGCAGCCGCTCGAGCCGTTCCTGGAAGTGCCGTGCGCGCTTCACGCCGCCGACGTCCGGCGAGGCGACCGCGAGCGGCGACGGCCCGCCGTGCGCGCACGCCGCGGCGAGGAGATCCGCGGCCTCGAGATGCACGGTGGGGATCCGGAACGCGTTCTCGAACGCGGCGAGATTGTGCACTTCGAGCGCGACGACCCGGTCGGTGCCGACCGACTCGATGAGTTGCGCGACGTACCGGCTCGTGACCGGGTCGCGCGCCTTGGTCCGCCGATCCTTGCGCGCATACGCGAGGTAGGGGAGGCAGGCGGTCACCGAGGCGGCGCCGGCATCCTTCAGCGTCGCGACGAAGAACAGCAGCCGGCAGAGGCGGTCGTTCGCCGAGCCGCGCGCGTCCCCGTGCAGGGACTGGACCACGTACGCCGCGCGGCCACGCACCGATTCCAGCGGCCGTATCTTGTGCTCGCCGCCGCCGAACTCGCGCTCCTCGTGACCGGCGGGTGCGATGCCGAGCGCGGCCGCGACCGCGGTGCCGAACGCGGCGCTCGCGGCCGGCGCGAACAACGCGATCCGCGGCGGTGCCGCCGGCGTCATTTGAGGAACGTCCGCCGCAGCAGCCGGCGCAACTCGCCGAGCGGGCGGGTGTTCGCGATCGCGGACCCCGTCAACCACGCGCGGCGCGCCTGGCGGACGCCGCCCTCGAGGAACGCGAAGTCCTCGATCCGGTGCGCATCGCTCGCGATGCTGATCAGCGCGCCGCTCGCCGCGGCCTCGCGCGCGAGCACGTCGTCGAGGTCGAGCCGGGCGGGCTGGCCGTTCAGCTCGAGCCAGCACGGCCGTTCGGCCGCGCGGCGGAACACCCGCCCCCAGTCGCAGTCGATCGGCGCCCGCTGGTCGATCAGCCGCGCGGCCGGATGCGCGAGCACCGAGAAGTAGGGGCGATCGAGCGCCCGCAGGAGCCGCTCGGTCTGCTTCTTGCGCGGCAGAGCGAACTGCGAGTGCACCGCGCCGACGACGAGATCGAGCCGCCCGAGCACCGCGTCGGGCAGCGCGAGCGAGCCGTCCTCGAGGATGTCGACCTCGACGCCCTTGAGCACGCGGATCCCGCGGGTGCGCTCGTTGAGCGCGTCGATCTGGTCGATCTGCCGGGACAGGCCGGTCGCATCGAGTCCATGGACCGCGCCGAGGTACTTCGAGTGATCGGTGATCGCGAGGTAGCGCAGGCCCGCGCGGCGCGCGGCCTGGACCATGTCCTCGAGGGACGCCGTGCCGTCGGTGGCGCGGGTGTGCGCGTGCAGATCCCCGCGCAGCTGGGCGAACGTCACCAGCGCCGGGAGCCGCCCGGCGGCCGCGGCGTCGAACTCCCCGCGATCCTCGCGCAGCTCCGGCTCGATGTACGGCAACCCGACCGCCGCGAGGACCGATTCCTCGGTTTCGCCCGCGATGCGGGTGCGGCCGCGGTACACGCCGTACTCGTTGACCTTGAGTCCCTGCGCGACCGCGAGCGTGCGCAGGCGGATGTTGTGCGCCTTGCTGCCGGTCGAGTAGTACAGCGCGGCGCCGAAGCTCGCGGTGGGCACGACCCGGACGTCGACCTGCAGGCCGCTGCGCAGCACGACGGAGGAGCGCGTGCGGCCGGACGCGAGCACCGAAGCGACCTCGTCGTAGTCGCGCAGCCTGCGGTCGACGTCGACGCCGGCCGGTGCGGCGACGACCAGGTCGAGGTCGCCGACCGTTTCGCGGCCCCGCCGATAGCTGCCGGCGACCTCGACTTGCGCGACCCCGGGGATCGCCGCGAGGTAGCGGCGCAGACTCCGGGCGTAGCCATCGGCGACGCTCCACGCCACCCGGTGGCTGCGCTCGCCGCGGGTCTCGAGCGACTTGCGCAGACGCTCCTCGAGGCGTACGCCGAAGTGGGGCACGCGGCGGATCCGCTGGTGAGCGAGCGCCTCCCGCAGATCCGCGAGGCTGCGGATCCCCAGCGCTTCGTACAACGCGCGCGCGCGTTGCGGGCCGACGTCCGGAAGCGCGAGCAGATCGCGCAGCCCTTGGGGGACCGAGCGGCGCAATCCCTCGAGCGACCGGCAGCGGCCGGTCGCGACGAACTCGCGGATCTTGCCGGCGAGGTCCGTGCCGATCCCCGGCAACCGGTCCGGGTCGAAGCCGGTCGCGATCTGCGCGGCGAGCTCCCCGGGCAGCGTGCGCACCGTCCGCGCCGCGCGCCGATAGGCCCTGATCCGGAATTGGTTCTCGCCGCTCAAGGACAGCAGGTCGGCGATCTCGTCGAACGCCGCCGCGATTTCATCGTTGTGCACCGGCATCGCAATTCCGTCAGCGGGGTCGGCCGCGCGACCCATACTAGAGCGCCGACCGGCCGGTCGTGATCGTGAGTATCCGAATCGCGCTAGCGCGCGGCGCTAGCGCAGCGACCGCGCGGCGGTCGACCGCGCGGTGGTTCTGATAAGATCGATTTCGACGCGATCTCTCGCCGGGGAAGCCGTGGAACTGGACGATCGACAGCTGCGCGCATTGCTCGATGCGGCGCCGGACGCCATCGTTGCGGCCGACGGTGACGGTGCGATCGTCTACGCGAACGTGCAAGCCGGGCGATTGTTCGGCTATGCGCGCGCGCAGATGATCGGACGAGACGTGGAGATGCTGTTGCCCGAGCGCGTTCGCGACGCCCATCCGGCGCACCGCCGCACGTACGCGGAATCCCCGCGCAACCGGCCGATGGGTTCGGGTCTCGGTTTGCGCGCCCGGCGCAGCGACGGCACGGAGTTTCCGGTCGAGATCAGCCTGAGCCCGCTCGCGACGGAGCGGGGCCTGCTGGTGTCGAGCGCGATCCGCGACGTGAGCGAACGCCACGCGATGCTCGACGCACTTCGTGCGGCGCGCGCCGAGGCCGATCGTGCGAACCGCGCGAAGAGCGCGTTCCTCGCGGCGGCGAGCCACGACCTGCGCCAACCGCTGCAGACGCTGAATTTGCTCAACGAAGCGCTGCAGCGGCTGCCCGCGGATCCGCGGGCGGGGCCGGCGCTCGCGACCCAGGCGGAGGCGCTCGCGTCGATGTCGCAGCTGGTGAACTCGCTCCTCGACGTGAGCAAGCTCGAGTCCGGCGCGATCGTGCCGGACCTGCGCGATTTCCCGGTCCGCTCGGTGTTCGGCCGCGTGCGCGCCGCGTTCGAGGCGCAGGCCCGGTCCAAGGGTATCGAGTTCGTCGTCGAGGATTGCGAGGAGATCGTCCGCAGCGACCGCAACCTCCTGGGGCAGGTGCTGCAGAATCTCGTCGGCAACGCGATCCGCTATACGCGCGCCGGCGTCGTGCGCCTGCGCTGCCTCCACGAAGAGCAGCGCGTGCGCCTCGAGGTCCTGGATACCGGGATCGGGATCCCGGCGCATCAGCAACAGACGATCTTCGACGAATTCGTCCAGCTCGCCCACGGGCCGGGGCAGAGGCGCGAAGGATTCGGGCTGGGGCTCGCGATCGTCCGCCGGATCGCGA
>JAJYAM010000091.1:6054-9059 GCA_021779535.1 Pseudomonadota bacterium
TCGTCACCGGCGACACCTCGCGGCAGACCGCCGAGGCGGCCGGGGCGTGCGAGCGCTGCGAGCTGCTGAGCAAGCCGGTGATTCCCGAGGTATTCCTGGAGCGGGTGAATCGAATGTTGCGATCCTCATGAGCGGCGGTCCCGCCGATCCGCGCGCCGCCGCACGCGGCGCCGCCGGTGCCGACGGCCTGAATTTCCCGTTCGCGACCGAGCCCGGCACCGGCGACGGATCCGCGGTCGCGGTCGCACCGGGCGTGCTGTGGCTGCGGATGCCGTTGTACACCGCGTTGCCCTGGATCAACGTCTGGGCGCTCGCCGACGGCGACGGCTGGGCGATCGTGGACACCGGCGTGCACAGCGCCGCGTCGACCGGCGCGTGGGCGGCCGCGGCCGCCGGCGTGCTCGGTGGCCGGCCGGTGTCCCGCGTGATCGTCACGCACATGCACCCGGATCATTGCGGGCTCGCGGGCTGGTTCACCGAACGCGATGCGTCGCGGCTGTGGATGACCCGCCTCGAATACCTGACCGGCCGGCTGATGGCATCGGACACCGGTCGCGAGCCGCCGCGCGACGGGATCGAGTTCTATCGTGGCGCCGGCTGGGACGCGGAGGCACTGCGCCGGTACGCCGAGAAATTCGGTTGGTTCGGTCAAAAGATCTATCCGATGCCGGCCTCGTATCGGCGCATCGTCGACGGCGAAACCCTCGCGATCGGCGGACGCGCGTGGACCGTCGTCGTCGGCACCGGGCACTCGCCGGAGCACGCGTGCCTGCACTGCCCGGAACTCGGGCTGTTGATCTCGGGCGATCAGGTCCTGCCGCGGATCACCTCGAACGTATCCGTGTATCCGACCGAGCCGGACGCGGATCCGCTCGCGGAATGGCAGGCCTCGATCGCGATGATCAAGGCGCGCATCGGCGACGACGCGCTGGTGCTGCCGGCGCACAACAGCCCTTTCTACGGCTTGCACGCGCGGCTCGACCGGCTCGCGGCCGGGCACGCGCAAGCCCTGGATCGGCTGGAGGAGCGTCTCGAGGAGCCGCGCCGTGCGGTCGACGTGTTCGGCGCGTTGTTCAAGCGGCCGATCGACTCGACGGTGCTCGGGATGGCGACCGGGGAGGCGGTCGCGCACCTCAACCATCTGCAGAGAAGCGGTCGCGCGACCCGCGAACGCGACGGCGACGGCGTCTGGTGGTGGCGCCGCGCCCGCTAGCGCCGCGCGGCGCGCGCGGATGCGCCGATGCTAAGATGACCGCGTTGCCCCGCCTCGGAGATGAACGATGTACCGCCCCCCGTTGAAAGACGTGCGCTTCGCGTTGCATGCGCTGACCGACGACGGCCGCCTGGCCGGTCTGGCCGCGTTCCCCGACTACTCGGCGGAGTTCGCCGACGACGTGCTCGACCAGGCGGCACGCTTCGCCGAGCAGCGGCTCGCACCGATCAACGCGCTCGGCGACCGGGTCGGCGCGCGCTGGACGCCGGACGGGGTCGTGATGCCCGCCGAGTTCAAGGACGCGTACCGGCAGTTCGTCGACGCCGGTTGGGCGCGGCTCGGCGGCCCGGCGGAGCAGGGCGGACTCGGTGCGCCGATCGTATTGTGTAGCGCAGTCGAGGAATTCTGGGGATCGGCGAACCAGGCGTTCAAGCTGTGCCCGCTGCTCACGCGCGGCGCGATCGAGGCGATCGAGCACGCGGGCTCGCCCGAGCAACGGGCACTGTACGTCCCGCGGATGCTGAGCGGCGAATGGACCGGGACGATGAACCTCACCGAACCCCAGGCGGGGAGCGACCTCGGCGCGATCCGCACCCGCGCCGCGCCGGATCGCGACGGCTATCGAATCTTCGGCCAGAAGATCTTCATCACCTACGGTGAGCACGACCTCGCGTCGAACATCGTGCATCTCGTGCTCGCGCGCATCGACGGCGCGCCGGCGGGGACGAAGGGGATCTCGATGTTCATCGTGCCGAAGTTCCTCGTGAACGCGGACGGCACGCCCGGCGCGCGCAACGATCTGCGGTGCGTCTCGATCGAGCACAAACTCGGGATCCGCGCGAGCCCGACCTGCGTGATGTCCTATGGGGATGCCGGTGGTGCGACCGGCTATCTCGTCGGGGAACCGAACCGCGGGCTCGAATACATGTTCGTGATGATGAACGCGGCGCGGCTCGCGGTCGGGATCGAGGGGTATGCGCTCGGCGAGCGGGCCTATCAGCAAGCGCTCGAATGGGCCCGGCAACGCGTGCAGGGCCGGCCGGCCGGCGCGCGTCCCGGCGCGGATGGAAAACCGGCGACGATCATCGAGCATCCCGACGTGAAGCGGATGCTGTTGACGATCAAGGCGCAGACCGACGCTTCGCGCGCGATCGCGCTGTACGGCGCGCTGCAGCTCGATCTGGCGGCGCACGCCGCGGACCCGGCCGAGCGCCGCGCCGCGCAGGCGCGCGGCGACCTGCTGATCCCGATCATCAAGGCATGGTCGAGCGAGCGCGGCCAGGTGTCGACGTCCCTCGGCCTCCAGGTTCACGGCGGCATGGGGTTCATCGAGGACACCGGTGCGGCGCAGACGATGCGCGACGTGAGGATCACGACGATCTACGAAGGGACGACCGGAATCCAGGCGGCGGATCTGCTCGGCCGCAAGCTCGGGCGGGACGGCGGCGCGGCGATGGCCGCGCTGCTCGACGATGCGCGTTCGCAGCTCGAGGCGCTCGGCGCGCCGGCACCGGGCGAGGTCCGCGACAGCGCCGCCGCGGCGATCGCGGCGCTCGAAACGCTGCGGCAGGCGACGAGCGGACTGCTGCGGCTCGCGGCCGATCGGCGCGAACTCGCGCTCGCGGTCTCCGTGCCGTACCTCGACCTGTGCGGCGTCGTGCTCGGCGGCTGGAAGATGGCGCAATCGCATGCGCTCGCGGTGCGCGACCGTGACCAGGATCCGGGGTTCTACGACGGCAAGCGCCAGCTCGCGCGCTTCTACCTCGATCAGCTGTTGCCGGCGGCCGGCGGC
>JAJYAM010000021.1 GCA_021779535.1 Pseudomonadota bacterium
TCCAAACTTCTCCGCCATCACCTTCGTCAGCGCCGCCGTCAGGGTCGTCTTGCCATGGTCCACATGCCCAATCGTCCCCACGTTCACGTGCGGCTTCGTTCGCTCAAACTTCCCCTTCGACACGGCAGGTACCTCTCAAGAATAATTTGGATTGGATGTGTGGATCGGTTGGCTTCAGGAAGCCTTCTTCAGCACGGCTTCGGCGACGTTGCCCGGCACTTCCAGGTATTTCGCGAACTCCATCGTGTAGTTCGCGCGACCCTGGCTCATCGAGCGCATCGCGGTGGAATACTGGAACATCTCGGCGAGCGGCACCTCGGCGGTGACGACCTTTCCGGACGGCGAGTCCTCCATGCCGATGATCTGGCCGCGCCGGCGGTTGAGGTCGCCGACGATGTCGCCGTAATACTCTTCCGGCGTGACCACCTCGACCTTCATGATCGGCTCGAGAAGCACGGGCTTGGCCTTGCGGACGCCGTCCTTGAAGCCCAGCGAGGCGGCGATCTTGAACGCCATCTCGTTGGAATCCACGTCGTGGTACGAGCCGTCGTACAGGGTCACGCGGACGTCGACGACGGGATAGCCGGCGATCACGCCGGTCTGCACCGCCTCCTGCACGCCCTTGTCGACCGCCGGGATGAACTCGCGCGGCACCGCGCCGCCGACGATCGCATTGACGAATTCGTAGCCCTTGCCGTGCTCGAGCGGCTCGAGGCGCAACCACACGTGGCCATACTGGCCGCGGCCGCCCGACTGGCGGACGAACTTGCCTTCGGTCTCGACCTTCGCGCGGATGGTCTCGCGGTAGGCGACCTGCGGCTTGCCGACGTTCGCCTCGACCTTGAACTCACGCTTCATCCGGTCGACGATGATCTCGAGGTGCAGCTCCCCCATCCCCGAGATGATCGTCTGGCCCGATTCCTGATCGGTGTGGACGCGGAACGAGGGATCTTCCTTCGCCAGACGCTGCAGCGCAATACCCATTTTCTCCTGGTCGGCCTTGGTCTTCGGCTCCACCGCGACGGAGATCACCGGTTCGGGGAACTCCATCTTCTCGAGGATGATGACCTCGTCGGGATCACACAGCGTGTCCCCGGTCGTCACGTCCTTCAACCCGACCGCAGCGGCGATGTCGCCGGCATGCACTTCCTTGATCTCGGATCGGTCGCTCGCGTGCATCTGCAGCAGGCGGCCGATCCGCTCATTGCGGTTCTTGTTCGGCACGTGGACCTGGTCGCCCGAACTCAACGTCCCGGAATACACGCGGAAGAACGTGAGGTTGCCGACGAACGGATCGGTCAGGATCTTGAACGCCAGCGCGGCGAACGGCTCGTCGTCGACCGCGTGGCGCGCCAGCGGCTCGCCGTCGTCGCTTTGACCCTTGACCGCCGGCACGTCGGCCGGCGACGGCATGTACTCGATCACGGCGTCGAGCACCGCCTGGACGCCCTTGTTCTTGAACGCCGAGCCGCAGGTCACGAGACAGATCTCGTTCTTCAGCGCACGCGCCCGCAAGCCGCGCTTGATCTGCGTGTCGGTGAGATCGCCGGTCTCGAGGTACTGGTCGAGCAGTTCCTCGTCGCCCTCGGCCGCGACTTCGATCATCTTCGAACGCCAGGCTTTGCAGTCCTCGCGCATCGACGCCGGGATGTCGCGGTATTCGAAGCGCATCCCCTGCGTCTCGTCGTCCCACCAGATCGCCTTCATCTTGACCAGGTCGACGACACCCTCGAAGTGGTCCTCCGCCCCGATCGGCAGCTGGATCGGCACGGGATTGCCGCGCAGGCGGGTGCGGATCTGGTCCACGCAGCGCAGGAAGTTCGCGCCGGCGCGATCCATCTTGTTCACGAAAGCGACCCGCGGCACGTGGTACTTGTTCATCTGCCGCCAGACGGTCTCGGACTGCGGCTGCACGCCCGACACCGCGCAGTAGACCGCGATCGCCGAGTCCAGCACGCGCAGGCTGCGCTCGACCTCGATCGTGAAGTCGACGTGTCCCGGCGTATCGATGATGTTGATCCGATGCTCCGGGAACTGCTTGTCCATCCCCTTCCAGAAGCAGGTCGTCGCGGCCGCGGTGATCGTGATCCCGCGCTCCTGTTCCTGCTCCATGTAGTCCATCACGGCCGCGCCGTCATGCACTTCGCCGATCTTGTGCGACACGCCGGTATAGAACAGGATGCGCTCCGTCGCAGTCGTCTTTCCGGCATCGATGTGCGCGGAAATACCGATGTTCCGATAGCGCTCGATGGGCGTCGTACGTGCCACGGTCCTTTCCTAAAAAAAATCCGGCGGCCCCGCGGGCCGCCATCGAAGAAACTTCGCGGCTCGCGGCGCGCCGCGACCGGCGAGCCCGCGCCCGGGCGCGATCGCACCGGGGCGCGGATCTCCTTACCAGCGGTAGTGGGCGAACGCCTTGTTGGCTTCCGCCATGCGGTGCGTGTCCTCGCGCTTGCGCACCGCCGCACCGCGATTCTCGGCCGCCTCCATCAATTCGGCGGCGAGGCGGTGGGACATCGACTTCTCGCTACGGTCGCCCGCGGCCTCGATCACCCAGCGCATCGCGAGCGTCTGGCGGCGGTTCGCGCGAACTTCGACGGGCACTTGATAGGTCGCGCCGCCGACGCGCCGCGACTTGACCTCCACGACCGGCTTCACGTTGTCCAACGCCGTTTGCAGGACGCCGATCGCGTCGCTGCCCGGGCGCCCGGTCTTGTCGCCGATCCGGTCGATCGCGCCATACACGATCTTCTCCGCGACCGACTTCTTGCCGCGCTCCATGACCATGTTGATGAACTTGGCCAACATGTCGTTGCCGAACTTCGGGTCGGGAAGGATCGTTCGATGCGGTGCTGCTGCTCTGCGCGACATACTGATTCTCTACCGTTGATTCACTTCTTGGGACGCTTCGCGCCGTACTTCGAACGGCTCTGGCGCCGGTCGTTCACGCCGGCGCAATCCAGTGCGCCGCGGACCGTGTGGTATCGCACGCCCGGGAGATCCTTCACACGGCCCCCGCGGATCAGCACGACCGAGTGCTCCTGAAGATTGTGCCCTTCGCCGCCGATGTAGCTCGAAACCTCGTAGCCGTTCGTCAGCCGCACGCGGCACACCTTGCGCAGCGCCGAATTCGGCTTCTTCGGCGTCGTCGTGTAGACGCGGGTGCACACGCCGCGCTTCTGCGGCGAAGCCGCGAGGGCCGGAACTTTCGATTTCCACGCCGGTTCTTTGCGGCCGGTGCGGATTAATTGTGTCGTCGTCGCCATATCTGCCTTGTTGAGGGAATCCCAATAACTTCGAGGAGCCGTCCCCGCAGGGGCGGCTCCGGTCCGGTGAAACAGCCTGACGCGGGACTTTCAGTTGCCCGGCGACAAAGGCCGGCGATTGTAGGAACGCGCTGCGATCATGTCAAGGAGGTTGCTGCAACGCAACGTCGGTGGACGGCCCCGCCCGACCGACCGGGTTCCGAACGGTCGATTCGGATCAGGCCTCGCCCGCGCGAGGGGTGCGCCGCCGCGTCCCGCGTCGCGCGATCGCCCCCGGCGCCGCGCCCGCCTGACGGTCCATGTCCCCGCGCAGTTGCGCGGTCGCGCCGGCGGAGAGCGCCCCGAGCCGCGCCTCGATCGCCGCGACCGTCGGCACGGGGCCGCGCACGTGCGACTCCAACGCCGCGCGCATCGCGCGCAAATGCTCGGGCGTCGTGCCGCAGCAGCCGCCGATGATCCGCGCCCCCGCATCGAGCGCGAGGCGCGCGTACTCCGCCATCAACTCCGGGGTCCCGTCGAACCGGATCGCGCCGTCCACGTACTGCGGAATCCCGCAGTTCGCCTTCGCGACGAGGATCGCGGACGGGTCGGCCGCGGCCGCGAGGTTCACGATCGACGCGACCAGCTCGGCCGCGCCGACGCCGCAATTGCTGCCGCAGGCCGCCAGGTGATGCTCGCGGCACAACCCGGCGAGATCGGCCGGGGCGATGCCCATCATCGTCCGTCCGTTCGTGTCGAAACTCAGGGTCGTGACCACCGGCAGCCCCGTGCGCTGCGCGCCCTCGATCGCGGCTTCGGTCTCGTCGGTGGAGGACATCGTCTCGATCCACAGGATGTCCGCGCCGCCGCGCGCGAGCGCGGCCGCCTGCTCGGCGAAGGCCTCGCGGGCCGCGTCCTTCGAGAGCGGTCCGAGCGGCTCCAGGATTTCACCGGTCGGACCCATGCTGCCGCCGACCAGCACGACGCGGTCGGCCCGATCCGTCTCGGCCCGCGCGAGCCGCGCCGCGGCCTCGTTCAGCTCGGCGACGCGCCCTTCGGCGCGGTGCAGCTTCAGCCGATGCCGCGTGCCCCCGAAGCTGTTCGTCAACAGGATATCCGCACCGGCGTCGATGAAGCGGCGGTGCAGGTCGCGCACCTGGTCCGGCTGGGTCGTGTTCCACAGCTCCGGCGCGTCGCCGGACGTCAGGCCGCGCGCGAACAGATTGCTGCCCATCGCGCCGTCGGCGAGGAGCCACGGCCGTTGCGCGAGCAATGCGGTCAAGCGGTCGGTCGGCATCGTTCGGGTTCCGGGTACCACGGGACGATCGAGCTTACCACGGGCTCGCCCGCGGGTCCGCGCTCAGGCGCCGACGACGATGCCGCGGCGTTCGAGCTCGCCGAGGATCGCGAGCGCCGCTTCCTCGGCGCCGATCGACGTGGTGTCCACGCGGATCTCGGCGTTCTCCGGCGCCTCGTATGGCGAGTCGATCCCGGTGAAGTTGCGCAATTGCCCCTGCCGCGCCTTCTTGTACAGTCCCTTCACGTCCCGGCCCTCGGCGACCGCGAGCGGCGTGTCGACGTAGACCTCGAGGAACTCGCCGTCCGCGAACAGCGCGCGCGCCATCCGCCGCTCGCTGCTGAACGGCGAGATGAACGAAACCAGCACGATCAAGCCGGCGTCGACCATCAGCTTCGCGACCTCGGCGACCCGGCGGATGTTCTCGACCCGATCGGCATCCGTGAATCCGAGGTCCTTGTTCAAGCCGTGCCGCACGTTGTCGCCGTCCAGCAGGTAGGTGTGCCGCCCGCGCGCATGCAGGCGTTTCTCGAGGAAGTTCGCGATCGTCGATTTGCCGGCGCCCGACAAACCGGTGAACCAGAGCACGCAGGGGTCGTGCCCCTTCAGCCGCGCACGCGCGACCTTGTTCACGTCGAGCGCCTGCCAATGCACGTTCTGCGACCGCCGCAGCGCGAACCGCAGCATCCCGGCCCCGACCGTCTGATGGGTCATCCGATCGATCAGGATGAACGCGCCGGTCGTGCGGTTCTCCTCGTACGGGTCGAACGCGATCGATCGATCGAGTTCCAGATCGCACACGCCGATCTCGTTGATCTCGAGGCTCGTCGCCGCGAGGCGCTCGAGCGTGTTCACGTTGAGCTTGTACTTCAACGGCATCACGGTCGCGGCAACGGTCTTCGTCGCGATCTTCATCACGTAGGAACGCCCGCGCAGCATCGGTTGCTCGTGCATCCATACCACGGTCGCCTCGAACTCGTCGGCGACCGCGGGCGCCGAATCGGGATGCGAGAGCACGTCGCCGCGACTGACGTCGATCTCGTCGCGCAAGGTGACGGTGACCGACTGCCCGGCGACCGCGACCGGCAGGTCGCGGTCGCCGCCGAGTATCCGCGTCACGACGCTCTGCGTTCCGGCCGGACCGACGCGCACGGGATCGCCGACTCGCAGCGCGCCGCTCGCGATCAGGCCCGCGAACCCCCGGAAATCCGCGTTCGGTCGATTGACCCATTGCACCGGCAGACGGAACGGCAGCCGCTGCATCCGGTCCTCGTCGACCTCGACCGACTCGAGGTATTCGAGCAAGGTCGGTCCGCGATACCACGGCGTGCGCGCGCTCCGATCGACGACGTTGTCGCCGTTGACCGCGCTGATCGGCAGGCAAGCGACGTTGGCGATCCCGATGCGCTGCGCGAATTCGAGGTATTCGTCGCGGATCTCCTCGAATCGTCGTTCGGAGTAGTCGACGAGGTCCATCTTGTTGACCGCGAGCGCGACGTCGCGGAGACCGAGCAGGGAAACGATGGTGCTGTGGCGCCGCGTCTGCGTGAGCAGTCCCTTGCGCGCATCGACGAGGATCAATGCGGCGTCCGCGGTCGACGCGCCGGTGACCATGTTCCGGGTGTACTGCTCGTGCCCGGGCGTGTCCGCGACGATGAACTTGCGCTTGTCGGTCGCGAAGAACCGATAGGCCACGTCGATCGTGATGCCCTGTTCCCGCTCGGCCGAGAGTCCGTCGAGCAGGCGCGCGAAGTCCAGCGCACCGCCGGTCGAGCCGGCTTGTCGGGACTCGCGCTGCAGGGCTTCCAGATGATCCTCGAACAAGGTCTTCGCGTCGTACAGCAGCCGGCCGATCAGCGAGCTCTTGCCGTCGTCGACGCTGCCGCAGGTGATGAAGCGCAACAGCCGCTTGCGTTGCTGCGACTCGAGGTACTCGCGGACCTCCCCCGGAATCGCGTCGCTCTGTTCGGCCATCAGAAATAGCCCTCCTGCTTCTTCTTCTCCATCGAGGATGCGGAATCCTGGTCGATCAACCGGCCCTGCCGCTCCGAGGTGCGCGCGAGCAGCATCTCGCGAATCACCGCCGGCAGCGTGTCGGCGTCGCTCTCGACCGCGCCGGTCAACGGATAACAGCCGAGCGTCCGGAAGCGCACGCGCCGCAGCTGCGGCCGCTCGCCGGGCGCGAGCGGCATGCGGTCGTCGTCCACCACGATCAACGCGCCGTCGCGCTCGACGACCGGCCGCTCCGCGGCCAGGTAGAGCGAGACGATCGGGATGTTCTCGAGATGGACGTACTGCCACACGTCGAGCTCGGTCCAGTTCGACAGCGGGAACACCCGGAACGACTCGCCGCGGTGCTTGCGCGCGTTGTACAGGTTCCAGAGTTCCGGCCGCTGGTTCTTCGGATCCCAATGGTGTTGCGCGGTGCGGAAAGAGAAGATCCGCTCCTTCGCGCGCGATTTCTCCTCGTCGCGGCGCGCGCCGCCGAACGCGGCGTCGAAGCCGAATTCGTCGAGAGCCCGCCGCAGTCCCTGCGTCTTCCACACGTCGGTGTGCACCGCCGAGCCGTGCGTGAACGGGTTGATGCCGAGCTCGAGCGCTTCCGGATTCCGGTACACGCGCAATTCGATGCCGGGCTCGCGCGCGACCTGGTCGCGCATCGCGTACATCTCGCGGAACTTCCAGGTCGTGTCGACGTGCAGCAGCGGGAAGGGCAGCGGTGCCGGATGGAACGCCTTGCGGGCGAGATGCAGCATCACCGAGCTGTCCTTGCCGATCGAGTAGAGCATCACCGGATTTTCGGTCTCGGCGACGACCTCGCGCATCACGTGGATACTCTCGGCTTCGAGCCGCTGCAGGTGGGTCAGGTGGTGCATGGACTCAACGGGTTGAGAGGGACCCGGGCAGTATAGACTGCCCGCCCGGCCTTCCGTCCAGCGAACCCGTTCGCAGTTCAGCGACGCGCGCGTTGTTCCCGCCGCCGGCCTCTTTCGACGATGTCGAGGAGCGAGCCGATCTCGTCCGTGAGGTGGCGCAGCATGTCGTCCAGCGTGACGATGCCGACCGCCGCGCCGCGCCCGTCCACGACCGGAATGCGCCGCACGCCCTGCGCGCGCATCCGCTGGATCACTTCCGCGGTGTCCTCGGATTCGGTCGCGATCACCACCGGGTGGCCGATCAACGCGCCGACGGTCGTGGTGGCCGGGTCGAGCGCGTTGCCGAGAACCTCGATCGCGAGGTCGCGGTCGGTGACCACGCCGAGCGGGATCCGCTCTTCTTCCGGGTCGTCGACGACGACCAGATCGCCGACATGGTGATGGCGCATCAATCGCGCCGCCTCGATCGCGGTCGTCGCGGACCCGCAGCAGGCGACGTCCATCGTGCACACGTCCTTCAACAGCATCGCAGCACCTCCGTTGGCGTCCGTTATCTCGCCAGCACCCGCGCCAGCTCGAGCAGCCGGACGTCGGCGCGGCGCGTCTTGCCCGCGACCTCGTCGAGCGCCGTCTCGGCCGGTTTGCCGTCGCGCAGACCGATCAGTCGTCCGTAGCGGCGCCCGACCGCGGCGTCGATCGCGGCGGCCCCGAGCGTCGTGCCGAGCATGCGGTCGAACGCGCCGGGCGCGCCGCCCCGCTGGACGTGGCCGAGCTTCGTCAAGCGCATCTCGAAACCCAGCCGCTCGCGATGCGCCCGGAAATAGTCCATCAGCGCGTCGCCGTCGTGTGCGGCGCCCTCCGCGACGACGGCGATCGCATGGCTCTTGCCGCGCGCATACGCGGCACGCAATTCCTCGGCGACGGTCGCCGGATCGGTGGCCTCCTCCGGCACCACGATCGCCTCGGCGCCGCCGGCGAGTCCGGCGGTCAGCGCAAGATACCCGCAGTCTCGCCCCATCACTTCGACGAGGAACGCCCGTCGCATCGACGCCGCGGTGACCCGGAGGCGATCGATCGATTGCAGCGCGACGTCGACCGCGGTGGTCGCGCCGATCGTGACGTCGGCACCGTACAGATCGTTGTCGATGGTCGAGGCGATCCCGATCACCGGTGCGCCCTGCCGGGCGAGCTCGTGCGCACCGGTCTGCGAGCCGTTCCCACCGATCACGACCAGGGCCGCGATGCCCGCGGTCTCGAGCGACCGCAGCGCCTGCGCGCGGCCCGCCTCCGTGCGCAAGGTCTCGCAACGCGTGGTACCGAGCATCGTGCCGCCGAGGTGCATCACCCCGCCGACTTCCCGCGGGCCGAGCGGCCGCCAGTCGCCGGCGATCAAGCCGGTGTAGCCGTGACGAAAGCCCGCGACCTCGAAGCCCGCGGCGATCCCGCTGCGCACGACCGCCCGGATCGCCGCGTTCATCCCGGGCGCGTCGCCACCGCTGGTCAATACGCCGATGCGCGCCATGGGTTCGCCTGCCGCCTCGAGGTTTTCGCCGGTCGAAGATTAATACCGGGGTCGGGGTGCGCGCATGCGGAGGGCCCGCGACCCGCTAGGTAATCGCCGCAGATCGCGTGCCCGGTGTCGCCCCTCACGCGGCCGAGCCGATGCGCACCGGCGCCGCGGGTTCGTGGCGCTCACCGGCGACCGGCGCCCCCGACGCCGCCGCGTCGGCGAGCAGGCGCGCGAGGATCCCGGTCACCTCGAACACCGCGACATTCCGGATGGTTGCGATCCGGCCGCGGTATTCGTCGATCCGTGCGATCAGCGCGTCGACCGCGGCGCGGACCGGGCGGAACGAGTCGAGCACGCGCCCGACGCCGTTCGCCTCGATCCACTCGGCGTTGTAGCGCTCCTGGGGCATCGTCCACGCGTTGCGCACGACGATCACCGGCAGGCCGACCTGCAGGGCCTCGCTGATGCTGCCGGGCCCCGGCTTGCCGATGAAGTAATCCGCGACGCGCATCAGATCGCGCACTTCGGGCGTGAAGCCGACGACGACCCGGGGAGCGGTCGCGCGCGCCGCGCGCAGGCGCTCGGCGAGCGCGGCGTTGTGGCCGCAGACGAGCACGAGCTGGCGATCGCGCAGGCGCGCGGCGACCACGCGCATCGCGCGCGAGCCGTGTCCCCCGAACATCACGATCCCGGTGGGCCGGGCCGGGTCGAGTCCAAGCCGGCGCATCGCCGCGTCGCGATCGAACGGCGACGCGCGATAGAACTCCGGCCGGACGATCATGCCGCTGGTCGCGTGCACGCGGCGCGGATCGCAGCCGGCCGCGCGCGCCTGCTCGACCGCGCGCGCGGTGCCGCAAACCAGGTGCTGCGACGTTCCCGGCTCGATCCAGAAGTGCGGAGGGAAGTCCGCGAAGTCGGTGAGCACCGTCGCGTACGTGGCGCTCGGGCGCGCCCGAGCGAGCGCATCGTGCATCACCCGGTTGAAGTTCGGGACCAGCGAGACCACGAGATCGGGACGGGTCGCCCGCCAGTGCGACGTCAACCGCGCGACCAGCGCGCCGCGGCACAGGCGGATCAACGCCTGCAGCACGCGCAGCTCGCGCCCGAGCCCGATCGTCCAACCGCTCGCGAGCCGCGCGTTGTAGTAGGTCTCCGGCTTCATGCCGGTCGTGCGTTCGAACAGGCCGTTCGGATCGAGGATCTCGAACAGGTTCACGAGGCGCACGTTCCACGGCCGGCGTTGGCGGCGGATCGTCTCGTCGAGCGCACGCGCCGCGGCGAGGTGGCCGCCGCCGGCGTTGAAATACACCAGATCGATCGTCGCCATCGCATCACCCCGGCAGGCTGGCGCCGGTTCGCGGCGCGACGCGCCATCTTGCGCGCCGCACTTGACGGAACGATGACCGGCCCGGAGAACCCGGGACCCCGCGCCGGGGCGGGGGGCGGTCACGGCTCAGAGCCGGTCGCGCGGGGCCGGCCCCGGTGGACGACGCCGACGCACGGATTCGCACCGAGCGCATAACAGAGCTCCGCGGGCCGATCGATCGCCCATAACGCGAAATCCGCACGCTTGCCGACCTCGAGGGTGCCGCGATCGTGCGCGACACCGAGCGCGCGAGCGGCGTTCGCGGTCGCGCCGCGCAACGCCTCGACGGGGGTCAGACCGAAAGCGGTGCACGCCATCGCGAGCGCGAGCAGGATCGAGGTGCAGGGCGACGTGCCGGGATTGCAGTCGGTCGCGACCGCGATCCTCACGCCGGCGGCGCGCAGCGCGTCGACCGGCGGCGGGTCGCGCTGACGCAGAGTGAAATAGGCGCACGGCAGCAACACGGCGACCGTGCCGGCTGCCGCCAGCGCGCGCACGCCGTCCGCGCCGACGTACTCGAGGTGATCGGCCGAGAGCGCGCCATAGCTCGCGGCGAGCTCCGCGGCGCCGAGATCGCTCAATTGCCCGGCGTGCACGTGGATCGGCAGCCCGGCCCGTTGCGCGGCACCCAGGAATCGCGCCGTCTCCGCGGGCGTGAACGCGATGGACTCGCAGAACGCGTCGACCGCGTCGGCGAGACCGCTCGCGACGATCCGCTCGAGCCAGGCGCCGCTCGCGGCCTCCACGTACGCACCGCGGTCGGCGCGGTACTCCGCGGGCAGCGCGTGCAATCCGAGGTAGGTGGTGCGGACCGACACGGGCCATTCGCGCGCGATGCCGCGCGCGACGCCGAGCATCCGTCGCTCGGTCGCCTCGTCGAGGCCGTAACCGGACTTGATCTCGATCGTCGTGACGCCTTCGGCGAGCAGCCGGCGAATCCGGCGCCCGGCGCTCGCCCGAAGCGCCTCATCCGTTTCGCCGCGGGTCGCGCGCACGGTCGACTGGATGCCGCCGCCGGCGCGCGCGATCTCCTCGTAGCTCGCGCCGTGCAGGCGCTGCTCGAATTCCGCGACCCGGTTCCCGCCGTGGACGATGTGGGTATGGCAATCGATCAGGCCCGGCGTGATCCACAGACCCTTCGCGTCATGGGTCGGCACGCCCGCTCGCGCCGCGAGCCGGGCCGCGGTCGCGGCCGGACCGATCCAGGCGATCGACTCGCCCTTGACCGCGATCGCCGCGTCCGGGACGACGCCGTAGCCGTCGTCGCCGGGCGCCATCGTCGCCAGGTGAGCGTTGATCCAAACGCGATCCCAATCGCCGTCGTGCATGCCGTGCGCGTCGCCTCGCTTCCGCGGCTCGATTGCCGATCGCCGGATGATACGGCAAGCTAGGTTACCTATACAGGTATAGGCAAGACCGG
Source organism: Pseudomonadota bacterium (assembly GCA_021779535.1). GTDB lineage: Bacteria > Pseudomonadota > Gammaproteobacteria > Steroidobacterales > Steroidobacteraceae > Bog-1198. The sequence continues at coordinate 11,715 of JAJYAM010000021.1, forward strand.
GGAGCGGGGGACGATGCGGCGACGATACCGGTTGGATTGGGTCCTGCTGCCGGAGGGCTGGGCGCGCGACGTGATCGTGACGGTATCCCCGTCGGGGACGATCGACGCCGTGGCCGCGGGCGCCACGACGCCCCGGACCGAGGGAGACGTGGAGCGTGTCGCCGGTTACGTCGTGCCCGGGATGCCGAACGCGCACAGTCACGCGTTCCAGCGCGCGCTCGCCGGTCGCGCCGAGGCGCGGGCGGCGGCCCGCGACAGCTTCTGGACGTGGCGGCACGCGATGTACGCGATCGCGAACCAGATCGATGCGGCGGACTTGCGCGCGATCGCGACGCTGCTGTTCGTCGAGATGCTCGAGGCCGGCTACACGGCGGTCGCCGAGTTCCATTACCTGCACCGCGCTCGCGACGGCGGGTGGGACCTCGCGTCGGACGGTGCGCCCGCGACCTGGGAGGCGATCCGCGCGGCCGCACGCGACACCGGTATCGGCCTGACGCTGCTACCGACCCTGTACCAAGCCGCGGACTTCGGCGGCGTGCCGTTGCGCGCGGACCAGCGCCGGTTTCGCGCGACGACGGCGGAGTTCCTCGACGCGATCGGGCGCCGGCTGACCGCGGACCGGGCGGCCGGTGCGACGGCGGTGCGCACCGGAGCGGCGTTCCACAGCCTCCGGGCGGTGTCGATCGAGACGATCCGCGAGGCCACGGCGCATCTGCGCGCGCTGGACCCGGCGCTGCCGATCCACATTCACGTCGCCGAACAGCGGCGCGAAGTGCGCGCGTGCGAGCGCGCGACCGGAGCGCGGCCGATCGACTGGCTGATGCGCGCCGGCGTCGTCGACGACCGCTGGTGCCTCGTGCATTGCACCCACGCGACCCGCGCGGAGCTCGCCGCGGTCGCCGAGGCGGGCGCCGCGATCTGCGCGTCGATCAGCACCGAAGCGAACCTCGGCGACGGGTTCTTCGACGCGATCACCTTCCGGGGCGCCCGCGGCCACCTCGCGATCGGTTCCGACAGTCAATCGACCGTCGATCCGACCGAGGAACTGCGCTGGCTCGAATACCAGCAGCGCTTGCGGCGACGGCGCCGCAACGTGCTCGCGACGGCCGATGAGCCGCACGTCGGGACGGCGCTGTGGCGCACCGCGGCGCTCGCCGGCGCGCGCGCGCTCGGGCAAGCGATCGGCGAGATCTCGGTGGGCCGTCGCGCGGACTGGCTCGCACTCGACCCGGCGCACCCGGCGCTGGCCGGCGCCGCCCCGGAGGCGGCGCTCGACCATCTGGTGTTCGCCGGCGGCCGGCACGCGATCCGGGAGGTGTACGTCGCCGGCCGTCGCGCGCTCGCGGAGCACCGCCACCCGTTGCGCGCGGCCGCCGAGGAAGCCTACCGCGAGGTCCTGCGGCGCATCGACGCGCGCTGAGCGCCGCCGGATCGACCCCGGGCCCGGGGTTGACCATGGTTGTCTATACAAGGTAAGCTGATCGCATGTCGAAAGCTGCCGCTTCGGTCGCTCCGCTGTACCTGCGGGTCAAGCGCCACATCCTTGCGAACATCGGCTCGGGAAAATGGGCGCCGTCGCACCGCGTGCCCTCCGAGAACGAACTGGTGAAGTCGTTCGGCGTGTCGCGGATGACCGCGAACCGGGCGCTGCGCGAGCTCAGCGACGAAGGCGTGCTGGTGCGCGTCGCCGGCGTCGGCAGTTTCGTCGCCGAGCCCAAAGCCCGCGCGCATCCACTCGAGATCCGCAGCATCGCCGACGAGATCCGCGAGCGCGGCGCGGTCTACCGGGTCGACGTCATCGAGCGCGAGCGGGTGCGCGCGGTCGCCAGTCTCGCCGAGGACTTTCGTGTCGCGCCGCGCACCGAGCTGTTCTACTCGTCGCTCGTGCACTTCGAGGACGGGCGGCCCGTGCAGCTCGAGGATCGGTACGTGCTCGCGAGCCTCGCGCCGGATTACCTGGACGTCGACTTCACCCGGGTGACGCCGCACGACTATTTGATCGAGGCGGCGCCGCTCCAGGAAGCCGAGCACGTGCTGCGCGCGGTGCTGCCGGACGCGAGGACCGCGCGCTGCCTCGCGATGAAGCGCACCGAACCATGCCTGCTGGTGGTTCGCCGCACCTGGTCGGGAAATGCGATCGCGTCGGTCGCGAAACTCCATCATCCCGGCTCCCGTTATGAACTGTCCGGACGATTCCGTCCCTAGAGGTGACCCTCCCATGCGAACCCCACCCCCTTCCCGCGTGATCCGCGCGCCGCGCGGCACCACGCTCTCGGCCCGCGGCTGGACCACCGAAGCGCCGCTGCGGATGCTGATGAACAACCTCGACCCGGAAGTCGCCGAGAACCCGGCCGACCTCGTGGTGTACGGCGGGATCGGACGGGCGGCCCGCAACTGGGACTGTTACGACCGCATCGTCGAGACGCTCCGTGAACTGCGCGAGGACGAGACGTTGTTGATCCAGTCGGGCAAGCCGGTCGGCGTGTTCCCGACCCACGTCGATGCCCCGCGGGTGCTGATCGCGAACTCGAACCTGGTGCCGCACTGGGCGACCTGGGAGCACTTCAACGAGCTCGACCGGCGCGGCCTGATGATGTTCGGGCAGATGACCGCGGGGTCGTGGATCTACATCGGCAGCCAGGGCATCGTCCAGGGGACCTACGAGACCTTCGTCGAGATGGGTCGCCGGCACTTCGCGGGCAGTTTGTCGGGCAAATGGATCCTGACCGCGGGATTGGGCGGAATGGGCGGCGCGCAGCCGCTGGCCGCGACGATGGCGGGCGCGAGCCTGCTCGCGGTCGAATGCCGCCCGGAGCGCATCGCGAAGCGGCTCGAGACCGGCTACGTCGACGTCGAGGCGCGTTCGCTCGACGAGGCGCTCGCGCGGCTCGAGGAGTCCCGCCGGAGCGGCCAACCGGTGTCGATCGCGCTGCTCGGGAACATCGTCGACGTGCTCGCAACGCTCCTCGAGCGCGGAATCCGTCCGGATGCGCTCACCGATCAAACCTCCGCGCACGATCCGGTGAACGGCTATCTGCCCCAGGGCTGGACCGTCGCCGAATGGGACCGCCGTCGCGTCGAGGATCCCGCCGGGACTGCCGCGGCGGCCAAACGCTCGATGGCGAAGCACGTCGACTACCTGCTGCGCTATCGCGCGATGGGCCTGCCGGTGTTCGACTACGGCAACAACCTGCGCCAGGGGGCGCACGACGAAGGCGTGGAACGGGCGTTCGACATTCCCGGATTCGTCCCGGAATACATCCGCCCGCTGTTCTGCCGCGGCGTCGGCCCGTTCCGCTGGGCGGCGCTGTCCGGCGACCCGGAGGACATCTATCGCACCGACGCGAAGGTGAAGGAACTGATACCGGACGATCCGCACCTGCACCATTGGCTCGACATGGCGCGCACCCGGATCCAATTCCAGGGCTTGCCGGCGAGGATCTGCTGGGTCGGTCTCGGCCAACGACACCGGCTCGGCCTGGCGTTCAATGAAATGGTGGCCCGCGGCGAGCTGAAGGCGCCCGTGGTGATCGGCCGCGACCATCTGGATTCCGGCTCGGTCGCAAGTCCGAACCGCGAGACCGAGGCGATGCGCGACGGATCCGACGCCGTCTCGGACTGGCCGCTGCTGAACGCGCTGCTGAACACCGCGAGCGGTGCGACCTGGGTGTCGATCCATCATGGCGGCGGCGTCGGCATGGGCTATTCGCAGCATGCCGGCGTCGTGATCGTGTGCGACGGCACTGCGGCGGCGGCCCGTCGGATCGCGCGCGTGCTGTGGAACGATCCGGCGACGGGCGTGATGCGCCACGCGGACGCCGGATACGAGAGTGCGATCGAGTGCGCCCGCGAGCAGGGACTGAACCTGCCGATGATCGGCCGGTCGCGATGACCGGTGCGGCACCGAGGATCGACTTGCGCGCCGGAGCGCTGCGGCTCGTCGATCTGCGCAGGATCCATCGAGGCCCGGTCGAGCTGCGTCTGCACGGCACCGACCTCGATCGGATCGACGCGTCCGCCGCGCTCGTCGACCGCGTGGTCGCCCGCGGCAATGCGGTCTACGGGATCAACACCGGGTTCGGCTTGCTCGCGCAGACGCGGATCCCGGACGACCAGCTCGAACTCCTCCAGCGAAACCTGCTGCTGTCGCACGCCGCCGGGATCGGCGACGATTTGCCCGACGAGGTCGTGCGGCTCGCGATCGCCCTGAAGGTCAACGCGCTCGCGCGGGGTCATTCGGGCGTCAGCCGCCCTCTGGTGAACGCGCTGGTCGCGCTGTTGCGACACGACGTGCTGCCGCGGATTCCCGCGCAGGGATCGGTCGGCGCGTCGGGCGATCTCGCTCCTCTCGCCCATCTGAGCGTCGTGCTGCTCGGCATCGGCGAGGTCAGGATCGCCGGCCGGGTCGCCGCGGCGGCCGAGGGCTTGCGCCACGCGGGGCTCGAGCCGATGCGGCTGCGTGCGAAGGAGGGCCTCGCGCTGATCAACGGCACCCAGGTGTCGACCGCGCTCGCCTTGCACGCGCTGTTCGGCTGCGAGAACGTGTTCGCCGCCGCGCTCGTCGCCGGCGCGATGTCGGTCGACGCGCTCAAGGGGAGCGATGCCCCGTTCGATCCGCGGATCCACGCGCTGCGCGGCCAGCCCGGCCAAATCGACGTCGCCGCGCAGTATCGCCGCTTGATCGCCGGCAGCGCGATCCGCGCTTCCCACGTCGACTGCTCGCGCGTCCAGGACCCGTACTCGTTCCGCTGCCAGCCGCAGGTGATGGGGGCTTGCCTCGACCTGATCCGGCGTGCCGCGGAGACGCTCGCGATCGAAGCGAACGCGGTCACCGACAATCCGCTGCTGTTCAGCGACGACGGGGCGGCGCTCTCCGGCGGCAATTTCCACGCCGAGCCGGTCGCGTTCGCGGCCGATACGCTCGCGCTCGCGATCGCCGAGATCGGCAGCCTCTCGGAGCGGCGCACCGCGGTCCTCGTCGATCCGAAGATGAGCGGGCTGCCGCCGTTCCTCGTCGAGCACAGCGGCGTGAACAGCGGCTTCATGATCGCGCAGGTGACCGCCGCGGCCTTGGTCGCGGAGAACAAGACGATCGCCTCGCCGTGCAGCGTCGATTCGATCCCGACGTCGGCGAACCAGGAAGACCACGTCAGCATGGCGACCCATGGTGCGAGGCGCCTGTCGCGGATGATCGACAATGCGGCCGCGGTGATCGGCGTCGAGGTGCTCGCGGCGGCGCAAGGGATCGATTTCCATCGGCCGGCGCGCTCCTCGGTGCCGCTCGAGACGGTGCACTCCGAACTGCGTGCGCGCATCGCCTTCTATTCGGAGGATCGCTATTTCTCGCCCGACCTGCGCGCCGCCCGGGACTGGGTCCTCGGGGGCCGGTTCCGCGAGTTCGCCGGCGGCCTGCTGCCGTCGGTCGATCAATGAGCGCGGACCCCGACGGGATCGAACCACTGTTCGACGCGATCGACGGGACCGCGCCGCTCGTCGTCAGCGTTCCGCACGCCGGGACCTACCTGCCGCCGTCGATCGCGTCGTGCTTGACGCCGGCCGCTCGCGCGCTGTCGGACACCGATTGGTACGTCCCGCGGCTCTACGAGTTCTGCGGGTCGCTCGGCGCGTCGATGATCGTCGCGACCCACTCGCGTTACGTGGTCGATTTGAATCGACCGCCGGACGGCGCGCCGCTCTACCCCGGGATGCGCGAGACCGCGGTGTGCCCGGCCGAGACCTTCGATGGCCGGCCGCTGTACTCGCGCGGCGCAGAGCCGGCCGCAACGCAGATCGGCGCGCGAATTCGCCGCTACTGGCAGCCCTATCACGAGCGCCTCGCCGCGATGGTGCACGCGACGCGCGCGCGCCATGGGCGGTGCCTGCTCTGGGATGCCCACTCGATCCGCTCGGCGGTGCCGGCGCTGTTCGACGGCCGTCTGCCGGACCTGAACGTCGGCACCGCCGATGGCCGCAGTTGCCACGCCGAGACGCGGCGATCGATCGAGACGCAGCTGCGCGGACAACGACGCTTCACCCACGTGATCGACGGCCGCTTCAAGGGCGGCTACATCACCCGCCATTACGGCCGCCCGTCGACGGGCGTCGAAGCGGTGCAGCTGGAGATCGCACAATCGGCCTACCTGCGCGACGAGACCCGGCCGGCGTTCGAGCCGGCGGTCGCGGCGCCGTTGATCGAGCGGCTGCGCACGCTGCTCGCAGCGCTCCTCGCCACCCGCGCCGCCTGAGGAGGATGCGATGTCCGAGCTCGTATTGATCCACGGCGCCTGGCACGGGGGCTGGTGCTGGTTTCGCGTGCAGGCGGCGCTCGAGCGCGCCGGACACCGGGTGGACGCGCCGGATCTGGCATCGCTCGGCCGGGACCGCACGCCGCCGGAGACCGTTTCGCTGGCGCTCTGGGCCGATCAGATCGCCGCGCGGATCACCGAGCGGCCGGAACCGGTGATCCTGGTCGGCCACAGCCTCGCCGGCGCCGTGCTCTCCGAGGTCGCCGAGCGCGTTCCGGACCGTATCCGCAGCCTCGTCTACCTCGCCGCGTACTTGCTCGAGGACGGGCGCTCGGTCCGCGAGGAGGCGGCGCTCGACGAGGACTCGCGGATCGGCGCCGCGATGGTGATCGCCGCCGACCGCCGGACCGCGTCGCTGCGCACCGAGCTGCTGCGCGACGCGCTGTACGGGGAGTGCGGCGACGAGGACTTCGCGCTCGCGCGGGCCTTGCTCGTGCCCCAGCCGCTCGCGCCGTTCGCAACCCCGGTGCGGGTGAGCGCGGCACGATTCGGCCGCGTGCCGCGAATCTACGTCGAATGCACCCGGGACCGCACGATCGGCTTGCGCGCGCAGCGGCGGATGCAGGCGGCGATGCCATGCGCGCGTCGATTGAGCCTCGAGAGCGATCATTGCCCGTTCTTCAGCCATCCGACGGAGCTGGCGGACGTGCTCGCGGACCTCTGAGTCGCGACGGCGCGGACGCGTCGACGGGCCTCGCGACGTCGCGCGAACGCACCGTCGACGGCCGGCCGGCGATGCGCTGGTCGGTCGCCCGCGACCATGATATGGTCCGGGCCATCGTGGGCCACATCCTCCGCAAGCGAACCGGGATGCGTGCGTGCGTCGCGGGTTTCCTCGCGATCACCGCGATCGCCGGCGCGACCGGACTCGCGCGAGCGGACCGTCGAGCGTCGGCCGGCGCCCCGGCCGACGGTGAATGGCCGATGCCGGCGGGCGACGCTTCGGCGACGCGCTACAGCCCGCTCGCGCAAATCGACGTCGCGAACGCGCCGCGGCTGCGTCCGGTGTGGAGTTTCTCGACCGGCGTGCTCGGCGGCCACGAAGGCCAGCCGCTCGTGGTCGGCGACACGATGTACGTGGTCACCCCCTGGCCGAACGTGCTCTACGCGTTCGACTTGAGCCGTCCCGGCTATCCGCTGAAGTGGAAGTTCCGTCCGGACGTGTCTCGCGCGGCGATCGGCGCCGCGTGCTGCGACGTGGTGAATCGCGGCGCGGTCTATGCCGACGGCAAGATCATCTACAACCTCCTCGACGGGCACACGATCGCGGTCGATGCGGCGACCGGTCGCCCCGTCTGGGAGACGAAGATCGCGAGCGTCGCCGACGGCCAGACCGTGACCATGGCGCCGTTCGTGATCGGCGATCGCGTGATCGTCGGCGCGTCCGGTGGGGAGTTCGGGATTTACGGCTGGATCAAGGGTCTCGACCTCGCGACCGGCCGCGTGGTGTGGACCGGCCACAACCTCGGACCCGATGCCGGAATGCTCATCCGGCCGGGACAGTTCCATCCGCCGTACGTGAGCGGTGCCGAGTTGGGCGTGCGCAGCTGGGCACGCGGCACCTGGAAGCACGGCGGCGCTCCGGTGTGGGGTTGGATTTCCTACGACCCGAAACGGGATCTCTTGTACTACGGGACCGGTAACGCCGGCCCGTACGACGCCGAGCAGCGCGCCGGCGACAATCGCTGGGCGAGCAGCGTGCTCGCGCGCCGGCCCGAGAACGGCGCGCTGATATGGGCGTATCAGTTCACGCCGCACGACAGCTGGGACTACGACGCGACCGGGGCGATGATCCTCGCGAACCTGACGATCGGCGGCAAGCGGGTGCCCGCACTGGTGCATTTCGACAAGAACGGCTTCGCCTACACGCTCGATCGCTCGACGGGACGCGTGCTGGTCGCCCAGCCCTTCACGGACGTGACCTGGGCGAAATCGATCGATCTCGCGACGGGGCGTCCGGTCGTGAATCCCGCGATGCAGACCGGCGACACGAAGGGCGACGTGAAGGGCATTTGTCCGAGCCTCGAAGGGGGCGTGAGCCCCGCGTCGCCGCCGGCCTACTCGCCACGGACGCACCTGTTCTATACGTCGACCAACAATTTCTGCATGGACTACACCGTCCATCGAATCGCCTACATCAAGGGCACGCCCTACATGGGGGTGTCGAGTCCGTACACCGCGGGACCGGGCGGGCATCTCGGCGCGTTCATCGCCTGGGACGCAACGACCGGTCGTGTGGTCTGGAAGGACCCGGAACCCTACCCGAGTTGGAGCGGTGCGCTCGTGACCGCGGGGGACGTCGCCTTCTACGGAACACTCGACGGTTGGTTCAAGGCGGTCGACGCTCGAACCGGCAAGCTCTTGTACCGCTTCAAGGTCGGCTCCGGGGTCGTCGGCGCGCCGATCGCGTTCCGCGGCCCCGACGGGCGGCAATACCTCGCGATCTACGCCGGCATCGGCGGCGATTGGGCGTTGCTCGCCGGCGACACGCTGTCCGACGATCCGACCGACCTGCGCGCGCCGAATCCCTTGCTCGAGAACCTCGCGAGCCGGACCAGCCAGGGCGGCATGGTCTGGATCTTCGGACTCTGAGCCGATGCGGCCCCGACGCACGCAATCCGGCAGATCGAGTGGGTCGCGGTGGGCCGTCCCGGCGCTGCTGGTGCTCGCAGTCGCCGGGAGTCGCGGCGCGACGCCGGCGCACGCTCCGGTGATCGCGGCACCGGGCGTTGCGAACCCGGCCCACATCGCCGCCGGCGGGCTGCCGCCGCCCGGCCCCGTGGTGCGCAACCCCTATCGCGGCGAATCCGCGATCGCCCGGGCGGGCGGGAAGCTGTTCGTGTCGATGCATTGCTCCGATTGCCACGGCGATGCCGCCGCCGGCGCGGTCGGGCCGAATCTCGGCGATGGCCGCTGGCGATACGGCGCCACCGACGCGGCCGTGTTCCGATCGATCTACTTCGGCCGCCCGCGGGGGATGCCGGCGTTCGGCGGCGTACTCGGCGCGCAAGGGGTATGGGTGCTGGTCACGTACCTGCGATCGTTGCCCCCGCCGGCCGATCAACCCACCGAGCGCTTCTCGCGGCATTGACCGCCGTGACCGCGGACCGCACCGCAGAAGCCGCAGCGGCGATCCGCACGAACCGTCTCGCGATGGTCGTCGCGGCCTCGTCGGCGGGCACGGTGTTCGAGTGGTACGACTTCTTCGTGTTCGGCTCGCTCGCGGCGATCATCGGCCGGCATTTCTTCGCCGGCGTCGGCGAGTCCCAAGGCTATCTGCTCGCGCTGCTCACGTTCGCCGCGGGGTTCGCGGTGCGACCGATCGGAGCGATCGTGTTCGGCTGGTTCGGCGATCGCACCGGTCGCAAGCGCACGTTCCTCGTGACGATCAGCGTGATGGGTCTCGCGACCTTCCTGGTCGCGGTGCTCCCGGGACAGGCCGCCATCGGTCCGGTCGCGCCCTTTGCGCTGGTCGCATTGCGGATGCTGCAAGGCTTCGCGATCGGCGGCGAGTACGGCGGCGCCGCGATCTACGTCGCCGAGCACACGGTCGCCCGCCGGCGCGGTTTGGCGACCAGCTGGATCCAGAGCGCGGCGGGCTTCGGGCTCGCGCTCGCGTTGGTGGTGATCCTCGTCGTGCGCCACGCGCTCGGCGAGCATGCGTTCGTCGCCTGGGGCTGGCGCGTACCGTTCGCGCTCTCGCTCGTGCTGCTGGCGTTGTCGCTGTGGATCCGGCTGAAGCTCGAGGAGTCGCCGGCGTTCCGCCGCATCGAAGCCGCGGGCGCGTTGAGCCGGGCGCCGCTCTCGGAGGCGTTTCTGCGCGGGCGGAACCTGCGACGCGTGCTCGTCGTGCTGTTCGGCATCCTCGCCGGCCAGGGTGTCGTCTGGTACACGGCGCAGTTCTATACGCAGTTCTTCCTCGAAAGGGTGCTCGCGGTGCCCTCGGCGACCGTGAACGGGCTGCTGCTCGTCGCGACGCTCGCCTCGGCGCCGTTGTACCTCGCGTTCGGATGGCTCTCGGACCGGATCGGGCGCAAGCCCGTGATGCTGTTCGGCCTCGGGCTCGCCGCGGTCAGCTTCATCCCGGGGTTTCGCTGGATGGCGGGCGCGGCGAACCCGGAGCTCGTGCGGGCGAGCGAGCGAGCGCCGGTCGTCGTCGTCGCGCCGCCGGCGCGGTGCTCGTTGCAGTTCGACCTGATCGGTACCGCTCGATCGGTCACCGGCTGCGATCTGGCGAAGTCGGCGCTCGCGGATCGCGGGATCACGTACACCAACCGCGCGGCGCCACCCGGGTCGCCCGCGACGATCCTGATCGGCAACGAGCGGGTGGCGAGCCTCGCGATCGGTGCCGGTTCGGGTCCTGCGCTCGCGAATCGAAAGGCGCAGTTCGAGCGGCGGCTCGCGGCTGCGCTCGTCGCGGCCGGCTATCCACCGGTCGCGGCGCGCGAACGGATCGACATCGGCGCCACGCTGGCCGCGCTGATGCTGTTCCTGGTCGCGGCGACCGCGCTGTATGGTCCGCAGGCCGCGCTGCTCGTCGAGTTGTTTCCCGTGCGGATTCGCTACACCGCGCTATCCGTTCCGTACCACATCGGTGTCGGGTGGTTCGGCGGATTCCTGCCGGCAACCGCGTTCGCGATCGTGGCGGCGACCGGCAACATCTACGCAGGCCTCTGGTATCCGGTCGGAGTCGCGACGCTCGGCTTCTTCGTCACGCTGTGGTTCCTGCCGGAAACCCTGCACGACCCCGCCACGGAGTGAGCGGCGCGCCTCACGCCGCCGGCAGGTGCCGCCACGCGCCGCGACCCGGGTCGGCTGCACCGCGCGCTTCCGCGGGCGCGGCCGAGCGCCCGATGCCTTCGTAGCGGAACCCGAGCGCGGCCATTTGCGCCGGATCGTATAGATTGCGGCCGTCGAATATCACCGGCGCGCGCAGCCGATCCTTGATCGCGCGAAAATCGGGGCTGCGAAACTCCTGCCACTCGGTCACGATCGCGAGCGCATCGGCGCCGATGAGCGCCTGCGCGGCGCTCGCGCAGAGCGTCAAGTCCTCGCGCTCTCCGTAGAGCCGGCGCGCTTCGGCCGTCGCGACCGGGTCGTAGGCCTGCACGCGTGCGCCGGCCGCCCACAAGGCTTCGAGCAGGTCACGGCTCGCGGCCTCGCGCATGTCGTCGGTGTTGGGCTTGAACGCGAGCCCCCACAGCGCGATCGTCTTGCCCGTGAGATCGCCGAAATGCGCGGCGATCTTCTGGAAGAGCCGCTGCTTCTGGCGTTGGTTCACCGCCTCGACCGCGTCGAGTATGGCCATCGGGTATCCCGTTTCCCCGGCCGAGCGGATCAGCGCCTTGACGTCCTTCGGAAAGCACGAGCCGCCGTATCCGGCACCCGGATAGATGAACGAGTAGCCGATTCGCGGATCGGAACCGATGCCGTGGCGGACGTGCTCGATATCCGCGCCGACCCGCTCGGCCAGGTTCGCGAGCTCGTTCATGAAGCTGATCTTGGTCGCGAGCATCGCATTCGCCGCATACTTCGTGAGTTCGGCCGAGCGGACGTCCATCACCAGCATCCGGTCGTGGTTGCGGGTGAACGGCTCGTAGAGCTGGCGCATCAGGCGCGCCGCGCGGTCGCTCTCGGTACCGACGACGATGCGATCCGGCTTCATGAAGTCGGCGATCGCGTCGCCTTCCTTGAGAAATTCCGGATTCGAGACCGTGTCGTGCTCGACGTCGACACCGCGCGTGCGCAGCGCGGCCCGCAAGGCCGCGCGAACCTTGTCCGCGGTGCCGACCGGCACCGTCGACTTGGTGATCACGACCTTGTATTCGTTCATGGATTCGCCGATCGTGCGCGCGACCGCGAGCACGTGCCGCAGATCCGCCGAACCGTCCTCGTCGGGCGGCGTCCCGACCGCGATCAGCTGGAACAACCCGTGCGCGACGCCGGCGGCGGCGTCCAGTGTGAACGCCAGGCGCCCGGCCGCGACGTTGCGCTCGACGACCGCGTCCAGCCCGGGCTCGTGGATTGGAATGTCCCCACGTTGCAGCCGTTCGATCTTGCGCGCATCGACGTCGACGCAGAGCACGTCGTTGCCGGCGTCGGCGAGGCAGGCCGCGGTCACCAGACCGACGTATCCAGATCCAAAAATCGTCACTTTCATGGCATGTCCTGTGGTGAAAGAGAAGGATGAGTCGGCGCGAGCCCCGCGCTCGCGCTCCATCGGAATTCCTGGGCGGCGCCGGATGCGACCGGAACCCCCCTGAAATGCGCGAGCGGCCGCCGTTCCGCGAGCAATCGCGCGAGGCGGATCGTCCCCGCATGCGATACCGCGACGACGGTGCGCACGTGCCCCTGACCCCGCCACGGCGGCGCTCGCAGGAAATCCCGCACCCGTCCCTCGGCGTCGTGCAGGGATTCGCCGCCTGGGAATTGGATCGACTGCGGCGCGCGCTTCCACGCGCGCAGCGCCGACGGCCAGCGCGCGCGGACCTCCTCCTGGGTGAGCCCCTCCCAGTCGCCGAACGCGACCTCGACGAGCCGGTCGTCGACGAGGCGAGGCACGCCGCCGAGCGCGGCCGCGATCACCTCGGCGGTGTCGACCGCGCGGCGCAGCGGGCTCGTGACCACCAGGTCGACGTCGATTCCACGCAGGCGGTCCGCGGTCCGGCGAGCCTCGCGCACCCCCGTGTCGTCGATCGGGACGTCGGTGCGCCCCTGGTATCGGCCCTCGCGGTTCCACGCGGTCGGCGCATGTCGGACGAACAGCAATCGCATCGGATGGTCTCGCGATCGGCGCTCAATAGTCGTAGGTGAAGCCGACGGTGATCCGGCGGCCGGCGTGGATCGCCTGACCGGATACGTCCTTCTCGTACTCGACGTAGGGCTTGAGGTGGGGAGTGAGCCGGAACTTCAGCCGCAACCCCGGGCGCAGCACGTTGTAGGGTTCGCCCGCATCGACGACCGGCAGCGGCTTGGCGCTCATCACGGTGCGGACGTAGAACACCGACGCACCGATCTCGACGCGCGGCGACAACCGGTAGCTCGCATCGACGATCGCGCGCATCTGCGTCGCCGCGCCGTCGACGAACATGCGCGAGCCGGCTTCGATCGTCGCCCGCCATCGCCGGTCCGCGAACCCGAGTTGCAGGTCCGGCTCGATCGCGGTCCGACCGACGCCGAGCGGCGGATTCGCGCCGGCCGCACCGGTCGGCGCAACGACGTTCAGCGTGATCGAGTCCGCGAAGTGCGGCCCCTGCTGCAAGCCGAGATTCAAGCCGACTTCCTGATCCTCGAGACCGGTCGCGGACTCGACGATGCGCCGACCGTGCTTGCTGCGGATCTTCTCGATGCGCGCTGCGCGCAGATCGTATTCGATCGACAGCCGGTGGCCGATCCCCTGCGTGCCGGTCACGCGCAGCATCGTGTAGCGCTCGTCGCTCGCCGGCAGCGTCGTCGTGCCGTATTGATCGGTCGGAAAGACGCTGGTCGCGTCGTACTCGCGCACCGCCGGCTCGACGCTGCCGTCGCCGGCGGCCGGAACCCAGGGATCGGCGCGTGCGGCGAGCGGCAGGATCAGCGCCGCGAGGACCGCTGCGCCGAGCCGCGCCCGCCACGGCGCGTTCACGCGGTGTCGGGCACTCACGACGCGGCGACCAGGCGCAACGGGGTCGGCGACGCCGGCAGGCCGTTCGCCCGCCACGACTCGGCGTACAGGCCCCCGTCGGACAGCAATCGTTCGTGCGTGCCACGCTGGACGACGCGGCCGCGATCGAGCACGAGGATCAGGTCGGCATCGACGACCGTCGCGAGCCGATGGGCGATCAGCAGCGCCGCACGATCGTGCGCGAGGCGCCGCAGCGCGCGCATCAGGCGTTGCTCGGTGACCCCGTCGACGCTGCTGCTCGGCTCGTCGAGGATCACGACCGCGGCGTCGCTCAGCATCGCCCGGGCGACCGCGATGCATTGACGCTGGCCGCCCGAGAGCGTCGATCCCCGCTCGCCGACGACCAGGTCGTAGCCGCCGGGCAGGCTGGAGATCACGTCGTCGACGCCGGCGGCGATCGCCGCCTCGATCGCGTCCCGGCGGGTCGCGCCGTCCCGGCCGTAGGCGATGTTCGCCCAGATCGGTGCGTGGAACAGCAACGGATCCTGCGGCACGAGCGCGATCCGGGATCGCAGGTACCGCAAATTCAACCGCCGCAGATCGCGGCCGTCGAGCCGCACCTGCCCGCAATCGGGATCGTTGAAGCGCGCGACCAGGCTCGCGATCGTCGACTTGCCTGAGCCGGTCGCGCCGACCAGGGCGACCGTCCGGCCGCGCTGGAGCTCGAAAGACACGTCCCGTACCACGATCGCATCCGCGCCGTAACCGAACGACACGCCGTCGAGTTCGACGTGGCCGGTGCAATGCGCCGGCACGACCGCATCCGGCGCATCCGCGATCGACGGCGTAACGGCCCGATATTCCTCGATGCGCTCCAACGCGACGACGGCGCGGCCGAATACGCGACCCGCCTTCGCCATTTGCCGCGCCGGCGTCGCGATCGCCCGCAGATACGCGAGGAACACCAGCAGGTCACCCGGCGTGAGCGCGCCGCGGATCACCAGGGTCGCGCCGTACCACGCGATCACGCCGGTCGCGACCGCGATCGCGAGGTTCATCGCCGGCGCGAACCCCGCCTGGAGGCGGTTCGCGCGCAGCGCCGCGTCGAGAACCGCGGCCGTGCGTTCGTGAAACCGCCGATCCTCGTGCTCCTCCCGCGCGAACGCCTGCACCAGGAGCACGTTGGAGAGCACTTCCTGCGTGGCACCGCTCTGCTCGCCCTCCGCCTTTCGGGTCCGGCGTGCCGCGGCCTTGATCTGGGTCGCGAAGTGTCGCGCGATCCAGACCAGCACCGGCGCGACCGCAAGCGTCAGCAGGCCGTAGCGCCAGTTCATCACCAGCATCACCCCGAGGATGCCGGTGATCGTCAACACGTGCGGCAACAGGTCCACGCCGAGCGCGGCGATGAAGTCCTGCAGCGCGTTCACGTCGCCGCCGAGCCGGGACGCGAGCTCCCCGCTCATGTGGTTGCGATGGAACCCGAGCGAAAGCCGTTGCAGGTGCGCGAAGAACTCGCGGCGGATCGAGCAGCCGATCCGCTGGGCGGCGTCCAGCAGCCAGCGGTTGCCGAGATAGGCGAGGCCGGCGTCCATCAGGCCGAGCAGGAGCATCATCACGCCGAGCGCGTGCAGCAGCAGCAGGCGATGCATCGCCGGATCCGGCAGCACCACGGCCGCCCAGCTGCCGAGCGGCTTGCGGAAGATCACGTTGTCGACGATGAACTTGAGCGGCCACGGCAACAGCAAGGATACCGCCGCGCGCAACGACATCGCGCTCGCGCCGAGCGCCAGTCGGGACCGCTCGCGACGCAGGTGCGCGGCGAGCCAGGATCGGTGGCCGGTCGGACGGCCGGTCATGCGGCGGCCTCGACGGTCACGTTGGCTGCGGACCGCGTGACCGTGCGCACGACCTGGTCCCAGCCGCGGCCTGCAACGCTGGCCCGGGCCGCGCGCCCCATCGCGATACGCAGCGCCGGGTCCTCGACCAGACGGGCGATCGCGCGACGGCAATCCTCGGTGTCGTCCGGCGCGTACAGCAAGCCCGTCGTACCGTGCGCGATCAGGTCGCCGAGCTGACCGACGCGCGGTGCGACGACCGGGCGGCCGCACGCGAGTGCCTCGACGACCTTGAGCGGCGAGAAATAGAAATTCCCGGCCGCGTGGTACGGCGCGACGACGACGTCGATCGCGGCCGTCCAGGCGGGAATGTCCGCGTGCGGAATGCGCCCCACCAGCGCGACGCCGCCGCCGGCCGGCGACGCCGCCGCGCGCGCGCGCAAGCCCGCCAGTTCCGGGCCGTCGCCGACACCGAGCAGGCGCACCGCGGGATGCGTGGTCGCGAGGCTCTCGTAGACGTCGAAGAGCCGGTCGGTGCCATGCCACGGCTTGAAGCTGCCGACGAAGCCGAGCACGCACGCGTCGGCGTCCCAGCCGAAGCCGCTGCGGATGCGGTCCCGGCTCGCTTCAGCGGCCGCGAACCGGCCGAGGTCGACGCCGTTCGCAATCACTTGGACGTTCCGCGCCGGCGGCGTCGCGACCGAGCGCACGTAGCTCGCGACTCGCTCGGACACCGCGACCACGGCGTCCGCGGCGCCGAACGACTCGGATTCCATTCGCCGCGCGAGGGTCTCGAGGACGAGACCACGGTACGCCTTCTGTTCATCCGCGAGCGGCGCGTTGACTTCGAGGATCCGCGGACACTCGAGACGCGCGGCGAGCTCGGCGCCGGCGGACGAGAACAAGGCATGACGCTCGTAGATGAAGTCGGGCCGGAAATCGCGCGCCGCGAGCGAACCGAGCACCAGCGCCGCGAGCGACTGATCGTGGGCGAGGCGCGCCAGTTCGCGTCGCAGGACCGGCTCGCCGTCGACGGATCCGTCGATGCCGAGCCAGCGCCGCTGCGCCTCGATCGCTTGCGGCGTGTCGTCGCTCGGGAACTCCGCGATCCCTGCGGGCGGCGGCACGTTGCCCTCGCCCCGCCGGGTGCAGGCGATCAGGACCTCGTGGCCGAGATCCGCGGCCGCGCGCACGAACTCGCGCACGTGCACCGAGGCGCCTTTGTCGCCGAGCACGGGGATGCCCCGGTCGAAGTTCAAGTACAGAATTTTCATTTCGCGACTTCCGGTACGGTGACGCCGACGTCGAGCGCGTGGTCGGGCGCGAGCGTCGGCGCCGCGCGATGCGCGCTGCAGCACCCGGTCGTGATCAGGGCCTGCAGCGCTCGCGTGGTCTCCCACAGATCGAATTCACGGGTGAGCAGGTCCCGCGCGCTCGTCGCGAGCCGCTCGGCGAGCGCCCGGTCCTCGAGCAGGCGCTGCATCGCGGCGGCGAGCGCCGCGGGATCGCGCGACGGCGCGAGCAGCCCGGTCCGTTCGTGGCGCACCAATTCCGGGATCCCCGAGACGTCGGTCGCGACCACCGGTACGCCGACCGCCATCGCTTCGGCGATCACGTTCGGGATCCCGTCGCGATCGCCGTCCTCGGCGATGCGCGGCGCCAGCACGAACAGCTGCGCGCGCCGGTAATGCTCGATCAGATCCGCGTGCGTCATCGCCCCGCGCAGGGTCAACCGATCCTCCAGGTCGTGTCGTCGAATCTCCGCGGCCAGCGAATCCCGCAGCGGCCCCGAGCCCACGATCTCGCAGTCGAAATCGACGCCCTGGTCGCGCAGCGCCGCGCACGCCGCGATCAGATCCTCGTGCCCTTTCTTCGGGACGAGGCGGCCGACGGCGAGGATCCGCGGCCGTGCGGCCGCGGCCGCCGACGGACGGCTCGGCGACGCGGCGAACGCCCCGAGATCGATCCCGTGGTAGACGAGCCGGATCTTGCGTGGATCGATGCCCGGCGCCAGACGCCGCAGGTGGTCGGCGTTGTATCCGGTGCAGGTCGCCGTGAACTCCGCGGCCTGCAGGTGCCGGCGCAGCACGGCGGGCCGCGACAGATAGATGTCCTTGGCGTGCGCCGTGAAACTGAACGGAATGCCCGACATCAGGTGGGCGAAGTGCGCAACCGCGGTCGGCGCGTTCGCGAAGTGCGCGTGGATGTGGCCGAGCCGTTCGCGACGACAAGTGTCGGCGACGATACCGGCCCGTGCGAACTGCCGCCACAGCGACACCGGGTGGCGCGACGTGACGGTGCGCCGCAAGGCGGTCCCGAATGCACGCGCGTAGCGCAACGGCGCCGCGGCGATCATCGCCGCATGGGCGCGCGCGATCTCGCGCGCCCGGGCCGCGAAGCCGGTCGCCGGCGCGGTCACCGGCGCCCGCACCTCCGCGACCATCGGGTGATGCGGTGGCGGTTCCGGCGGCAACAGGGAAAAGATGTGCAGGCGCACGCCGAGCCGTTCCATCGCCCGGATCTCGTTGAGGATGAACGTCTCGGTCAAGCGCGGATAACGCTTGAGCACGTAGGCGATCGGACGCCGTGCCTCGCCGTTCATGCGACACCGCGAACGCGCGAACGCCCGCCGTCCGCCGCGACGACGTCGAGCTCGGCGACGACCCGGTCGGCCCCCTGCAGATCGACCGCATCCCAGAGCCGATCGTCCGGCGGCGGCGCGGCAAGCACGGCCGGAACGAGGGTCGCGAGCGAGTCGGCGAGGTCCGGTCCCGGCTCTGCGTAAGCGCACAGCCCGAGGTTCGCCAGCAGCTTCGCGCGCAGCCGTTGTTCCTCACGCGGCGCGCTGCGGGGCACGAGGATCGCCTTCTTGCGGGCCGCGAGCAACTCGACGCTGGTGTTGTAGCCGGCCATCGATACGACCAAGTCGGCGTGGCGGATGCTCGGGACCAGGTCGGTCGTGTACGCGACGATTTCGACGTCGTCGCGACCGGCCGTGGCCGCGTGCAGCTCCGCGCTCTGGTCGGCGGGCATCAAGGGGCCGGTCACGATCACGGTATGGACGTCGGGCGTGCGCTGCGCACGCAGCGCGCGAAGGTAGGCACGCATCAGGAACTGCCCGTCGCCGCCGCCGCCCGCGGTGACCAGCACGACGGATCGGCCGGCGGCGCGCGCGGGATTCCAGCACACCGCACCGTTCGCACGGCCGTGCAACTGCTCGAAACGGCTCCGACCCACGACGTACCCACAGTACTTCACGCGTTGCGCGAGCGCCGCGGTCATCCCGTAGCCGGCGACGACGTCGAACAGCCGTTCGCTGCCGTAGACGAACACGTCGTCGTATGCGTGCTCGATCAACGAGGGAATTTCCTGTTCTTCCCAGACCCGGCGCACCGTCGCCGGGTCGTCCAGGATGTCGCGCAGCCCGAGCACGGTGCGCGTCTGCGGCAATTCGTTACGGATCAACGCGAGCGTCGACAGAAGTTCGCCGTTCATGCCGGCGGGCGCATGGTCCACGAGGAAGACGTCGGGTCGCTCCTCCTCGACCAATTTCAGGATCAAGGCTTCACGGTACCCCTTGGTCAGTCCGAACGGCTGCCCCGACTGCCGCGAGGCGTACCGCTCGGCACCGGTCTTCACCACCGGCGGCAACGGCTGGACGCGAAGTCCCGGTGGCAGATTCCATTGACGGATCACCGGGGAGCCGGTCAGCAGCGAGACGCTGAAACGACCGCCGCTGCGCAGCAACTGATCCGCGATCGCGAGATTGCGCCGCAGATGTCCCAGACCGAACGTGTCGTGGGAATAGAGACAGACCTTGATCGCCCCATCGGCGGCATCGTGGCCACCGTGAATTTTCTGTGCGCTGAAGCCGCGCTCTCGCGAAGGCAGGGGTCTCAGAAGTGAATCCATGCATCACCCGTCGGTTGAGGAATCGTCATAGGCCGCCGTCTCTTGTCGCCGTTCGCCGACACATTTCGTCCGATTGGCACCACGCTCCGCCTGAGATCCGCGTGTTCGTGTCCATGAGACGGGACCTCCGCCCTAAATCAATCGGCGAAAGCTGAGAATGTCGCCCGACCGGCGACTAAGGCCGGGCGACGGTGGGGCTCAGTAGTGCCAGCGCACGC
Organism: Pseudomonadota bacterium; assembly: GCA_021779535.1. Classification (GTDB taxonomy): domain Bacteria; phylum Pseudomonadota; class Gammaproteobacteria; order Steroidobacterales; family Steroidobacteraceae; genus Bog-1198. Next base: position 31,588 of record JAJYAM010000021.1, read on the forward strand.
CGAGAATCGGCGTCAGGTTGAGCCACGGCGAGCGGCTCTCGACGAGACGGTAGGTGCCGGACGCCGAACGCAGCACCGCGTAGCTGCGGCAGCACGTCACGTGCGAATCGGTGAGGTCGTAGACGTCGAGGAATGCCTGCAGCATGCCGCGCCCGAGGCGGTGCTGCCACCCGATGCGCGCATCGACGGAGAGGAAATTGCCGAGCCGGGCGCTGTTGAGCGGCGCGAATCCGAAGGCGACGCCGCTCGGGTCGGTCCAGCTCGTGCGCGAGGCGAGCAATGGCGTGTATGGCCAGCCGGTGTGCCACACCGCCGACACGGCGGCGCGAACCGCCTCGTGCCGCCACGCAGCGTCGATCTTGACGGCATTGGGCTGGTCCCAGGCCCGCGGCACCCAGCCACCGGCGACGTAGTCCAGGGCGCGCGACCAGACGTAGGATACGGAGCCGCTGAACGGGCGCTCACGGTCGGTGGTGAGGCTGAGCTCGACGCCGTACATGCGTGAGCGCGCGGAGAGCACGTTGACGCGATCGACCGCGAGTTCCGGCAGGAGCGCGAACGGTGAGAACACGTAGGTCGACTCCGAGTGCGGAGTGCCTTCGTTCTTGTAGTACCCTTCGGCGCGCACGGTCCACGCGTGCGGCAGCAGCCGCTCGAAGCTCAAATCCGTCTGCGTGATCCGCCGTACCGTCTGCGGAACGATCGAGCCCGCGACCACGCGCGGATCGAAGACGTCAGCCTGTGATTCCTGGCCCCAGCCGAGGCGCAACGTCGATGCGGCGGAGAGGCGTTCCCGGAGATTCGCGCGCACGCTCCATTGCGCATCGGCGCGCAGGCCGCTGAATTTTCGCAGGTCGCGACGCACCCCGAGGTCGGCGATCAAGCGGCGCGTCGCGCGCCATCGCACCGACCCATACGCCGACCAGGTCATCGCATGCGTCGCGACGTTCTCGTCGGCGATCGAGATGGCGTTCGGTTGCAGGCCCGGCGCGAACGGCGCCAAGAACGCGGCATAGCCGGATGAATCGTCGATCAGGTTAGCGACGGTCGCCTGCGCGCCGGCGTGCCAGGCCCAGCGCGTCGACGCCGCGCCGCGCAGCTCGTCGCGCAGCGTGTAGACCGCGTGCCAGCTGTGCTCCTGGAGTTGCCCCGTGACGATGTAGGGTTCCGTCACGCTGCCGTTCACGTTTTCGTGCGAGTCCTCCGACGAGAGCAGCGTGACGTTCTGCAATCGCGCGCCGAACCGATGTTCGAGCCGCAACCACGCGTAGAACTCTCCGCCGTTCACGGCCTTGTTCTGGGCATTCTCGGTCGAGAAGTACTTGCGGCGATCGTCGATCGCGAGCGTCCCGGCGGCGAGCGAGGTCCGGGCGTCGAATCGCCACGTCGCGTGCACGATCATGTCGTTCAGGGTCGGTGCGCCGACCCGGGTCTCGATCCAGCCGACCGGCGCGAACTCGTTCTGCATCCGCAAGTCCGCGAACACCGTTCCGCGCCCGGCTCCGAACACGGTTCCCGCCATCGCACTCGCCCCCTGCTCGGAGGCTTGGAGGTCGACGGTCGTGCGATGAATGCGCCGTGGCGCGATGTCGACGACGCCGCCGATCTGGTCACCGAACTTGACCGGCGCGACTCCCGTCCAGGACGTGACCGAATTGACCGCGGCCGGATCGACGGGACTGAACAGGCTCTGCAGCTCCTTCAGATGATACGGCTGGTTCAGCGTGACGCCGTCGTAGCGGAACAGGATCTCGTCGTCGCGGCTGCCGCGCACGTGGGTCCGCGCGGTGTATCCGGCGACCGCGGTTCCCGGGATGACCTGCAGCGCGCGGACCGCGTCGTTGTGGGTCTCGGGGGAGTTCTCGAGCGCATGCCGGCCGGTGGTCGTTCCACCGATCGGGCTCGATCGATAGCGGCTGGTCTGCACCACGACCTGTTCGAGGGGTTCCTCGAGCGTCGTTGGCGCAGCGGCGCGCGTGCGCGCTCGCTCGGCGCGGACGATCACGTACCCGCCGCCGCGCAACGGTCGTGCCGCGAGGCCGAGCGGGGCGAGCAGTGAATGCAGACGCGCGTCCACCGTCGACCCGGTGACCGGACCACGGGCCCGCAGCCCCGGCGGTACGAGTTGCGAACTGTAGATGAGACGCACGCCCGCGCGCTGGAACGCGGTGAGCACGTGGGTCACGAGCGGCGGTTCGCGGATCCCGGCCTGGGCTCGCGGCGCGCGCGCGAGGCACGCGCTCACCGCGAGGATCGCGGCGATCGCGACGCACGACCGCCGCGGGAAACGCCCGCGGATCGTCTCAGTTCCCGTTCGCCGGGGCGCCGCGAAGCCTGATACGTAATTCACCAGGCGATTTCATATCATATTGCAGGCTCGTCGTCGCCATCACCGCGGCGAGCGCTTCGGTCGGCGTGAGGCCCGCGATGCTGCCTGACAACCGCGTCTGGTCGATCGCGGCCTGCGTCGCCGAGCCCTGCAGCTCGAGCGTGCGTCCGGTCTCGCGCGCGTACCACGCGAGGAACTCCGATAGCGGGCGGCCATCGATCGGGAAATCGGGTGTCAAAGTGTTCACCCAGGCCCAACTGCGGCCATACGGGCTGATCGCCATCCGTTCCATCGCACCGCCCCGATACACCGCGGCCCCCTGACCGCGCTCCAGCGTCTCGCCGCGGCCGCTGCGCTCTTTCACGTTCACGCGGCCGCTGCGCACGCTGACCCACATCGAAGACGAGTGCACCACGACCTGGAACTGCGTGCCGAGGTGGCTGACGCGACCGAACGGGGTATCGACCACCAATGCGTCGTGCGCGACGCCCTCGGGACCGCTGTCGACGTAGATCCGTCCGTGGGTGAGCTGGACGTGCCCCGGACGCTCGAGATCGAGCACCGTGCCGGGGCCGACCCGCAGATCGATCGACGAAGCCGTCAGCAACAGGTACCCGCTCGCACCGGTGCGCACGGTCGTGCCGGCGTCGAGCCGGCTGCCGGCGACGATCGGACCTCGGTCGCTCGCGGATGTGAGATGCACGGCACCTCGCGCGGCGACGAGCGTTCCGACCGGTATCGGCGCCTCGCCCGGCCCGCCGCGAAGGCCGAACCACCCCAAGCCGACCGCGGTGGCGACGACGGCGGCCGCCGCGGCCCAGCGGAATGCACGCCGCGCCCGGCGCCTGCCGGTCTCTTGCCGCCACACTTGCTCGACGGCCGCCCGCACCGATGCGCGCGCGGCCCCATCCGGCGCCGGCCGCCGACCGGCGGCTGCGATCAGCCGCGCGATGTCGTCGGGCTCGACGCGATCCTTGTCCCCATTCGATCGCATCACTTTGCGCTCCCCAGATTCGGCAGCAGGGTGTTCCCGATGTCGCGAAAGGCGTTACGGGCACGCGCGAGCAAGGACTGCACCGTGATCGCGGTAACCCCGAGACGCTCGGCGATCGCGTCCACCGAAAGATCCTCGAGGTACTTGAGTTCCAGCACTTGCGCGTAGCGGCTCGGCAGGTAGTCGAGCGCCGCGTGCACCGCGGCCGTCAGATCCTCTCGCTGCCGCTGCGCTTCCGGTTCCGCTTCGGCGTTGGCCGGGATCGACTCCAGGCTCGCGCGAACCTGCGGATCGTCCTCGATCTCGACCAGGCGATGCACGTAAGAGGCCTCCCGCGCCGCCTTGGCCACGTGGTCCGCGAGCTCGCGCCGCGCAATCTGGCAAAGCCAGGTGAACAGGCTTGCTTCGCCGCGATAGGTCTCGAGACGGCGCACGCCGCGGCTCAGCGCCGCCTGGACGATATCCCTGGCCGCCTCCTCGTCGCCGTTCAGCCGGCGCAGGATGAAACGGAACAGTCGCGGGAAATAGTCGTCGAAGAAGGCGCGGAACGCCGCCTCGTCCCTCGACAACAAGCGGCCCACGAGTGCCAAGTCTTCCGTCTGCATCGTCAGAATCGTTCTCCCTCGATCGTTATGCCCGTTCGACGGCTCGACACGCCCCGATCAATCGCGCCGAGAGCACTTTTTTGAGAAATTTTCGGATCTTACGCGTTACGGCCCGGGCTCGGGCCGTCCGTGGGTGCTCGAGTCCCACAGGAGGACCCTCGTCCGCCGCCCGCATCGACGGTCAGGACGGCGACCGCAGCCACGCTTCGGCGATCTTGACCCAGGCGGAGGCGCCGATCGGGATCACCGCATCGTTGAAGTCGTAGCTCGGATTGTGCAACGAACAAGGTCCGCCGCCGTGCCCTTCCGGACGGTGCGCCCCGTCGCCATTGCCGATCAGGAAATAACACCCGGGTTTCTCGAGCAGGAAGAAGCTGAAATCCTCGGCTCCCATCGTCGGCTCGAACTCGTGGACCTGCGCGGGGCCGACGAATTCAGCGAGCACCCGGCGCGCGAATTCGGTTTCGCGCACCGGATTGACCGTCGGCGGATAGTTGCGCAGGAAGGAGAACTCGCCCTGCGCGTCGTGCGCATCGCACACCGACCGGGCGAGATGGCGCATGCGACGCTCGATCAGGTCCAGCGCATCGGTCGAGAACGCGCGCACGGTGCCTTGCAGCTCGCAAGTCTCCGGAATCACGTTGATCGCCTCGCCCGCACGCAGCATCGTCACCGAGATCACGCCCGCGTCGATCGGACGCAGATTGCGGGAAATCACCGTCTGCCAGGACTGCACGATCTGGCAGGCGACCGGAATCGGATCGATGCCATCGTGCGGCATCGCCGCGTGCGCGCCTTTGCCGCGCACCGTCAATCGGAATTCGTTCGTCGACGCGAACACCGGCCCCGCCTTCAGCGCAAAGTGTCCGGCTGGCAACCCCGGCCAATTGTGCGCACCGAAGATCGCCTCCATCGGAAAGCGCTCGAACAGTCCGTCGCGAAGCATTTCCCGGGCGCCGGCGCCACCCTCCTCCGCCGGCTGGAATATCAGATAGACGGTGCCGTCGAACCGGCGGTGCTCGGCGAGATGCTTGGCCGCGGCCAGCAGCATCGTCGTGTGTCCGTCGTGACCGCAGGCGTGCATCTTCCCGGGATGCACGCTGCGATGCGCGAAGTCATTGCGCTCCGTGATCGGCAGCGCGTCGATGTCCGCGCGCAAGCCGACGGCGCGCGATCCGCCGCCGCCACGGACGACGCCGACGAGCCCCGTGCGGCCGACCCCGCGATGCACCGGAATCCCGTAGGACTCGAGGTGCGCCGCGATCCGGTCGGCGGTGCGCGTCTCCTCGAAGCGGGTCTCCGGATGCGCGTGCAAGTCGCGGCGGATCGCCTGGAACGTCGCCGCGTCGGCGACGATCGGTTCGAGCAAATGCATCGGCTCCCTCCGGTCGAGATTCCTGCCCGAGTGCCAGGCCTCAGAGCCTACCATGCGAGACGCGCGATCGG
>JAJYAM010000022.1 GCA_021779535.1 Pseudomonadota bacterium
CGGCGCGGCAGTCCCCGCCGGGTGCGTCGAGTCGCCGGCGGCCGGTGCCGGCGGCGCATCGGCACTCGGCGGCGGCGCCTCCACCGGCGCGGTCGCGGGCACGGCGGGGATCGGCCGCTCGCCGAAGCGCAGCCGCCACGGCTTCCACCACAGCACGCCCGCGATCAGCACCGCGAGCAGCGCGACGCCGAGCGCCGGTCGCATCGAGGACCGCCCGCCGAACCGGGCGCCCGCGGCGATCCGGATCGCCATCTCCGGGTTGACCTGTTCCGGCACCGGCGCGTCCAGCTGTCCGATCATCTCGGCGACGTCCGCGTTCGGTATCCCGAGCAGGGCCGCGTACTTCCTCAGATGGCCTTTCGCGTACACCGGCGCGCCCAGGTTCGCGAATTCGCCGCTCTCGAGCGCCTCGATGATCCGCGGGTCGACCCGCAGGTCGTCGGCGGCCTGTGGCACGCTGAGACCCCGCCGCTCCCGCGCCGCGCGCAGGCGCGCGGGAAGGTCCGCGGTGAGGTTCATGGGCCGACGCCGGCGTGCAGCATCCGTGCTTCGGTCGAGGTCGGAAACTTGCGCGCGAGCTCACCCGCGTAGCCGTCGGCCGCGCTCGCATGCCCGAGCGCGCGCTCCGCGCGCACGCCGATCCAGAGCACCGGCGGGCTCGGCGGGTTGACCGCGAGATCCTGCCGGACGATCTTCGCCGCCTGCGCCGGGTCGCCGCGCCGCATCGCGAGATCCGCCGACTCCAGCAGCGCCTCGGGCATGTTCGGGCGCACCACCAGCGCGCGCTCGAAGTAGTTCTGCGCGGCGGCGTCGTTCCCGGCACCCTCGAGGCACACGCCGGCGTTCACCATCGCGACCTCCGGCGTCTGGTACAAGGGGTTCGCGATCACCTCGCGAAACACCTTCTCGCCTTCGGCGTAATGGTGGGTGCGGCACAAGTAGCCGCCGTAGGTGTTCATCACGTCCGGATCCTGGCGGCCGAGACTCGCCGCCTCGCGGTACGCGCGGCGCGCCTTCGACGCCTCGCCGAGCCGCTCATAGACGACGCCGGCGGTCGCCTGCACGGTCGCGTTGCGCGGATCCTCCTGCAGTGCGCGCTCGATGAACAGCCGCGCGTCGGCGAGCTTCCCGAGCTTGAGGTAGGCGACCGAGAGCTGCACGTTGTCGATCGCCGCCTGCTTCGGGTTGGCGCCCGGCGCGAGCTGACTGTCGTTGGACGCGCAACCCCCGAGCGCGAGCGCCGCGGCGAGCGCGGTGGCGGCGAGCGCGGCGGCGGCGAGCGGTAGCCGCCGGGCGCTCATGGGATCGCCTCCGCCGGCGTTCTCCCGAGCTTCGTCCCCAGCCGCACCAAGACCCGGTCCCGGACCCGGCCCGCGAGCTGGCCGCACGCCGCATCGATGTCGTCGCCGCGGGTTCGCCGGATCGTCGCGATCACTCCCATGTCGTTCAATATATCCCGAAACGCGAGGATCGCCGCGTCCGGCGAACGGGTGAAGCGGGTTCCGGCGAACGGATTGAACGGAATCAGGTTCAGCTTCGCGGGCCGCCCGCGCAGCAGCCGCGCGAGCTGCCGCGCGTGTTCCGGCTGGTCGTTGACCCGGTCCAGCATCACGTACTCGAACGTCACGCTGCGCCCGTTCTGGCGTTCCAGGTAATGCCAGCACGCCGCGAGCAGCTCGGCGATCGGATGCTTGCGGTTGATCGGCACCAGCTGGTCACGCAGCGCGTCGTTCGGCGCGTGCAGGCTCACCGCGAGCGCGACGTTGCAGTCCTCGGCGAGCCGGTAGATCTGCGGCACCAGGCCCGAGGTGCTGAGCGTGACCCGGCGGCGCGACAGATCGTAGGCCAGGTCGTCGAGCAGGATCCGCATCGCCGGCAGCACGTTGCGGTAGTTCGCGAGCGGTTCGCCCATCCCCATGAACACCACGTTGGTGATCGGCTGGGGCACCTCGCCGGCCGCCGCCGCCGCGGCGGCGAGCTCGTGCCGCGCGAGCCAGACCTGGCCGACGATTTCGGCCGCGCTCAAATTGCGATTGAACCCCTGGACCGCGGTCGCACAGAAACCGCAGTCCATCGCGCAGCCGACCTGGCTCGAGATGCACAGCGTCCCGCGGCCGGGCTCCGGGATGAACACCGTCTCGATCCCCTGGGTCTCGTCCATCCGCAGCAGCCACTTGCGGGTGCCGTCGCTCGAGGACCGGGACGCGACGATCTGTGGAACCGCGATCGTCGCCGCGGCCTCGAGCTCGGCCCGAAAGCCCTTCGCGAGGTCGGTCATCTCCTGGAAACCCGACGCGCCGCGACGATGGATCCAGTGCAGCAGCTGCCGCGCGCGGAACGGCTTCGCGCCGAAACGCGCGGCGACGAACGCCTCGAGCTCGGCCCGTGGCAGGCCGAGGAGGTTCACGCGATCGTCGACCGAGGCGGACATCTCGTTGCGCTCCAGGGCGATACCGCGGTCAGCGGGTTCGCGGGCAGATCTCGGTCTCGCTGAAGAAGAACGCGATCTCGCGGGCCGCGGTGTCGGCGGCGTCCGAGCCGTGCGCGACGTTCTCGTCGATCGAGCTCGCGAGGTCGGCGCGGATCGTGCCCTTCGCCGCCTTCTTCGGGTCCGTCGCCCCCATGACCTCGCGGTTCTTCGCGATCGCGTCCTCGCCCTCGAGCACCTGCACCATCACCGGCCCCGAGGTCATGAACCGCACCAGGTCCTTGTAGAACGGCCGCTCGCGATGCACGCCGTAGAACGCCTCGGCTTGCGCCTGCGACAGATGCAGCATCCGCGCGGCGACGATCCGCAGGCCCGCCGCCTCGAACCGGCAATAGACCTCGCCGATCAGGTTGCGGGAGACACCGTCGGGCTTGACGATGGAAAGGGTACGCTCGATGGACATGGACGACCTCGGGAACTTCGGTGGCGCGGAATGCATCGCGGTCCCTCCGCGGGACCGGCAAAGACCGACAACTTTACTGAACCCCGCCTGGACAGGCAAACCGCGCGGGCGCCGGGCGCCGCGGTCGAGCGCTCAGGGCTTCAGGTCCAAGCCGCGCTGTGCCGCGAGAACCGCCGCCTCCACGCGCGAGGACAACCCCAGCTTGCGCAGGATCGCCTTGACGTGAAGCTTCACGGTGCCGTCGCAGATGCCGAGCCGGCGGGCGATGATCTTGTTGCTCTCGCCCTCGGCGAGGTGGCGCAGGATCTCGAGCTCGCGCGGCGTCAGATCGTCGATCAACATCGGGTATTTCTGCTGGTCCGCCCCTCCCCGCTGCACCACCTTCGCGAGCACCGTGGTGAGCTCCGGCGTGACCACGGTCTTGCCGGCGATGATCGCGTGCAGGGCCGCCACCAGCGCATCCGGATCCATGTCTTTCAGCAGATAGCCTTTTGCGCCGCAACGCAGCGAGCTGACCAGATCGCGCTCGTCCGTGCTCGTGGTGAGCATCGCCACCGGCCGGCGGAACCCCGCATCGTGCAGGCGCTGCAGTACCGCGATCCCGTTCTCGCCGGGCATCCGCAGGTCGAGCAGCACCACGTCGGGCGGGCTCTCCCAGGCGATCCGCACGCCGTCCTCGCCGTTTCCGACGGCGCACACGCTGATCCCGCGGCGTTCCAGCAGGCCCTGCAACCCGACCCGGAACAACGTGTGATCGTCGATGATGAGTACGTGCATCGCCCGTTATCCGATCGCGCCGACCGGCGCCCGGATCTCGTCCATCAATGGGAAGGACAGCGTCACGCGCGTGCCCTCCCCCGCCTCGCTCTCCACTTTCAGCGTGCCGCCGAGGCGCCGCGCCCGGTCTTGCATGATCGAGAGCCCCAGATGCTCGCCGGGACGCTCTTCGATGTCGCTCTGCCGGAAACCGACGCCGTCGTCCTCGATGAGCACCCAGGCGGTATTGCGCTCCTCGTCGTCGCGCAGGATCACCCGGACGTGGTGTGCGCGTCCGTGCTTGCGCACGTTCGCGAGCGACTCCTGGACGACGCGCAGAATCTGCATCTCCACGTGCGCCGGCAGCGGCGCGCGGCGCCATTCCTGCTGGAAGAAGATGTCGACGCCGCTGTCGTGCGCGAAGCCTTCGACCACCTTCTCGACCGCCGTGACGAGGCCGCCGTGATCGATCGGCGCGCGAAACTGGACCAGCAGCTCGCGCAACTCCCGATTGGCCTCGTCGAGGCTGTTGGTGATGCGCCCGAGACAGTGCCCGACCGCCGGTCGATCGCCCGCCTGAATCGTCTCGTCGAGCGTGCGAACCTGGAAACGCAGGCTGCTCAGGGTCTGCGCCAGCGAATCGTGCAGCTCGTGCGCGAGCAGGGTGCGCTCCTCCATCACGCCGAGGCGCTTGGACTCCTCGTCCAGGCGCACCTTCTCGATCGCAATGCCGAGGTGGCGGCCGATGTTCTTCAGCAGATCGTTCAGGTCCTCGCGAGGCAACGGCAGCGGCCGGTCCAGGAACAGGTTGTAGATCCCGAGCACCCGGCCGCGATAGGTCAATGGAACCGCCACCATCTCCATGTTCTCGTCGCCGGCGAACAGCGCCCGGCCCAGGTGGTCCCGGCAGACCTCCAGGCCGTGGGATTGCAGCGTTCGCTGCGAGAACGCCCGGCCGCAGGCGCAGGCGTCCATCGTGATCAGGCGCTCGCGGCCGGCGAGCTCCTCGTCGATGCCCTCGCTCGCCACGAGCCGCAACCGCCCATCCGCGGTCAGCAGGCGCACCAGCGCCCCGCGCGCTTCGACGACCTCGCTCACGATCTCGAGGAACTTCTTGAGGAGCTGATCGAGGTCACGCGAGGTGTTGATCGTCGCCGCCACGTCGCACAGGATCTCGAGCGAGCGCGACTTCTGCGCGATGCGGCTCGTGGCCTTCTGCACCCGCGCTTCCATCTGCGCGGACAGACCCGACACCATCTCGCCCAAGCCGTTGAGGTCGTGCGCCAGCTCGCGAACCGCGCCGCGCGGCGGCTCGGGAATCCGCGCCGCCAGCTGGCCGGCGCGCATGCGCTCGGTCCAGACGCGCAACTGCGCGAGCGGCTGCAGGAGATCGCGGCGGATCCGCCGCTCGAGCAGCACCGTGAGCCCCACCGCCGCGGCGATCGCCGCGGGCGCGAGCACCCACAGCGCCGCGCGCCAGCCGGGCTCCACGTAGAAGAGCGCCGTCACGACGGCGAGCGTCGCCAGCGCGCCGAGCAACGCGGGCAACGGCCAACCGAGCCCGGCGCTCCCCGAGCCGCCGGTGCGCGACCCGTCGTCGCGCTCGGCGCAACCGAGCCTGTGCCCGATGGCATCCATTCTCTTGCGGCCCCTAGACACGCCGACCAAGGCCTATTAGAGAACGCTAAACTAATCCCCGCGGAACCGCAAGGAACCGGGCTCGACGCGATCAGGCGCCGGTGGCGGCGGGCATCGGTGCGCCGCGGGCACAGCGGCGCACGAAACCCACGAACCGCCGCGCCCAGCGATTGGCCGGCGAATCCTGCAGGTGCGCGTAGCTCGCGAGCACGTTGCGGTAGACGATGCCGTCGCGATGGCCGTCGATGCCGGTGCCGCGCAGGACGTCGTACGCGAACTCGAGGCCGGCGTCGACGTCGGTCAGCGTCGAGTAATGAAACTCATGCGCATCGAATTGCGTCCGTTCGTTCGGCCACGGCCCCTTGCCGGTCTCCCGCAGCCGCACGTACCCGTGCCCCGCCGGACGGTCGTTCATCACCACCTCCGCCGGGATCGCGCCGACCATCTCGACCCGCCGGCCGTGCCAGCGGATCGCGCGGGCGAGATACATCAGGCCGCCGCATTCGGCGTACACCGGCAAGCCCGCGTCGATCGCGGTGCGCAGCGCCCCGCGCAGTCCCCGGTTGTCGCGCAGCGCGTCGAGATGGGTTTCCGGAAAGCCGCCGCCGATGAACAACCCGTCGACGTCGGGCAGTTGCGCGTCGCGCAGCGTGTCGAACGGCACCAGTTCGGCGCCCGCGTCCCGGAACGCATCCAGGTCCGACGCGTAATAGAAGCCGAACGCCGCATCGCGCGCGATCCCGATGCGCACGTCGGCGCGTGGCGGCGTGGCCCGCGCGCTCGCGCGCACCGCGGGCAGCGGCGGCGCCGTCGCGGCGACGTCCGACAACCGGTCGAGATCGACGCCGGCGCCGATCCTCGCCGCGATGGTCGCGACGATGCGCTCCGCCTCCCGCAATTCGTGGCTCGGGATCAGCCCCAGGTGGCGCTCGGTGATCGCGAGGGCCGGCTGCAGGCCGATCGCGCCGATCACCGGCACCGACGTGTAATGCTCGACCGCCGCCCGCAATCTTCCCTCGTGGCGGGTGCTCGCGACCTTGTTCAGGATCACGCCGGCGATGCGCACGTCCGGTGCGAACGCCTGATAGCCGAGGATCAACGGCGCGATCCCGCGCGCGATGCCTTCGGTGTCGACGACCAGCACGACCGGCAGTCCGAGCAGCCGCGCCAGCGCGGCGTTGCTGTCGCCGCCGTGCAAGTCCTGCCCGTCGTGCAGGCCTTTGTTGCCCTCGACGAGCGCGACGTCCGCGGTCCCGGCGTGACGGGCGAATCGCGCCCGGATCTCCTCCGGGCCGAGGGTGCGGAAATCGAGCGTGTGGCACGGCCGGCCCGCGGCTTCGGTGAGCCACATCGGATCGATGTAGTCGGGGCCCTTCTTGAACGGCTGCACGCGCAACCCGCGAAGCGCCAGCGCCCGGCACAATCCCAGGCTCACGACCGTCTTGCCCGACGACTTGTGGGTGGCGGAGATCATCAGTCGGGGCACGATCGGGGCCTCTCTCAGGCCGCCGCGTCGGTCGCGTCGGCGCCGGCGATCCGCGCCGCGGGCTCGACGGCGTCGTCCGCCAGGCTCTCCGGCATGAACGGCAGGAGCTTCAGCGCGAACAACGTGACGATGGCGGCCCACGCGCACCCGGCGAGACCGAGCGCGCACTCCGGCAAGCTCGGCGTGTAGGCGTTCACCACGCCGTCGTAGAAGGAGCTCGAGACCGCCATCCCGGGAAAGATCGACAGCGGCCAGGCCTGGCCGCCGACGATGATGTCGTAGACGAGTGCCAGCCCTCCGGCGACGATGCTGAGCGATCCCCAAACGACGGCCGCACGCGATCGGCGCGTCTGCGGCAGCCAGAACAGCAGCATCGGCAGCACGCCCCCGAGGAATACCGCTCCGCCCCAGAAGAGGAACGTATAGACGCCGCCGTCCCGGAGCAGGAACGCCTCCGCGCCGGCGAACTCGGACTCGTAGAGCTTGGTCACGTGGAACGCGAGCAGGAAATACAGGACCGCCGCGGCGAACACCCCGAGCAGGTTCTTCAGCCGCATCACGACCGCATCGCCGAGCGGCCGTCCGGTCGCCTTGCACGCGCTCATCAGCACCAGCAGCAGTATCGCCAGGCCGAACGCGAACGACATCACGATGAACATCGGCGCCATGATCGCTTCGTCGTACGGCTGGCGCGCGACCAGGAAGCCGAAGATCGATCCGGTGCCCGTCGTCAGGATCAGCCGCCACAGGAACGCGGCCGTGCCGACCCGGCGGGTATGGTCGTTCAGCCGCCGTTCCATCATCACCCACAGGTACGCGCCGGTCACGCCCAGGAAACCGGTGTAGAGGAAGATGTTCCACGCGAAGATCGAACGGAAATTGTAGTGCGTCATCGCGACGGCCAAACGGTCCGGCCGGCCGAGGTCGAGCACCAGGACGAGCAGTCCGCCCGACAGCAACGCGATCGCGAGCAGACCCGACAGCCGTGCCAGCGGTTTGTAGGCCACCTTGCCGAACACCGACGCGATCGAGGCGGTGTTGAGCGCACCCGACGCCGCGACGATCAGGAATACCGCGATCACGTGCGGCACGCCCCAGACCACTTGATTGGTCATGCCGGTGATCACGTGACCGATGTGCTCCATGAACCACGCGGCCGTCAGCCCCGCCGCGATGAGTCCCGCGAGGAGCGCCGCGAGCGCCCAGAAGCCGGCGCCGCGTCCTTCGATCTCTCGGTAGTGGATCGCGCTCATCGCTCAGAGGCCTTGATAGCGCACGCCCGGATCCATTTGCAGATCGGCACGCAACTGCACGGCGGGATAGGCCGCGAGCGCGCGCCGGATCGCACTCTGCGGGTCGTTCAGGTCGCCGAAGGTCATGGCCCCGCCCCCTTGCCGCGAACAGGCCTCGACGCAAGCCGGCACTTCACCGGCATCGACGCGCGGGACGCACAGCGTGCAGCCCTCGACCGTGCCCTTGCCACGCGGCACGTCGGGCCGTTGGTCGGAGACGTCTTCGGACACGAACGAACGCGCCTTGTAGGGACAGGCCATCATGCAGTATCGGCAGCCGATGCACAGGTGCCGATCCACCAGCACGATGCCGTCCGCGCGCTTGAAGGACGCGCCCGTCGGACACACCTCGACGCAGGCGGGCGCGGCGCAATGCTGGCACATCACCGGCACCGAACGGGACAGGCCGCTCACGGGCTCGGTCACCTCCACCTGGCGGATCCATTGCGGGTCGCTCGGTCGCCCCTGGTTTATCCAGCCGTTGTACGCCGAGCAGGCGGTCACGCAGGCCGTGCAGCTGCGCCGGCAGCGGGTGGTGTCGATCAGCAGGCCGAAGCGCCGGGCCGGGCTCGCCGCGGTCGCGCGCCGATGTCCGGCGTCCGCCGCCGCGATCAGGCTCACCCCCGGCGCCACCGCGAGCGCGACCACCGCCGCCGCGCCCAGCAATCGTCGCCGGGTCGCGTCGATCCCGCCTTCGGGCATCGCCGCGTTCGCAGTCCCGTCGGTCGGTTCGTTCATCGCGCGGCTCCCGCCGGTCGCGTCCCGTTCGCGCCGGTCACGGTTGCCGACGCCTTCGCCGGCGCCGGACCCGCCGGCCCGGGTCGGTTCGTGTGGCACGAGAAACAATCGATCGAGACGCCCACGTAGCGGTGACACGCATTGCAGAAGAACTGCGGGCTCGTTGCCGAGGGATAGGTGCCGTTCGCGAGCCGCGACACGTGGCAGTTCATGCAGCCGGGGAGCGACTCCTGCCGGTGGCGGATGCCATCGTGCACCGCTTCGTAACGAAGCCGCATCAGGAGCTGCATGTGGTTCTGGCGCATCCATTCGGTCGGCCGGACGCAGTGCGCCCCCTTCGCCGCCGGGATCTCGGGTCTCGGGACCCGACCCGCGACGGCCGGCGCCGCCGCGACCGCAGCGATCAGGAACGAGAGCAGGATCCGCCGGATCGCCGCCATCACCGTTACTCGCCGAGACCCATCTCGATGTAGCCGGTCGGACACACGTCGTGACAGACGTGGCAGCCGATGCAGCGGCTGTAATCGGTGAACACGTAGCGGCCGATCGCATGCTGCGCCTTGGGCACCTTCTTCACCGCCTTTTGCGGGCAATAGACCACGCAGTTGTCGCACTCGACGCACAGCCCGCAGCTCATGCAGCGCTTGGCCTCGGCGACCGCCTGTTCCGCGAGCAAGGTCTCGATGCGCTCGCCGCCGACCGCGAAGACCTCGGCGAGGCGCCGTTCCTTGCGTTCGATGCGTGGCTCCGGGGCGTAATGCCCGAGGAACAGATCCGACGACTTGATGATCTCGCGCTCGGCCCGGTCGTCGAAGTTGTGCACGGCGAACCCGGCATCGCAGGTCCCGCGCACCGCGTCGTGCGCGTAGTCGGTCAGCTCGAGCCCCGCATGATGCAGCGCCCGGAGCAGATCGAACTGGTGCTTGTCCACCTTCGGGCGCTTCGCGGGCTGGGCGCCGGCCAGGTAGGCGTCGATCCCTTCCGCGGCGATCGAACCGTGGCCGATCGCGCTCGTCAGCAGATGCGGCGTCACGATATCGCCGCCGACGAAGTGCCCGGGATGACCGGGAACCTCGAACAGCGCATCGGCGCTGATCGCATCGCGGCCGTTGTTGAGCGCCTCGAGGCCGGTCAGGTCGCCCTTCTGGCCGACCGCGAAGATCACCAGGTCGCCGTCGACTTCGAACTCGGCGCCGCCGTCGATGCGCACGGGTTGGTTCTTCTCGACGCGACACGGCGCATAACGCACGCCCCGGGCATTCCCGTCGCCGTCCAGCAGGATCCGCACCGGCATCACGCCGCCGTGCAAATCCACGTTCAGCGAGCGCGCATCCGCAACCTCGCGCGGCGACGCCTGGATGTTCTCCAGCGGAAAGATCGTCGTCAACGCCACCCGGGCGCCGCCGAATGCGGCCTGCGCGGTCACCATGTCCGCGGTGTAGGTCAGCGGTTTGCCCGGAGCCCCGGGATCCTGGCCCGCGAGCTTGCGAGCGACCGTGGTGACGTCGATCGAGGTGTCGCCGCCCCCGATCACGATGATGCGCTTCGGTACCGCGCTGAGCAGTCCGGCGTTGAACGCCCGCAGGAATTCGATGCCGTCGACGCAATTCGGCGCATCCGCGCCCGGGATCGGCAGCTTGCGGCCGAGCCGCGTGCCGATACCCCAGAACACGGCGTCGTAGTCGCGGGCGAGCTCGTCGAGGCCGAGGTCCCGGCCGACACGGCAATTCGCGCGCACCTCGACGCCCATCTCGAGAATGCGCCGCACTTCGCCGTCCAGCACCGCCGCGGGCACGCGATAGCGGGGCACGCCATAGCGCAACATCCCGCCGAGCTCGGGCTTCTCCTCGATGATCGTCGGGCGGTGACCGAGACGGCGCAACTGATAGGCGCAGGACAGGCCGGCCGGACCACCGCCGACCACGGCGACCTTCTTGCCGGTTTCGTCGACCGGCGGATCGAAGCGGTAGCCGGCGGCGAGCGCGGTGTCGCCGATGAACTGCTCGACCGCGTTGATCCCGACGTGATCGTCCCGCTCGTTGCGATTGCAGCCCTTCTCGCAGGGCGCGGGACAGACGCGGCCCATCACCGCGGGGAACGGATTGGCACGGGTGAGGCGGCGGAACGCGTACTCCTGCCACGCCTGGCCGGCGGACGGCGTGTCGAGTCCGCGCACGATGTCGAGCCAGCCGCGGATGTCCTCGCCCGAGGGGCAGCTCCCCTGGCAGGGCGGCGTGCGCTGCACGTAGGTCGGACACTTGTGCGACTGGCCGGCCTGGAAGATCGCTTCCCGCCAGGACCGCCAGGTCGCATCGCCCTCGCGGTAGCGGCGGAAGGTCGACTTCGCGCCCGGGTCTTGCACCGATGAGGCCATCTCGCGTACTCCCGCGTCGTTACCGCGCCATGCTCAAGAACTCGTGCCCAATCGGATCGCATTGCCCACGAGCTGATGCACGCTCACGACGCTGTCCATTGGAATCCCGTAGTACGGCAGCACCTTGGTGAACTGGCTCTTGCAGATCGCGCAGATCGCCGCCATGTGCGTGACGCCGTGCTCCTGCCGCACCTCGTGCAGCGCTTGCACGCGCGGCAGCGCGCCTTTGACGCGCAACTCGATCAACTCGTCGGTCAGCAGGCCGCCCCCGCCGCCACAGCAGAAGGTCTTCTCGCCGATGGTGTCGGGTGCCATGTCGAAATAATGGTTGCAGCTCGCCTTGATGAGCGCCCGCGGCAACACGAACTGTCCGCCGGGCAGATCACCCATGCGCGTCGCCCGCGCGACGTTGCAGGAATCGTGGAAGGTGACCTTCATGTGGTCGTTCGCTTCCTTGTCGAGCTTGAGCGCGCCGCGGCGGATCAGGTCGTAGGTGAACTCGACGATGTGCTGGGGCACCGGATAGCGGGGATCGAGGAAGTCGAACGGACCGGCGAGCGTATTCCAGAAGCCGTAGGCGACCCGCCACGCGTGGCCGCATTCGCCGACGACGATGCGCTTGACCTTGAGGTCGATCGCCGCCTGGCGGATGCGCAGCGCGACCTTGCGCATCTGGGCGTAATTGCCGATGAACATCGCGAAGTTGGCCGCCTCGGACGCGTAGGAGCTCAAGGTCCAGCGGACACCGGCCTGATGGAACACCTTCGCATAGCCGATCAGCCCGTCGATGTGCGGCTCGGCGAAGAAATCGGCGGACGGCGGGATCAGCAGGACTTCGGCGCCCTCGACGTCGAGCGGGAAGCGCACGTCGACGCCGGTGGCCTCTTTCACGTCCTCCTCGAGCCCCTCGAGCGTGTTCGCGAGCGCCGGCCCCGGCAAGCCGAGGTTGTTTCCGATCGCGTGGACCTTGGCGATGATCTCGTTGCAGTACTTCTGTCCCACCCCGATCTCGTCGAGGATCTCGCGCGCGGCCATCGAGATCTCCGCCGTATCGATGCCGTAGGGGCAGAACACCGAGCAGCGCCGGCACTGGGAGCACTGATGAAAATACCCGTACCACTCGTCGAGGAGCGCCGCATCGAGGTCGCGCGCGCCGACGAGCCTCGGGAACAGTTTCCCGGCGAGCGTGAAGTGCCGCCGGTAGACGCTGCGCAACAGATCCTGGCGCGCGACCGGCATGTTCTTCGGGTCGCCGGTGCCGAGGAAGTAATGGCATTTGTCCGTGCAGGCGCCGCATTTGACGCACGAATCCAGGTGGACGCGCAACGACCGGTACTTCCCGAGCAGGTCGCCGAGCTTGGCGACCGCGACCCGTTCCCAGTCCGGCACCAACGCCTCGGGGAAGCCGAGCGCCTGCTGATGCCGGGGTGCCGCCTTGAACGGCGCGCTCTTCGCCATGGCGCCGGGTCGCAGGTCGGGCGTCCGCAGGTAGTCACGCAGCGCCGGGACTTCGAAATCCGTCTTCGCCACGCTACACCTCGCCGGCGCCGCCGCGCTCGAGTCGCGCCGCCCACGGCGCCAGATGCCGCCGCTCGCGAGCATCGTCCGCCTGATTGCGCGTCGGGCTGAAGAATATTCCCGGTGCGTGCAGGAGCTTGCTGAACGGGAACACGATCAACAGCACCGCGACCAGGGTCAGGTGCGCGAGCAGCAGCGGATTGCCCGGCAGCGGTTGCCAGTCGAGATATTCGAGCCCCAGCACGAAGACCTTGAACGACACGATGTCGGTGCGCTCCAGCAGCTCGATCGAGAATCCCGACAGCCCGGTGGCGAGCAACAGCAGCAGCATCAGATAGTCCGACGGTCCGCTGACGTAACGCACGCGCGCGACGAGCAGCCGGCGCCCGAGGAGCCCGGCGAGCCCGGCCAGCATCGCCATGCCGCCGTAGACGCCGAACGGCTGCACCAGGGTCACCCAGGTGCCGATCGGCTGCAGGAAATATCGAAGATGCCTCAGCAACTCGAGCAGCAGTCCCAGGTGGAACGCCGCCGCGAAGATCCAGGTCCACTTGTCCGACTTGAACAAGCTCTCGAACAGCACGACCTCGCGCGCGACCCGGCCGGCCGCGCCGAGCCGCGTCACCGGGGCCGGCGTCGTCGGGATCTTCAGCGGCGCCGGCGTACGCGCATAGCCGTAGATCCGCCAGCCCGTTCCGACGACGAATATCCCGGCCGCGGCGTACAGCAACAGCGCGTAGGTCACGGTCAGGAGCGGCATCGATCGCGCCTCTGCGCCGACGGAACCGGGCGTGGCCGGCGCGCGCCGGCCACGTCGCCCCGCCCCGGGCGGTCAGATGCAGCCGGTCGGCTTCGGCAATCCGGCATACCGGCACGCCTGCTTGGCGGGACCGTACGGGAAGAGCTCGTAGAGGTATTTGCTGTTGCCCTTCTCGGGACCGAGCTTCTTGCCGATGGCCTTGGTCAGCACCCGGATCGCCGGCGCGACCTGGTACTCGGCGTAGTAGTCGCGCAGGAAATTGATCACTTCCCAGTGATTCTCGGTGAGGGTGAGGGTGTCCTCGGCCGCCATCACGTTCGCGACGTCCTCGTTCCAGTCCCCGAGGTTGACCAGATAGCCCTCCTCGTCGACCTCCAGTTCCTTGCCCTTCACTGCGACTGCGGATGTCATGTCGTTCCTCCGGATACACCTGATGTCAAAGAGTTTCTCGCTGGGTCGTCGACGGGTCAGATCCAGGCCTGGACATGGTGGTATTCGACGGCGAGATCGACGAAACCGCCGTAATCGACCACTTCGACGCCCGGGATCAGCTGCTCGGCGGTAAAACCACGCGCCGCCAGATCCGGTCCGAGCACGTAGATCCGCCGCTGCCTCGCCGCCTCCGTCAACGTCGCGGCGGTCGTGCCCGCCGCCAATGCGCCGTACACCGCATCTTCGATCAGCAGCACGCCGCACCCCGGACGGGACAGCCTCAGGCACGATTCCAGGTCGCGCGTTTGCAGCGGAGATTTGTTCGTGGTGTGCAGCACTGCCATCTGGATTGCCCCTTCAGAACGCGAGGACGACGTCCTGCCGCTCCATCAACGCGCCGAGCTCCGCGGAGCCCAGCACCTCCACCGGCACGAGCAGATCGTCGACGGTGAGCCCGCGCGCCTCGAGCGATTCGCGTTCGACGTAGAGCTTCTCGACGTCGTAGTCCGCGAGCGCCCGGTAGGTCGAAGAGAAGTTCTTCTGGCCGATGCCCTGGGTCCGCTGGCCTTTCTTCAGCTGGTAGACCCCGTCGTCGAGGAACACCAGGCTCACGTCCTGATCGAACGCCGCGCCGATCAGCACCACCTCGAGCGACTCCAGCGCGTAGATCGTCCCGTAGGGCGCCTTGCGGTTCACGATCATGAATCGCTTGACCTGGCCGGCGCCGCCTTCCCGCTCTTCGCTCATGCTCGTCCTCAGTCGCCGAAAACCACCAGACGGTCGGCCTCGATGCCGGCCTGGATCAGCTGGCCGAGGCCGGAGATGTGGAAGCCCGGCGCCAGCAGCTCGTTCTTGATTCCACGGCGCAGCGCCGCGGCGACGCACACCACCAGGTCGATGTCGTGCGCCGCCGCCAGCGCCGACCACTGGCGGGTGACGTTGCGATCGTCCTGCGGCGGCTCGGTCAGCTTGTTCGCGTTGTTCACCCCGTCGTTGTAGAAGAACACGCGATAGATCCCGTGCCCTTTGGCGAGCGCGGCGACGGCGAATTGGTAGGCGGAGTCGGACGCCTGATGCTGATACGGTCCCTCGTTCACGAGAATGCCGAACTTCATGGTCTGCCGCCGCCGGCCGAATGGCGGATGTGGGTCGACGCGTTCAAGCTCGCGCGGCCGCCGCGCCAGTTGTCGAAGTGGTAGGACGTGAACGGCAGGCCGGTGAGCTCGAAGAAGCGCGGCCAGCCGATGCGTTCGATCCACTCGCCGATGCGTTCCCAGTCCCGCGCGTCGCCCTGATAGGTGCGCAGGATCTTCTTGACCGCGTCCGCCACTTCCGGCCACCGCGGCGGATTGTTCGGCAACCCGGCGACGACCAGCTTGTGGAACGTCGGGCGCGACCGCGCGTTGGAATGCTTGCCGCCGACCCAGATCGCGATCTTGGTGTATTCCGGATCGTTGATCTGCATCGGCGGGCACGGCGCGTAGCAGGCGCCGCAGCAGATGCACTTCCGCTCGTCCACCTCCAGCGTCGGCTTGCCATTGACCACCGCGGGTCGGATCGCCGCGACCGGGCAACGCGCGACCACGGCGGGACGCTCGCAGACGTTCGCCACCAGATCGTGGTTGATCTTCGGCGGCTTGGTGTGCTGGATGTTCACCGCGATGTCGCCCTGCCCGCCGCAATTGATCTCGCAGCAGGACGTGGTGATCCCCACGCGGTTCGGCATGCGCTCGTGGATGAATTCCTCGTGCAGTTCGTCCATCAGCGCCTTCACGACGCCCGAGGCGTCCGTCCCCGGGATGTCGCAATGCAGCCAGCCCTGCGTATGGGAGATCATGCGCACCGAATTGCCGGTACCGCCGACCGGAAAACCGGCGGCTTCGAGCGCGGCGATCAGCGCCGGCACCTTGGCCTGCTCGGCGACCATGAACTCGATGTTGCTGCGGATGGTGAAGCGCACGTAGCCGTCGGCATGCCGGTCCGCGATGTCGCAGAGCGTGCGCACGCTGAACACGTCCATTTGCCGCTGGGTCCCGGCGCGAACCGTCCAGACCTGATCGCCGCTCCTGGCGACGTGGTGCAGCACGCCGGGACGCGGTCGATCGTGCCATCGCCACTGCCCGTAGTTCTTCTTGAGCAGCGGGTGCATGAACTGGAAGGCGTCCGGAACGCCGCTCTCGACCGGCATGCGGGGCTTCGCGGGAGTGCTCATCGATCCTCCTGCGCGGATGGCGCGCCGTGGCGCGCATTCCATTTGCGGGCTTCCTCGTCCCATCCGTCGGTGCGCACGTACGGGTTGGTGCGCGGATGCAGCAGCATGCTCGGATCGGGGTCGAGACCCACCGCCTCGAGGAAATTCGCGAAACCGATGCGCTCGATCATTTCGCCGGTTCGCTCGTGTTCCAGCGCGTTCTCGGCGAAGAAGCCGATGATGTTCTGGGCCAGCTCGTGCAGCCTCGCGAAGTCCGCGTCGGTCTCGAGCTTCATGAAGGGCACGATCACGGTGCCGAACAGATCCCCGATCTTGAGCGTCCGCTTGCCGCCGAGGAGGATGGTGACGCCGCGGTCCTTGCCGGGACTCAGCGCTTTCGTCATCACGTTGATGCAATGCATGCAGCGGACGCAATTGCGATTGTCGATCGTGAGGCTGTCGTCTTCCTCGAGCGACACGCTGCGGGTCGGGCACCGGGTGACGACGTTGTCGATCACCGCCTGACGGCCCCGCAGGGCGACGAACTGGCGCACCTCGCGCTGGTCGATCTCGATGTCGTCCCGCCAGGTTCCGATCACCGCCATGTCCGCGCGTTGGATCGCGTTCATGCAGTCGTTGGGGCAGCCCGAGAACTTGAACTTGAACTTGTAGGGCAGGGCCGGACGGTGGATGTCGTCGACGAACGCGTTGATGATCTGGGTGTGTGCGCGGATCTCGTCGTAGCACGAGTGTTCGCAGCGCGCGTGTCCGACGCAGGACATCGAGGTGCGCACCGCCGGTCCCGCGCCTCCGAGGTCGTAGCCCATCTCGTTCAGCTCGTCGAAGCAGGGCTGCACGTTCCGGCTGCTGCAGCCCTGGAACATGATGTCGCCGCTCTGACCGTGCAAGGTGATCAAGCCGGACCCGTGCTTCTCCCACACGTCGCAGAGCCGGCGCAGCGCGTCCGTGGTGTAGTGCATGCCGGGTGCCGGCATGATCCTCAGCGTGTGGAATTCGGCCGCCTCTGGAAATTCGGGCTTGCCGTCCTTCCCGCGCAACTCGGTGAAGCGCGGAATGACGCCGCCCCCGTAGCCGATCACGCCGACGGTGCCGCCTTTCCAGTAGCCCCGCTTGGTCTCGTAGGAGCGCTCGAGTTGCCCGAGCAGGTGTTTCATCATGCCGGCGTACGGCTTGTCCTGCGCCGCGGCGAGGCGCTTGAGGCCGGCGACGAAGCTCGGCCACGGACCCTTCTCGAGCTGGTCCAGCAGGGGCGTTTGCGGAGTTTTCGCGCTCATGGTGTTGGTGCCGCCGTTTCGTCGGGGGAGACCCCAGGGCGGACTGTAGAGGTGCGCGGCGGCGGTCGATATTGCGCCGATGGGATAGGGGACCGTGCCGCGATCTATCTCCGACGGGATATGGCCGGGATTCATCCGAGCGCGAAGCTTGACCGGGTGCGGTCACGCTACTGGCAGGACGACGACGACGGCGCCGCGGTCACCGTGGCCAGGGCGGCCGACCTCGCGTTCGGCCTGTCGGGGCGGTCGCTCCCCGCCGACTACGCCGCGCAGCTCGCTCGTGCCGTGATCGAGGCGTTGCCCTGGTTGCCCGACGTGCGCGGCGCCGGCCTGCGCCTCGCGTTCGGCGCCGCGGAGGGCAACGGCTGGCAGCGCGACGAAACCGATGGCGCACTGATCTATCTGCCGAGGCGGGCGCGGCTGGTGCTGCGGTTGCCGCCGGAACGGCTCGACGCGGCGCGCGCGCTGGCCGGCCGAACGCTCGCGGTCGCCGGCGACCCGCTGCGGGTCGGTGAATCGCGCGTGGCCGCGCTCGCGGCCGCGGATACCCTGTATGCCCGCGATGTCGTGGACGACACCGATGACGAGTGCCTCTTCCTCGAGTGGATCGCGCGGGCGATCGGCGCGCTCGGCGCCACGGGACGAAAGATCATGTGCGGCAGGAGTCGGCGCATCGCCGCGCCGGACGGCCGGGTACGCACGCGCAGCGTGATGGTGGCGGACCTCGCGCCTCGCGATTCGATCGCATTGCTCGCGCAGGGCATCGGTCCCGGCCGGCTGATGGGCTGTGGACTGTTCGTGCCCTACAAGCGGGCGAATCCGCCCGCACACGGCGCCGGCGAATAGCCGCCGGTCAGGCCGTCCGCAGCGCCGTTGCTTGCACCGAGCCGGCCGGCTCGAACCAGGCGAAGCGCTCGTGCAGGCGCACCACCTCACCGATGATCAACAACGTCGGCGGACGCATCGTCACCTCCGCGGCTTTCGCCGGCAGGCTCGCCAGGTCGCCGATGAGCACCCGCTGGCTCTGCAAGGTCCCATCCTGCACCAACGCGGCCGGGGTCGCGGCCGACAGACCCGCGCCGATCAGCCGCTCGCAGATCGACCCGAGCGCGTGCAGCCCCATGTACACGACGAGGGTCTGGCGCGGTTCGGCCAGGGCGCGCCAGTTGAGCTCCCCGCCGTCCTTGAGATGTCCCGGAATGAACACGCAGCTATGCGCGCAATCCCGATGGGTGAGTGGAATGCCGGCGTAGGCGGCGCAGCCCGAGGCCGCCGTCACCCCCGGCACGATCTGGAACGCAATACCCGCGTCGGCCAGCGCATCGGCCTCTTCGCCGCCGCGCCCGAAGATGAATGGATCGCCCCCTTTGAGCCGCAGCACGCGCTTGCCGTCGCGCGCCAGGCGCACCAGCAACCGGTTGATCTGCTCCTGCGGCACGCTGTGCTCGCCGCTCGCCTTGCCGACGTAGATGCGCTCGGCGCCGCGGTGCGCGAAGTCGAGAATGGCCGGTGCGACCAGCCGGTCGTAGACCACGACGTCGGCCTGCTGCATCAGCCGCAGCGCGCGGAAGGTGAGCAAGTCCGGATCGCCCGGGCCGGCGCCCACCAGGTAGACCTCGCCGACCGACAGCGAGCCTGGCGTGTCCTGTTGCAACGCAACTTCCATCGCGATTTTGGCGGCCCGCTCGCGCCCCGTCAGCACGAGTTCCGCCACCGGACCCTGCAGCGCCTCTTCCCAGAACCGGCGGCGTTGCGCGAGCGTGCCGAAGCGCCGTTTCACGCGATCCCGAAACGTCTCGGCCAGCGTCGCGAGCCGGCCGTAGGCGGCGGGCAGCATCGTCTCCAGCCGCGTTCGCAGCAGGCGCGAGAGCACCGGCGCGGCCCCCCCGGAGGACACCGCGACGATCACCGGCGACCGATCGACGATCGACGGGACGATGAAGCTGCACAACTCGGGCGCATCGACGACGTTCACCGGAATCGCACGCTCCCGGCAGCGTCTCGAGACCTCGCCGTTGAGCGCCCCGTCGTCGGTGGCGGCGATCACGAGCGTGCAGCCGTCGATGTCTTCGGGCCGGAATTCCCGTGCGTGATGGGTCAGCCGACCCGCGTCGCGATACCGCGCGAGACTCCGACCGAGTTCGGGCGCCACCACCGTGATCGCGGCGTTCGCGCGCACCAGGAGATCGACCTTGCGCGCGGCGACCTCGCCGCCACCGACCACGAGACACGGCCGCGAGCGGACATCGAAGAAGATCGGCAGGAAATCCATGTGCCACCGCCGCTGTGACGCCTGTGCAGCGGATATTGGAAACGCGGGGCGAAGTCCCTGGAATATCTCCAAAGGAACATCCCGCGCGACCGGCGGGGATAGGATTTC
Organism: Pseudomonadota bacterium; assembly: GCA_021779535.1. GTDB lineage: Bacteria > Pseudomonadota > Gammaproteobacteria > Steroidobacterales > Steroidobacteraceae > Bog-1198. Next base: position 19,752 of record JAJYAM010000022.1, read on the forward strand.
GACGCGACCGGCACGACGCGACCGGCACGCCCGAGGGAGCCGATCGCCCCCCCCGGTCAGTCAGACGCTAAAGCTCTCGCCGCAGCCGCACTCGCTCTTCGCTTTGGGGTTGTGGAACTTGAACGCCTCGTTCACGCCCTGCTTCACGAAATCGACGACGGTCCCGTCGATCATCGGCAGGCTCGCGAGGTCGACGACGACCGTGACGCCGCCGACCTCGAACACCGTGTCGTCGGCGCCGACCGCATCGGCATAATTCACGACGTAGGCGAACCCCGAGCATCCGGTCTTCTTGACCCCGAGCCGCAGCCCGAGCCCGCTGCCCCGCTTCGCAAGATGGGAACGTACCCGTTCGGCCGCCGCCTCCGTCAAAACGATCGCCATCGCTCCAATGCCTCCGAGTGACTCTTTACGAGTGATACATAACACGACCCGGGTCGGGACGCACGTCACATACGTCTCATTTTCGCGCAGCGGCGGCCGCGGCCCGCCACGCATCCTCGATCACCAGCAAGCGGCCGAGTTTCTCCACCGGCACGTCGAACGACCGCCGCAGCGCGTCGACCGGCTGCAGCAATTCGGCCGACGGGATGTGCCCCACCGCCTGCTCCGCGACCCACGCCGCGACCGCGATCGTGTGCGGACAGCCGAACGCGAGGAATCGCGCCTCGACGATCCGCCCGGGAGGATCCGCCGTGCACGCGACCCGCAGATCGAATCGCACCCAGGTGCCGAGCGACCGGCTCCCGGCGGTACCCGACGCGACGCCGGGCCCCTCGAGCGTTCCGGCGCCCGGCGCCTGCTCGAAATACCGGCGGGTCAGGGCGCTGTAACGCATCCGCCACCGATCCGCCTGAGCCGTGACAAGGCCGCGCCGACCGCCTCGATCGCCTCCTCGACGTCCGCGGCCGAGGTCGAGCGTCCGAGGCCGAACCGCAGGCTCGCCTCCGCGAGCCGCTCGTCGCGCCCGAGCGCGCGCAGCACGTACGACGGTTCGCCGCTCGCGGACGTGCACGCCGACCCGGTCGACACCGAGATCCGCGGCGCGACCGCCGCGAGCAGGCTCTCTCCCTCGACGCCGGCGAACGACACGTTCAGGATCGCGGCCACCGTGTCCTGCGGCGCTCCGTTGCGGATCGCGCCGCCGTGGGCCTCGAGGCCGCACCACAGCCGCTCGCGCAGCGCGGCGAGCCGGGTCGCTTCGGCCTCACGCTGCGCCACCGCGAGCGCGAACGCGGCGGCCATGCCGACCACCTGGTGGGTCGCGACGGTCCCCGAGCGCAGCCCCCGCTCCTGCCCGCCGCCGAACTGGCGCGGCTCGATCCGCACCCCGCGGCGGCGTGACACCAGCAGCGCGCCGACGCCCTTCGGTCCGTAACTCTTGTGGGCGGACAGCGACACGAGATCGGCGCCGCCTGCTTTGAAATCGAGCGCGGTCTTGCCGACGCTCTGGGCCGCATCGACGTGCAGCCGCGCGCCGCCGTGCCGTTCGCAGACCGCCGCGAACGCGGCGACGTCCTGAACCGTCCCGATCTCGTTGTTCACGTGCATCAGCGAGACCAGCACCGTATCGGCACGCAGCGCCGCGGCGAGGCGCTCGGGCGCGATCCGGCCACGCTCGTCCGGCGTCAGGTAGGTGACCTGCCAACCGCGCCGTTCGAGCTCGTGGCACGGATCGAGCACGGCCTTGTGCTCGGTGCGCGCGGTGACCAGGTGCCGGCCGCGCGGCCGCGCATGCTCCGCGACGCCGAAGATCGCGAGGTTGTCCGCCTCGGTCGCCCCGGAGGTGAACACCACCTCGTCCGGATCCGCACCGACCGCGGCGGCGACCGCCGCGCGCGCGGCCTCGACCCGCTCGAGCGCCGCCTCGCCATGGAAATGCCCGGCGGAAGCCGGATTGCCGAACACGCCGTCCGCGCCCAGGCATCCGGCCATCGCCGCGGCGACGCGCGGGTCCACCGGCGTCGTCGCCGCATGGTCGAGATAGACCGGCGGGCTCATTCGCCGCGTTCCGGCGCCGCGCGCCGGCGCTTGCCCGAGACCGCGCTCAGGATCCCGCGCAGCAGGTTGACCTCGTTCCGGTCGAGGCCGGTCCGGTTGAACAAGCGGCGCAGCCGCTCCATCAGATACCCGGTGCGGTCCTCGAACTCGATCTCCTCGAGCACCCGCGCGAGATGCGCGTAGAAGTGCTCGAGCTCCGCGGCCGCCGCGGGCGGCGCCTCCCATTGCTGCTTGGTCACCGGCCGTTCGCGGGCGACGAGCAGCTCGTAGGTCAGCAACTGCACCGACATCGCGAGATTCAGCGAGGAATACGCGGGGTTCGCCGGTATCCGCACCAGCTGCGCGCAATGCTCGAGGTCCTCGTTCGCGAGCCCGAAGCGCTCCGAGCCGAACATCAGCGCTGCGCGCGCCTCCCCGGGAAGCGCGTCGATCCGCGCCGCGGTCTCGCGCGGCGTCGCGAACTCCCACGTGAGGTTGCGCGGCCGCGCGGTCGTGCCCGCGACGAATGCGCAGTCCGCGACCGCGTCCGCGACCGAATCGACGACGCGCGCGGCCGCGAGCACGTCGCCGGCGCCGGCCGCGAGCGCGACCGCGTCCGGGTGCGGGAACGACCTCGGCCGCACCAGCACGAGGTCCGCGAGGCCCATGGTCTTCATCGCGCGCGCGACCGACCCGACGTTGCCGGGATGGCTCGGCTCGACGAGGACGATGCGAACGAGGTCGGTCATGCTCTGTTATTCTAGCGCCCGATCATGCAACCGCTGCTGAACATAGGAATCCGCGCGGCGCGGCGCGCCGGGGACTCGATCATCCGGAGCCTCGGCCGTCTCGACTCGTTGAAGGTCGACACCAAGGGGCGCAACGACTTCGTGACCGACGTCGATCGGCGCGCCGAAGCCGAGATCATCGCGACCGTGCGCCGCAGTCATCCCGACCACGCGTTCCTCGGCGAGGAGAGCGGCCGGAGCGGCGACGGCGAATTCCTCTGGATCATCGATCCGCTCGACGGCACGACGAATTTCCTGCACGGCTTCCCGGTGTTCGCGGTCTCGATCGCGGTCGAGCATCGCCACCGCATCGAGCACGCGGTCGTCTACGATCCGATGCGCCAGGAGCTGTTCACCGCCTCGCGTGGCGACGGCGCGCAGCTCGACGGCAAGCGGATCCGGGTCAGCTCGCAGCGCGGCCTCGAGGGCTCGCTGATCGGCACCGGCTTCCCGTTCCGCGAGGGCGGGGGCACGATCGACGACTATCTCGCGATCCTGAAGGCGGTGATGGCCGTGGCCGCCGGCGTGCGCCGGCCCGGCGCCGCCGCGCTCGATCTCGCCTACGTCGCGGCCGGCCGTCTCGACGGATTCTGGGAATTCGGCCTGAAGCCCTGGGATACCGCCGCGGGCACGCTGCTGATCCGCGAAGCCGGCGGCCGCGTCGGCACGCCGGGTGGCGGCGAGTACGCGCTCGGGCCGAACGTGATCGCCGGCAACCCGAAGGTGTATGCGGCGCTGCTCGACGCGATCGGACCGCTGACGCCCGCCGCCCTGCGCGACTGACGTCGCCGGCGCCGCGCCGCGCGCAGCGCCGGCGCTCAGGCCTTCGCGGCCGCCCGCTCGTTCTTCGCGCGCAGCCGGCTGTGCCGGTGGCCGTACGCGAAATACAGCACGATCCCGATCGCGCTCCACACCGCGAGTCGCACCCAGGTCGCCTCGGGCAGGAACGCCGCCATCCCGGCGCAGAAGAACACGCCCATCGTCGCGGTGAACCACACCGCGGGCACCCTGAACGGTCGCGGCAAGTCGGGGCGGGTGTACCGCAGCACCAGCACGCCGGCGCAGACCACGATGAACGCGATCAGGGTGCCGATCGACACCAGCTCGCCGAGGATGTCGATCGGCAGGAATCCGGCGAACAGCGCCGCGAGCACCCCGGTGATCAGCGTCGAGATGTGCGGCGTCCGGTACTTGCGGTGGACCGCGCCGAACATCGGCGGCAGCAGGCCGTCGTGCGCCATCGTGAGCCAGATCCGCGCCTGCGGGATGATCATCGTGATGATCACCGAGGTCAGGCCGAGCAGCGCGCCGACCAGGACCCAGCCGGTGAGCCAGTTGAGCTGCGGGTGCGCCTCGATCGCGACCGCGACCGGCGCCGCGTCGTTCAACAGGGGATACGGCACGAGGCCGGTCATCACGCCGGACATCAGGATGTACAGGACCGTGCAGATCGCGAGGCTGCCGAGGATCCCGATCGGCATCCCGCGGCTCGGATCCTTCGACTCCTGCGCGACGGTCGACACGCCGTCGAAGCCGATGTACGCGAAGAAGATGATGCCGGCGGCCTGGATGATCCCGCTCCATCCGAACACGCCGAAGTGGCCGGTGTTCTTCGGGATGAACGGCACCCAGTGCTTCGGATCCACGTAGAACGCGCCGAACGCGATCACCGCGATCACGATCGTGACCTTGATCGCGACGATGATCGTGTTCACGAACGTCGATTCCTCGATTCCCCGGTAGCAGAGCCAGGTCGCCCCCGCGATGATCGCGACCGCGGGCACGTTCAGGTACGCGCCGGTCGCGTGCACCTGGTAGCCGATGTCGGCCGCACGCAGCGGCGCCGACGAGAGCCATCGCGGGATGAAATCGATGTGGAAGAAATCGAGCAGCTTCACGAAGTACCGGCTCCAGCCGACCGCGACCGTCGAGCAGGCCATCATGTACTCCAGCACGAGGTTCCAGCCGACGAACCACGCGATGAACTCGCCGAGCGTCGCGTAGCTGTACGCGTAGGCGCTGCCGGCGACCGGGACCATCGTCGCGAACTCCGAGTAGCACAGGCCCGCGAACATGCAGCCGATCCCGGCGATCACGAAGGAGATCACGATCGCGGGCCCGGCGTGCTGGGCGGCCGCGAGGCCGGTCAGCACGAAGATCCCGGTGCCGATGATCCCGCCGATGCCGAACGCGATCAGCGACGGCGTGCCGAGCGCGCGGACGAGGTTCTTGCCCGCGGCCTCCTCGTGGTAGTCGGAAATCGGCTTGGTGGCGAACAGAGCGCTGAGTTTCATCGATTGCACCCGTGGTGGCCCATTGGCGGAAGTCGCGCCGCGCGCCCCCCGGCGACCGACTCTAGCGGCTTTCCATGCGCGCCGCCAAGCGAATTCACCGCCCGCGCGACGATCACGGCAGGCCGTCGACCTCTTCCGGCTTCGCGATCCGCCGTTCGAGCAGGTCGTCGGTGCGCAGTCCCATGTCGAGCGCGATCGCGGAGGAGATGTAGATCGAGGAATAGGTGCCGGCGACGATGCCGATCACCAGCGCGGCCGAGAAGCTGTGCAGGGTCTGGCCGCCGAAGATCAGCAGCGCGAGCACGACCAGCAGCGTGACGAGCTTGGTCATCAGGGTCCGCGACAAGGTCTGGTTGATCGACTCGTCGATCACCTGCGCGATCGGCAGCCGGCGCGCGGAGCGCGCCCGCTCGCGCACCCGGTCGAACACGATCACCGTGTCGTTCAGCGAATAGCCGATCACCGCGAGGATCGCCGAGATCGCGGTCAGGTCGAACGTCATCCGCGAGATCGCGAAGAAGCCGAGCACGCAGATCGGGTCGTGCAACACCGCGAAGATCGCGCCGAGCGCGAGCTTCGGCGTGAAGCGGATCAACACGTACACCATGATCAGCACGAGCGTTGCCGCGAGCGCCCAGGCGCCCTTGACGAACAGCTCCTCGCCGACCTGGGGACCGACCACCTCGGTCGAGCGCAGCGTGACCCCGGCCTCGATCGGGCGGAACAGGTCGAGGATCCGGGTGCCGATCTCGCCGCCGCGGACGTTCGGATCGGGCGGCAGCCGCACGAGGATGTCGCGCGGGCTGCCGAATTGCTGCACCTGGGCGTCGGCGATCTTCGCGCCGGCGAGCGCCGCGCGCAGGCGGTCGACGTTCGGCGCGGTCGGGAAGTACGTCTCGACGACGATGCCGCCGGTGAAATCGATGCCGAGGTTCAGGCCGCGCACCCCGACCAGGATCAGCGAACCGACGATCAGGACCGCCGACAGCCCGTACCACACCTTGCGGGTGTGCATGAACGGGAAGCGCGTGACCTTGTGAAAGAACTCCATCGATGACTCTCCCCCGGCGCCGGCCTCAGATCGGCAGGCGCTCGATCTTGCGCCGGCCTCCGAACACGATGTGCACGAGCGTGCGGCTCCCCATCAGCGACGTGAACATCGACGTCGCGATCCCGAGCACGAGCACCACCGCGAAGCCGCGGACCGCGCCCGATCCGAACAGCCACAGCACGATGCCGGCGATCGCGGCGGTCACGTTGGAGTCGAAGATCGCGGAGAACGCGCGTTCGAAGCCGGCCGTGATCGCCGCGCGCGGCGTCACGCCGGCGCGCAGTTCCTCACGGATGCGCTCGTAGATCAGGATGTTCGCATCGACCGCCATGCCGACGGTGAGCACGACCGCGGCGATCCCGGGCAGCGTGAGCGCGGCGCCGACCAGCGACAGCAGCGCGGTCAGCAGCACCACGTTCACCGCGAGCACCACGTCCGCGATCACGCCGAACCACTTGTAGTACACCGCCATGAACACGAACGCCGCGAGCGTGCCGTACACCATCGCGCGGATGCCCCGGTCGATGTTGTCCTGGCCGAGGCTCGGGCCGATCGCGCGCTCCTCGATCTCGGAGAGCGGCGCCGCGAGCCCGCCGGCGCGCAGCAACAGCGCGAGCTCGCGCCCCTCGATCGGGTTGATCCCGGTGATCTGGAAATTGTTGCTGAAGACGCCGCGGATCGTCGCCTCGTTGATCACTTCCTCCTTCTTGCGCACCACCTGGACGCCGGCCGCGTTCTTCTCGCTGGAGCGGTCGATGAACACGACCGCCATCATGTGGCCGATGTTCTCCTCGGTGTTGCGCAGCATCTTCTCGGCGCCCCGGCTGTCGAGCGACACGGAGACCGCCGGCCCTTCCTGCGTATTCGGCTGGAACGAGGCGTCGGTGAGCTGATCGCCGGTCACGACGATGTCGCGCTTCAGCAGCACCGGCCGCTTGTGGCGCGTGTAGTAGAGCTTGGTGCCGAGCGGGATCTGCCCGGTCTGCGCGGCCTCGAACGGATTGTCGGTCTCGTCGACCATGTGGAACTCGAGGGTCGCGGTCTTGCCGAGGATCTTCTTGACCTCGGCCGAGTTCTGCAGCCCCGGCAGCTGGATCGCGATCTGGTCGGCGCCCTGCTGCGCGACCTGCGGCTCGGAGACCGCGAGCTCCGGGCTGTTCAGGCGGTTGCGCAGGATCACGATGTTCTGCTGGACCGCGTAATTCTCGCGTTTCTGGATCTGCTGCGGGGTCAGCGTGAGCTGCAGCGCGGGCCGCTTGCCGGCCGTCGTCTCGACGAAGTTCACCGAACGGTTGTCGTTCTCGATCGCGTCCCGGCCCTTCGCGAAGCTCGCGGCGTCGCGGAACGTGACCACGACCCGGTTGTCCGGATAGTCGACCCGGACGTCGTCGTAGGGCACGTGCGCGTTGCGCAGGGACGCGCGGAAATCCTGGTCGTAGCGGTCGAGCTCCTGCTTCACCGCGGCCTGGACGTCGACCTGGTACACGAGATAGACGCCGCCGCGCAGGTCGAGGCCGAGCTTGACCGGCGTGAGGCCGAGGTCGCGCATCCAGGTCGGCACGCGCGACGCGGTCGCGAGCGCGATCGTGTACTGGTTCGGCATCCCGGCGGAGATCACGTCCCGCGCCTTCGCGCGATCCGCGGCGGTCGGGAAGCGCAGCGTGAGGCGGCCGTTCTCGAGGAACGAGCCGGCGAGCGGGACGCCCTTCGACGCCAGCAGCTTCTCGACCGCGACCCGATCGGCCGCGACGACGGCCGACTGGTCCTTCGCGAGCTGCAACGCGCTCTGCTCGCCGAACAGGTTCGGCGAGGCCAGCAGGACCCCGACCAGCGTCACGATCGCGACGACCGCGATCTTCCAGCGGGGATAGGAGGTCATGCGTTCTTGACCGTGCCCTTGGGCAGCAGCTGGGATATCTGGAACTTCTGCAGCTTCACGGTGACGCCGGACGCGATCTCCAGCGTCACGAACTGGTCGCGGACCTCGATGACCTTGCCGAGGATCCCGCCGTTGGTCGCGACCTCGTCGCCCGCGGCGATCTTGCCGAGCATCTCCTTCTGTTCCTTGGCACGCTTGTTCTGCGGCCGGATCAGCAGGAAGTAGAACACCACCAGCAATGCGACCGGCAGCAGCAGCGCGCCGAACAGGCTCTGCCCACCGATCGGACCGGATTGCGCGTACGCCGATTTGATGAAGAAATTCATGGCTTTTCACCCACTCTGCGCGGCCGGGGCCGCGGCGGAAAGCGGGGGATTATACCGAAACGCCGCCGCGCGCGGCGTAGAACGCGCGGGCGTAGGCGTCGAGCCCGCCGGCCGCGACCGCCCCGCGGATCTCCCGCATCAGCCGCTGATAGAAGAACAGGTTGTGGATCGTGTTCAGCCGCGACCCGAGGATCTCGTTGCACCGGTCGAGATGGCGCAGGTACGCGCGGCTGTAGTGGCGGCAGGTGTAGCACTCGCAACCGGCCTCGACCGGCCCGGTGTCCTCGCGATGGGCGGCGTTGCGGATGTTCACGACGCCCCCGCGGGTGAACAGGTGGCCGTTGCGGGCGTGCCGCGTCGGCATCACGCAATCGAACAGGTCCACGCCGCGGCGTACCGCCTCGAGGATGTCCTCGGGCCGCCCGACGCCCATCAGGTAACGCGGCTTCCCGGGCGGCATCCGCGGACACAGCGCCTCGAGCACCCGTTCGCGCTCGTGCTCGCTCTCCCCGACCGCGAGCCCGCCGATCGCGAGCCCCGCGAACCCGATCCGCTCGAGCGCCTCCAGCGACTCGAGCCGCAGCGCCGGGTGCACCCCCCCCTGCACGATCCCGAACAAGGTCCCGGGCGGATCGTCCTCGTGGTACGCCCGGAAGCCGCGCAGCGCCCAGCGCATCGACCGTTCCATCGACTCGCGGGCCTGCGGCTCGGTCGCCGGGTACGGGGTGCACTCGTCGAAGCTCATCGCGACGTCCGAGCGCAGCACTCGCTGGATGCGCATCGACTCCTCGGGCGACAGGAACACCGGCGCGCCGTCGACCGGCGAGCGGAACCGCGCACCGTCCTCGTCGATCGTGCGCATCGCGGCGAGGCTCCAGACCTGGAAGCCGCCGGAATCGGTCAGGATCGGCCGGCGCCAGTGCATGAACCGGTGCAGCCCCTCGTGCGCTTCGATCACCTCGAGGCCGGGGCGCAGGTACAGGTGGAAGGTGTTGCCGAGGATGATCTCGGCGCCGACCGCCTCGAGCTCCTCCGGCGTCATCGCCTTCACCGTGCCGTAGGTGCCGACCGGCATGAACGCCGGCGTGTCGACCGTCCCCCGCGCGAATTGCAGCTGGCCGCGGCGCGCCGCCCCGTCGGTCGCGAGCAGCGAGAACTGCATGGCTCGCCGGCTCACGGCCGCTCGAGCGCCGCGCGGCGGGGAGCGAGGAAACTCGCGTCCCCGTAACTGAAGAAGCGGTAGCCCGCGCGAACCGCGTGGGCGTACGCGGCGAGGATCGTCTCGCGGCCGACGAACGCCGCGCACAGCATCAGCAACGTCGACTCCGGCAGATGGAAGTTCGTGATCAGCGCATCGACCGCGCGGAACCGGTGCCCCGGCGTGATGAAGATCCGCGTCTCGCCCGCGAACGGGCGCACGGCGCCGGTGCCCGCCGCGGTCTCGAGCGCCCGGACCACCGTCGTGCCGACCGCGACGACCCGCCCGCCGGCCGCGCGCGTCCGCTCGATCGCCGCGCAGACGCGCTCCGGGACCTCGACGAGCTCGGCGTGCAGCGCGTGCCGGTCGAGGTCCTCGGCGCGCACCGGCGCGAACGTGCCGGCGCCGACGTGCAGCGTGAGGAACTCGCGGCGGATCCCGCGCGCATCGAGCGACGCGAACACGGTCTCGTCGAAGTGCAGCCCGGCGGTCGGCGCGGCGACCGCGCCGGGGACCCGCGCGTAGAGCGTCTGGTAGCGCTCGCGATCCGCGTCGTTCGGCGCCCGGTCGATGTACGGCGGCAACGGGACCGCGCCGTGCGCCTCGAAGAACTCGAGCGCCGGGCGGGAGAACTCGAACCGAAACAGGTCGCCCGCCCGCCCGAGCACTCGTGCGCGATCCCCGCCGGCGAACTCCACGAACGTTCCGGCGCGCAGCGGCTTGCTCGCACGGGCCTGCACGAGCGCCCTGCTCCCGCCCACGACCCGCTCGAGGAGGACCTCGACCCGTCCGCCGCTCGGCTTGTGGCCGATCGCCCGCGCCGGCACCACGCGGGTGTCGTTGAACACCAGCAGATCGGCCGGCTCGAGCAGGCTCGGCAGGTCGGTGAACGCGAGATCCCGCCGGACGCCGGTCTCCCCGTCCAGCGCGAGCAGGCGGCTCGCCGAGCGCGGCTCGGCCGGCGTCTGCGCGATCCGGTCGGGCGGCAGCTCGTAATGGAATTCGTCGCGGCGCATCAGGCGCGCAATACTAACAATACCGCCGTTCGCATATACTGCCGGGGCTGGCCTGCCCGGATGGCGGAACTGGTAGACGCGCCGGACTCAAAATCCGGTGGTGGCGACATCGTGTGGGTTCGATTCCCTCTCCGGGCACCAGCTCCTCCTGCTCGAATGGATGCCTCTTTGAAGTTCTGCAGCAACTGCGGCGCCGCCGTCGTCACCAAGGTCCCTCCGGGCGATCATCTGCCGCGCTTCGTCTGCGATGCCTGCGGAACGGTGCACTACAAGAACCCGCTGCTGGTGCTCGGCTGCGTGCCCGAATGGGAAGGCAGGATCCTGCTGTGCCGGCGCGCGATCGAGCCGCGGCTCGGCTTCTGGACCGTGCCGGCCGGTTTCATGGAGATCGGCGAGACGATGCAGCACGCGGCGCGGCGCGAGTGCCAGGAGGAGGCCCAGGCCGACGTCGAGATCGGCTCGCTGCTCGCGGTGGTGAGCGTGACCCACGCGGCGCAGGTCCACGTGATGTTCCGCGCGAACCTGCTCGCACCGCGCTACGCCGCGGGGCCCGAGAGCCTCGAGGTGCGGCTGGTCGAGGAACGCGAGATCCCCTGGGAGGACCTCGCGTTTCCGAGCGGCGAGTTCACCTTGCGCCGCTATTTCGCGGACCGCGCGGCCGGACGCGAAACGCACCACTTCACCGAGCTGCACCAGCCGCTGAAGCGCTGACACCCGCCCGGGCGGCGCTGTGGCAAAATAAGCGGCCGTCCCGCGGCAACACATCAGAAGGGAACGCCATGGCGTTTGTGGTCACCGAAAACTGCATCAAGTGCAAGTACACCGATTGCGTCGAGGTCTGCCCCGTCGACTGCTTCCACGAGGGCCCGAATTTCCTGGTGATCGACCCCGACGAGTGCATCGATTGCACGCTCTGCGAGCCGGAGTGCCCGGTCGAGGCGATCGTCTCCGAGGAAGACATCCCCGCCGGCCAGGAAGCCTTCAAGCAGCTGAACGCCGAGCTCGCGAAGCAATGGCCGGTGATCAACGAGAAGCACGCGGCGCCGGGCGACGCGAAGCAGTGGGAAGGCGTTCCCGACAAGCTGAAGATGCTCGAGCGCTGAGGCAGCCGGTCCGCCGCGCGCGGCGGACCCGCCCGGGGCCCGCTCAGCCGCGCGGGTGATGCTGGGCGTGCAGTTCCTTGAGCCGCTCGCGGGCGACGTGGGTGTAGATCTGCGTCGTCGACAGGTCGCTGTGGCCGAGCAGCATCTGCACGACCCGCAAGTCCGCCCCATGGTTCAGCAGGTGCGTCGCGAACGCGTGCCGGAGCGTATGCGGCGAGAGTTCCTTGGCGATCCCGGCCTTGCGGGAGTAGCGCTTGATGATGTGCCAGAACGCCTGCCGCGTCATCCGGTCGCCGCGTCGAGTCGGGAACAGGTAATCGGTCTGCCGCTCGAGCAGGATCTCGATCCGCGGACCGGCGGTGAACTGCTGCAGCCAGCCGACCGCCTCGTCGCCGAGCGGGATCATCCGCTCGCGGTTGCCCTTGCCGACGATGCGCATCACGCCTTGCGTGAGGTTCACCTGGCCGTGCTTCAGGTTCACGAGCTCGGACACCCGCAGCCCGGTCGCATACAGCACCTCGAGCATCGTGCGATCCCGGTGGCCGAGCGGATCGGTGACCACCGGCGCCTCGAGCAGCGCGTCGACCTCGGCCTCGGTCAGCGACTTCGGCAGCGAACGCCCGATCTTCGGCATCGCGATCTGCGCGGTCGGGTCGGCCGCGATATCGCCCTCGCGGATCATGTACCGGTAGAAGCGGCGGAAGCTCGACAGCTGCCGGGCGGTCGAGCGCGGTCGCGAGCCGCCCTCCGCGCGTGCGGCGATGAAGCCGAGCAACTCGATCCGCGTCGCCTTCAGCAGCGAGCTCTGCCGCGCGCCGAGCCACCGCCCGAGCGCGGTCAGGTCGGCGCGGTAAGCGGCGAGCGTGTTCGCCGAGAGACCGCGTTCGGCCCAGACCGCGTCGAGGAAGCGCTGCAGCGCCGGGTCCGCCGCGTCGCGATCCGCCGGCAGTACCGCCGCTCCGGAACTGCGTGTATAAACCGAGCGCTTGAGGGCCGTCGTCATGGTTTCTCGCATCGTGACACCGCAATGGCCCCGAGCCGCTGCGGTTTGGACCGGAGTATCGGGTCGCACCGCCGCGGGCGGCGTGACCCGAATCACAGTCACCGGCCAGTATTAACATAAGGAGACACAGATCACAGTCCGATCCACGCCGCGCCGATTGCCGATGCGCCGCGGCATCTACTCGCTGTACTGCGGGGTCGTGTTCGTCGGGCTCGGCCTGGCCGTGTTCGTGGTCAACGCGTTCGTGCGCGACGACCACGCGCGCCGGCGGATCGCCGGCGGCTACGCCCGCGCGTTCCTCAAGGCCGTGCGGATTCCGCTCGCGGTCGAGGGGATCGAGCGGCTGCCGGGCGAGGCCTGCGTCGTGGTCGCGAACCACGCGAGCTATCTCGACGGCATCGTCGCGATCGCCGCGCTCCCGCCGCAGTTTGCGTTCGTGATCAAGCGTGAGATGGTCCGGGTCCCGCTCGCCGGCCTGCTGCTGCGACGGCTGGGGTCCGAGTTCGTCGAACGCTTCGACCCGCGGCGCGGCGCGACCGACGCCCGCCGCGTGGTCAAGCGCGCCACGCGCGGCCAATCCCTGGTGTTCTTCCCGGAAGGCACGTTCACCGAGATCCGCCAGGTCGGCCGGTTCCTGCGCGGCGCGTTCACGACCGCGGCCCGCGCGGGGATGCCGATCGTCGCGGTGGCGATCCACGGCACGCGCGAGGTGCTGCCGTCGGGGACCGCGCTGCTGCGCCGGCGGCCCATCAAGGTCGAGGTGCTCGCGGTGCTGCGCGGCGAGGATGCGTGCGACCGGAGCCGGGAACTGATCGCCGCCGCGATCGGCGAACCGCTCGCCTGACCGGGGTGCTCCCGGGGGCGTCCGCCCCCGGCTTTCCGCCGGTTATACTGGGCGGCCGGCAGATGCCGCCAATCGAGGGAAAGCGCCCATGTCCACCGATCCGACCGTGATCCTCGCCGCACAGCGAACGCCGATCGGCGCATTCCAGGGCGCGCTCGCCTCGCTGAGCGGCCCGCAGCTCGGCGCGGCCGCGATCCGCGGTGCGGTCGCCGCGTCGCGCGTCGATCCGGGCGAGATCGACGAGGTCGTGATGGGCTGCGTGCTCGCGGCGGGGCTCGGGCAGGCACCCGCGCGGCAGGCCGCGCTCGGTGCCGGACTGGGCGCGTCGATCCCCGCGACCACGCTGAACAAGATGTGCGGGTCCGCGATGCGCGCGGTGATGAGCGCCGCCGACCAGATCGCCGCGGGCGGCGCGACCGTCGTCGTCGCGGGCGGCCTCGAGTCGATGACGAACGCGCCGTACCTGTTGCCGAAGGCCCGGGCCGGCTACCGGATGGGACACCAGGAAGTCCTCGATCACATGTTCTACGACGGATTGCAGAGCCCCTGGGACGGAAAGCTGATGGGCGTGTTCGCCGAGGCGACCGCGCAGCGCTACGGCTTCGGTCGCGCCGAGCAGGACGCGTTCGCGACCGAGTCCGTGCGCCGCGCCCAGGACGCGGCGCGCCGCGCCGCGTTCGCCGCGGAGATCTCGCCGGTCACGACGCGGGCCCGGTCGGGCGAGGCCACCGTCGCGGCGGACGAGACCCCGTACACGGTCGCGATCGAGAAGATCCCGTCGTTGAAACCCGCGTTCCAGAAGGACGGCACCGTCACCGCGGCGAGCTCGTCGAGCATCGCGGACGGCGCGGCCGCGCTGGTGCTCGCGTCGGCCGCGCATGCGAAGGCCCGCGGCCTCGCGCCGCTCGCGCGCATCGTCGGCCACGCGAGCTTCGCCCGCGAGCCGGAGTGGTTCACGCTCGCGCCGATCGGGGCGATCGGCAAGCTCCTCGACCGGATCGGCTGGCGGGTCGACGACGTGGATCTGTTCGAGGTGAACGAAGCGTTCGCGGTCGTGACGATGGCGGCGGGCCGCGACCTCGGCCTGGATCCGGCCAAGGTCAACGTCAACGGCGGCGCGTGCGCACTCGGGCATCCGATCGGCGCGACCGGCGCGAGGATCCTCACGACCCTGGTGCATGCGCTGCGCGCGCGCGGCGGGCGCCGCGGCATCGCGAGCCTGTGCATCGGTGGCGGCGAGGCGACCGCGGTCGCCGTCGAGCTCGATTGAACGCGGACGCGAAGATCCGCCGGGCGAAATTCAGGGGATTATCGGGGTGAAGATTCTATGAGCGAAACGCAGCGCGACGTGATGGAGTACGAGGTGGCGATCGTCGGCGCCGGGCCCGCGGGACTCGCGGCCGCGATCCGGCTGAAACAGCTGAAGCCCGACATCGGCGTCTGCGTGCTCGAGAAGGGCGCGAGCGTCGGGGCGCATTCCTTGTCCGGGGCGGTGCTGGAGCCGGGACCGCTCGACGAACTGCTGCCGGGGTGGCGCAACGATCCGCCGGCCATCTGCGTGCCGGCGGCCCGCGACGAATTCTGGTGGTTGAGCCGGCGCAAGCGCTATCGCCTGCCGACCCCGCCGCAGATGGCGAATCACGGCAACCTCATCGTCTCGCTCGGCCAGCTGACGCCGATCCTCGCGAAGGAAGCCGAGCGCCTCGGCGTCGACGTGTTCCCCGGCTTCGCGGCCGCCGAAGCCCTGATCGACGACGGCGGCGCGGTGATGGGCGTGCAGATCGGCGACATGGGCGTCGAGAAATCCGGCGAGCCGGGACCCAACTACGCGCCGGGGCCGCGGATCCACGCGAAGCTCACGATGTTCGCCGAGGGCTGCCGCGGCAGCGCGGCGAAACAGTTGATCCGTCGCTACGGACTCGATCGCGGCAAGTCGCCGCAGACCTACGGTCTCGGGTTCAAGGAGCTGTGGCAGTTGCCGCCGGGACGGGTCGAGCCGGGACTGATCCAGCACTCCCTCGGCTGGCCGCTCGACAACCGGACGTACGGAGGCAGTTTCCTCTATCACCTCGGCGAGGACCGCGTCTACGTCGGCTTCGTCGTGGGCCTGGACTACGAGGACCCGCGCCTGAAGCCCTTCGAGGCGTTCCAGCAGTTCAAGAACCATCCGCTCGTGAAACCGCTGTTCGCCGGCGGCGAGATCCTCTCGGCCGGCGCCCGCACCTTGATCGAGGGCGGTTACCAGTCGGCGCCGACGCTCGAGATGCCGGGCGCCGTGCTGATCGGCGACGCGGGCGGCACGCTGAACACGCCGAAGATCAAAGGCATCCACCAGGCGATCCGCTCGGGCGCGACCGCCGCGGAGCACTACGCCGAGACCGGGACCAGCGCGGGCTTCGACCGGCGCTGGCGTGAATCGCCCGGCGGGCGCGAGTTGCGCAAGGTGCGCAACGTCCGTCCCGGCTTCCGCCGCGGGCTGTGGTTCGGTCTCGCGAACGCCGCGCTCGAGACCGTCACCATGGGCAAATCGCCGTGGACGCTCGCGAATCACGACGATCGCCTGGCGCTGCGCAAGCTCGAGGATTACGCGTCGCCGGACCGCGGCTGGGGCGAGCGCGAGCTGCCGCCGCGCGACCGCCTCGCCGCGGTGTTCTTCGCCGCGACCGCGCACGAGGAGAACCAGCCGGTCCACCTGCGGGTCGCCGACCCGTCGATCTGCTCGACCCGCTGCGCGACCGAGTTCGGCAACCCCTGCACGAATTTCTGCCCGGCGAACGTCTACGAGATGGTCGACGACGGCGCCGGCGGCCGCAAGCTGCAGGTGAACTCCTCGAACTGCGTGCACTGCAAGGCCTGCGACATCAAGGAGCCTTACCCGGACCAGATCACCTGGACCACGCCCGAGGGCGGTTCGGGACCGAATTACCAAGCGCTCTGAAGGCCGCGCAGTGCGTTCGCAGCGCGATGGAGTCGCCGCGCGGCTGGGGCGTGAGTTCTCGGCGGGCCGGCTGGAATACGACCGCGGGCAGCTCGCCGCGGCGGCGCGGCTCGACGCGCTCGCGGCCGAGCTCGATCGTCCGCGCGCACCCTGGCGGCTGCGGATCGCGCGCCGCCTCGGCCGCGGCGCCGGACCTCGCGGCGTGTACTTGTGGGGCGGCGTCGGCCGCGGCAAGACGCGGCTGATGGACCTGTTCTACGACTCGCTCCGGTTCGTCGCGCGTGAGCGGGTCCACTTCTA
>JAJYAM010000023.1 GCA_021779535.1 Pseudomonadota bacterium
CCGAGGCGTGCGACCGTGTCGGCGGCGCGCACGCGCGCGCGCAGCACGTCCGCGACCCGGCGCAGCACCGCGTCGCCGGCGGCGTGACCGCCGGAGTCGTTGACGCCCTTGAAGTGATCGAGATCGATCGCGATCAGCACCGCCGGCGTCGACAGCTGCGCCGACTGCGCGAAGGTTTCGCGCAGTCGTTCGTGGAACAAGGTGCGGTTCGCGACACGGGTGAGGGGATCGTGGGTCGCGCGGAAGTGCAGGTCCCTCGAGCGCTCCACGTCGCGCGACGCGTCGCGGAACAGGATCACGGTCCCGGCGACGACGCCGTCCGCGTCGATCACCGGCGAAATCACGTCGACGATGTGCATCACCGAACCGTCGGGCCGGTGCAGGAGCGCGGGAACCTCGCGCTGGCAGGTCTTGCCGTAGATCAGGCAGCGGGCCAGCAGATTCGGCGCGCGCCGCCCGGTGGCGGCATCGGTCAGATGGATCACCTCGTCGAGCCGGCGGTTGACCGCATAATCGGCGTCGAGCCCCATCAGTTGCGCGGCCGATTCGTTCAGGTAGGTGATCCGCGTCTGCGGGTCCGTGGTGACGACCGCGTCGGCGATCTTCGACAAGGTCACCTTCAACCGCTGCCGCTCTTCGGCGAATTTCGCTTCCGCGTGCCGGCGGTCCTCGATGCTCTCGATCTGGACGACGAGATGCCGCGGGCCGCCGTCCTCGTTGCGAACCAGCGAGACCGCCGAGTGGGTCCAGATCCAGTGGCCGTCCTTGTGGCGAAAGCGCCGCTCGACCTCGTAGGACGTGAATTCGCCGTTCAACAAGCGCCGGCGCCGATCCACGCTGTCGCCCCGATCCTGCGGGTCCGAGGGGCCGCCGAAGGGCATCGCCCGCAACTCCTCCTCGGGGTAGCCGAGCATCTTCTGCAGCGCCGCGTTCGCGTACGTCCACACGCCGTCGAGATCGACGATCAACATACCGATCGGGGAATGCTCGATCGAATCCCGAAACCGGCGCTCGCTCGCGCGCAGCGCCCGGGCGATCACGCGGCGCTCGTCGGTCCCGATGCCGACCGCGATCGGCGGCAACAGCGCCGTGAACAGGCCGATCACCGGGAATCCCGCGAGCGACGTGACCGAATGCGCCGCGAGCAGCGACACCGGCCGCACACCCACGCTCCACAGCGCGACCATCGCGAGCCCGCAGGCCGCGCTCAGCACCGAGGTACCGAAGCCGCCGAGCGGATAGGCGGCGATCATCAAGCACATCCCGACCAGCACGAACGGCACGGTCGCGAAGCGCATCGCGAGGTACACGCCGACGAGGTAACCCACGAACAGCAGCGTGTTCATCGCCAGGAACCGCGGCCGCAGCAGCCGTTGCCATGCCGTGTCGGCGCACAACAGGATCGGGGGCGCGATCAGGCACGCGCCGAGCGACGCGGACGCCCATTCGAGCCGCAGGTCCACCGGGAAGGATGCGCCCGACAGGAAGAGCCGATCGACCCCGCCGCCGGCGACCGCGGCCAGTCCGGGCGCGAGCACGCCGAACAGCAGCGCCGCCGCCGACGCCTGGGTCAGCGAAACGCGCGGGAACTCGCAGCGGACGGCGAGCGTCACCGATCCGACCATCAGCGCGACGTCGAGCACGCGCGTCGCGGCGCCGCCGGTCGCGGCGGCGATTCCGGGCGCGCCGCACAGGGTTTCGGCGAACCCGGCCGCCGCGAACAGCAGCGCGAACGCGAGCGGCCAGCTCGGCCGGGACAGCCGCAGCAGCGCCGCGGCCGCGAGCGCATCGGCCGGTCCCAACAGCGCGACGCCGAGCGCCGCGTGGGTGAAACGCCCGACCGCGATCGCCGCGAGGCAATACCCCAGTGCGATCGCCGCCTCGCCGGCGGGAACCTCACTCAGCGATCGCGGGAGCGCCGACCGCCACAACGTCCATTTGTGCGTACCCGCCATGATCACCCGCAGTCCGTCGAACGAATCGAACGCTAGCAGAGCGCGTGCGCGGGCCGCGGGACGCAACTCTCATTCCACGACGCGCGGAGCGCGCTTCGCGACGCGGTTCACGCAATGCCGGCCGGCCGACGGGCCACGGCCATTCGGGGCATCCTCGGCCGACCGGCCCCGGGGCGCCGCGCGCGCCCCGCTTGACCGGCACGTGCGTCCTTCGGCACACTGCCCGGGTTGTCAGGTGCTCGGCCGCGGTCACGCGGTCGGGTGAAACGGGAAACCGGTGACGCCTCAGAGGCCATTCCGGTACTGCCCCCGCAACGGTAAGCGAGTCGAGCCCGATCCCGAGGTCACTGTGCGGCATGCACGGGAAGACGATCCGGCAGGAACGATTCCACTCGCGAGTCCGGAGACCGGCCCGACGACATAGCGGCATGCGTTGCGGTGGGCGGCGGTGCGGAAGCGTCGTCACCGGCGTCGACCGCATGCGTTTCTCCCCCGCCCGGCTTGCCCGGGTTCAATCGTCCGATCGTGCACGGTGGGTGCGCAGGGGAGAGGCAGGGTGGAGATTCGTTCTCGTCGCGGCGTCGTGGGCGCCGCGCTCGTGCTGTTGTCGTTTCGGGCCGCGTTCGCGGCGACGGCGTCGGATCCTTCGGGGACCGGCGATTCACTGAGCCAGATCACCGTGACCGCGACGCGCACGGCCGTGCCGCTGCGCGACACGCTGGCGTCGACGACGGTGCTGACGCGCCGGCAGATCGAGGCGCAGCAGGTGCTGTCGGTGCAGGACCTGTTCCAGGGTCTCGCGGGGGTGCAGCTCAGCAACAACGGCGGACTGGGCAAGGCCTCGTCGGTGTTCCTGCGGGGCACGAACTCCGACCAGGTGTTGGTGATGATCGACGGGGTGCGGGTCGGGTCCGCGACGCTCGGGACGACCGCATTCCAGTACCTGCCGATCGACCAGATCGATCGGGTGGAGATCGTCCGCGGCCCGCTGTCGAGCCTGTACGGCTCCGAGGCGATCGGCGGCGTGATCCAGATCTTCACGCAGCGGCCGACGCACGACGGGATCACGCTGGACGCGGACGCGGCGGCCGGGTCGCACGCGACGAGCTCGATCGGCGCGAGCGCCGACGTGGCGCAGGGGCCGTGGACCTACGGGCTGTCGGCGAGCAACCTGACGAGCAACGGCTACCCGAACTGCACCGGTGCGCCGTACGTCTCGCCGTCCTCGCCGGGCGGCGGCTGCTACGTCTATGACCCGCGCCCGGACGGCTTCCACGACGTCGGCACCTCGGCGCACCTCGGGTACCGGCCGTCGCGGACCTTCGACGTCGACGCGCTGTTCCTGCGCTCCCAGGGCGGCGAGCGTTACGCCGGTTCCTACACGAATCACCAGAGCTTCACCGAGCAGGTCGAGGCGCTGACCGCGCACTGGTCGCCGGTGAACGCGCTGCGCTTGACCGCGCAGGCCGGGCAGTCGCGGGACAACGAGATCGACACCTTGGACTTCGTCGAGCCGCCGGGCAATCTGTTCGACACGATCCGCAACAGCGCCTCGCTCCAGGCGGACTGGACGATCGCCGCGCGGCAGATCCTCACGGTCGGCAGCGACGCCGTGCACGACGGGATCGTGAGCGACACCACGTTCCCGGTGACCTCGCGGCGGGTCACCGGCGTGTTCGGGGAATACCAGGGCCGGTTCGGCGCCGAGCAGTTCACGCTGAGCGCCCGCCACGACGACAACAGCCAGTTCGGCGGCAAGACGACCGGCAGCGTCGCCTGGGGCTATCACTTCACCCGCGACCTGCGCCTCGTCGCCTCCTACGGCACGGGCTTCCACGCGCCGAGCTTCAACGATCTGTACTACCCCTATTTCGGCAATCCGGCGCTGCGTCCGGAGACCTCGCGCTCGGTCGAGGTCGGGCTCGATGCAGGCGGGGCGGCGAGCGGCTGGTCGCTGCACGCGTACCAGACGCGGCTGCACGACCTGATCAGCTACGAGAACGCGTTGTTCATCCCGGAGAACACCGACATCGCCCGCATCCGCGGCGTCGAGCTGCGCGCGCACCTGACCGCGGGACCGTGGGCGGCGAGGCTGTCGGGCTCCTGGCTCGACCCGCGCAATCTCACGCCGAACTCGCCGGTCTACGACAAGCTCCTGGCGCGGCGCGCGCGCTCGACCGGGCAGCTCGAGCTCGCGCGCCAGTGGCCGTGGAAGCTGCGCTCGGCGGTGCGCGTGTTCGCGTCCGGTCCGCGGTTCGACGACTTCGCGAACACCCAGCGGCTCGGCGGCTACACGACGCTCGACGTGCTCCTCGACTACGCGCCGACCGCGCACTGGACGATCCAGGCGAAGGTCGCGAACCTCACCGATCGCCGTTACCAGACCGCGCTCTACTATCCGCAGGACGGCCGCAATTACCTGATCTCGGTCCACTATCACCCCGCCGCGCTGCGCTGAGGCGGCGCGCGGCGGGTCGCCGCGGCGGGCACGGTCGGTCGCGCCGGCGATGGGCGCGATCGATTACTATCGACGGATGCGCGAGGCGTCGTCGAGGAGCTCCAAGGCCGCCGGCTTCGGGATCGAGGCGCTGCCGCGCATCGCCCGCGGCGAGGGGAGCTACCTGGTCGACGCGCGCGGCCGGCGCTATCTCGACGGCTCGGGCGGTCCCGCCGCGTTCAGCATCGGCCACGGCAATCGCGAGGTGAATGCGGCGATCGCCGCGCAGCTCGAGCGGGTCGCGTGCGGCTATCGGTACCTGTTCACCAGCGAGGCCCTGGAGGAGCTGACCGCGCTCGTGCTGCGGCTCGCCGGCGGCGACTTCGAGCACGTCGTGTACACCTCGAGCGGCTCCGAGGCGGTCGAGTCCGCGATGAAGCTCGCGCTCCAGTATTTCGATGCCTGCGGCGCGCCCGAGCGGCGGCACTTCATCGCGCGGGAGCGCTCCTACCACGGCAATACGCTCGGCGCGTTGTCGGTGTCGGGCTTCGCGGAACGCCGCCGGCCGTTCGAGGGAAGCCTCCTCGACGTGTCCTTCGTCTCGGCCGCGAACGCGTATCGCCCGCCGGCCGGCGTCGCGCCGGCGGATCGGATCGATCATTGGGCGGCGGAGCTCGATGCCCGCATTCGATCGATCGGCCCGCAGCGCGTCGCCGCGTTCATGTTCGAGCCGGTCGTCGGCGCCGCCGGGGGCGCGGTCCCGGCGCCCCCGGGCTACGCCGCCGCGATCGCCGCGGTGTGCCGGCGTCACGGGGTCCTGCTGATCGCGGACGAGGTGATGTGCGGGGCCGGCCGTTGCGGGAGCTGGCGCGCGCTCGAAGCGGACGGGGTGGTGCCGGACGTGATGACGGTCGCGAAGGGCCTCGCCGGCGGCTACATCCCGATCGGCGCGACGCTCCTGCGGCGCGGGATCGGCGCGGCGATCCTCGCGCGCCACGGCGCGTTCATGACCGGCCACACCTACTCGGGACACACCACGGCCTGCGCCGCCGCGCTCGCGGTGCAGCGGTTGATCGAGCGGGACGGGCTGATCGCGCGCGTGCGGGAGCGGGGGCCGCGGCTCCTCGAGGAGCTGCGCGAGCGGCTCGAACCGATCGCCGCGGTCGGCGACGTGCGCGGCCGCGGGTACCTGATCGGGATCGAGCTCGTGCGCGATCGGGCGACGAAGCTGCCGTACGAGCCGCAGCGGGCGGTCGCGCAAGCGGTCGCGCGCCACGCGTTCGAGCACGGCTTGATCGTCTATCCCTGCGCGGGCAACGCCGGCGAGGGCCGCGGCGACACGTTGATCGTCGCGCCGCCCTACAACGCGAGCGACGCCGAGCTCGAGGAGCTCGTCGAGAAACTGTCCGCGTCGCTCGCCGCGACCCTGGCGCGGTCGCGGCGGCGGGCTTGAGCGATGTGGCCGCTCGCGGGAATCGCCGTCGTCGTGATCGGGTTCGCCGCCGGCCTCAATCCGTTGATCGTGATCGTGCTCGCGGCGGCCGTGACCGGTACCGCGGCCGGGATCGCGCCGCTGCACCTGCTCGCGCTGCTCGGGCGCGCCTACAACGACAGCCGGTACGTGTCGATCGTCTGGCTGGTGCTGCCGGTGATCGGATTGCTCGAGCGGGAGGGCCTGCAGGAACGGGCGCGCGCGCTGGTCGCGCGCGCCCGCGTCGTCACCGCGGGACGGCTGCTCGTGCTGTACCTCGTCGTGCGGCAGATCAGCGCCGGTCTCGGGCTGCTGTCGCTGTTCGGACACGCGCAGACCGTGCGTCCGCTGATCGCGCCGATGGCCGAAGGGGCGGCCGAGTCGCGCTACGGGCCGCTGCGCGAGGACACGCGCGCGCTGGTGCGCGCATACGCCGCGAGCGCGGACAACGTCGGCGCGTTCTTCGGCGAGGACATCTTCGTCGCGGTCGGCTCGATCCTGCTGATCCGCGCGTTCCTGCGCCAGAACGGGATCGACGTCGCGCCGCTCGCGCTGTCGCTCTGGGCGATGCCGACGGCGGTGCTCGCGTTCGTGGTCCACGGGCTGAGGCTGTGGCGGCTGGACGCGAAGCTGCGGCGTCGCGCGGGCGGCGGGCCGCGATGATCGGCCTCGAGCAGGTCTACTGGGTCGCGGGCGCGATGTTCGGCGGGATCGCGATCCGCTCGTGGCGCGACCGGAGCGACCGCAAGCGCGCGGGGACCGCGGCGTTCTGGGCGCTGCTCGCGGTCAGCTTCGCGTTCGGCTCGCGGATCGGCGATCTCGCGAACGGCGCGATCGTGCTCGCGCTCGTGATCCTCGGCGGGACGCGCGCGATCGGGCGCGGCGCGCCGGCGACGACCTCGGCGCGCGAGCGCGGAGCGCGGGCGGCGGCGCGTGGCAACGCGATCTTCGCGCCGGCGCTGGTGATCCCGCTGGTCGCGATCGTCGGGACCTTCGCGCTCGCGTTGCCGTCGTGGCATGGCGCGCCGATCGTGGACCCGCACGAGACCACCCTGCTGTCGCTCGCGCTCGGCGTGCTGGTCGCACTCGGCGCGGCGATCGCGTGGCTCCGGCCGCCGCTGATCGCGCCGCTCGACGAGGCCCGCCGGCTCGCCGACAGCATCGGCTGGGCGGTGATCCTCCCGCAGCTGCTCGCGGCGCTCGGCGCGGTGTTCGCCGCGGCGGGCGTCGGCGGCGACGTCGGCCGGATCGCGACCGAATGGCTGCCGGTCGAGACGCCGTTCGCCGCGGTCGCGACCTATTGCGTCGGGATGGCGCTGTTCACCGTGGTGATGGGCAACGCGTTCGCGGCATTCCCGGTGATGACGGCCGCGATCGGCATTCCGCTGATCGTCACGCGCTTCGCCGGC
The DNA here is from genome assembly GCA_021779535.1 of Pseudomonadota bacterium. Lineage (GTDB taxonomy): Bacteria > Pseudomonadota > Gammaproteobacteria > Steroidobacterales > Steroidobacteraceae > Bog-1198. The sequence goes on from JAJYAM010000023.1 coordinate 7,273, forward strand.
AATCCGGCGGTGATGGGCTCGATCGGGATGCTCGCCGGGTTCTGCGGCACGCTCGCGACGCCGATGGCGGCGAACTTCAACATCGTGCCGGCGGCGCTCCTCGAGCTGCCCGATCGCAACGGCGTGATCCGCGTGCAGATCCCGACCGCGATCGCGATGCTGATCGGCAACGTCGCGCTGATGTACTGGTTCGTCTACCGTCGCTAGGAGCGCCGCGCGCATGCTCGATCGAGTCCTCGGCCTGCGTTTCGTCGGGATCGCGCTCGGCCACGTCGGCCGCGAATACCCGAACAAGCTCGACCACGTGATGAGCGGACCGGAGGACGTGCGCCCGCCGCGCGCGCTGCATCCGATCTTCTACGGCAGCTTCGACTGGCACTCGTGCGTGCACGCGCACTGGCTGCTCGCGCGGCTGCGCCGCCGCTTCCCGGGAACCGCCGAGGCGGACGCGGTCGGCGCGCTGTTCGACGCCCAGTTCCGCGAGGAGAACGTCGCGGCCGAGGTCGCGTACCTGCGCGCGCCCGGCGCGCGCGGGTTCGAACGCCCGTACGGGTGGGCCTGGGCGTTGATGCTGCAGGGGGAGCTGGAGCGGCATCGCGACGCGGCGGGACGGCGCTGGGCCGGGCGCGTCCGGCCGCTCGCCGCGGAATTCGTGCGGCGTTTCGCGGCGTTCCTGCCGCTCTGTACCTATCCGGTGCGCGCCGGCGTGCACTCGAACACCGCGTTCGCGCTGCTGCTCGCGCGCGCGTACGCGGCGGCCTGCGGGGACGCGGCGTTCGCGGCCGTGTGCGCGGCGTCGGCGCGGCGCTGGTACGGCGGCGATCGGCACTATCGCGCGCTGGAGCCATCGCAGGACGAGTTCCTGTCCCCGACGCTGATCGAGGCGGCCTTGATGCGCGACGTGCTGCCGCCCGCGGAGTTTCGCGACTGGCTCGCGCAGTTCCTGCCCGCGCCGGGCGACGATGCGCTCGAGCGACTGCTCACGCCCGCCCGGGTCTCGGACCGCAGCGACGGCAAGATCGCGCACCTGGACGGGCTGCATCTGTCGCGTGCCTGGTGCTGGCGCCTGCTCGCCGACGCGTTCGCGCCAGGCGATCCGCTTGCAACGCGGATCCGGCCGGCGATCGACGCGCACCTCGACGCGGGGCTCGCGCACGTCGCCGGCGACTACATGGGCGAGCACTGGCTCGCGAGCTTCGCGCTGCTCGCGCTCGATCCTCATCCGGGCTGAACCCGGGCGGAACCCGGGATGCCCGGAGCCGCGCCCTCGGGGGGCTGCGCGCGCCGCGGGATCGCGGTAATCTCGCGTGAACGATAGGGAGCCTCGTCGATGAGCCAACGCATACCCGGTATCGCCTTCGCGTTCGTGATCGCCGCCCTGCTCGGGGCCGGTGCCGCGCGGCCGGCGCGGGCGGTCGTGGCGCGCGCCGCGCCCACGGCGCTGCTGCAGGCGGACGCGGGACTCGCGGCCGCGGTCAACGCCGCGAACGCGGAAGCCTGGGTCGCGTTCTACGATCCGCGGGTGATCGCCCGCCTGCCCGGATTGGGTCTCGTCGAGGGCAAGGACGCCGCCCATCGGGTCGCGACGCAACTGCTCGCGCGGCGGATCGGGTCTTTCACCTGGACGCCGGCGCGCTGGATGCTGGGCGCCTCCGGCCGGCTCGCCTATGCCTACGGCGCCTACCAGCTGCGCTTCGAGGATGGGCGGGTGCCGATCCGGGGCGAGCGCGTCGAGATCTGGCGCGAGCGCAGCGGCGGCGGCTGGGATTGCATCGTCGATGCCTGGAATGCGCCGCTGCCGCCGGTCGACGAGTCGACGTCGCCCGCGCCCCCGGTCGTACGGCCGGTCGCGGTGCCGGCACCCGTCGCGCCGCCGGTCCCGATGACCGCGCCGGTCGCCGCATCGCCCGCGGCGCCGATCCGCGCGGTCGATGCGAAATACGGTGCGGAACCGATCCATTACGAGGCGGCGATCCGCGGTTATTTCGCGGTGAATTCCGCGGACCCCGCCTCGGTCGTCTACCGGCGGATCAGCGCGCCGGTGCGCGGCTACACGACCGCGATCGCGGGCACGGTGTTCATGCACGAAAAGCGGTTCTACGGCTGGAAGGTCGAGGCGACGGTCGACGCGAAGGACGCCCGCGGCCGGGCGGTGCGCGCGCAAACCTACACGTTCCTGTTTCGCGGCGAGACCATCGTGCGGGTCGTCAGGCCGCTGCCGGCCGGGTGAGGCGACGATGCCGTCGACCCCGTTTCACGTGGCGGTCCCGGTCCGCGACCTCGCGGAGGCGCGGCGGTTCTACGGCGGCGTGCTCGGCTGTCCCGAGGGCCGCAGCGATGCCGCGTGGGTCGACTTCGACCTGTACGGGCACCAATTCGTGTGTCACCTGAATCCGGCGCTCGGACCGGACGGCCGGGTCGACCATCATTTCAATCCGGTCGACGGTGATCGCGTGCCGGTGCCGCATTTCGGCGTCGTGCTGTCGATGGCGGATTGGCACGCGCTCGCCGACCGGCTGCGCGCGGGCGGCGTGCAATTCGTGATGGAGCCGCACGTCCGGTTCGCGGGGATGCCGGGCGAGCAGGCGACGTTCTTCCTGCTCGACCCGTCCGGCAACGCGCTCGAGTTCAAGGCGTTTCGCGACGTCGCCGCGCAGTTGTTCGCGCGGGAATTCGGCGGCGGGCGCTGAGGCCGCGATGCGGTTCCAGGACATCGTCGCCGGCGCGGTGCATCGGGCCGGACCCCGCGAGGTCGGCGAGGCGGAGATCGTCGCGTTCGCGCGCCGCTACGACCCGCAGCCGTTTCACGTCGATCCGGCGGCCGCGGCGGCGACGCGCTGGGGCGGCCTGATCGCGAGCGGCTGGATGACCTGCGCGATCGCGATGGAGCTCGCGGTCGGCGGCGTGCTCGCCGGCTCCGACTCGTTCGGCTCGCCCGGCGTCGAGGCGCTGCGCTGGGAGCGGCCGGTGCGGCCCGGCGACCAGCTCTCGCTGACCGTGACGGTGCTCGAGAAGCGCGTGGCCTCCGGCGGCGGCACCGGGATCGTCCGCTGGCGATGGGAACTCGAGAACCAGCGCGCCGAGCGCGTGCTGTCGATGACCGCGACGAGCTTCTTCGACGCCGGTCCGGCGGGGGCACCGCGGCCCTAGTGCGAATGCCGGTGGTGCGAGTCCGGGAAATGCGGATGCGAATGGCGTAGCGGCTCGTGCCGATGCGGGTGCACGTGCGGCTCGCGGCCGTCCCAGCCGTCGGGATGCTCGTGACGATGGTGCTCGTCGTGGCGATGCGGGTGTTCGTGGTGGAGCGCTTCGTGCGCGTGCGCGTGCGCGTGGCGTTCCGACAAGTGCAGCCACACTCCGAGTCCCATCAGCGCCGCCGCGCCGGCGAGAGCGGGCGTCGGATGCGCGCCGCCGATCCCGATCGCGAGCGCGGCGCCGATGAACGGCGCGGTCGAGAAATAGGCGCCGGTTCGACCGCTGCCGAGCTCACGCAGCGCGACCACGTAGAGCGCGAGGCTGATGCCGTATCCACCGAACCCGAGTAGCAGCGCCGCACCGATCGCGGGGACCGACGGCGCCGGGGAGGCCGCGCCGAACGCCGCGGCGAGCGCGAGGTTCACGAGGCCCGCGACCCAGCCCTTCAGCGCGGCGATGAACAGCGCGTCGCCGGTCGCGATCTTGCGGGTCACGTTGTTGTCGATCGCCCAGCACGCGCAGGCACCGGCGATCGCGAGCGCGCCGGCGTCGCCGCGGCCGAGTCCGGCCTGCGGCCACGCGAGCACGGCCGCGCCCGCGACGATCGCGATCATGCCGAGCACCACGCGCGGGCCCGCATGCTCCCGGAACGCGAACCAGGCGAGCAGGGCGGTGAACACCGCCTCGAGGTTCAGCAGGAGCGATGCGTCCGCGGCGCTCGCGCGACGCAGGCCGACCATCAGCAGCACCGGCGCGAGCATTCCGCCGCAGACGGTCGCCGCGGCGAGCCATCGCCCGTCGCCGCGCGCGAGCGCGGGTCCGCGCCAGCCGCGGTCGCGGAGCACGCGCAGCAGCGTCAGGCCGGCGCCGGCGCCGAGATACAAGGCGCCCGCGAGCGTCCACGGGGCAATCGCGCGCAGCAACTGTTTCGCGAACGGCGTGGTCGCGCCGAACAGCGCCGCGGCGCCGAGCGCGGCCGCGATGCCGCGATGGCGGGGATTCCCGGGCGTGAACGACTCGCGGCGCATCGCGTGCCAGTCTAGCGCGTTCCGGCGAATGCGCGCGGCGCGGCAACCCTTGACGGCACGCGGGCCGGGGGCCTTAAAGTGGGCGCATCGATCGATCACGAGGAGTCGGACATGGACAACGACCACGAGGCGAGGACGGTCCTGGCGATCACCGGCATGACCTGCGGGGGCTGCGCGAACACGGTGACCCGCGTGCTCACCCGCGTGCCCGGCGTCGAGGGCGCCTCGGTCGACCTGGCGAGCGGCCTCGCGACGGTGACCGGCCGCGCGACCGTCGCCGCGTTGATCGGCGCGGTCGAGGCCGCGGGCTTCGGCGGCCGTCTCGCGGAGCCGGCGACCGGGTCGTGACGGGCGCCGCGGCGTCGCCGGGGGAGGATCCGCGTTCCGCGGCGCCGCTCGAACGGCGCGAGCTGCGCGTCGGGGGGATGAGCTGCGCCGCCTGCGTGCAGCGCGTCGAGCGGGCGCTCACGGCCGTGCCCGGCGTCGTCAGCGCGGACGTGAACCTCGCGACCGAGCGTGCGGTGGTCGCGGCACGCGACGGGGAACTGCGCACCGCGGACCTGATCGAGGCGCTGCGTCGCGCCGGCTACGACGCCGAGGTGATCACCGGCGATCTCGTGCGCGACCGGCAGATCGACGCGGCCGCCGCCCGGCGATTGCGGTCCGAGGGGATCCGCGTCGCCGCGGCGGTGGTGCTGAGCGCGCCCCTGCTCGCGCCGATGCTCGGCGTACCGCTGCCCGGCGCGGTGCAATTCGCGCTCGCGACCCCGGTCCAGTTCCTGTTCGGCGCGCGCTTCTATGCCGGCGCGTGGAAGGCGCTGCGCGCGCGCGTCGGCAACATGGACCTGCTGGTCGCGCTCGGCACCTCGACCGCCTATTTCTACAGCGTCGCGCTGTGGATCGACGCGCCGCGGCGCGCCGACCTCTATTTCGACTCGGCCGCGGTGGTGATCGCGCTCGTCAGCGTCGGCAAGTGGCTCGAGGCGCGCGCGAAACGCTCCACGACCGCGCAGATCCGCGCGCTGATGTCCCTGCGCCCGGAGCGGGCGCGCGTCGAGCGGCCGGGCGGCGAGGTGGAGGTTCCGGCGGGCGACGTCGCGGTCGGCGACGTCGTCGTCGTCCGTCCCGGCGAGCGCGTGCCGGTCGACGGCCGCGTGATCGCGGGCACGAGCGAGATCGACGAGAGCCTCGTGACCGGCGAGAGCCTGCCGGTCGCGAAAGCCCCGGGCGATGCCGTGACCGGCGGCTCGATCAACGGCGACGGGCTGCTGCGCGTCGAGACGACCGCGGTCGGCGAGCGCTCGACGCTCGCGCGGATCATCGCGCTGGTCGATCGCGCGCAGGCGAAGAAGGCGCCCGTGCAGCGGCTCGTCGACCAGGTCGCGGCGATCTTCGTGCCGGCGGTCCTCGGGGTCGCGGCGCTCACGTTCCTCGCGTGGTGGCTGCTCGCCGGGAATCCCGCGGCCGGGGTGATCGCCGCGGTGTCGGTGCTCGTGATCGCGTGCCCTTGTGCGCTCGGGCTCGCGACCCCGACCGCGCTGATGGTCGGCACCGGCGCGGCGGCGCGCGCGGGGATCCTGATCCGCGACGTCGAGGCGCTCGAGCGGGCGCACCGCCTCGACACGATCGTTCTCGACAAGACCGGCACCGTGACCACCGGGCGGCCGGCGGTCGCCGAGATCCTGACCTTCGCCGGCACCGAACACGACCTGCTCGCGCTCGCGGCCGCGGCGCAGACCGGCAGCGAGCACCCGATCGCGCGCGCGGTGCTCGCGCGCGCCGCGGACCTTGCGCTGCCGCCGCTCGAGGAGTTTCGCAGCCGTCCCGGTCTCGGGCTGCTCGCGCGGGTCGGCGGCCGGCGGGTCGCGATCGGCAATCGCCGGCTGATGGCCGAAGCCGGCGCATCCATCGAGGCGGTCGAGGCGGGCGAGGCGCGCGCGGCGGCGCTCGAGACCCGCGGCGCGACGGTCGTGTGGGTCGCGACGCTCGATCCGGCGCCCGCCTGCATCGGCGCGTTCGCGATCGAGGATCCGATCAAGCCGACCGCCGCGGCCGCGGTGCGCCGCCTGCACGCGATCGGCGTCGAGACCGTGCTGCTCTCCGGCGATCACGAACGCACCGTCGCCGCGGTCGCCGCGGCGCTCGGCATCCGCCGGGTCTTCGCGGGCGTCGTGCCGGCGGAGAAGGCCGAGCACGTGCGCCGGCTGCAGGCCGAGGGCCATCGGGTCGGCATGGTCGGCGACGGCGTGAACGATGCGCCCGCGCTCGCCGCGGCCGACGTCGGCATCGCGATCGGCACCGGCACCGACGTCGCGATGCAGACCGCGGGAGTCACCCTGATGCGCGGCGATCCCCTGCTGATCGCCGACGCGATCGACGTGAGCCGGGCGACCTACCGCAAGATCGTGCAGGGACTGTTCTGGGCGTTCTTCTACAACGTGGTCGGGATGCCGGCGGCGGCGCTCGGCTGGCTGAATCCGATGGTCGCGGGCGCCGCGATGGCGCTGTCCTCGGTCACCGTCGTCTCGAACGCGCTCACCTTGCGGCGCTGGCGCGCCGCCGCCGCGATTGCGACCCCGGCGCGAGTTGGTTAATCTCGGGGGTTTCCCCCTCCGGGAGTCTCGTATGATGAACCTCGTCGCCGGTACCGGATCCTCTCGCAAGCCGGGCGCGATCGCCGCGACCGCGGCGCTGTTGCTCGTCGCACTCGGTGCGCAGGCGGCCCCCGCGAACGCGTTCCTCGGCGGCAAGCTCGAGTGGCGCAGCATCGGCCCGAACATCGGCGGCCGGGTCGTCGCGATCGCGGGCGTGCCGGGCGAACCGAACCTGTTCTACATGGGCAGCGTCGACGGCGGCGTGTGGAAGAGCACCGACTACGGGGTCGTGTGGCGCAACCTCACCGACGGGAAGTTCCCTTCCGCCAGCGACAGCATCGGTGCGATCGCGGTCGCGCCCTCGAATCCCAGCGTGCTGTACGTCGGGACCGGCGAGACCGACATCCGCAACGACATGATCGTCGGCGACGGGATGTACAAGTCGGTCGACGCGGGCAAGACCTGGGCCTACGACGGCCTGCGCGACACCCACACGATCGGCGCGATCGTCGTCGACCCGCGCAATCCCGACGTCGTCTACGCGGCGTCGATGGGGCACGTGTTCCAGCCGAATCCTGATCGCGGCGTGTTCAAGTCGACCGACGGCGGCAAGACCTGGCACAAGGTGCTCTACGTCGACGCCAAGACCGGCGCGATCACCGTCGTGATGGATCCGCACGACCCGAACGTGCTCTACGCGGCGATGTGGCAGGCGCAGCGGCTGCCCTGGGGCCTCGTCGACGGCGGTCCGGGCAGCGGCCTGTACAAGAGCGTCGACGGCGGCGCGCACTGGACGAACCTCACCCGCAACCCCGGACTGCCGGGCGGCACGCTCGGTCGGATCGGCGTCGCGGTCGCCGCGAGCGATCCGAACATCGTTTTCGCGATCGTCCAGGCGAAGGACGGCGGCGTGTTCCGCTCGTCCAACGGGGGGACGACCTGGCGGCGCGTGAACGGCAACTGGAGCCTGCGCCAGCGTGGGTTCTACTACACCAGCATCTACGTCGATCCGACCGATCCGCGGACGGTCTACGTTCCGAACGTGGACGCGCTGTGGGTGTCCCACGATGCCGGCGCGTCGTTCTCGAAGCTGCGCACCCGGCACGGCGACAACCACATCGTCTGGATCAACCCGAACGACCCGAAGATCCTGCTCGAGGGGAACGACGGTGGCGCGACGGTCTCGACCGACGGCGGGCAGACCTGGAGCACCGAGCACAATCAGCCGACCGGCCAGTTCTACCACGTCGCGATCGACGCCGCGTTTCCGTTCAACGTCTACGGCGCACAACAGGACGAGGGGTCGTTCGAGGGGCCGAGCGCGTCGCCGGCCGGCGCGATCCCGACCGGCGCGTGGGACCCGGTCGCGCTCGGCGAGAGCACCTTCGTCGCGCCGGAGCCCGGACACCCGGATGCAACCGTCGGCAGCGACTATTACACGCTGATGCAGCGCTACAACCGCGTCACCGGAAGCCGGCGGGACGTGAGCCCCGAGCCGCAATACCTCGACGGCGTGTCGGCGGCCGAGATGGAGTACCGGCTCGGATGGACCCATCCGATCTTCTTCGCGCCGAACGATCCGAAGGAGCTGTTCCTCGCGTCGCAGTACGTGATGAAGAGCGACGACGGCGGGCGTACCTGGAAGACGATCAGCCCCGACCTGACGCGCAACGACCCGGCGACCGAGAAGCCGAGCGGCGGGCCGGTCGATCTCGACCAGACCGGCGCCGAGATCTTCCCGGACATCTCCGCGCTCGCGGTGTCGCCGATCGACTCGCGGGTGATCTGGGCGGGCTCGCAGGACGGCCTGGTGCACGTGACCACCGACGCCGGCAAGCACTGGCAGCTCGTGACGCCGCCGGCCTTGACCGAGTGGGCCGAGATCTCATCGATCGAGCCGTCGCACGTCGCCGCCGGGACCGCGTACCTGACCGCGCAGCGTTACATGTGGGACGATTCGCGGCCCTACGTCTTCGAGACCACGGACTTCGGCCGCCACTGGTCGGCGATCACCCAAGGTCTGCCCCCGGAGGAGTCCGTGTTCGTGGTCCGACAGGACCCGAACGACGCCTCGCTGCTGTTCGCCGGCACCGCGAACAGCGTGTACGTGAGCTTCGACGGCGGCGCGCACTGGCGGTCGCTCGGCAACAACCTGCCGCACGTGGAGGTCCGCGACCTCGCGATCGATCCGCGTGAAGGCGAGATCGTCGCCGCGACGCACGGCCGTTCGTTCTGGGTTCTCGGCAACCTGCAGCTGCTGGAACAGCTGTCGCATCACGCGACGATCGCGGCCGACGCGACCCGGCTGTTCGCGCCGCAGCGCGCGTGGCTGACGAATGCGTACGGGATCGACAGCGGCGCGAAGCACCGCGGCTCGTTCGGCCAGAATCCGCCGTTCGGGGCGACCGTGTTCTTCCACATTCCGGCGAACTACGCCGGGAAGACACCGGTCAGCCTCGCGTTCCTCGACGCCGACGGGCATCTGGTGCGGCGCTTCGCGTTGCACCTGAAGACCAAGCAGCCGAAGATGCCGGCGACGGTGCGCGACAACCTGCTGCCGTCGCAGGCGAAGCGGGTCGCCGACGCGAAACTCGCCGCGATCGAGCCCGGGATGAACCGCTTCCAATGGGATCTGCGCTATCCGGACGCGACCGACCCGACGGGCTTCGAGCCGCCGGAGGACACCGACGGACAGACCGCGGACGCCCGCGGGCCGCTCGTGAACCCGGGCCAGTACACGGTCGTGCTGACCTACGGCGGCCACTCGGTCCGGCAACCCCTCGAAGTGCGGCTCGACCCGCGGTTGCACACGACGCCGGCCGCGCTCGAGCAGCATCTCGCGCTGCAACTCGCGCTCCATCGCGCGGTCGATCAGCTCGATCGCCGGATCAACGCCGCCATCGCGGTGCGCGACCGGCTGGCGAAGGCGGTTGCGGCGCACCGGGTCGCGGCGGCGAAGGCGGCCCCGGCGCTGGATGCGTTGAATCACGCGATCGACTCGGTCGTGCAGCTCGAGGTGCGCTCGAGCGAGGGCGACGTGATGCACGAGATGCGCTTGCGCAGCTTCCTCGCGTACCTGCAGTCCGATATCGGATTGAACTACCAGATGCCGAATGCCGCGCAGGTCGCGACCGCCGGCCGCCTCGAGCGGCAGGCGCGTGACGGCGAGGCGAAGCTCGAGGCGGTGACCACCGCCGGCCAGGCGCTGCTGTAGGCGGCGCTCAGCGCGCCGGGTCGACGATCTCGCGATTGTCGATCAGGCGCGTGTGGCCGAGCCTCGCCGCGGCGAGCGCGACGAGCGGCGAGCCGGCGCGCGGCTCGCCGAGATCGGCGCAGCGTCGGACCGCGACGTAGTCCACCCGCCAGCCGTGCGCGGCGAGCTCCGCCGCCGCCGCTTCTTCGAGCCGGGTCCAGTCGGTCGATCCGGCATTGATCGACTGCTCGATCCGCTGCAGGACGGCGCTCAGCCTCGGCGCCTCGGCGCGCTCGCGTGGGTCGAGGTACACGTTGCGCGAGGACAGCGCGAGGCCGCCGGTTTCGCGAACCGTCTCCCCGGCGAGGATCCGGACCGGCAGGGCGAGCTGGGCGACCATGTCGCGAACGACCAGGAGCTGCTGGTAGTCCTTCTTGCCGAACACCGCGACGTGCGGCCGCACCGCGTTGAAGAGTTTCAGCACGACCGTGCAGACCCCGACGAAGAATCCCGGCCGGAACCGGCCCTCCAGCGTGTCGGCGAGCGCGGCGCGCGGGTGCACGAAGCACACCTGCGGCTCGGGGTAGAGGTCCGATTCGGTCGGCGCGAACACGTAATCGCAGCCGGCGCGCGCCAGCAGCTCGACGTCCCGCTCGAACGTGCGGGGATAGCGCTCGAAGTCGTCGCTGGGGCCGAACTGCAGGCGGTTCACGAAGATGCTCGCGATCACCGGCCTGCCGTGTTCGGCCGCGATCCGCACGAGCGACAGGTGCCCCGCGTGCAGGTTGCCCATCGTCGGCACGAATGCGGCCGGGTCGCCGGGCGCGAGGGCCGCTCGCAGTTCCGCGATGCGCTCGATGACCTTCATTCGGGGCCGTCAGTAGCCGTGCAGCGACTCGTCGGGATAGGCGCCGCTCTTCACGTCGCGCACGAAGCGGCGGACCGCCTCGCGCACGTCGGCCGTCCCCTCGACGAACCGACGGACGAACCGCGGAAGCTTTCCCGGCGTCACCCCGAGCATGTCGTGCATCACCAGCACCTGGCCGCTGCAGTCGCGTCCCGCGCCGATCCCGATCGTCGGGATCGGCAGCTCGGCGGTGAGCTCGCGGGCGAGCGCGCTCGGCACCAGTTCGAGCACGAGCATCTGCGCGCCGGCCTCGGCGACCGCGCGCGCCTGGCCGCGCAGCAGCGCGGCGCCGTCCGCGTCGCGTCCCTGCACCCGATAGCCGCCGAGCGCGTGCACGGTCTGCGGCGTGAACCCGAGGTGCGCGCATACCGGCATCCCGCGCTCGGCGAGCGCGCGGATCGTCGGCGTGGCCCATGCCCCCTCGAGCTTGACCATCTTCGCGCCCGCCTGGAACAGCCGGCACGCATTCGCGATCGATTGCTCGATCGAGGCGTGATAGCTGCCGAACGGCATGTCCGCGACGACCCACGCACTGCCGCTGCCGCGGGCGACACACGCGGTGTGGTACGCGATCTCCTCGATCGTGACCGGCAGGGTGTCGGCGCGGCCCTGGACGACCATCCCGAGGGAGTCACCCACCAGCAGCACGTCGACGCCGGCCTCGTCCATCAGGCGCGCGAAACTCGCGTCGTAGCAGGTCAGGACCGCGATCTTCTCGCGATCCCGGTGCATCTGCGCGAGGCGCAACAGCGTGATCGGCTTGCGGCTCGTCGCCGCGTTTTCTGCGGATTCGGACATCGGCCTCGTCGCCTCGCGGGCGTCCGTGGGAATCACGCTATTCTCGCACGACCCGGCACCGGGTTCGATAGAGGGGCGCCGGAACGGGGGTGGAGCGCCGGCCGGAGGGGACGTCCGGCGCCGGTCAAAAACGCCTCGGAGGGACCGGCAGGCCCTTCGCGCGGTAGATCGGCGCGATGATCGCGCCGATCCGGGGCAGCTCGCGCGAGTACCACAGCGCGCCCGCGAGGCAGGCGACCCCGCTCGCGGCGACCGTGAGCGGGGCCCCGATGTGCTCGGAGAGCGCCCCCGCGAGGAGGCTTCCGAACGGCGCGGCGCCGAAGAACGCCATCGTGTAGTAGCTCATCACGCGCGCGCGCATCGCGTCCGGCACCAGCGACTGGATGATCGTGTTGCAGACCGCCGCGCTCTGCATCAGGCCGAACCCGGCGAGCACCATCGTCGCGAGCGACAGCCACAGCGCGTGCGATAAACCGAACAGCACCAGCCCGACGCCGAGCAGCACGGTCGCGCTGCGGAGCGTGCGCGTCAAGCCGGCCACCGAGCGTCGCATCGCGAGCGCGAGCGCCGACAGCAGCGCGCCGAAGCCCGACGCCGCCGACAGCGCCCCGAGCGTGTGCGCGTCACCGTGCAGCACCCGCGCGGCGAACACCGGCAGCAGCACCATGTAGGGCCAGCCCACCAGGCTCTGGAAGAAGAACAGCCACAGGACCGTACGGACCGGACGGAACGCGCGCACGTAGTCCCATCCCTCGCGGATCTGCGCGAACAACGGCCCGACCGCCAACGCCGGCGTCGCCGGCCGCAGGCGCATCATCGCGAGCGACGCGATCACCGCGAAATAGCTGATCCCGTCGATCAGGAAGCACCAGCCGACGCCGAAGCCCGCGATCACCATGCCCGCGATCGCGGGCCCGATCAGGCGCGTGGCGTTCACGACCGAGGAGTTCATCGCGATCGCGTTGCCGAGATCGTGGGGGTCGTCGACCATCTGCACGAGGAAGGCCTGGCGCGCCGGCATGTCGAACGCGGCGATCAATCCCTGGAACGCGGCGAGCGTGAAGATCTCCGCCAGCGTGATGGTGTGCGTCAGCGTGAGCGCGGCCATCGCGAGCGACTGTGCGGCGGCCGCGGCCTGCGTCCATACCAGCAACGCGCGCCGGTCGAGCCGTTCGACCCAGGCGCCGGCGACGGGACCGAACGCGAGCGCGACGATCTGTCCGGCGAAGCTCACGGCGCCGAGCAGCAGCGCCGAATCGGTCATGCGGTAGACCAGCCAGCTCGTCGCGAGCCGGGTCATCCAGGTGCCGATCAACGAGACGCCCTGACCGACGAAATACAGCTGGAAATTGCGGTGGCGCAACGCGCGCCAGGCGTGCGAGATCGAGGGCGACCGCGCGGCGGGGCGCGATTCCGGATCCCGGGCGTCGCTCATCCGCCGCCCGGCGACTCGCCGCCGCCGAGCGCGAGGTACAGCAGTGCGCTGTCCCGCAGCCGCTGCGCGCGCGCCCGCACGAGCTCGAGCTCCGACTGGTTGAGCTGCCGTTCGGCGTCGAGCACGCTCTGCACGCCGACCGCGCCTTCGCGGTAGCTGGTCCGCATCAGCGCGAGCGCGTCGGCCGAGGTGCGCCGTGCGGCCCGCTGGGCGCGCACTTCCGCGTCGTCGTTCTGCAGCGCGCGCAGCACGTCGGCGACCTGGGTGAACGCTTCGAGCACCGTGCGCCGGTAGTCGGCGAGCGACGCGCGGTAGGCGTCGACCGCCTCGCGCTGACGCGCGCGCAGCGTGCCGCCGTCGAACAACGGCGCGGCCAGGCCGGCCGCCATCGCCCACGCGTTCCCGCCGGCGTCGAACAATCCGCCGGGCGAGAGCGCCTGCTGAGTCGTGTCCGCCGACAGGGTGATCTGCGGATAGCGCTGCGCGGCCGCGATGCCGATCGCGGCGCTCGCCGCGTGCAGCTGTGACTCGGCCGCGAGGATGTCCGGCCGCGAACGCACCAGCCGCGACGGCAGCGTGAGCGGCAGGTCCTTCGGCACGCGCCAGTCGCGCAGCGTCATCGCCGGCGGCGCCGCCGCCGCCGGCGCGGCGCCGGACAGCATCGCGAGCGCGTGCGCGGCGACGCTGACGCGCTGGCGCAGCGGGGGCAGCAGCGTCTCGTCGCGCGCCAGCTGGCTGCGCGCGCTGACCAGGTCCGGGAGCGTGGCGGAGCCCGCGGTCCGGGCCTTTTCGACGAGCGCGAGATTCTCGCGGTCGTTCGCGATGATCCGCCCGAGAACCCCGAGCTCGCTGCGCGCGGCGGCGATCGCGAGCGCGTGCGCGAACACGTTGCCGGTCACCGCGAGCCGGGTCGCCGCGAGCTCCGCGGCGCGGAACCCCGCGAGCGCCCGCTCGCGTTCGACGGTGCGCCGCTGCGCGCCGGCCAGGTCGAGCACGTAGCTCACCTGCGGCCCGACCGTGTAGTACGCGAACGGCGGGATCACGAAGTGAGTCGGACCGAACAGCGATACGCCGTACTTCTGCCGGCCCGCGACCCCGTTCAACGACAGCTGCGGCCAGAGCGCGCCGGCCGCCGCACGCTGCGCCTCTTGCGCGGCGGCGAGCGACGCCCGCGCCGCCGCGAGCGTGTCGTTGTGCGCGAGCGCGGTGCGCATCGTCCGGTCGAGCGGGGCGCAGCCGAACGCCGTCCACCAGGTCGCGGTGACCGCCGCCCCGGGCACGGTGTGCTGGCTCGGGGTGTCGATCCGGTCGCCGTGCGCGGTGAAGCGCGTGACCGGCGGTGGCGCGGGCGGGGAGAAATCGGGCCCGGCGGTGCAGGCGGTGAGCGCGACCGCGAACGCGAGCGCGACGGTGGACCGCGCGAGCAGTGGGGCCTGGAAGGCTGGTCGAAGATGGCGTCGCGGCATCCGGGTCACTCCATCGCGATCGCTTCGGCGCTCGTGATCCGGCCGCCGCGCCGCATCAGCAACAGGAACGGGATCAACCCGAGCGTCATCCACATGATCAGCTTGAAATCGTCGATGTACGCGACCATCGCCGCCTGCCGCGTGACTTCGGCGTTCAGCGCGGTGAGCGAGGCTTCGTTCGCCGCCGCCGCGCCGAGCGCCGGATTGGCGGTGGCGGCGTATGGGGTCAGGTGGGCGGCGAGGCTCGAATGCACGATCTGGGTGTTGCGGGTGAGCAGCGTCTGCACCGCGGAGATCCCGATGCTGCTGCCGAGGTTGCGCAGCAGATTGAAGAACGCGGTGCCTTCGGTCCGGAACCGTTCGGGTAGCGTCGCGAACGCCGCCGTGCTCAACGGCACGTACACGAAGCCGACGCCGAAGCCTTGCAGGATCCCGGACACGATGATCGGCCGGGAATCCATCGTCAACGAAAACTGGGTCATCTGCCACGCCGCGACCGTCGTCACCGCGAGGCCGCCGGCCATCAGCAGGCGCGCGTCGACGCGTCCGATCATGCGGCCGACGAGGATCATCGCGAACAAGGTGCCGATGCCGCGCGGCGCGGTCACGAAACCGGTGGTCACGACCGGATAGTTCATCAGGTCCTGCAGCATCGGCGGCAGCAAGGCGAGCGTCGCGAACAGCACGACCCCGACGATGAAGATGAACACGTTGCTCGCGACGAAGTTCGCGTCCTTGAACAGCGCCCGGTTGATGAACGGGTGCTCGTGGGTCAGCATGTGCACCAGGAACAGGTACAGCGCGAGCCCGCAGACGATGGCCTCGACCAAGATCTCCGGCGAGGCGAACCAGTCCTTGAGCTGGCCGCGGTCCATCACGAGCTGCAGTGCGCCGATCGCGACGCTCAGGGTCACGAAGCCGAAGAAATCGAACGGCCTCGCGCGGTTGCCCTTGCGCGCCGGCAGATAGATCAGCAGCCCGAGGAACGCGAGGATCCCGATCGGCACGTTGATGTAGAACACCCAGCGCCACGAGTAATTCTCGGTCAGCCATCCGCCGAGCGCGGGCCCGAGGATCGGGCCGAGCGTGACGCCGATTCCCCAGGTCGCCATCGCCCGGCCGTGCAGTTCCCGCGGGTTGATGTCGAACAGCACCGCCTGCGACAGCGGCACGAGCGCCGCACCGCAGATGCCCTGCAGCAGGCGGCACAGCACGATCTCGGTGATGTTCTGCGCGAGCCCGCACAGCGCCGAGGCGACCGTGAAGCCGGCGATCGACACCAGGAACACGAGCTTGCGGTCGATGCGCGTCGCGAGCCAGCCGGTGAACGGAATCGTGATCGCGGCGGCGACGATGTACGAGGTGAGCACCCAGGTCATCTGGTCCTGGGTTCCGGACAGCGTGCCCTGCATGTGCGGCAACGCGACGTTCGCGATCGTCGTGTCGAGCGCCTGCATGATCGTCGCGAGCATCACCGAGACGGTGATCACGCCACGATTCACGGCCGGTTCCGGGCTCATCAGAACGCGTCGAGCAGCGACGGACGGTAGCCGGTGTCGATCCGCACGACCGCGCTCAGCCCGTCGTGCAGCGGCAAGCCGCGCGTGTCATCGAGGCTGATCCGCACCGGCACGCGCTGCACGACCTTGACCCAGTTGCCGGTCGCGTTCTCCGGCGGCAGCAGCGAGAAGGCCGCGCCCGTCCCCGGGCTCACGCTCGCGACCTTGCCGCGCAGCGGACGGTCCGGCCACGCGTCGATCTCGATCCGCACCGGCTGCCCCGCGCGCATGTGGGTCAGCGCGGTTTCCTTGAAGTTCGCGGTGACCCAGACGTCGCGGTTCGAGACCAGCGCGAACACCGGCGTCGCCGCGGTCACGTAGTCGCCGGGCTGGAGCCGGTCGACCTGGGTCACGATGCCGTCGATCGGCGCGTAAACGGTCGTGTAGGAGATGTCGAGCCGGGTCTGGTCGAGCGCCGCCCGGGCCTCGCGCACCAGCGGGTGGTCGTCGATCGCGATGTCCGGCCGGCCGCCGAGGCTCGCGAGCACGGTCGCCGCCTCCTGCGTGCGCGCCTCGACGGTCTGCTGGGCCGCCTGCAGTGCCTGCCAGGCCTGGTCGAGCTGCGCGCGCGAGGTGATCCCGCTCGCGGCGAGCCGCCGTTGCCGTGCGTACTCGCGCCGCTGGTAGGCGAGCTCGTCGCGCGCGGACTTCAAGTCCGCGAGCCGCTGCCGGTAGTTCGCCTTCAGCGCGCCGATCTGCAGGCGGGTCGCCGCGAGCCGCGCGGCCGCGTTGCGCTCGGCGATCAGGAAGCGCGTGTCCTCGAGACGGAACAACACCTGCCCGCGCCGCACGGGTTGATTGTCCCTCACGGCGACGCTGCGCACGCGCGCCGACACGTTCGCGCTGATCGACACCCTCGCGGCGCGCACGTACGCGTCGTCGGTACTCTGGTAGCGGGCCATCGCGAGCGCGAACCAGACGCCCGCGACCAGCATGACGAGCGGTACGCCGATCATCAGCCAGCCGCGGTGCCGGGCGAACCAGCTCGCGGCGCGCGCCGCGTCTTCGTCGGGCATGGTCGGTGGATTCCTGGGTGAACGGCCGCCATGATACGGCAGCCGCATTCTTTGAGATACACCCTATAATTCGAATACATTGTTTGATGGAGTCGAATGATGCGCGGCACCGCGTACGCTCAGATGGAATGTTTCGTCGCCGTCGCCCGCCACGCGGGATTCGCGACCGCGGCGCGGTCGCTGCGCCTCGCGCCGTCGACGCTGAGTTCGGCGATCGGCGGCCTCGAGGAGCGGCTCGGGGTGCGCCTGTTCAATCGGACGACGCGCAGCGTGTCGTTGACCGAGGCGGGCGAGCGGCTGCTCGCGCGCGTGCGTCCGGCGATCGACGAGATCGCGACCGCGATCGAGGCGGTCAACGAGTTCCGCGACAAGCCGGCGGGGCGGCTGCGCCTCAGCGTGTCGACCGTGCCCGCGCAGCTGATGCTCGCGCCGCTCCTCGGGCGCTTCCTCGCGGCGTACCCGGCGATCGAGGTCGACGTGGTCGTGTCGGACGACATGCGCGAGGACATCGCGAAGGGACGCTACGACGCCGGGATCCGCTACGGCCGGTGGATCGCGCAGGACATGACCGTCGTGCGGCTGTTCCCGAACTCGCGGATCCTCGCGGTCGCCGCGCCGGGCTACCTCGCGCAGCGTTCGCGGCCCGCGGTCCCGCAGGACCTCGTCACGCACAACTGCGTCCGCTACCGGCGCTCCCCGAACGAGATCTCCCGCTGGCATTTCAAGAAGGGCCGCAAGGAGATCGACATCGACGTGCGCGGCAACCTGATCGTGAACAACGTCGATCTCGCGGTCCGGGCGATGCTCGACGGCGTCGGGATCGGTTACACGGTCGAGGCCTACGTGCAGCCGCATCTCGCGCGCGGCGCGCTGCTGCCGGTGCTCGAGGACTGGGCGCCGCCGTGGGCGGGCTATTTCCTGTACTTCGCGAGCCGCCAGCCGGTGCCGGCGCCCCTGCGCGCGTTCGTCGACCACCTGCGCGCGCATCGATCGGACTTGACGCGAAACGGCCCAGCGGACAACGTGTAGGTCGCGCGGGCGCGGCGCGGGGGAACGCGGTGAGGATGTTTCGGCGGCTGCGAACGGGGATCCTTCTGGCGCTGCTCGCGACGACGCCCGCGCGCGGCGCGGTCGTCGTGTCCTCGAAGCTCTCGAGCGAGTCGGCGCTGATCGGGCAGATGATCCGGCTGCTGCTGAACGCGCACGGGATCCCGACCGTCGACCGGATGCGCCTCGGCACGACGCCGGTCCTGCGCGAGGCGCTGCTGTCGGGCGAGATCGACCTGTACGTCGAGTACACCGGCGACGCGGCGTTCTTCTTCAACCAGCCCGCGAACCCCGCCTGGCAGAGCCTGCGGGCAGGCTATCGGCTCGGCGCCGCGCTCGACTATGCGGCCCACCGGATCGTCTGGCTCACGCCGGCGCCGGCGGACGACGCCTGGGCGCTCGCGGTCCGCCGCGACGTCGCGACCGCTCACCGGTTGCGCAGCATGAGCGACTTCGGGCGCTGGGTCCGGCACGGCGGTGACGTGGTGCTCGCGTGCTCGGCGGAGTTCGCGAACGGCGGGACGCTCGCCCGGCTGGAGCAGACCTACCGCTTCCACCTGCGGTCGAGCCAGATGATCGTGCTGTCCGGCGGCGAGACCGCGGCGACGATCGCGGCCGCGGCCGCGGGCACCGATCGCACGAACACCGCGATGGTCTACGGCACCGACGGCGGCATCGTCGCGGCGAACCTGGTGCTGCTCACCGACGACCGGCACGCCGAACCGATCTATGCGCCGGTGCCCATCGTGCGCGCGGCGGTGCTCGCGCGATATCCGCAGATCCGGGCGCTGCTGCGGCCGCTGATGCGCAGCCTCGACGGCGACACGCTGCGCGCCCTGAACGCCCGCGTGCAGATCGACGGCGAATCCGCCGACTCGGTCGCGGCGGACTACCTCGCGGCGACGGGACTCGCGCGCTGAATGGCGACGTCACCGCGGATCGACCGGCTCGGCACCGTGTTCGCGATCGTCGGGGGCGCGGCGCTCGCCGGCGCGCCGTTCGTCGTGTTCAAGCCGAACCGGATCGTTCCGGGCGTGCCGCTCGGGGTCCTCGTCGCGCTGCACGGCGCGACCGCGGCCGCGGTCGTCGGCGCGGCCGCGCTCGCGGGGGTCGTCGCGGTATTCGTCGCGAACCCGCCGCTGCGGCTCGCCGCGAGTCTCGGCGGGCTCGCCGCGGTCGCGCTCGGGGCCGCGGCGGCCGGGAACGCGTTCACGCCGGCCGGCGACCTGATCGTGCGGATCGCTCCCGGCGCCGGCTGCTGGATCGCGCTGATCGCGCTCGGACTGCTCGCGGCCGATGCGCTCACGCGGCTTCGGCCCGGTCCCTGGATGCGGGTGCTGCTGCTCGCGGCGTTCTTCACGGTCGCGCTCGCCGCGCTCGCGCACGGCACCTTCGACCATCTCTCGGTGATGCGCGAGTACCGCAGCAACGCCGGGCGGTTCGCCTTCGAGGCGCGGCGGCACGTCGAGCTCGCGTTCGGCTCGCTCGCCGCGGCCTTGGCAGCCGGACTGCCGCTCGGCGTGCTCTGCCACCGCGTCCCGCGGCTGCGCGCCGGCGTGCTCGGCTCCTTGAATTTCGTGCAGACCATCCCGTCGATCGCGTTGTTCGGCATTCTGATGGTGCCGCTCGGCGCGCTCGCGGCGGCGGTGCCGCTCGCCGCGAGGCTCGGGATCGCGGGCATCGGTGCGGCGCCCGCGCTGGTCGCGCTGTTCGCGTACTCGCTGTTGCCGATCGTCGCGAACACGGTCGCCGGACTCGCGCGCGTGTCGCCGGCCGCGGTCGAGGCGGCCCGCGGCATGGGCCTGACGCGCGGCGAAGTGCTGGCGCGGGTGGAGTGGCCGCTCGCGCTGCCGGTGATCCTCACCGGCGTGCGGATCGTGCTGGTGCAGAACATCGGCCTCGTGACCGTCGCCGCGCTGATCGGCGCGGGCGGCCTCGGCACGTTCGTGTTCCAGGGGATCGGCGAGACGGCGATCGACCTCGTGCTGCTCGGCGCGCTGCCGACGGTCGCGCTCGCGATCGCCTCCTCGGTGGTGCTCGACGCGCTGATCGAAGTCGTCGGAGGAGCGCAGCGATGATCGTGCTGGAGGGCTTGACCAAGCGCTACGGGCCGGCGACCGTCGTCGACGCGGTCTCGATCGCGGTCGAGCGCGATTCGATCACCGCGATCGTCGGCACCTCGGGTTCCGGGAAATCGACGTTGCTGCGGATGATCAACCGGCTCGTGGAGCCTTCGGCGGGCCGGGTGTGGATCGACGGCCGGGACACCGCCGGCGAGCCGCCGCATCTGCTTCGGCGCCGGATCGGCTACGTGATCCAGGGCAACGGGCTGTTCCCGCACCGGACCGTCGCGCAGAACGTCGCGACCGTGCCGCGGCTCCTCGGATGGAGCGAGGCGCGGATCGCGGCGCGCACCACGCAGCTGCTCGAGGCCGTGCAGCTCGACCCGGCGAGGTACGCGGACCAGTATCCGCATGCGCTCTCCGGCGGGCAGCAGCAGCGGGTCGGCGTCGCGCGCGCGCTCGCGGCGGAGCCGAAGGTGCTCCTGATGGACGAGCCGTTCGGCGCGCTCGACCCGATCCTCCGCGCGAAGGCGCAGGAGGACCTGCTCGCGGTGCGCCGCCGGTTCGGGACGACGATCGTGCTGGTCACGCACGACATCGACGAGGCGTTCCGCCTCGGCGACCGCATCGCGGTGATGCGCCACGGCCGCATCCTGCAATACGACCGCCCGGCCGCGCTCCTCACCCGGCCCGCGGATCCGTTCGTCGCCGAGCTCGCGGGGCGCGGCGATCGCTCGCTGCGGCTGCTGTCGTTGACCACCGCCGGCGACGCCGCCGAGGCCGCACCGGCCGGCGGCGGCGCGGACGGCGAGCCGGTGGTGCGCATCCCGGCCGGCGCCTCGCTGCGCGAGGCGCTCTCCGAGCTCGTGTGGCGCGGGGTGCCCGCGGGCTGGGTGGTCGATCCCGACGGGACGGTGCGCGGCGTGCTCCGCGTCGATTCGATCCTCGCGCACGGCCGGCCGCGCTGATGCGGCGGGCGCTCGCGCTCTGGCCGCTGCTCGCGCTCGGGCTGTTGGCGGCGTTCCTCGTGGAGCCGCAGCGGTTCGCACCGGTGTTCGCGCCGCTCACCGCCTACGGCGCGCCGCCGATCTACGACCAGGGCAACCTGCTCGCACTCGCGCTCGCGCACGTCGGGATCGTGTGCGCGGCCGCCGCCGCGAGCACGCTCGTCGCGGTCGGGCTCGGGATCCTGGTCACGCGCGAGGGCTGGACCGAGTGGCTCTCGCCGTCGCGGACGATCGTGAACTTCGGGCAGACGTTCCCGCCGGTCGCGGTGCTCGCGCTCGCGGTGCCGCTGGTCGGATTCGGCGAGGAACCGACGCTGATCGCGCTGTTCGCGTACGGCCTGCTGCCGATATTCGAGAACACGATCGCGGGCCTCGCAGCCTGCCCGCCGACGCTGCGGGAGGCGGCGGATGGGATGGGGATGAGCCCGCGGCAGCGCCTGTGGTCGGTCGAACTGCCGCTCGCGCTGCCGATGATCCTCGAGGGCGTGCGCCTGTCGGTCGTGATCGACGTCGGCACCGCGACGCTCGGCTCGACCGTCGCCGCGAAGGGCCTCGGCGAGGTGATCATCGCCGGATTGTCGTCGAACAACGCGGCGTTCGTGCTCCAGGGCGGGATCGCGACCGGCTTGATCGCGATCCTGCTCTACGAGGGCCTCCGGGCCGTCGAGCGGCGGGTATGCCGTGCGATCCGGATCGACTGACGCGCGCGCTACAATGCGGCCGGGACCGCGCGGGGTGCGGGGGGCGATCGTGACGAATCCGGCGGAGTCGATCGACGGGGTATCGGCGGCGCGCGACGAGCGCCCCGCCGCGGTCGAGTGGCCGACGCTCGCGCTCGCCGCGGTCGTTTATGGCGGCTGGATCGCGGCCACGCTCGCGTACCGGCGCTGGCCGCTCGCGCTCGATGCGCCCGCGGTCGCGCTGGTGCTGGTCCTGCACGGCTCGCTGCAGCACGAGATCCTGCACGGCCATCCGACCCGCCGGGCCGTGCTCAACCGCCTGCTCGCGATCTGGCCGCTGTCGCTGTGGCTGCCGTTCCCGATCTACCGGGACACGCACCTCGCGCATCACCGGGACGAGCGGCTCACCGATCCGCTCGACGATCCCGAGTCGTACTACCTCACCCCCGAGGCCTGGGCGGGTGCCGGCCGGTGGACCCGCGCGCTGCTGCGGGCCCAGCAGACGCTGCTCGGCCGGGTGGTCCTCGGCTCGTTCTGGCGGATCGGCGCGTTCTGGCGCGGCGAGCTGCGCCGCATCGCCGGGGGCGACTCGCGGCGCCGGCGCGTGTGGCTCCTGCACCTGTTGTGGTGCCTGCCGGTCGTCGCGTGGCTGACCGTGGTGTGCGCGATGCCGCTGTGGGTGTATGCCGTGACCATGGTGATCCCGGCGAACGGGATCCTGCTGATCCGCTCGTTCGCCGAGCACCGCGCGCGGCCGCAGGTGCGCGAGCGCATCGCGATCGTCGAGCGCTCATGGCTCCTCGGGCCGCTGTTCCTGTTCAACAACCTCCACGCGCTGCATCACGAGCGCCCGGCGATCCCGTGGTATCGCTATCCGGCCCGGTATCGCCGCCACCGCGATCGGCTGATCGCCGAGAACGGCGGGCTCGTCTACCACAGCTATTTCGACGTCGCGCGCCGCTTCCTGGTGCGCGCCCACGATGCCGTGCCGCATCCGTTCGGACGGGTGCCGGTCGGGGCGACGCATGTTCACGGGGCGCTCGCGCCTGCTAGCATGGACGGATGACGAACTCGATCCCCGCACGGCTCGCGGCGCTGCGCGAGCGGATGCGAGCGCACGGCGTCGCCGCGGTGCTCGTCCCGACCGCCGATCCGCATACCTCGGAGTACCTGCCCGATCACTGGCGCGCGCGCGCGTGGCTGTCCGGCTTCACCGGCTCCGCCGGCACCCTGCTGGTCGGCCGGGAGTTCGCGGGCTTGTGGACCGACTCGCGGTATTTCTCGCAGGCCGAGCAGGAACTCGCGGGCAGCGGGATCGCGCTGTGCAAGCTGCGCGTGCAGAACAATCCCGAATACCTCGATTGGGTCCGGGACAACCTGCGCGCGGGCGAGGCGCTCGCGGTCGCGGGGGACAGCATCACGGTCGGCGTGCAGCGGCAGATCGAGCGGGTGCTCGCCGAGCGCGGCGCGACGCTGCGGCTGGACCTCGACCTGGTCGCCGCGATCTGGTCCGATCGGCCGGCACTGCCGACCGCGCCGATCGTCGAACACCCGATCGCGTATGCCTGCGTCGCGCGCCGCGAGAAGCTCGAGCGCGTGCGCGAGGCGATGCGCGGGCTCGGCGCGACTCACCACCTGATCTCGAGTCTCGACGACGTGGCGTGGCTCCTGAACCTGCGCGGCGCCGACGTCGAGTGCAATCCGGTGTTCCTCGCGCACCTGCTCGTCGAGCGCGACGGACGCGCGACCCTGTTCGTCGACCGGTCCAAGCTCGCGGACGCGCTCATCACGGCGCTCGCCGCGGACGGGATCGGGATCGCCGACTACGCGGCGGTCACCGCGGCGCTCGGCGCGCTCGGAGCGCAGGCGGCGCTCCTCCACGATCCGGCAAGGATCGCGAGCGCGGTCGCCGGCGCGATCCCGGACACGGTCCGCCGGATCGAGGCCGCGAACCCGACGACCGCGTTCAAGGCGGTGAAGACCGCCGCGGAGCTCGAGCGGATCCGCGCGACGATGCGCGTCGACGGCGCGGCGCTCGCCCGCGCGTTCCATCGGCTCGAGCGCGAGCTCGCGGCCGGCCGGCCGACGACCGAGCTCAGCGTCGATGCCCTGTTGCGCGAGGAGCGTTCCCGCCAGCCGGGCTGGGTCGGGGAGAGTTTCGCGACGATCGCCGGGTACGAGGCGAACGGTGCGCTGCCGCATTATCGCGCGACGCCGGCATCGCACCGCGCGCTGCGCGCCGAAGGGTTGCTGCTGATCGACTCGGGCGGGCAATACCTCGGCGGCACGACCGACGTGACCCGCGTGCTCGCGCTCGGCGCGACCCGCGCCGACCAGCGCCGCGACTCGACGCTGGTGCTGAAGGGGATGATCGCCCTGTCGCGCGCGCGCTTTCCGAGAGGCGCGAGCGGACCGCAGCTCGATGCGCTCGCCCGCGCGCCGCTGTGGGCCGAGTGCCTGGACTACGGCCACGGCACCGGGCACGGCGTCGGGTATTTCCTGAACGTGCACGAGGGCCCGCACGGGATCCGGCCGCCGACCGCGGGCGGCGCGCTGGTCGCGCTCGAACCCGGCATGATCAGCTCGATCGAACCCGGCTTGTATCGGCCGGGACGCCATGGGATCCGGCACGAGAACCTCGTGGTCGTCGTCGCTGCCGGGCACGGGGAGTTCGGCGATTTCCTGTGCTTCGAGACACTGACCTTGTGCCCGTTCGACCGGCGGACGTTCGATGCGGACGCGCTCGATCCGGCGGAGCGCGGCTGGCTCGACCGGTACCACGCGACCGTGCGGCGCGAAGTCGGCCCGCTGCTGGAGGGCGC
Organism: Pseudomonadota bacterium; assembly: GCA_021779535.1. Taxonomy (GTDB): domain Bacteria; phylum Pseudomonadota; class Gammaproteobacteria; order Steroidobacterales; family Steroidobacteraceae; genus Bog-1198. The sequence continues at coordinate 32,083 of JAJYAM010000023.1, forward strand.
GGACCTGGAGTGGCTCGAGCGGCACTGCGCGCCGCTGGGATGAGCCGCCTCGCGGCCTACGCGGCGCAGCTCGACGCGCTCGCGTCCCGCGAACGGCTGCGCGAGCGTCGATCGGCCGCGGGCGTCGATTTCACCTCGAACGATTATCTGGCGCTCGCGGCGAGCGCGCGGCTGCGCGCGGCCGTCGCGGACGCGCTCGAGCGCGGCGTCCCGGTCGGTGCGGGCGGCTCGCGGCTGCTGCGCGGAAACCATCCGGAACACGAACGCCTGGAGGCGGAGGCGGCCGCGTTCTTCGGCGCCGAGCGCAGCCTCCTGTTCGGCTCGGGATATGCGGCGAACCTCGCCGTGTTCGCGACGCTGCCACAGCGCGACGATCTGGTCGTGCACGACGAGCGGGTGCACGCGAGCGTGCACGACGGGCTGCGGCTCGGCCGCGCCGAGCGCGCCGCGTTCCGCCACAACGATCCCGGGGACGCGCAGCGGGCGATCGAGCAATGGCGCGCGCGCGGCGGCCGGGGGCGTGCCTGGATCGCGGTCGAGAGCCTGTATTCCATGGACGGCGATCGCGCGCCGCTCGACGAATTCGCCGCGCTCGCCGACGCGCGGGACGGCTTCCTGGTCGTCGACGAGGCGCATGCGACCGGCGTGTTCGGTCCGGACGGACGCGGGCTCGCGAGCGGGCTCGAAGGCCGCGAGAACGTGATCGCGCTGCACACCGGCGGCAAGGCCTTGGGGGTCGGCGGCGCCTGGGTGAACGCGCCGCGGCTGCTCGTGGAATTCCTGGTGAACCGCGCGCGGCCGTTCGTGTTCGCGACCGCGCCGCCGCCGATCCTCGCGGCCGCGTTGCGCGAATCGCTCGCGATCCTGCGGCAGGAGCCGCAGCGCCGGGAGCGCCTGCGCGCGCTCGTCGCGCACGCCGAGGCGCGGCTCGGCGGGCTGCCCGGCGCCGCGCCCGCGGGCACGCAGATCCTGCCGCTCGTCGTCGGCGCGGACGGCGCCGCGGTCCGGCTCGCGAGCGCGTTGAGCGAGCGCGGATTCGACGTGCGCGCGATCCGCCCGCCGACGGTCCCGGAGGGCACCGCGCGCCTGCGGATCTCGCTCAACCTGAACGTGACCGCGCCCGACGTCGATGCGCTCGCCGCGGCATTGCGCGAGCTCGAGTCCGGCCGGGTCGCGGCGCCGCGCTAGGCCGGGCGCGGATGGACCGGACACCCCGCGCGGGGTCGGCGACCTGGCGGCGCGACGCCGCACGCACGCTCCTGCGGCATCACTTGCAGAACGGGCTCGCGGTGTCCGCCGCGCTCGCCGCGGTCGCGTTCGGCGCGGACCTGTGGCGAGGCACCGATGCCGCGGTGCTCGCCTCGGTCGGCGCGATGTGCGTCAGCATCGTCGACTTGCCCGCGACGCTCGCGAGCAAGGCGCGGATCATGGGCGGCGCGCTCGCCGGGACCAGCGCGGTCGCGCTGCTCGGGGGGCTCGCGAGCGCGACGCCGATCGCGATGGCGGCGGTCGTCGCGGCGACCTCGGTCGCGCTCGCCCTCGCGACCGCGTTCGGCCGGACCGCGGTCACGCTCGCGATCTCCGGCGTGCTGTCGCTCGTCATAGGCCTCGCGCTGCCGACCGCGACCGCCGCGGTCGCGGTGCAACGCACCGAACTGATCCTCGGCGGCGGCGGCGCCTACGCACTGATCGCGCTCGCAATCGCGGTCGTGACGCTGGATCGCGAGCGGCGGATGGCGCTCAACGAGGCGCTGATCGCGTTCTCCGCGTACCTGCGCGCCCGGGCGGCGCTGTTCGACGCGAGCCGCGATCCGGATGCCGCGCTCGCGGCGGTGATCGAGCGCCACGCGGCGATGATCGATGCGCTACAGAACGCGCGGCAGATCGTCTTCGGCGGCCGGAGGAGTCCGCGCTGGGTCGGCGCGATGATCGCGCTGATCGACGCCTACGAGGCCGCGCTCGCCGGCGACTCGGACTGGGAGGGCCTGCGCACGCCGCCGCAGGAGCCGGCGTTGCGCGTGCTCGAGTCCGCGACGCGGGCGCTCGCCGACGACGTCGACGGGATCGCGCTCGCGCTGGTCGCGCCGCTCGCCGCGATGCCGGTGATCGATCGGCGAGCGGCGCTCGCGCACGGGGCCGCGCCGGACGGGGGTGCGGCGGCCTTGCCCGGCGCCAGCGGTGCGAAGCTCTCGCGGTTGATCGAACGGATCGCGCGGCTCGCCGCGGTCGTCGCGGCGGGCGATGCGGCGCCGCCGGTGCCGGACGGGGTCGACGTCGCCGCGTTCCTCGATCGCCGGCCCGCGGCGCTCGCGACGCTGCGCGCGCAGGCCTCGACGTCCTCGCCGGTCGCGCGGTACGCGCTGCGCCTCACGCTCGCGATGCTGCTGGGCTACGCCGTCACGCTCGCGTTGCCGCACGGCGTCCACGGCGGCTGGGTGCTGCTGACGATCGCGCTGATCATGCGGGGCAGCTACGCGGTCACGCGGCAGCGGCGCAACGACCGCCTGATCGGCACCCTCGCCGGGTGTGCGGTCATGGCACTGCTGTTGCCGATCATGCCGGATCGGGCGGTCGTCGCCGGCGTGATCGTCGCGGTCGGCGTGAGCCACGCGTACGCGAGCGTGAACTATCGAATCACCTCGTTCGCGGCCTCGGCGGGGGCGCTGATGTTCCTGCACTTCCTCGAGCCCGGCGCGCGGTTCATCGCGCAGCGGGTGCTCGACACCGTGATCGGGGCGGGGATCTCGGGCGCGTTCGCGTTCGTGCTGCCGAACTGGGAATGGCGCGACGTGCCGCGCCTCGTGGATGCGTTGCTGGCCGCCGATCTGCGCTATGCGCGGCTCGCGCTCGAGTGGGCGCCGCCCGAGCAGCCATACCGGATCGCGCGCAAGCGGGCGCTCGATGCGTTCTCGGCGCTGGTCGCGACCACGCGGCGGCTGTCGAGCGAGCCGAAGCGGCATGCGGGGGATTTCGCGGCCCTGCATCGGTTGCTCGCGGCGAACTACCTGTTCGCATCCGACCTGGCGTCCGTGCGCAGTCTCCTGCGTGCCGCCCGCGGGGCGCTCGACGCGCCCGAGGCGCAGCGGTCGCTGCGCGAGACCGGCGCGCGCGTGATCGAGACCCTCACCCACGGCGACGCCGCGGCCGACGGCGCGCCGTCCGTGTCGCTGCGCCGGCGCGGTTGGGCCGATCTCGCCGGGACGCGGCCGGCCGTCTATCTGCGCCGGCGGCTCCTGCACATCGAGTTCAGCGCCCGGCGGCTCGTCGCCGAGGCGACGCGGGCCCGGGTGCCCGGGCGCCGACGAGCGTCCGGCTGATCGGCGTCGGCCGGATCACGGGCGAGGCCTGCCCGCCTTTGGCGTGCTCGCCGACTTCGCGCAGGCGGGCGTCGGCGAGCGGGCGGAGCCGCGCGTCGAGGTCGCGGTAGGCGGCGATCAGCGACGCGCCGAACTCGGTGAGCTGCGCGCCGCCGCCGCCGCGGCCGCCGGTCGTCGTCGTGACCACGCGTCGATCGAAGCTCGAGTTCAGGTCCTCGAGCAGCAACCAGGCGCGCCGATAGCTCATCCGCAACGCGCGCGCGGCCTGCGACAGCGAGCCGGTCCGCGCGATCGCCTCGAGCAGTTCGATCTTGCCGATCCCGACCGAGCAGCGCTTGCCGAAGTCGATCCGGAAACGCACGGTCGGATGGGCCGCCGGCCGGTCACGAGGGGCGCGCGGTGCGGGCGATCGGGTCACGCGAGTCTCCGGAGCGAGGATGGGATCGACCGCCATTGTGCGCCCGCCCGCGTCCGCGACGCCACCGGCGATCCGCGGGACCGTGCC
>JAJYAM010000092.1 GCA_021779535.1 Pseudomonadota bacterium
CGGTGCGCCTGTCCTGGGAGGAACTCGACCTGCTGCGCGCCGCTGGCCGGCAAGTTGCGAGCTTCCTCGCGTTCGAGCAGGCGGCCAAGCGGCTCGCCGAGGCACACCAGTTCGAGGCCTTGAACCGGCTCTCGGCGGTGCTGATGCACGATTTGCGGCACCTGATCGCGCAGCAGGCGCTGGTCGTGCAAAACGCGGCCCGCCATCGCGGCAATCCGGAATTCTTCGACGACGCGATCCTCACGATCGAGAACTCGGTCAAGCGGATGACCCGTTTGATGGAGGAATTGCGCAGCGGCGTGATCACCGAGCAAGCGCATCGGCTCGGACTCGCCGAGTTGTGCGCGGAGGCGGTGAAACGTTCGGCGGGCCTGGCGCCGCAGCCGCTCCTCGAGGTGCGCGCCCGACCCGAGGCGATCGTGAATCGCGAGCGCTTGCTCCAAGTGCTCGAGCACTTGATCCGCAATGCCCAGGAGGCGACACCCGCGGACGGATCGGTTACTGTATTGCTGGATCGGTTGGACCACCAGGCGGTCATTCACGTGGTGGATACGGGCAGCGGCATGGATGCGACCTTCATACGCGAACGGTTGTTCCGGCCGTTCGATTCCACCAAGAGCGAGCGTGGGTTCGGGATCGGCGCATACCAGGCGCGCGAATTCGTCAGGAGCTGCGGCGGCTCGATCGACGTCGAGAGCGCCCCGGGACGCGGCACGCGGTTCGTGTTGCGTTTTCCGCTCGCACCGGCCCTCGCGGGTCCTTAACCCTCGAGAGACGATTCCACGGATGTCAGCGGAACCGAAAACACGGATTCTCATCGTCGAGGACGACCCGGGCTTGCAGCGTCAGCTCAAGTGGGCGCTCGACGGCTTCGAGGTCGAATGCGCCGAGAACCGCGCCGACGCGGTCGCCGCGGCCCGCCGGTTCGAGCCCGCGGTCGTGCTGCAAGACCTCGGCTTGCCACCGGATCCGGACGGCGTCGAGGAAGGGTTTGCGACGATCACGGAGCTCTTGCGGGTCCTGCCGACGATGAAGATCATCGTCGTCACGGGGCGCGAGGGGCGCGAGCACGCGCTGCGCGCGATCCGGCTCGGGGCCTACGATTTCTGCCAGAAACCCGTGGACATGCCGGTGCTCGAGCACATCATCGATCGCGCGCGGCGGATCCACGAGCTCGAACATGAGAACCGCCAGCTTGCCGAGAGCCGCCCGGCGAACGCGCTCGACGGGGTGGTCGGCGCGAGCGAGCCGATGATGAAAGTGTGCCGGCTCGTGCGCAAGCTCGCCCCGACCCAGGCGACCGTGCTCCTGCTCGGGGAGAGCGGCACCGGGAAGGAACGGCTCGCGCAGGCACTGCACGCATTGAGCGGCCGCGCGGCACAACCGATGGTCGCGATCAACTGCGCGGCGATCCCGGAAACACTCCTCGAGAGCGAACTGTTCGGCTACGAGCGCGGCGCGTTCACCGGCGCGGTCAAGCAGACCCGCGGCAAGATCGAGATCGCGGACGGCGGAACGCTGTTCCTCGACGAGATCGGCGACATGCCGCTCGCGCTGCAGGCGAAGCTCCTGCGCTTCCTGCAGGAACGGGTCATCGAACGGCTCGGCGGGCGCGACCTGATCTCGGTCGACGTGCGGATCATCGCCGCGACTCACCGGGACCTCAAGGTGGCGATCGCGGAGAAGCTGTTTCGCGAGGACCTGTTCTACCGGATCAGCGAAGTCACCGTGAACATCCCGCCGCTGCGCGAGCGCGGCGCCGACGCGGTGCTGATCGCGAATTTCCTGCTGCAGGCGGCGTGCCGGCGCCACGGCAAGCCGTTCCTGAAGCTCGCGCCCGACGCGATCGCCGCGATCGAGCAGTACCCCTGGCCCGGCAACGTCCGCGAGCTCGAGAACCGGGTGAACGCGGCCGCGATCATGGTGGAGAGCAAGACGGTCACCGCCGAGGATTTGTCCCTCGAGCCGCCGGCGGAGGACGCCGGGAACTCCCTGTCCTTGCGGGACGCGCGCCGCCACGCGGAGAACGCCGCCGTCGAGCGGGCGCTCGCGGTCACCGGCGGCAACATCTCGAAGGCGGCGGAGCTCCTCGGGGTCACCCGTCCGACGCTCTACGAGATTCTGGAGCGAACGTCGGCGACGCTCGCGAAGTGAGCGCGGGCCAACGGGGCGGGAACTGCGATCCAGTTCCTGAACTCGGCGGCCGACGTGGGCTCTAATGGGTTTTTAGGCAAGGAACACGCAATCAGGCCCGAGGGGTGAGATACCCGGTGCCGCGAATTCGCAAGGGAGTCGCTCGATGCGCATCGAGGAACACGAAACGACAGGCAACCCGATGACCCCCGGCCGGTGGCGGATCGGATCGATCGGCATCGCCATCGCGGCGCTCGCGTTGACCGGCTGCGGGCTGTTCATGACCCCGAAGGCGCACATCGAGCGCGCGAAGCGCGAAATGAACCAGGGTGAGTGGAGCGACGCCGCGTTCGACTTGCGTGCGGTACTGCACAAAGATCCTCGTAACGCCGAAGCCTGGCTCCTGCTCGCGCGGCTGTCGGTCGATGCGGGCGATCTGAACGGCGCCCATTCGGCGCTCGAGCATGCCGTTCACGCCGGCGCGAAGGGGCCGGCGGTCGATATCCTCCAGGCACGGATCTGGCTCGAGACTGGGCAAGCGCGCTCGCTCCTCGATGCGCTCGCGCACCGCCAGGTCGCGCTGCCGGAGCCCGACCGCACCTTGCTGAACGCCCGCGCGCTGCTCGCGACGGGTCAGACCGACGCCGCGGCCATACTGCTACGTCCATTGATCGCGAGCCAGCCCACGCTCACCGACGCGCGGGACCTCCTCGCCGAGGGCCTCCTGCAGGACGGCCACTTACCCGAGGCGCTCGCCCAGTTGAGGATCGCGATCCAACGCGCGCCGAAGGCCGCGGAGCCGCGGCTGATCGAGGGTCGCGTGCTCGCGTGGCAAGGGCAATTCGCCGCGGCGGAAACCGCGCTCGAGGCGGCGCTCGCGCGGATGCCGCCCGCCGAGCCCGTCGCCCATCGGTTGACGGCACTGGTCGCGCTCACCGAGGCGCGGCTCGCGCTCGGCGAGGTCGACGCGGCCGCGAAGAGCCAGGCGGCGCTCGCGAAGCTCGAGCCAGCCGCGCCGATGACCCAACTGCTCGATGCGCGGCTCAAGCTCGTGCACGGGCAGCTTCAGCCCGCGACCGATGAGCTCGAGCGCGTCGTCGGGAATGCGCCGAGCTTCGTCGAGGCGCGGATGCTGCTCGGCGCCGCGTTCTTGCAGCGTGGCGACCTGCAGCAAGCGCAGGTGCAGCTGCAGCGGGTCGTCCAGCAGACGCCCGACAACGTGCAAGCGCGCAAGCTCCTCGCGCAAGTGCAGATGAAACTCGGCCTGCCGAACCAGGCACTCAGCGTGCTCACGCCCGCGATCGACACCCAAAGCGGTGACCCGCAACTCCTCGCGCTCTACGGAATCGCTGCGAATCAAGCCGGCAATCCCGCGGCGCTCGTCCAGGCGCTCGAGCGCAGCGCAAAGGCGCATCCGAACGATCCTGCGGTGATTGAGAATCTCGCCGCGGTCTATCTCGGCAGCGGGCAGGCGGCGCGGGCGCTCACGCTTCTGCAGAAGCTGCCGGATACCGGCGATCTGCGCCGCGACCAGCTGCTGATCACGGCGCTGGCCGCGGTGCGCGGTCCGAACGATGCGTTGCAGGCGGTCAATGAGCTGCTCGCGAAGCACCCGAACGATCCGGGCGTCGCGAACCTCGCCGCCTCGTTCGCCGTGTCGCAGCGTCATTTCGGCCGTGCACGGCTGCTATTGCGCACCGCGCTCACCGAGGCGCCGAACGACGTGACGACGATGATCGCGCTCGCGCGCGTGGACCAGATGGCCGGCGACGCGGCTGCGGCGCAGCGGCGGCTCGACGCGGTGCTCGCGGCGCATCCGGAGGCGCTGGCGGTGCGCCTCGCGTTCGCGGAGTCGCTCGCGAGCAACCGCGCATTCGCGAAGGCACGAACGGTGCTCGAGGGCGCGAAGGATGCGGCGAAGGAGCCCGCGGTGCAATTCGCGCTCGCGCGTTTGGCGTTCCTGCAGGGCGATCCGAAGTCGGCCAAGGCCGCGATCGATCGCGCGGTCGCCGCGCGGCCGAACGACGCGGCGGTCATCGAGGACGCCGGGCTCGCGTGGCTGCAGGCGAACCAGCCCGACGCGGCGCTTGCGAAGTTCGCGCAGGCGACCAGCCTGGCGCCGACCAATGCCGGGTATTGGCTGAATTCCGCACGGGCGCAGCTCGCGTTGAACCAGCCCGCGGCGGCGCGGGCCTCGCTCGCGAAGGCGGACCAGCTGCAGCCGAACTGGCTCCCGGTCGTGAGCGCGCTCGCGCTGATCGATCTGCGCGAGGGCCAAGGCGCGGCGGCGCTTGCGCGGGCCGAGGCGCTGGTCGCGAAGGATCCGAACGATCCGGGCGCGATCGAGCTGAAAGGCGACGTCGAAGGCGCGATCGGCCAGCGGGCCGCCGCGGCGGCGGCGTACGCCGCCGCGGCGCGCCTCCGCCCGAGCGCGGTGCTCGCGGTGAAATCCTTCCAGGCGCAGGTCGCGCTGCACGCGGCGCACCCGACCGAACCGCTCGATGCCTGGCTCGCACGCGAACCGAACGACTGGCGCGTGCACGACATCCTCGGAAACTATCTTCTCGCGACGCATCGACCGGCACAGGCGGTCCCGCACTTCAAGGCGGCTTTCGCGCAGAACCCGGGCGACGTCGTCGCGCTCAACAATCTCGCCTGGGCGATGAGCGAGGCGCACGATCCGGGGGCGAAGGCGCTGGCGCTGCGTGCCTATGCACTCGCGCCGCAGTCGCCGGCGGTCAACGACACGCTCGGCTGGATCCTCGCGCGCGGTGGCGAGAGCGCGAAGGCGCTCGACTACCTCGCGCGCGCCGCGGCGCTGAACCCGAAGGATCCGGACGTCGAATACCACTATGCGTACGCGCTCGCGAAGGCCGGTCAGGGCGCGAAGGCGCGGCAGATCCTCTCGACGATCCTCGCGAGCAAGACGCCGTTCGATTCGCGGCAGGACGCTGAGCACCTGCTCGCCTCGATCCGGGCCTGAGCGCGAGCATGAGACGATGCCCACAGACAAACGGGTCAACTTTCAGTAGGCTGAAACCTATGTTGCGATCTGCGTCACGAATTTGGGGTCCTTCGTTCCTCGGTGCCCTCCTTGCGATCGGCTGGCCGAGCGCCGCGCCCGCCCAGGCACCGAAGCCGCCGGCCGCCACACCGCCGGCCGCCGCCGGCATCGGCGCGACCGCCAAGAATTACGTGATCGGTCCGGGCGACGTGCTCGACATCTTCGTCTGGCAGAATCCGGATCTTTCCCAAAAGTCGGTGCCGGTCCGTCCGGACGGGCGGATCTCGACGCCGCTGATCGCGAACATCGTCGCCGCCGGCAAGACCCCGGTCGAGCTCGCCCAAGACATGGACAAGGCCCTCGGCGCATACATCCGTTCACCGCGAGTGACCGTGATCGTCAGTCGCGCGGTGGGTGTGCTGAGCCAGATCCAGGTGATCGGCCAGGTCACCCGGCCGGAGTCGATTGCCTATCATGAGGGGATGACCGTCCTCGATGCGGTGCTCGCGGCCGGAGGCCTCACCCCGTACGCGGCCGGCAATCGGGCGAAGCTCGAGCGCAAGGTCGACGGCCGGGTCGAGACGCTGCACCTCAAGTTGTCCAATTTGATCAACAAGGGCGACCTCAGCCAGAACCTCGCGCTGCAGCCGGGCGACGTGCTGGTCGTTCCCGAGTCGTTGTTCTGAGGGATTCGAGGAATCGATGGAAAACAAATCCTTATCCACGGAGCTCGCGAGCCTGCTCGACCAGTTGCGCGGGGTCTGGCGGTTCCGATGGATCGCGCTCACCGCCGCGTGGATCGTCGCGCTCGCCGCGTGGCTGGTCGTCTTCCTGTGGCCGAACACCTACGCGGCACAGGCAAAGATCTTCGTCGACTCGAAGACGACGCTCAGCCAGGCGACCGAAGGCATCAGCCTCCAGAACAACGTCAACGATGAAATCGATCGGATGACCGCGGAACTCCTCGGCACGCCGCAGCTGCGGAAAGTCGCGAACGAGACCAATTTGATGGCGGGCGCGATCACGCCCAAGGCGCAACAGAAAGTGATCGATGCGCTGCGCAAGAACATCGCGATCGCCGCGGACGTGGATCCCCGGAAACCCAATGCGACGCCAAGCCTGTTCACGATCACCTACCAGGACCCCAATCGGGCCCGCAGCGTCGAAGTCGTCGATCGCTTGCTGAACGATTTCGTCGAGGGATCCCTCACCAGCAACAGCGAGGGCTCGCAGCAGACCGAGCAGTTCCTCACTCAACAGATCGCCGACTATGGCCAGCGCTTGTCGCAGACCGAGCAGCAACTCGCGGACTTCAAGAAGCGCAACATGGGCATGGTTCCGGGCGAGCAGGGCGATTATTTCTCGCGGCTGCAAACCGACGAGAACTCGCTCAACCAGTTGAAGCAGAGCCTCTACGTGGCGCAACGCAAGCGCGATGCGATCGCGCAGGAGCTCAAGACGGGCCAGCAGTTCACGACGGCGGGAGGCTCGAGCGCCCCGGCAGTGACGAGCGCGGCTGCGCTCGACACCCAGCAACAGATCGCGTTCACCCAGCAGCGGCTCGATCAGATGCTCCTCAAGTATACCGATCAGTATCCGGACGTGATCGCGCTCAAGCAGACGCTCAAAGAGCTCAAAGCGCGGCAACAAGAGGAACTCGCGGCCGCGAAGAAGGGCGACCTCGGCGCGGCGACCGCGCTCGGTCTCGCCGCGAATCCCGTGTATCAGAAGGTCGAGGAACAATACAACGACGAGCTGGTCGAGGTCGCGTCGATCCAGCAGGCGATCGCCGACCGTGAGCAGGATATCGCGAAAATGAAGACGATGATGGGCAGCGCGCCCACGGTGCAGGCCGAGTACGCGCAGCTCACGCGTAACTACGCGGTCACGAAGAAGCAGTACGATGCACTTCTCGCGCGGCTCGACAGCGCGCGGTTGGGTCAACAGGCGGCCTCCACCGGACTCGTTAAGTTCCAGGTCATCGATCCCCCGTCGGCGCAGTTCCAGCCGGTGTCGCCGAATCGTCCGCTGCTGATCGTCGGCGTGTTCTTCCTGGCGCTCGGCGCGGGAGCGGGGATCGCCTATCTGCTGCACCTGTTTCGCCCGGTCTTCGTCAGCACGGCGCAGCTCGGCACCGTCACCGGCCTCAGCGTACTCGGCGCGGTCAGCATGGCCTGGGCCGACCGGCATCGCGTCGAGTGGCGCAGGAGCAACTTACGGTACGCGGCGTTCGCGGGCGGGCTCCTGCTGGTCGCCGTGGCCGTGTTATTGCTCGAGTTGCTGTCCAACGATTCCATCTCCAGCACGCTGCGAGAGTTCTTCACATGAGCGTCGTCGAAAAGGCGATTCAGAAGCTGCGGACCGAGAAACGATCCATCGGAGCGCCGGGCGAGGCGTCGGCGGCGCCGAGTACCGACGCCGCGCCCGTCCGCCCCGAGCCGGGAGCGCCGCGCGGGAGCGGGTCCCGCGCACCTGCATCCGGAATCATCCTCGATCGTGCCGCGTTGCGCGCCGCTGGATTGCTGCCTCCCGACGAGGAGTCCGGGGTGCTCGCGCGTGAATACCGCAAGATCAAGCGTCCGCTGGTCGCACGCGCGATCGGCCGTGGCGTGCCGCGGGCGGCGAACGGTCATCTGATCATGATCGCGAGCGCGGTCCCGGGGGAGGGCAAGACGTTCACGGCGCTCAACCTCGCGCTCAGTCTCGCGATCGAGAAGGACGTGCGGGTGCTGCTGGTCGATGCGGACGTCGTCAAACCGCAGTTGAGCCGAGAGTTTGGACTGCAAGGGGCGCCGGGGTTGCTCGATGCGCTGCACGACCCGTCGATCGACCCCGCATCCTTGGTGCATCCGACCGACGTCCCGACACTCGCGTTCATGCCCGCGGGGCGCGGCGCGGAGGAGGCGACCGAGTTCTTGTCGAGCGCCCGCATGCAAGAGATCGCGGCCGCGCTCGGTGAAGGCGACGGCGCGCGGATCGTCGTGCTCGACTCACCGCCGCTCCTTCATACCACGGAGTCGATCGCGCTCTCCCACGTCGTCGGCCAGATAGTCGTCGTGGTGCGCGCCGAGTCGACGCCACAGCCGGTGTTGCTGGATGCATTGAAGGCGCTCGGGAACCATCCGGCGATCTCGCTCGTGCTCAATCAGAGCCGAAGCGGCGGCACGTCGGGGTATTATTACGGATATGGCGTGGAAGGCGCGGACGCGACCGCGGTTCCAACACAACAATAACCACCGTGCCGGCCCTGGGTCGCGCCGGCACGGGTTCCAGGGTCGGCGCTGGTCGAACACCGGCGACGCCCCCGTCGATCGATAGGCATCAGAACCATGAAACACTGGAAGCACTTTTCGCTCATCGCGTTGCTCGGCCTTGGTTGGCACGTCCGTGCGGACGCGCAAGTGGCGAACCCAACGGGGACGTTGGCTGGTGCCGCGGTGACCGACACGGGTTACGTCGATCTACTCGCCGGGCTCGCCTATACGGACAACAGTCTGCTCGCGGCCGGCCACCGCTCCAGCGACGGGAT
>JAJYAM010000024.1 GCA_021779535.1 Pseudomonadota bacterium
CTCACGGTCGCGGCCGCAAGCGCCGCGGCGGGCGCCGCGCCCGCCGCGCGCAGCCCGGCGACCGCGTCCGCGACGATCGAACCGGCGGCGCCGGCGCGGTCGGACGCACTGTGGCCCATTGCCGGTCTGGCGCTGCTCGGAGGACTGATCCTCAATTTGATGCCCTGCGTGCTGCCGGTGCTTTCGATCAAGGCGGTGAGCCTCGTCGAGCAGGCCGCGCGGCATCCGCGCGAAGTGCGCCGCAAGGGGCTCGCGTTCGGCGGCGGCGTGATCGCCTCGATGCTCGCGCTCGCGGCGGCCCTGATCGCGTTGCGCGCCGGCGGCGCGGGCGTCGGCTGGGGCTTTCAACTCCAGTCGCCTCGTTTCGTGACCTTGATGAGCTATCTGCTGTTGCTGGTCGGACTGAACCTGTCGGGCGTCTTCGAGTTCGGCGGGGCTTTCGCGGACGTCGGCGAGAAGCTCACGCGGGACGGCGGGGTACGCGGCTCCTTCTTCACGGGCGTGTTGACCACGCTGGTCGCTTCGCCCTGCACGGCGCCGTTCATGGCGACCGCGGTCGGCGTCGCGCTGACGGAATCGGCGCCCCGCGCACTGACGATCTTCGCGGCGCTCGGCGTCGGACTCGCCCTCCCGGTGGTCGCCGTCTCGTTCGCGCCGTGGATGCGGCGCGCACTGCCCCGGCCGGGTCCGTGGATGCTCACGTTCCGGCAGTTGCTCGCGTTCCCGATGTACGCGTCGGTCGCATGGCTGCTCTGGGTGCTGTCGCAGCAGACCAGCGCGACCGGGTTCGCGGCGGCGCTCGGCGGTGTGGTCCTGATCGGGCTGGCCGCGTGGGGACTGCGCGAGTCGAAGGGCCGCGCCCGTCGGCTCAAGACGATCGTCGCGATCGCGGCGCTGATCGCAGCGGTCGCGCTGCCGATCGCGTATCAGCCGGCCCGCGCGAACGCCGCGGCGCCGGCGGGTGCGGCGACCGCCTCCGGCTGGATCCCCTATGATCCGGCGCGGGTGACGCTGCTGCGCGCGCAGGCGCGCCCGCTGTTCATCGACTTCACCGCGAAATGGTGCCTGACCTGCCTGGTGGACGAACGCACGGTGCTCGCGGATCCGGCGGTGCGCGCCTACCTGCGTGCCCGCGACGTCACGTTGATGCGCGCGGACTGGACCGATGGCGATCCGCGAATCACGCGCGCCTTGGCGCGATTCGGGCGTGCCGGCGTTCCCTTGTACGTCGTCTACGGCGGCACGCCCGGGTCGCGGCGCGCGCGGATATTGCCGCAGATCCTGACCGCGCGACTCGTCGAACGGGCATTCGCGGAATTGCCCGTGCAGCGGTCGCGCTGAACGGGGTCCGGGAACCCAGCGTGACCCGCGCGCTCCCGACGCCGACTCCGGTGATCGATTTCCGGCGACGCCGGATGGTGCTGCACTGGCACGCGCAGGACGGGTCGTGGACACCGAGCGCCGAGCCCATCGCGATCGTGCACGGCATCGCGATGATCCGCGGCACGCCGCCGAACGTCTGTTTGTACGCGCGGGACGATCGGCTGCGCCTGCAGATCGGTCTCGCCCAGTACGCGCTCGCGGAGAATTCGCCGCGAATCCGCTGTCTGACCGACTACCCGTCGCTCGGATTGCGCCGCAAATTCATCGTCGAGTCGAGCACCGCGGGAGTGCTCTATCGGCTGTACTACTGGCCTGGGCGCGGGCCGGATTTCTTCCGCTGGCTGGCGCTCAAGGCGCAGGATCCGGATTGGCGCACGGCGACCGGGCGCCGCTGGACCGAGGGCGTGCCGGCCGACACGTTGCGCGAGGGCTGATCCGCCGACGGCGCCCCGAAACGGGCGGGCAGCAGGCCGGCGAGCTCGGCCGCGGTCAGCGGCCGCCATTCCCCCGGGCGCAAGTCACCGAGACGGATGTTGCTGATGCGCACGCGCCGCAACTGCTGCACGCGGTAGCCGAGCGCCGAGCACATCCGGCGGATTTGCCGGTTCAACCCCTGCGTGAGCACGATCCGAAACCGCCGGTCGTCGATCCGCTCGACTCGGCACGGTCGGGTCATCTGCCCGAGGATGCGCACGCCGCTGCGCATGATCGCGAGCGTCATCGGGGTGATCGGACGGTCGACCACGACCACGTATTCCTTTTCGTGCGCGTTCTCCACCCGGAGGATCTCGTTCACGATATCGCCGTCGTTGGTGAGCAGGATCAAACCTTCGGAATCCTTGTCGAGGCGCCCGACGGGGAAGATGCGCTCGGCGTGACCGGCCAGGTCGATGATGTTCCCGGCGACGTCGGATTCCGTCGTCGACGTGATCCCGACGGGCTTGTTGAGCGCGATGTAGACCCCGGGGCGTTTCGCGCGGAGCGGTACGCCGTCGACGCGCACGTCGTCGCCCGGTTCGACCGGGGTGCCGAGCGTCGCGATGCGGCCGTTGCACGCGACCCGGCCGGCGGCGATCCACCGATCCGCCTCGCGTCGCGAACACACGCCGCTCTCGCTGATGAATTTATTGATTCGCATGCCGCCGGCTCGGCCAGTCGAGCGGCTTCAGCCGCGGTCGAGAAACGCCGCGACGCGCTCGGCGAGCGACTGCGGCGCGAGCAGGAACGGCCGGTCGCGGTACTCCGGCGCCTCGACCCATTCGAGATGCGGGTGGCGGGACCCCGCGCCGGGCGGCGGCGGCGCGTGCGTGCCGTCGAGCGCGAGCACCAGACAGGGATGGGTCGCGGTCGTGATCCGAGCGAGCGCCTGCGTGCCGACCGAAACGATTCGACCGACCCGCTCGGCGGCGGTGCGGGCGACGTCGAGCGCCGCGGCGGCCCCGGCGCCCACTCCGAGCAGATCGATCCGACGCAAGCGCAGGTCCGCGGCAAGGTCGAGAATCGCCGCCGCCGCGCTCACCGCGGCATCGCCCTCGGGCGGATCGGATTCGCCCGAGCCCGGCAGATCCGGCGCATACACCGAGCGTCGTGTCGCCATCGCGGCGAGGAATCCGCCGAAGTCACGGCTCGAGCCGCCGGTGTCGTGCAGGCAAACGAGCGGCGCCTGCTCGTCGAATCCACCGGTGGCGGGAAAGGCCGTGCGCACGTGCAATTGTCCGTATCGGACGTCGAAGTACGCGCGGCGCGTGCGGATCAGCGCGTCGGGGCCAGCCGGAAGCGGCATGTCGTGTTTACGCAACATTAATTTTCGCTTTTTATTCCGCAAAAGGCTGGCATCGACGATCCATCACGGTATAGTGTGTTGCATCGACGCAATCCAGGCGTTTTCGCGAAGACGGCAGATCGACCTCTTTCCTGACGGCCCGCGATCGATCGCGGTTCCCGATCAATCAAAAAAATGGCATGGGGATCTAAGAAGCCGGGCAACGCCCGGCTTCTTTCTTTCCGGCACCCGCGCGTGGGACGAGAGGTCCTTATAGATCGCGCGATCGCCGCTGACAAGACGACCCGGTTCGGGCGCTCCGGCGCGATCATTGGCAACCTCGATACGGAATCTCGATTGCCGCGCTGGCGCGGTCGACTTCGTCCTGGGTCTCGGACCGCTCGGCGTCGCGTACCAGCCGGCGCGTCCAATGCGGCGCGAGCCGCTCCAGGAAATCGTACATATAGGCGCGCAACACGCCGCCACGGCGGAACCCGATCCAGGTCGTATGGCTCGCGAACAGGTGACGCGCGTCGAGCACGAGGAGGTCCGGGTCGATCACCGGGTCGATCGCGACCCCCGCGACGATCCCCACCCCGAGCCCGATCCGCACGTAGGTCTTGATCACGTCGGCGTCCTGCGCGGTGAGCACCACGTCGGGCGACAACCCCGCGGCTTCGAACAGCGCCGGCAAGGACGAACGACCCGAGAAGCTGAACACATAGGTCACGATCGGGTGTTCGGCGAGACGCCGCAAGGTCAGCTTGCCGCCGCCCGCGAGCGGGTGCCC
The DNA here is from genome assembly GCA_021779535.1 of Pseudomonadota bacterium. Classification (GTDB taxonomy): domain Bacteria; phylum Pseudomonadota; class Gammaproteobacteria; order Steroidobacterales; family Steroidobacteraceae; genus Bog-1198. The sequence continues at coordinate 3,936 of JAJYAM010000024.1, forward strand.
TTTCGGCACGACGACCACCCGATGCCAGCGGTACACCGGCAGCCGCACGAGAGGTCCGAACAGTTCCTCCGAGCCGGTCGCGATCGCGAAGTCGACCCGGTCTTGGGCGATGAGCTCGGCGATCTGCTCCGAGGTGCCTTGATGCAGATTCAGCCGCACCTTCGGATAACGCTCCCGGAACGCGCGGATCACCGGCGGCAGCACATAGCGAGCCTGGGTGTGCGTGGTCGCGATCGCCAGGCTGCCGCTATCCGCCTGCCGCAGGTCCTGGGACGCACGGCGGATGTTGTGCATTTCGCGCAAGATCTTGGCCGCGTGGGCGATCACGCGTTCGCCCGCGGCGGTTACCCGCGTCAATGCGCGGCCGTCGCGCTCGAAGAGCCGCAGGCCGAGTTCCGCCTCCAGCATCTTCAGCTGCCGGCTCACGCCGGGCTGCGACGTATGCAGCTGCCGCGCCGCGGCCGTGATATTGAGGCCGTTGTCGTGGACCGCGACGAGATAACGCAGTTGCTGCAGCTTCACGGCGACGCCTCCGGGCCGCGCGATCGCACGGTGAACATCACCAGGGCAACTCGGCACCCTGATACGTCAGGAATCGGCCGGACTGCGCCGGCGTCAACCCCGCGATCACCGCGCGCATGCCGGTGACGCTCGTCGCAACGTCCACCTCGGCGCGCGCGCCGCCCATGTCGGTGCGCACCCAGCCGGGATGGATCGGCACCGCGATGATCCGGCGCCGTGCGAGATCGAGACTCATCGATTTCATGATCGCGTTGACCGCGGCCTTCGTCGATCGGTAGTCGTACATCCCGCCGGCCGCATTCCCGCCGATCGAACCGAGCACGCTGGTCAAGGTCACGATCTTGCGCTGGTCGCTCGCGGCGACGTGCTCGACGAACGCTTCCGAGACCTTCATCGGACCGAACAGATTGACCCGGACCGAATTCATCCAGCGCTCGTAGTCCGACTGACCGAACGGGTTCGCGACCAGGACGCCCGCGACGTTGAGCAACAGGTCGATCGGCGTACCGGCGAGATCCCCCGCCAGCGCGTCGATCGCGGCGTGGTTGGTCACGTCGACCGCGTGCGTGCAAATCCGCTCGCCGTGGGTCCGGCACGCGTCCGCAAGGACCTTCGAGCACCCGGGATCCCGCGCGAGCGCATGCACGCGCCAGCCGTCGGCGGCATATTGGCGGACGAACTCGGCGCCGATGCCCCGCGAAGCGCCGGTGACCAGGACCGTGGACATCGTCAGGCTCCCTCACCGTCGGGCTGGCCCCTCGGCTGCCAAGATCCCACGGGCAAAAAAAACCCCGGATATGACCGGGGATTTTAGTGGAACAGGTGCCGTATCCATAACGGCACGTCCAGTCACGGCGGATACGCGCCACGCAACCATGGTCCACGCTCGGCCTTTCTTGGCGCACGTCGTCTGTTGCGCAGAATCGACGTCCTAAAAACAATGCGTATCGATCTGTGGATAACCCTAGCATGGGAAAATAACAAATCCAACGTTTTTCGTGATTTATTACACAATCTTGAATGTTTTTTGCATTACAGCAATCTTGTCTCTATTTGGAAACAATCGGCCGATCCCGGTGCCTCGGCGCGCGCTCGGGAAGGCCATCCGGGAGCGCGCATCGGCCGCTGCCACCGCCCCGCCACCCACGCGATGCGGTAACCTTGCGCGCCGGACCCGCGCGCGTGCGGGATCGGCAGGATCGGAGGACCGCGACCGGATGAAATACCTGCACACGATGGTTCGGGTCGGCGACGTCGAGCAATCGCTGCGCTTCTACCGCGATGCGCTCGGGCTCGAACTGCTCTCGCGCAAAGACTATCCCCAGGGCCGGTACACGCTGCTGTTCCTCGCCGCGCCCGGAGACGCGGGCGCGCAGGTCGAACTGACCCACAATTGGGATCCGGAGACTTATGCCGGCGGCCGCAATTTCGGTCACCTCGCCTACGAAGTCGACGACATCTATGCCGCTTGCCGGCGTTTGATGGACCACGGGGTCACGATCAACCGGCCACCACGCGACGGGCGCATGGCGTTCGTGCGATCCCCGGACGGCATTTCGATCGAGCTGTTGCAGAAAGGCGCGGCCCTGGCGCCGGCGGAACCGTGGAGCTCGATGAGCAATACCGGGAACTGGTGAACGCGGCGCGGTCGCGCGCGGCGTCAGAACATCTCGGATTCGCCCGGTGGAACGACCTCGACGGACTTGCGCGAGGCGATGAATTCGCCGGTGATCATCTCGTCGTACGACTGCCCGGGTCCGACCATCGGGTAGACCCCCGCGTCCGGATCCACGACCACCTCGAGGAACGCCGGACCGGGGAAACGGATGAATTCCTCGACGACCCGCGGCACGTCCGCTTTGCTCTCGAGCCGCACCGAGAACTCGAATCCATCCGCCATCGCCGCTTTCACGAAGTCCTTCTTGTGCAGGCTCTTGTCGCTCGCGCTCAGGCGGCCCTTGAAGAAGAGCTTCTGCCACTGCTTGACCATGCCGTCGCCGCAGTTGTTGATCACGACGACCTTGACCGGCAAGCCGTAGGTCGTCACGGTCTCCAGCTCGCCGATGTTCATGCGGATGCTCGCATCGCCGTCGACGTCGATCACCACGCGGTCGCGCATCGCGAACTGCGCGCCGATCGCCGCGGGCAGACCGAAACCCATCGTGCCCATGCTGCCCGAGGTCAACCAGAGCCGCGGGCTGCGGAAGTCGAAGTACTGGGCGGCCCACATCTGATGCTGGCCGACGCCGGTGCTGATGATCGCCTCGCCGCGAGTCAGGCGATTGATCTCCTCCAGCAGATAATGCGGCTGAATCCGCGTGCTCGCGCGATCGTAGTTCATCGCGTACGTGCGCCGCAGGTGATCGCAGTGCCGATGCCACGCCGACCAGTCGCGCCGGAAGCCCGCGCGCCGCGCGCCCTCCCGCAACGCGGTGAGCGCCTCCGGCAACGAGCCCAAATGACTCCAGTGGACGTGCTTGACCTTGTTCACTTCCGACACGTCGATGTCGAACTGCGCGATGAACTTCGCGTTCACGGCGAACTTCGCCGGATTGCCCGCGACCCGATCGTCGAAGCGCGCGCCGATCGCGAGCAGCAGGTCGCAATCCTCGACGGCATAGTTCGCGAACGCCGCGCCGTGCATCCCGAGCATGCGCATCGCCATCTCGTCCGAGGTGTCGATCGCGCCGATCCCCATCAGGGTCGTCACGACCGGAATCCGCAGCGCGTGCACCAGGTCGCGAAGCGCTTCGGCCGCGCCGCCGTTGATCACGCCGCCGCCGGCATAGATCAGCGGCCGCTCGGCCCGCTCGAGCGCCGCCAGCAGCGCGGCACACGCCGATTCGGACAGCTTGTTCGCGCCGACGCGGTTCAGCCGCTGGCGATACCCGGGAATCGGCAAGTGCCCGGAACCGTTGAACGCGCCGCGCCAATTCTGCACGTCCTTCGGAATGTCGAGCACGACCGGACCGGGCCGACCGGTCCGGGCGATCTCGAACGCGGTGCGCACCGTCGCCTCCAGCCGGGTCGGATCCGTCACGAGGAACACGTGCTTCGCGACCGCACCCATGATGCTCGGCACCGGCGCTTCCTGGAACGCGTCGGTGCCGATCGCGCTCGTCGGCACCTGCCCGCAGATCACGACGATCGGCACCGAGTCCGCCATCGAGTCGCGCACCGGGGTCACGGTGTTGGTCGCGCCCGGACCGGAGGTCACCAGCGCGACGCCGACGCGCCCGCTCGCCCGCGCGTATCCGGCCGCCATGAACGCCGCGCCCTGCTCGTTCGCCGGCACGATCAGCGGCATCGAACCGGCGGTCGCCTCGTTGTGGCAGAACACCGCATCGTAGAGCGGCAGGATCGCGCCGCCGCTGTAGCCGAACACCGTGTCGACGCCTTCGTCGACCAGCACCTGGACGATCATCTCGGCGCCGGTCATCATCTCGCCGGCGCGCGGATGCGGCGCCGAGCCCATCGGATCGTGTCGTGCGTTCACGCGGCAAAGCGTAGCAGCTAACGCCCTGGCGCCCAAGTGCCGCCGTCCCGTATCCTATCGGCGCCATGCGACATCTCATCGCGATTCTCCTGCAGAACGAGGCGGGCGCCCTCACCCGCGTCACGGGGCTGATCTCGAGCCGCGGCTACAACATCGAGTCGCTCTCGGTCGCGCCGACCAACGATCCGTCGATCTCGCGGATCACGCTGGTGACCACCGGATCGGACGCGGTGATCGCGCAGATCAACTCGCAATTGCAAAAGCTCGTCGATGTCGTCACGGTCGAGGACATGACGACCGGCGATCACCTGGCGCGAGAACTCGCGTTGCTGAAATTGCAGGTCGCGGCCGACCAGCAGGATGCCGCGGCGCAGGTCGTCCACCGCAGCGGCGGCAAGGTGCTGTCGACCGAGCCGGCCTGGATCGTCGAGATCGCCGGCACCGAGGACATGATCGCGGAGGTGATCGCGACGCTTTCGGCGTTCGGCGAAATCGTCGAAGTCGTTCGCGGCGGCGTGCTCGGCATCTCGCGGACCGGTCGACGCGCGCCGACCGCCCGATGAACGGCTGATCCACGGCGATCGGCGATGTTCGCGGTCGCAACCGACGCCGGGCGCACCGCCGCTGATCCGCGGCGGCACGGTTCGCGCGGCTTGTCCCGCGTCGCGGCATTGCTCTGCGAAGCGCTCTGGCTGTGCTCGCTCTCGCTCTCGCTCGCGACCGTCGCGAGCGCATCGACCCCGCCCGCGCCGGCGCGCGTGGTCGCGGCGTCCGCTGACTACCGGCTCGTGGGACTGCTGCGTGGCGACACCCTGAGCCTGCGCGTGAGCCGCGCGCTCGACGGAGCGCCGGTGAGCGACGTCGCGGTCTCGGTCGAGCTCCGGGGCCGTTCCTATCCCGCGACCGCGACGGTCGACGGCGGTTACTCGATCAGCACGCCGCAGCTGGCGATCCCGGGTCCGACCGCGTTCGCGTTCGAGATCCGGGCCGGCAACGCGACCCAGACGTTGCGGGGCGTGCTGACCGGACCCGCGAAGACCCGGCCGAACCAGGGTCGCGTGAGGCAGCTCGCCTGGTGGATCCTCAACTTCTCGGTCTGCATCGGTTTCCTCGCGCTGCTGTCGCGACGCCGCAAGCGCGCCGACTCCTGAGGTCCGCGTCGCGCGGCCGCGCGACCCCTCAAAAGCTCTGCATGGTCTGCACCAGCACTTGGAAGCGGCTCACGCCCGGCGGCGCATTCAACGGAAACGCGAAGTCCACGTGCACCACGTTGCCGAGCCCCGAACGGGTGTTGCCGAGGCGAAGCCCGAATCCGACGTCCTCGAGCATTCCGGGCCGGTTGCCGCCGATGATCGCGGGGCCCCACGCGCGGCCCGCGTCCGCGAAGATCGCTCCGCCGACGCGCACGAGCCGGAACGGGAACCAGTCCGTGTAGAACCGCTGCTCGATCGTGACCAGGGCCTTCGAGCTGCCGGCTTCGTAGCGCAACGGGTAGCCGCGCAGGCCGCTGTCGCCGCCGATCGTGAGCTGGGACTGCGGGTCGAGCGCATCGGTGGCGGTACCGGACAACCCGGCGTACAGCACCCACTCCGGCAGCCAGCGCCAGTAATAGCGCGCGGCCGCATCCGCGATCAAGTTCCGCGCCCGCCCGTGCTCGACCCGGGACTGGAAGTCCGCGGACGCGAACAGCTGCTGGCGGGGATCGAGCTGAAAACCCTTGCGCATGTTCCCGGAGACGACGATGGCGCTGCGGTTCGCGCCGAAGGCCCTCGCCGAGTAGCCGACCGTGACGCCGGCCTGCAGGCCGAAGAACAGATCCTCGGTGCGTCCGATCTGGTTCAGGTCGCCGGTCTTGCGGTAGTCGTCCTGGATCAGCTCGAACCCGACGAACGGATACGCGAGGGTCTGCGAGGCCGGCAGCACGCGCGCGGGCAGCGAAGTCGTCGGATCGACGAGGAAATCGTTGCGATCGTACTGCGCGCCGGCGAGCCAGCGGCGCGTCCATCCGCGCACCAGCCCGGCCGACACGCCGCCGCTCAGCGCATAGGAGACCTCCGAATCCGCGAACTGGTCGCCGATGTTGCCGTACGCATAGCGCGACACCGCTCGCTGGTACCGCTGCGCGCTGGCCGAGACGCTCCAGCGCGTCTCGAGCGAATAGAACGGATGCGCGACGTCGAGCGCGCGCCGCCGCCCGTCGCTCGAATCGGCGTAGGCGAGCGCGTCGGTCCAGCGCGATCCGAACACGTTCGGATCCGACCACTCGAGCGTATTGCTGCTGCGATCGACGTCGTGACCGTGCTGGAAGTCCAGCGACTTGCCGCGGCCCAGGAAATTCGAGTCCGAGAGCTCGAAGCTCGAGTTGTTCGTCCCGCCGGTGCGGCTGTAATTGACGCCGGGACTCAAGGTCCACACGTCCCGGGTGACCACCGCGACCTCGACCTTGCCGTGCGAGTAGCGCACCGGCACGACGTGCGCGTCATAGATGAACGGCAGGGCCCGGAGATTGCGCTCGGTCTCGGCCAGCAGGCGCGGTCGGTACTTCTGGCCGGTCGCGAACAGCAGCTGCGCGCGGATCGTCGAGTGGCGCGTGCGGACGTGCAGACGGTTCGCGAGACGAAACAGCAGCACGTCGTCGCGAGGATCCGATAGATCGAAGATGTTGCGCGTGACGATGTCGATCTTGCCGATCACCGCGCCGCTCGCGACGAGCCGCGCGTCGCTCGGCACGCCGGCGGGCCGGGGCTCCTCGATCCGGGTCCGCTGCCGATCGGTGAATTTCGCGGCGAAGGCGCCATTCGCGGCGACCGCGAGCAGCGCACACGCGCCCAACACCCGCAGACCCGCGATCAGATTCACGAGCCGCGCGCCCTGGCCGGCGACGCCCGCTACAACGCGGCGTCGTCCGATTCGCCGGTGCGGATGCGAACGACCCGCAGCAACTCGGTCACGAAGATCTTGCCGTCCCCGACCTTGCCGGTCTTCGCCGAGGCGGCGATCGCCTCCATGACCTGATCCACGATCTCGTTCTGGACCGCGACCTCGATCCGGGTCTTCGGGACGAAATCGACGACGTATTCGGCGCCGCGATACAACTCCGTGTGACCCCGCTGGCGGCCGAAGCCCTTCACCTCGGTCACGGTCATGCCCGAGACCCCGATTTCCGACAGCGCGGCGCGAACGTCGTCGAGCTTGAACGGCTTGATGATGGCGGTGATCAGTTTCATCCCATTCTCCGAGGAGTATTCTTGGTCCAACTCAGAATATCATTAAGCGGCGATGCCGCCGATGGCCGCCGCACCGGCCCGGCGGCGCCCCGTGATGGTGCACGAGCCCGCGCGACCTCGGCCGCCCGGCGGCAATGGAGTTTTCGGATGAACACGACTTTCCTGATCGTCGGCGGCGGTCAAGCCGGCGCCCAAGCGATCGACACGCTGAGGCGCGAGGGTTTCGACGGCCGGTTGATCCTCGTCGGCGAAGAGCGCGAGCTGCCGTATCAGCGGCCGCCGCTGTCGAAGAAGTTCCTGCACGGAGAACTTGCGGCGGACCGCCTGCCATTCAAGCATCGGGCGTTCTACGACGAGCACGGGGTCGAGTTGCGGCTCGGTTCGAGAGCGATTCGCCTCGACCGGGCGGCGCGCGCGGTCGACCTCGGTGACGGTGCGCGACTCACCTATGATCGTGCCTTGCTGTGCCTCGGCGCCCGCGCGCGACCGCTGAAGTGCGCTGGCGCGGATCTTCCGGGGATCCATTATTTGCGGACGATCGACGACGCCAACGCGCTGCGCGCGGAGCTGCGCGCCGGCGCGCACGCCGTGATCGTCGGCGGCGGATACATCGGGCTCGAGGCGGCCGCGGCCTGCCGCCATTTCGGGCTCGAGGCGACGGTGCTCGAAATGGCCGACCGGGTGATGGCCCGCGTGGTCTCGCCGGCGGTCTCCGCGTTCTTCGCCGAGGCGCACCGGGCGCGAGGCGTGCGCATCCTGTGCAACACCCGGGTCGAATCGATCGAGGGCCGGGACCGCGTCGCGGCGGTCGTCTGCGGCGACGGCACGCGGCTCGCGGCGGATCTCGTGATCGTCGGGGTCGGGGCGCTGCCGGTCACGGACCTCGCGGCGGACGCCGGCCTCGCGGTCGACGACGGCATCGTCGTCGACGAGTACTGCCGTACCGCGGATCCGTCGATCTTCGCGGCGGGCGACTGCGTGAACCATCCCTCGCCGCATTACGGTCGCCGCGTCCGCCTCGAAAGCGTCGACAATGCGTTCGAGCAGGGCAAGACCGCGGCCCTGAACATGCTCGGGCGCGACGTGGTCCACGATCGGATCCCCTGGTTCTGGTCGGACCAGTACGAGCACAAATTGCTGATCGTCGGCCTGCAGGCCGACGGCGACGAACGCGTGACACGCGGCGATCCGCGCCGCGGCGGCTTCAGCACGCTGTACCTGCGGAACGGCGAGCTCACCGCGGTCGAAGCCGTCGACGACACCAAGGACTACATGGCGGCGCGCAAGCTGATCGCCGCGCGCACCCGGCTCGATCCCGCGAAGGCGGCCGACAAGAGCCGCGACCTGCGGGAGGCGGCGATCTAGCGGCCCGGCGCACTCACTCGCAGATCGCGATCAGGTCCTTCGTATCGACCGACTGCCCGGGACGGACGAGCACCTCCTTCACGGTCGCGTCGCGCTCGGCGCGCACCGACGTCTCCATTTTCATCGCCTCGAGCGTGACGATCACGTCGCCGCGGCGGACTCGCTGTCCGGCGTGCACCGTCACCGTCGCGACGGTGCCCGGCATCGGCGCCCCCACATGGGTCGGATCGTCGGCATCGGCCTTGCGCGTCGGCGGTCGCGACGCGACCTGGCTGCGATCCGCGATGCGGATCGGCCGCGGCTGGCCGTTCAACTCGAAGAATACGGTTCGGGTGCCGTCCTCGTGCGGATCGCTGGTCGTCACGTAGCGCACGATCAGGGTCTTGCCGCGCTCCAGATCGACGTTGATCTCCTGACCCGGCTGCATTCCGTAGAAGAACACCGACGTTGGTAGCGTGCTCAAATCCCCGTAGCGGGCGCGGTCCGCCGCGTATTCGACGAACACCTTCGGATACATCAGGTAGGACGCGAGGTCGTCGTCGCTGATCGCGCGCCCGACCTTGAGCTGCACCGCGGTTCGCTCGGCCTCGAGGTCGGCCGGCCGCAACGACGCACCGGGTCGGTCACGCAGCGGTTCGGCGCCCTTCAGCACCTTGCGCTGCAGGTCGCGCGGGAACCCGCCGAGCGGCTGGCCGAGATCTCCCCGGAAGAGTTGCACGACCGATTCCGGGAACGCGATCTCGATCTGCGGATCGAGCACCGCGGCGCGGTCGATCCCGCTGGTGACCATCATGATCGCCATGTCGCCGACGACCTTCGAGGTCGGCGTCACCTTCACGATGTCGCCGAAGAGATCGTTGACGTCGGCGTAAGCCGCCGCGACCTCGTGCCAGCGATGATCTTCGATGCCGAGCGAGCGCGCCTGTTCGCGAAGGTTCGTGTACTGCCCGCCCGGCATCCCGTGGACGTAGACCTCGGACGCACCGGCACGGATGTCGCTCTCGAACGCGACGTAGCCGCGGCGCACCTGCTCCCAGTACCCGGAGATCGCCCGCAAGTCGCCCGGCGCCACGCCGGTGTCGCGCGGGCCATGGCGAAGCGCCTCCACGATCGAGCCGAGATTCGGTTGCGAGGTCAGCCCGGAGAGCGAATCGATCGCGCCGTCGACCGCATCGGCGCCGGCATCGATCGCCGCGAGCACGCTCGCCGCGGCGATGCCGCTCGTGTCGTGCGTGTGGAAATGGATCGGCAGGCCGACCTCCTCCTTCAACGCGCGGACCAGGGCCGCCGCCGCGCTCGGCAGGCACAGTCCCGCCATGTCCTTGATGCCGATCACGTGTGCGCCCATCGCCTTCAGCTCCCGGGCGATCCCGAGGTAGTAGCGCAGGTCGTATTTGCGTTCGGCCGGGTTCGACAGGTTCCCGGTGTAGCAGATCGCCGCCTCGCAGAGCCGGCCGGTCTCGCGCACCGCCTCGATCGCGACGCGCATGTTCTCGGTCCAGTTCAGGCAGTCGAACACGCGGAACAGGTCGATGCCGGCGTGCGCCGCGCGGGCGACGAAGGTTCGAACGACGTTGTCGGGATAATTCGTATAGCCGACCGCGTTCGCGGACCGAAGCAGCATCTGCAACAGCAGGTTCGGCATCCGCGCGCGCAGCTCCGCGAGCCTTTCCCACGGATCCTCGCGCAGGAAGCGCATCGCGACGTCGAACGTCGCGCCCCCCCAGCATTCGACCGAGAACAGCTGCGGCAGCAGCCCCGCGTAGTACGGCGCGATCGCCGCGAGGTCCCGCGTCCGGAAGCGCGTCGCGAGCAGCGACTGATGGGCATCGCGCATGCTCGTGTCGGTGAGCAGCACCCGCCGTTCGGCGAGCATCCATTCGGCGAACCGCTCGGCGCCGAGCTCGTCGAGCCGCTGCTTGGTCCCCGGCGCCGGCGCCGGCAGGTCCACCTTCGGCAGCCGCGGGAACACGGGCGCCGCGGGTCGGGCACGCCCTTTCACTTCGGCGTTCCCGTTGACGATGACCTCGCCGATGTAGCTCAGCAGCCGGGTCGCGCGGTCCCGCTTGTGCGCAATCCGGATCAGCTCGGGGGTCTCGTCGATGAACCGGGTCGTGTAGGCGGCGCTCACGAACCGCGGATGCGTGATCAGCTGGTCGAGGAAGCGCAGATTGGTCACGACACCGCGGATCCGGAATTCCCAGAGCGCGCGATGCATCCGCGCGATCGTCTCCTCGGCCGTCGGCGCCCAGGCGGTGACCTTCACGAGCAACGAGTCGTAGTAACGCGTGATGATCGCGCCGGCATAGGCGGTACCGGCGTCGAGCCGGATCCCGAAACCGGCCGGACTGCGGTACGCCGTGATCCGCCCGTAATCCGGCACGAACTGATTCTCCGGGTCCTCGGTCGTGACCCGGCATTGCATCGCGTGGCCGGTCACGCGGATCTCGTCCTGCGACGGCACGCCGCTCGTGGCGTCGCCGATCCGGCCACCCGCGGCGATGCGCAGCTGCGCCTTCACGAGATCGATGCCGGTCACGCACTCGGTGACCGTGTGCTCGACCTGGATCCGCGGATTCACCTCGATGAAATAGAACTGTCCGGTGTCCGCGTCCTGCAGGAACTCGACGGTGCCGGCCGAACGGTAGCCCACCGCGCGGCCGATGCGCAGCGCCGCCGCGCACAACGCCGCGCGCTGTTCCGCGCCGAGGAAAGCCGCCGGCGCGCGTTCGACGACCTTCTGGTTGCGCCGCTGCACCGTGCAGTCGCGCTCGTAGAGGTGCACGATGTTGCCGTGATCGTCTCCGAGGATCTGCACTTCGACGTGACGCGCGCGCCGGATCAGCTTCTCGAGGTAGACCTCGTCCTTGCCGAACGCGGCCTTCGCCTCGCGCCGGGCGGCCGCGACCGTCTCGGCCAGGCCGTCCTCGGATTCGACGACCCGCATCCCGCGGCCGCCGCCTCCCCAGCTCGCCTTCAGCATCACCGGAAAACCGATCGAGCGCGCGGCCGCGAGGCACTCGCCGTCGTCGCTCGGCAGCGGCGGCGTCGCCGGCATCACCGCAACGCCGGCGGCCTCCGCGAGATGACGCGCTTCCACCTTGTTGCCGAGCCGGCGCATGGTCTGCGGCGACGGACCGACGAACACCAGGTCGGCCGCGCCGCAGGCCTCCGCAAACTCCGGGCTCTCCGACAGAAAGCCGTAGCCCGGATGGACCGCGTCGGCCCCGGCTTCGCGCGCGACCCGGATGATCCCGGCGATGTCGAGATAGGCCTCGACCGGAGGACGCCCTTCGCCGACCAGATAGCTCTCGTCGGCCTTGGTCCGATGCAGCGAGAATCGGTCCTCGTGCGAATGGATCGCGATCGTGCGCAGGCCGAGCTCGGCGGCCGCCCGCATCACGCGGATCGCGATCTCTCCGCGATTCGCGATCAGCAGGCTACGAATCGGTCGGCATTCGGCGGCTTGTGTCATCGCCGCTGAATGATAGCCTTACGGTTCGCGACCGACCAGAAGAGGAACGACGATGTACGGGATTGCGGTCCACGGTGGTGCCGGCACGCCCCCGCGCGGGCAGATCGAACCGGCGCGCGAGCGTCGCTATCACGAAGGACTGCTCGCCGCGCTCGACGCCGGCCGCAAGATCCTCGAGCGCGGCGGGTCGAGCCTCGACGCCGTCGCTCGAGCGGTCGTCGTACTCGAGGACGACCCGCTGTTCAACGCCGGACGCGGCGCCGTGTGCACGCACGAAGGCCACCACGAGCTCGACGCGGCGATCATGGAGGGCGCGGCGCTTCGCGCCGGCGCGGTCTGCGGGCTGCGGCACGTGAAGAACCCGGTCGAGCTCGCACGCGCGGTGATGGAGCGGTCGCCGTTCGTGATGCTCGCCGGTTCGGGCGCCGAGGAGTTCGCGCTCACCCAGGGGATCGCCCTCGTGCCGAACGAGTACTTCCGGACCGAGGAGCGCTGGCGGCAGCTGCAGCGGGTGCTGGGCGCCGGCGGCTCGCCGCTCCCGCTGTCGCACGTCGGCACGGTCGGCGCGGTCGCGCTCGACGAGCACGGCCACCTCGCGGCGGCGACCTCGACCGGCGGCATGACCGCGAAGCGCTATGGACGGATCGGCGATTCGCCGGTGATCGGCGCCGGGACGTACGCGGACGACCGGGCCTGCGCGGTTTCGGCGACCGGGCACGGCGAGATCTTCCTGCGCGCCGCGGTCGCGCACGACGTCTGCGCCCGGATGAGATACGGCGGCTGCCGCCTCGATCAGGCGGTCGAGGACGTCGTGCACGGAGAGTTGATCGCCCGCGGCGGGGAAGGCGGCGTGATCGCGATCGACCGGCACGGCCGGATCGCGATCGAGTTCAACGTCGAGGGCATGTTCCGCGGGAGCCTGACCGCGGGCGGCGAGCCGCGGACGGCGATCTTTCGGGAACCGTAGCGTCCGGGCCGCCGCAGCGCCTGGTCAGCCGCTCCTCATGCCGCGGCGCTTCTCGAAGCGCCCGGTCTGCAGGTTCTGGTACTCGGCTTCCATCACGACCACCCGGTTGCGCCCCTGGCCCTTCGCGCTGTAGAGCGCCTCGTCCGCCAGCTGGATCAGTCCCTCGGAGCTGCGCGACGCGGTCGGCAGGATGTAGGCGGCGCCGAGGCTCACGGTCAGTCGGCTCGCCACCGGCGAGGCCTCGTGCAGGATGTTGAGTTCGGCGATCGAGCGCTGGATGCGCGTCGACACCTCCGCGACGTACTCCCGGCTCGCCTCGTACAGGACCAGCGCGAACTCCTCGCCGCCGTAGCGGGCGACGAAGTCGAGCGGGCGGCGCGCGCACTGGCTCAAGGTCGCGGCGACCGCCCGCAGGCACTCGTCTCCCGCCTGATGGCCGTAGCGATCGTTGTATTCCTTGAAGCAATCGATGTCGACGAGCAGCACCGCGATCCGCTGGGCGTCGCGCACCGCCTGTTGCCAGACGCGCTCGATGTGCTGATCGAACATCCGGCGGTTCTGGATGCCGGTGAGTCCGTCCCGCGCGACCAGTTCGCGCAGCAGGCCGGCCTCGAGGAATCGCGAACGGCTCGTGCGTTCCTGCATGTACGCGACCGACGCGCCGATCAGGTTCGCGGCCACGAGCGCGAGCGCGTCGTAGCCGAACTGCGTACCCGGCAGGGCCGTCAGGTGCCCGGCCACGAGATACGCGAGCAGCACGAGGAAATTGACGGCGAGCGAGTTGTAGAAGTCGAGACCCGCGAGGAAATACACGTACATCGCGGTCACGATCATCGCCGGGAACAGGAACTGCGTGCCGCCGAGCGAGGTCACGACCTGGATCGCGACCTGGCTCAGCCCGCAGGCCGTGAAGGCGACGATCGCGAGCGGCGCGTAGATCCGCTGTCGATTCGGCGAAAAGCTCGCCGCGAACACGATCACGAGCAACGGCACGGTGAGCACCACGTCGATCGTCCCCGGGATGCGATCCAGCGCGCGACCCAGCACGAGCGCGTCCATCGCGGACAGCGCGATCGCGATCGCGATCGCGAGCAGGAGATTCGCGCGGATGTACCCGAGCGATTCCTCGAGCCGAACGCGCCGGAACTCCGCCTCGAGGTCCCGGCCGAACCGCAACCACGTAAACCCTTCCTTCAGTTGCCGCGCGTGCGGCAAGTCGGGCAGATCATCCGTCAAAGAAGGGCTCATCCGCATGTTTGCATTGGACCGAATCGCGAGCGCGGTCTCTGCGACCCACGGCACAGCTTTACAGATGTCGCGGGGACCCGGGGCGGAAAAGTGTGACCACCGCCGCGATTCCGGGCCGCCCGCCGGCCCGGCGTGGATTATGTCAAATCAAACCGACCCCGCGATCATTCCGCCAGATAGCGTGCGAGATAGGTGTCGAAATCTTCCCGGTCGGCGGCCTCGATGCGCCGCTGCTGGGCGTGCGACTCCTCGGCCGCGATCGCGAATTCGGCGAGCCGGCTCTCGTTCGGCGGATACAGGCCGAGGAAGTAGTCCTTGTGAACGTTCGACATCCGCAACGCGAATTGGAAGAAGGTCTCTCCGGCATCACGCATCTCGGCGAGCACCCGTGCCGACGGCGTCGCGTCCGGATCGTCGATCTTCGCGCGCTGCCGCGCGAGCGATCCCCGGTAGGGTGCGCCGGGGTCGTCCTGATCGAGCAGCTCGCAGACCGCCTCCATGTCGTCGAGCAGTTCGCCGGCCCACTCGCGCAGCGGTCGGTCTCGCCCATCCCAGCGCAGGCGCAGGCCGGGCTCGCGTCCGCGCCGCGCGACGGTCACGTGGTTGCGATCGAGGGCCTGTTGCTCGTCACGCTCGATCGGCGGGCTGTCGCGCAGCAGGCACAGCGCGAGGAACGCCTCGACGAAACGCAGCGTGTCCTGGTTCACCCCGACCGGATCGAACGCGCTCACGTCGAGCGCCCGCACTTCGAGATATTCGACGCCGCGACGCTCGAGCGCGAGCGTCGGCCGCTCGCCCGACTGCGTCACGCGCTTCGGACGGATGAAGCTGTAGTACTCGTTGCCGACCTGCAGGACGTTCGCACTCAGCTGCCGGTACTCTCCGCCGACCTTGACCCCGAGCTTCTCGTAGGCCGGAAACGGCGTGCGGATCACGCGATTGAGGTCACGAACGTAAGCTTGCAGGCTGTTCACCGACACGCTCACCGTCGACTGGTTCTTGTTGCGGTAACCGATGTCGCTCATCCGCAACGAGGTCGCGTACGGCTCGAACAGGGTATCGGCATCGAGCGCCTGCAAATCGTGGTCGCGCCCCGCGAGGAACACCCGACTCACCGCCGGCGAGGTCCCGAACAGATAGAGGATCAACCAGCCGAAGCGCCGGTAATTACGCAGTGCCGCAAAATATTCGTCCGAGACGAAGGCCGCGTCCACCGCGCCCGCGGACTCGACGCGCGCGAGCGCGTCCCACAGCGGCGCCGGAAATGAATAATTGAAATGCACACCGGCGATCGCCTGCATCATGCGTCCATAGCGCAGGCTGAGGCCGTTGCGGTAGGTCGTCTTCAGCCGCCCGACGTTCGAGGATCCGTAGCGCGCGATCGGAATTTCCGCGTCGGACCCGATCGCGCAGGGCATGCTCGTCGCCCAGAGCATCTCGTCGCCGAGGTGTCGATAGACGAACTGGTGCAGGTCGCACAGATATTGCAGCAGTTCCCAGCTCTGGCCGAACGGCGGCGTCACCAACTCGATCAAGGCCTCGGAGAAGTCGGTGGTGATCAGCGGGTTCGTCAAAGCGGCGCCGAGCGCGGCCGGATGCGCGGTCTGCGTGATCCGCCCTTGCGGCGTGACCCGCAAGGCTTCCTTCTCGACGCCCTTGCGGCCGCCGCGCAGCACGCCGCGCAGCCCGGAATTGACCAGCGACGCGACGCGACGCTCGAAACGCTTGTCGGTGAATTGACGCATCGCCCGCAAGGATACCTGAATACCCGCGGCTTTTTCCCGTGCGGGGCCGCCCCCCCCTGAGCGGCGGATCCCGGTACGGCGCGGAGGACGGCGGGTCCATAATGGACGAAGGTCTCGCAACGGAGGACGAACCATGCTGGTCGGCTCGAACGCTCGGCGCGTCGCGATCGTGGGCGGCACGCGCATCCCGTTCGCGCGCGGCCAGCGCGCGTACGCGGAGGTCGGGAACCTGGAAATGTTGACCGCGGTGCTCGCCGGACTGGTCGAGCGCTTCGGGCTGCGCGGCCAATGCCTCGGGGAGGTCGCCGCCGGCGCGGTGATCAAGCACCCGAGCCAATGGAACCTCGCGCGCGAGTGCGTGCTCGGCTCGGGCCTCGCACCGCAGACGCCGGCGGTCGATCTACAGCGCGCCTGCGGCACGAGCCTCGAAGCGGCCATCCTGGTCGCCAACAAGATCGCGCTCGGGCAGATCGACGCCGGCATCGCCGGCGGCGTCGACACGGTGAGCGATCCGCCGATCGCGTTCCCGAGGAGTTTTCAACGCCGGCTGCTCCGCAGCCATCGCGCGAAGACGGCGGGAGCGCGGATCGCGCCGTGGCTCGGGCTGCGACCGCGCGACTTCAAGCCGGTGTTCCCCGACGTCGTCGAGCCGCGCACCGGCCTGTCGATGGGCGAGAGCACGGAATGGATGGTGAAGCACTGGCGCATCTCGCGCGAGGAACAGGATCGGCTCGCGTTGCAGAGCCATCGCAACGCATCCGCCGCGTATGCCGCGGGGTTCTACGCGGATCTGGTGATCCCGTACCTCGGTCTCGCCCGCGACGACAACGTTCGCGAGGACACGAGCCTCGAGAGGCTCGCGCGACTGCCGGCGGTCTTCGACCGGACGGCGACCGGCACGCTCACCGCCGGCAACTCCACGCCGATGACCGACGGTGCCTCGGCGGTGCTGCTCGCCTCGGAGGAGTGGGCGCGGGCGCACGACCTGCCGGTCCTCGCGTACCTCGCGTACGGCAAGGTCGCCGCGGTCGACTACATCGACCACCGGGAGGGCCTGCTGATGGCGCCGGCGTATGCCGTTCCGAGGATGCTCGCGGACGCCGGCCTGTCGCTCGCGGATTTCGATTTCTACGAGATCCACGAAGCATTCGCCGGCCAGGTGCTCTGCACGCTGAAGGCCTGGGCCGATCCGGCGTTCTGCCGCGACCGGCTCGGGCGGAGCGAGGTGCTCGGAACGATCGACCGCGCGAAGCTGAACGTCAAGGGGGGCAGCGTCGCGATCGGTCATCCGTTCGCGGCAACGGGCACGCGAATCGTCGCGACGCTCGCAAAGACCCTCGCCGAGAGCCGGGCGAGACGCGGGTTGATCTCGGTCTGCACCGCCGGCGGGATGGGCGTGACCGCGATCCTCGAGCGTTGACGGCGCCTTGAGCCGCCGCTCCCGAACGCGTTATTCTCACCGACCCCTATATGCGGAGCACCGAGCCATGGGCAGCACGATCGACCTGAAGGCATCCGACGGACATCGCTTCACCGCGTATCTCGCGGAGCCGAGCGGCAAGCCGCGCGGCGGGATCGTGGTGATTCAGGAGATATTCGGAGTGACGCGCCACATCCGCGCGGTCGCGGATCAATACGCGGCGGCCGGATTCGTCGCGATCGCGCCGGCGGTGTTCGATCGGATCCGGCCCGGGATCGACGTCCCGTACACGGACGTCCAGACGGGCTTCGGCTACATGCAGAAGCTCAAGAACGACGAGGTCATGCTCGACGTGCACGCCGCGGTCGATCGAGCCGCCGCGGCCGGCAAGGTCGGTGTCGTCGGCTTCTGCTGGGGCGGCACGATGGCCTACCTCGCGGCGGCGCGTCTGCCGATCGCGGCGGCGATTTCGTACTACGGCGGCGGCACCTCGCAGTATCTCGCGGAAAAGCCCCGTTGTCCGATCCTCTTCCACTACGGCGAGCTCGACACGCACATCCCGATGTCGCAGGTCGACGCGGTCAAGGCCGCGAACCCCGGAGCGACGTTCCATCTCTACAACGCGGAGCACGGCTTCAACTGCACGGACCGCGCGAGCTACGAACCGGCGAGCGCGAAGCTCGCGCTGGAGCGAAGCCTCGAATTCTTCCATCGTCACGTCGGTTGACGCCTCGCCCCGGAGACACCCGAAGATGATCAAGCTGCGCGACCAGAATCTGCTGCGCCAATCCGGCTACGTCGACGGCCGCTGGCTGGCGGCCGACGGCGGCGCAACCCTGCCGGTGCACAACCCGGCGACCGGCGACACGCTCGGTTCGATCCCGAACATGGGTGCGAACGAGACACGGGCGGCGATCGAGGCCGCGGCGAAGGCGTTTCCCGCCTGGTCGGCGCGCACCGCGAAGGACCGGGCGATGCTGCTGCGGCGCTGGTTCGAGTTGATCCTCGCCCACCTCGACGATCTCGCGACGGTGATGACCGCCGAGCAAGGCAAGCCGCTCGCCGAGGCGAAGGGCGAGATTGCCTACGCGGCATCGTTCATCGAATGGTTCGCGGAAGAAGGCAAGCGGGTCTACGGCGACGTGATTCCGAGTCACCAGCCGGACAAGCGCATCCTGGTGCTGCGCCAGCCGGTCGGCGTGGTCGCCGCGATCACGCCGTGGAACTTCCCGGCGGCGATGATCACCCGCAAGGCGGGTCCGGCGCTCGCCGCCGGCTGCACGTTCGTGTGCAAGCCCGCGACGCAGACACCGTTCTCGGCGCTCGCGCTCGCGGAGCTCGCCGACCGGGCCGGAATCCCCAAGGGCGTTTTCAACGTGCTCACCGGCTCCGCAACGCAGATCGGCGGCGAGATGACCTCGAACCCGCTGGTGCGCAAGCTGACGTTCACCGGATCGACCGAGGTCGGCAAGAAGCTGATGGCGCAGTGCGCCGGCACGATGAAGAAGGTGTCGATGGAGCTCGGCGGCAACGCACCGTTCATCGTATTCGACGACGCGGACCTCGACGCGGCCGTGCAGGGTGCGATCACGAGCAAGTACCGCAACACGGGACAAACCTGCGTGTGCGCGAACCGGCTGCTCGTCCAGGCCGGGGTTTACGACGAGTTCGCGCGCAAGCTCGGCGCCGCGGTCGCGACCCTGCGGATCGGCGACGGCCTGGCCGGGGCGACCGATCAGGGTCCGCTGATCGACGCGAAGGCGCTCGCGAAGGTCGAGGAGCACGTCGCGGACGCCGTCTCGAAGGGTGCGAAGATCGTCGTCGGCGGGCGGCGTCACGCGCTCGGCGGAACCTTCTTCGAACCGACGGTGCTCACCGACGTGACGCCCTCGATGGCGGTTGCCCGGGAAGAGACGTTCGGGCCGGTCGCGCCGCTGTTCAAGTTCAGGACCGAAGCCGAGGCGATCGCGATGGCGAACGACACGGAGTTCGGGCTCGCCGCGTACCTCTACACGCGCGACCTCGCGCGGAGCTGGCGCGTCTCGGAAGCGCTGGAGTACGGGATCATCGGCCTGAACACCGGGCTGATCTCGACCGAGGTCGCGCCGTTCGGCGGCGTCAAGGAGTCGGGCACCGGGCGCGAAGGATCGAAGTACGGGATCCTCGACTACACCGAAATCAAGTATCTGTGCGTGGGCGGGATCGTCTGAGATTCCTCGAACTGTCGGTGCCGGCGCAGGATCTGCGGGCCGCGTGTGATTTCTACGCGGGCCTCGGTTTCTCCCTCGCCGAGGTGGGCGAGACCCGCCGCCATCCGTACGCCGTGGCCACGGACGGCCGTCTGTGCATCGGGATGCACGGCCTCGCGGATCTCGAACCGACCCTTTGCTTCGTGCGTCCGGATCTGATCGCGCACCTCGACCGGTTCGAGGCGCTCGGCCTGACGCTCGAGTTGCGGCGCCTCGGCGCGGACGTGTTCAACGAGATCGGTTGGCGTGACCCGGGCGGCAACCCGGTCCGGCTCGTCGAGGCCCGGACCTTTTCCCCCTCGCCCGCGCCGCCCGAGCATCGAACCGCCTGCGGCTATTTCCGCGAGATCGCGCTGCCGGCAGGCGACCTCGCGGCGTCGCGAGCGCATTGGGAAAGCATCGGATTCGTCGCGCTCGACGAGGACGGTCCATTCGGACCCTGCACGATCTGCACCAGCGATACCTTGACCCTCGGGCTGTACGATCCCCGGCGCATTGCGCGCCCCACCGTGATCTTCGAATCCGACGACCTCGGGCGCGTCTCGGCCGCATTGACGGGCCGCGGTGCCGGGGTGAGCGCGGACACCGAGGACGGGAAGATCGTGGGACTGCGTTGCGATGCGCCCGGCGGCACGCCGATACGGATCCTGCGCGCGGATTGAGGCGAGCCCCGCGCTCCCCGGCGACGGATCCCGGAGCGACGGATCGCCGGGCCGCCGAGCGGCGCGAATTGCTAGACTAGGCGGTACGGGAGCTTGCGCGCGGAGGGGCCGCATGTCGATCAGCGATTCGTCGTCGCCATGAGCATCGAGTCCGGAAGCCCGCCGCGACGGGCCCGCTGATCCATGGACCGCCATCCACGCGCGTTCGACGACGTCGCCGAGTGCGTCGAAGCGACTCTCGCGCGCGTCGGTACCCGCATCGGTCTGGCGCTCCCGCTCGGCGTCGGCAAGCCGCACGCGATCGCGAACGAGTTCTACCGGCGCGCTCGCCGCGATCGTTCGATCCGGCTGCGGATATTCACCGCGCTGAGCCTCGAATTGCCGCGGGCGCGGAACGAACTCGAGCGCCGTTTCCTCGGCCCGCTCGTCGAACGGGTGTTCGGCGACTTCGTGCCGCTCGACTACGTCGCGGACCTTCACGCGGGCACCGTCCCGGAGAACGTCGAGATCGTCGAGTTCTACCTCGAGCCGGGAGCGTTCCTCGATTCCGCGCATGCCCAGCGGCATTACGTCAGCAGCAATTACACCCACGTCGCCCGCGACCTCGCGAATCGGGGCGTGAACGTGATCGCGCAGCTGATCGCGAAGCGGCCGGCGGCCGGCGGCGCGGAATACAGCCTCGGGTCGAACCCGGACCTCACGCTCGAACTGCTGCGGCGCCTGTCGGCGCAGCGTGAGGCCGGCGCCCTCGTCATGATCGGCGCACCGAACCGCCAGATGCCGTTCACGTTCGGACCGGCCGTGATCGGCGCCGGACAGCTCGACTTTCTGGTCGAGCACCCGCGATACGAGACCGATCTGTTCTCGCCGCCGAACCCCCGGTTGTCGACCGTCGACTTCGCGATCGGGCTGCATGCCGCACGGCTCGTCCGCGATGCGGGCACGCTGCAGCTCGGGATCGGCGAAATCGGCGACGCGGTCGTCTACGCGCTGCAACTGCGGCACCAGCGGAACGAGGAATATCTCGGGATCCACCGGCAGCTGCGCACGCCCGAACGCTTCGGCCCCACGCCGGCGGGGATCGGCGGCGACGCTCCGTTCGAGACCGGGCTGTACGCGTGCACCGAGATGTTCGTCGACGGATTCCTCGAGCTCTATCGTGCCGGGATCCTGCGCCGCCGGGTGTACGACGAGCTGCGCCTCCAGCGCCTGCTCGCCACGGGCACGGTCGAGGAATCGGTGGGCGCCGATTTCCTGCGCGCGCTGCCGGGCGCCGGCTTCTCCAACCCGTTGACGATGCGCGACTTCGGCGTCCTGCAGCGGTTCGGCGTGTTTCGCGCCGACTGCCGTTACGTCGACGGGCGGCTGGTCGGCCCCGACGGCGACGAAGTCGATGCGCGCCTCGACGATCCGCGGTGCGTCGACCGGATGGTTGCGAGCTGCTGCGGACGCCGGTTGCGCGGTGGAACGTTGTCGCACGCGGCGTTCTTCCTCGGATCGCGCGGTTTCTACGCGGCATTGCGCGAGATGCCGGAGGACGAGCGACGCCAGTTCCCGATGTGCGGCGTCGAGTTCACCAACCGGATCGACGACGAGGACTGGGCGCTCAAGGTCGCGCAGCGCTCCCACGGGCGGTTCGTGAACACCGCGATGTTCGCGACGCTGCTCGGCGCCGCGGTCTCGGACGGACTCGCGGACGGGCGCGTGGTGAGCGGCGTCGGCGGCCAGTACAACTTCGTCGCGATGGCGCACGCGCTGCCGGATGCACGCTCGATCCTCACGGTACGCAGCACGCGCACCCACGGCGGCCGCGTGACCTCGAACGTCGTCTGGAGCTACGCGCACGTGACGATCCCGCGTCATTTGCGCGACATCGTCGTGACCGAGTACGGCGTCGCCGACCTCCGGGGCCGGTCGGACGAAGACGTGATCGCCGCGATGCTCAACGTAGCGGATTCGCGGTTCCAGGAGTCGCTCCTGCGCGAAGCGCAAGCCGCCGGCAAGATCTCGCGCGATTACCGGATCCCGGACGTCCATCGCAACAACACGCCGCGTGCGCTCGAGGAGACGTTCCTGCTGCCGCGCGCGCGCGGCCTGTTCTCGGACTTCCCCTTCGGGACCGACTTGACCCGGGAGGAGATCGTGCTCGCCGAGGCGCTCGGCGCGCTCGCCCGGCGCACCGCCGGGGTCGGCGGAAAGGCCCGCGCGCTGCTCGCGAGCCTCGCTTGGCGGCGTATCCCGGCGCGCGTCGAACCCTACCTCGAGCGGATGGGACTCGGCGCGCCGGCCACGCGCGAAGAACGGCTCTGGCGGCGGCTGCTCGCGCGCGAGCTCGCCGCGCGGTCGCCGTCCCGCTGAGCCGCGCCCGCGTCGTCGAGGACGCGTCGCGCGGCGCTCATCGCACCGGCAATTCTCGCGACTTCTGCACCGTGCGGAGCGCGAACGAGGAGTGCACGCGGGCGACGTTCGGCAGGCGCGTGAGATGCTGGCTGTGGAGGCGCTCGAAATCGGCGGTGTCGGCCAGCACGACTCGCAGCAGATAGTCGTACTCGCCGGACATCAGGTAGCACTCCATGACTTCGGGCACCCGGCGCACCGCGTCCTCGAACGCGCGCAACTGCGCCTGTTCCTGGCGCTCGAGCGTGATGTTCACGAAGACGTTCAACGGGCATCCGGCCTTCTGCTGATTGATCAGCGCCGCATAGCCCTCGATGAACCCCGCCTCCTCGAGTGCCCGTACGCGGCGCAGGCACGCGGACTCGGACAGGTTCACGGATTCGGCGAGCCGGTTGTTGGTGATGCGGCCGTCCAATTGGAGCGCGCGGAGGATCGCGCGGTCGTAGCGGTCGAGCTTCATGGTCCGCATTTTATTGCAGAAATTCCTGCAATAGTCGAATTTTCCACCGTTCCGACCGCCCATCGACGCCGATTTCGCAGATCCGCCACTTCGCGGATCCGTAAGCTACGCGCGGCTTTTTTCGAATTCACCGGCCTTCGGGGGAGCGGCATCCATGAAAATCGGCGTACCCAAAGAGATCAAAGTCCACGAATACCGCGTCGGGCTCGTGCCCGCCGGCGTTTCGGAACTGGTGCGCGCGGGGCACGAGGTCGCGGTCGAGACCGGCGCGGGCGCCGGCATCGGCTTCGACGACTCGCATTACCGCGCCGCGGGCGCGAGCATCGCGCCGGACGCCGCGAAGGTGTTCGCGGACGCGGAACTGATCGTCAAGGTCAAGGAACCGCAACTGCCGGAGTGCCGGATGCTGCGGGCGGACCAGACCTTGTTCACCTACCTGCACCTCGCGGCGGATCGCGAGCAAGCGCTCGCGCTGATGAAGTCGGGCACGACCGCGATCGCGTACGAGACCGTGACCGCGCAGGACGGCTCGTTGCCGCTGCTGACGCCGATGAGCGAAGTCGCGGGGCGGATGTCGGTGCAGGTCGGCGCCACCTGCCTGCAGAAGGCGAACGGCGGCTTCGGCGTGCTGCTCGGCGGGGTGCCCGGCGTCGCGCCCGCGAAGGTCGTGGTCCTCGGCGGCGGAGTGTCCGGTACCCACGCGGCCGAGATGGCCGTCGGGCTGCGCGCCGATGTCACGGTCATCGACCGGTCCGTGAAGCGCTTGCGCGAGCTGTCGGCGATCTTCGGCAACCAATTGAAGACCCAGTACTCGACCACCCACGCGATCGAGGAACTCGTCCGTGACGCGGACCTGGTGATCGGCGCGGTGCTGATCGCCGGTGCGGCGGCACCGAAGCTGGTCACGCGCGACATGGTCCGGACGATGAAGGCCGGCGCCGTGCTCGTCGACATCGCGATCGACCAAGGCGGCTGCTTCGAGACGAGCCGGCCGACCACGCACGCGGCGCCGACGTTCGTCGAGGACGGCGTGATCCATTACTGCGTGACCAACATGCCGGGCGCCGTGCCGCGCACCTCGACCTTCGCACTGACCAACGCGACGCTCCCGTACGTGAAGGCGATCGCTGATTCGGGGTGGCGCGAAGCGCTCGCGCGCGACCGCGGGCTCGCGCTGGGCTTGAACGTCTACGCCGGGCACATCACGCACGAGGCGGTCGCCCGTGCGCTCGACGTCGAGTGCCGGCCGCTGCGCTGATCGGAGTCCGATCGCGATCGACCGCCCCCCCGAGGTCCCCCGGATCGCCGGGCGCTCAGGGGGGCGGGTCCGCCGGCGTCGTCCCTGCATCGACCGGCCGCGCCGGCTCGGCATCGGGCCCGCCGCGATGGTACGGGATCCACGAGTAGATCTCGGGCGACGTCTGCGGATAGGTCAGGAAGTCCTCGCGACCCCGATCGACCGGTCCCGCCCGCCGCCGCGCCAACCGCCACAGCGCGAATGCGGTGAACAGCACGGTCAAGCCGAACACGTAACCGAAGAACGCGCCCGGCCGGCTCAGCTCGACCGCGACCGTGCCCGTCGTCGGACCGATCGCCGCGCCCAGCGCCCACACGAACAACAGCGTCGAGGACAGCGCGATGTAGTCGCTGGACGGCGCCCGGTCGTTGGCGTGCGCGACACCGACCGCATAGAGACTCTCGCCGAGACCGCCGAACACCGCGAGCAGGATCGCGAGCACCGCGAACGGCGTGTGACCGCTCACCCGGAGCAACACGCCGGCGATACCGAGTATCGCCGCGCCGAGCCCGATCAGCGCGTACAGCCGGTCGATGCGGTCCGAGAGATAGCCGATCGGCCATTGCAACAGCAAACTGCCCATCGAGAAGCTGGCCATCAGCACCACGATGTGCGCCTGGTCGAGGCCGAGCCGCTCGCCGAACAGCGGACCCGCGGTCGTGAACGCGGTGAGCACCAGGCCGTTCAACAGGCACGCGAGTACGCTGACCGGCGACGTGCGCACCGCCTTCGCGATCTCCAGCTGCACGCGGTGCGGCCGCGCCGGCGCCCGTACCTCGATCGCCGCCATCGGCACCACCGCGAGCGTCGTCACGATGCCGGCGATCAGCAGGAACTGCGGGCCGCTCGCGTCCAGGTTGCGCCCCAGTAGCTCGCCGAGCCCGAAGCACAGGCCGTACACCAGCACGTAGACCGTGAGGATGCGTCCGCGTTGCTCGTTCGGCGACAGCGCATTGAGCCAGCTCTCGACGACGACCGACAACCCGGCGGCGTTCAGCCCGATCATGAAGCGCAGCACGGCGATCGCCGGCGCCCCGCCGGCGAAGAACAATCCGAGGATCGCGACGGATTTCAAGCCGGCGAACGTCGCGTAGGCCCGCTCCGATCCCACCGGCGCGATGATCCGGTGCGCGTGCAGGCAGCCGACCAGGAAGCCGAGGCCTTCGGCGCTGCCCAGCAGGCCGATCGTCCCCGCCGACAGGCCGGCCGCCGAATACCGCAACGGCAGCAACGCGCCGAGCAGGCCGGCGCCGATCATGGTCAGGCCGGTGCCCGCGAGCGGCGGTGCGATGCGCAGCGCGACCGGTCGCGGCGCGTGGATTTCAGGCGAAGTCGTCGTCACGTCGTTCGGTGCCGTGGTCGCTCGTGGCGGAGGCGGTCGATTATAGACACACGCGGCGCAACCGCGTGCGTCGATGGACCCTCCGAACACCGGCCGCCTTGCTACTGGACGATCGATCAATTAGGCTGCGACCGCTCGTCGGATCGCGGCGGGGAGCGCCGGGAACGGGCACCACGAGGTTCATCCTGCATGCCGCGCAACCCACGCTTCGACATCCTGTTCGAACCCGTCCGGATCGGCCCGGTCACCGCACCGAATCGCTTCTATCAGGTGCCGCACGCCAGCGGGATGACCAATGCGCTGCCGCACGTCCGCGCGAAGTTCCGGGAGACCAAGGCCGAGGGCGGCTGGGGTGTCGTGTGCACCGGCGCCGTGTCGATCCATCCGAGCTCCGACGATGCGCCGTTGCCGTTCGCGTCGCTCTGGGACGACGCGGACGTGCGCGCACACGCGCTGATGACCGAAGCGGTGCACCGGCACGGCGCGCTGGCCGGCGTGGAGCTGTGGCACGGCGGCGCGATCACGATGAACCGCACCAGCCGGATCGCGCCGTTGTCCCCGTCCGGAATGCCGTGGCTCTCGACGCACCTCGGATTCATGGGGAATCTGCGCCCGCGGGCAATGGATCGGGCCGACATCCGGGAGCTGTTGCGCTGGCAGGCCGACGCCGCGAAGCGCGCCCTCGCCGCGGGCTTCGACATCGTCTACGTCTATGCCGGCATGGGCTATCTGCCCTACGAGTTCCTGCTGCCGGAGTACAACCGGCGCGGTGACGAATACGGCGGGTCGGTCGCGAACCGGACGCGCCTGGTCCGCGAGATGCTCGAGGTCACGCGCGACGCGGTCGGCGACCGATGCGCGGTCGCGCTGCGGATCAGTCTCGAGGAGTTGCGCGCGAAGCCGGGCACGCATGCGCTCTCGGAGGCGCACGAGGTCGTCGAGGCGCTCGCGGACGTGCCCGATCTGTGGGACGTGAAGATGGATTCGAGCCCGACCGACTGCGCGCCGTCGCGCTTCTCGCCCGAGGGCAGCCACGAGCCGGTGATCGAATTCGTGAAGAAGATCACGAAGAAGCCGGTCGTCGGGGTCGGGCGTTTCACCTCCCCCGATTTCATGGTCTCGCAGATCCGCCGCGGCGTACTCGACCTGATCGGCGGCGCACGGCCGTCGATCGCGGACCCGTTCCTGCCCCGCAAGATCGACCAGGGGCGCGAACACGAGATCCGCGAATGCATCGGCTGCAACATCTGCATCTCCAGTTGGCACGACGGCGTGCCGGTGCGGTGCACGCAAAACCCGACCGCGGGCGAGGAGTGGCGGCGCGGCTGGCACCCGGAACGCGTCGAGCCGGCGGCGAGCGACAGCGCGATCCTGGTGGTCGGCGGCGGCCCGTCCGGACTCGAATGCGCGGTCACGCTCGCGCGCCGCGGCTATCGCGTGACGCTCGCGGATGCGGCCGCGGAATTCGGCGGCCGGCTGCGCTTCGAGACCCGCCTGCCGGGGTTGGCGACCTGGGGCAGGGTCGCCGATTGGCGCCTCGGGCAGCTTCGCGACCGCGCGAACGTGAGCCTGTTCCACGGCAGCTCGTTGACCGCCGACGACGTCCTCGGGTCCGAGCACGCGCACGTCGTCGTCGCGACCGGCGCGCGCTGGACGCGGATGCTGTACGCGGCGATCGAGTTCCCGACCGAGCCGTTCGACGCGCCCCGCGTGTACACGCCGGACGACATCGCCGCCGGCGCGGCGCCCGAGGGACCGACCGTCGTGTTCGACTTCGACAACTACTACCTCGGCGGCGCGATCGCCGAGCGGCTCGCGCGGTCGGACGTGGAGACCCATTACGTGACGACCGCGGGCAGCGCGTCCGCGTGGACGTTCATGACCAACGAGCTGCCGCTCGTGCATCGCGCGCTCGGATCGGCCGGCGTCACGATCCACACGTTACGCCGGGTCGCCGGATTCGACGGCCGGGAGATCGCGCTGGCGGACGTGTTCACGAACGCGCAGATCCGGCTCCGCTGCCGCTCGCTCGTGATCGTCGGCGTGCGCGAGCCGCGCGACGAGTTGTATCGGGAATTGCTCGCCCGGAGCGCGGAGTTCGAGCGCGCCGGCCTCCGTTCGGTGACCCGCATCGGCGATGCGCTGGCGCCCGGCGCGATCGTGCACGCGGTGCATTCGGGGCACCGGTACGCCCGCGAGCTCGACGCCGTACCGGCGGCGGACCCATACACGCGCGACTTCCCGCTGCATCGTGGACGGTAGCGCACCGAAATTCCGGCGCAAGAGTGCCGCCGCACGGCGCCGGGCGTTGATCGACGCCACGTTGCGCAGCCTCGAGCGCCATGGGCGCGAAGGGGCGTCGATCCGCCGGATCAGCGCGATCGCCGGCGTGTCGAGCGGCCTGATCCATCATCACTTCCGCAGCAAGGCGCGGCTGATCGCCGCGGCCTACGAGTCGCTTGCGATCGAGCTGCAAGAGACGCTGTACCGGGAGTCCGCCGACCACGGCGGGTCGCCGCGCGAGCGCTTGAGCGCCTTGATTCGCGCGTCGTTCGCGCCGTCGATTCTCGAGCCGCGGATACTGAACGTCTGGCTGGTGTTCTGGAGCATGGTGATGCGTGCGCCCTCGATGCGCGCGGTTCACGACCGAACCTATCGTCGCTACCGGTCGATCCTCGGGAGACTGCTGCAGGCGGTCGGCCGCTCCCGTGGAGTGCGCGTGCGCGCGCGGCCCGCCGCGATCGCGCTGTCGGCGCTGCTCGACGGCCTGTGGATCGAGCTGTGCCTGAGTCCGGGGACGTTCCGGCCCACCGAAGCGGTGATGCTCTGTGAAAGCTGGGTGGACGCGCTGTGCGGCGGAGCGCTGCCCCAATTGTTGCAGCCGCGGAAGCGGCGGTCCTGAGGAAATGGGAAACATGAGCGAATCCGATGCGTTCGACGTCGTGGTGATCGGGGGCGGCCACAACGGTCTGGTCTGTGCCGCGTATCTGGGTGCGGCGGGGCTGCGGGTCGCGGTGCTCGAGCGCCGCGAGGTGGTCGGCGGTGCGGCGGTCACCGAGGAATTCCTGCCGGGCTTTCGCAATTCGGTCGCGGCGTACACCGTTTCGCTGCTGAATCCGAAGGTGATCCGCGATCTCGAGCTCGCCGATCACGGCTTGCGGATCGTCGAGCGGCGGATCTCGAACTTCCTTCCGCTCGGCGATGAGGGCTACCTCAAGGTCGGCGGCGGGCGCACGGCCGAGGAGGTCGCGAAATTCTCGCCGCGCGACGCGGCGCGTCTGGATGCGTACGCCGAGCGGCTCGACGCGATCGCCGACGTGCTGCGCAGCGTCGTGTTGGAGACGCCGCCGAACGTCACCGATCGGGGCTGGTTCGCCGCGCTCCCGCAGATGCTGAGCGGCGCCCGCGTCGGCAGGCGCATGTCGCGGCTGCCGATGCCGCTGCGCAGGGAGCTGCTCGAGCTGTTCGTGAAATCCGCGGGTGACTACCTCGACGGGTGGTTCGAGAGCGCGCCGATCAAGGCGGCCTACGGCTTCGACGGCATCGTCGGCAACTACGCGAGCCCCTACACCCCCGGCTCCGCGTACGTGCTGCTGCACCACGTGTTCGGCGAGGTCAACGGCAAGAAAGGCGTCTGGGGCCACGCGATCGGCGGCATGGGGTCGATCACCCAGGCGATGGCGCGCGCGGCTGAGCGGCGCGGCGTCGTGATCCGGCTCGGCCACGCCGTGCGCGAAGTGCGGATCCGCGGCGGCCGGGCGGTCGGCGTCGTCACCGCGACCGGCGAGGAGATTCGCGCGCGTTGCGTGGTATCGAACTTGAATCCGAAGTTGCTGTTCGGCTCGATGGTCGACCCGACCGCGCTGGACCCGGATTTCCGCGCGCGCATCGAGCGATGGCGCTGCGGCTCAGGGACGTTCCGGATGAACGTCGCGCTCGCGGAACTGCCGGATTTCGCGGCGCTTCCCGGCCGCGAGTGCGCCGAGCACCATACCGCGGGCATCATCATGGCGCCGTCGCTCGCGTACATGGATCAGGCCTATCTCGACGCGAAGGCGGGCGGCTGGTCGAAGCGGCCGATCGTCGAGATGTTGATCCCGTCGACGCTCGACGACACGCTCGCCCCCCCGGGGCGGCACGTCGCGAGCTTGTTCTGCCAGCACGTCGCGCCGGTCCTGCCCGACGGGACCTCGTGGGACGATCGTCGCGAACAGGTCGCGGACGTGATGATCGATCTCGTCGACTCGTACGCGCCGAACTTCAAGAAGGCGGTGCTGGGCCGGCAGATCTTGAGCCCCCTCGATCTGGAACGGACGTTCGGCCTGACCGGCGGCGACATCTTCCACGGCGCGCTGAGCCTCGACCAGCTGTTCTCCGCCCGGCCGATGCTCGGCCACGCCGATTACCGAGGACCGGTCCCGGGCCTGTATCTCTGCGGCTCCGGCACGCATCCCGGCGGCGGCGTCACCGGCGCGCCCGGACACAACGCCGCGCGCGAAATCCTCGCGGATTTCCGCCGCGGCCGGCTCAGGCACCGATCGCGCTGAGCGGCCCGCGGGTCAACCGAGCGGCGAGACGCCGAAGAGCCGCAGGTGGGCCCAACCGACGAACAACCCGTACAGACCGAGCCCGGCGACGACCGCGATCGCGTCGTTCCAGCGGCCGGGTGGCGCGGTGTGCGCCGTGCGGACGTTCGCTCGATGCTTCAAGGAGATCCGGTCGGCGACCGCCCACGCGAGGAAACCGCCGAACAACAGCGCGTCGGCGAGCCGGCCGTTCATCAGCAGGTGCGCGAAGGCCCAGAATTTCACCGCCGCGAGCATCGGATGGCGGGTGAGCGCCTGGATGCGCCCGGGCAGGTACGCGGCGAGCAGCAGCGGAAACACCGGCAGCATCAGCAGGAACGTCACGTGGCGCATCCACGCCGGCGGCGTGTACAGCACGACCGGCGCCGCGCGCGCGAGCGCGAAGCCGTGGACGATCAACACCAGCCCGACCAGCGACGCGGCGGCGTAGAGGCCCTTCCAACCGCGTTCGCCGAGCCGCGCGCTCATTCGCGCGCGAAACGACGGCGCGACGATCGCGATCGAGTGCGTCCCGAGGAACACGGCGAGACCGAGGATCAGGATGCCGATCGCGCTTCCCATCATCGACTCCGCCGCCGGCCCGCGGGCCGGCCGCGCGCCGGGGTCTTGCGCTTGGCCGCGCCGGTCCGCGCCTTCGCGGGGGCTCGGGTCTTCGTGACCGCCCGGGTCTTCGCAGCCGCCCGG
>JAJYAM010000093.1 GCA_021779535.1 Pseudomonadota bacterium
CGCCTCGCCGCGCTCGCATTCATCGCCGCCGCGCTCGCGGCCTGCGCCGGCCACCCGACACGCCCGTCCCCGGCCGCGCTCGCGCCGATCCCGCCGCCCGCGCTCCCGGCGCCGCCGTCCGCGCGCACGGTGTTCGTGCGCACCGCGCGCTCGATGGTCGGGCGCGCGTACGCGTACGGCACCGACGGCCCGCGCACGTTCGACTGCAGCGGCCTCGTGTACTACGCCGCGCAGCGCGCCGGCCTCGAGGTCCCGCGCACGGCCGAGGCCCAGCTCGCGCTCGGGCGGCCCGTGGCGCGCGCGCGGATCCGCGCCGGCGACCTCGTGTTCATGCATTTCCCGCGCAAGGCGCTGCACGTCGGGATCGCGATCGGACGGCACCGCTTCGTGCACGCCCCGTCGACCGGCGAGCGCGTGCGCATCGATTCGCTCGCGAACCCGGTCTACGGCCGCGCATTCCTCGCGGCGCGGCGGCTGCGCTTCGCACCCATCGCCCGGGCAGGTAACATGACCGGCTCCGGCATTGTCCACGAACGAGGATCCAACCGATGAAACTCTATTACAGTCCCGGCGCGTGCTCGCTCGCCCCGCACATCGCGATCTGCGAAGCCGGCCTGCCGTTCGCCGGCGAGAAGGTGAACCTGCAGACGAAGAAGACCGAGTCCGGCGGCGATTTCCTGCAGGTCAACCCGAAGGGATCGGTGCCCGCGCTCGCGCTCGACGAGGGCGGCGTGCTGACCGAGTGCGCGGTGATCCTGCAATACATCGCCGATCGCGCGCCCGCCGCGAAGCTCGCGCCGCCCGCCGGCACCCTCGAGCGCTACCGGCTGATGGAATGGCTGAACTACGTGTCGTCCGAGATCCACAAGGGCTTCAGCCCGCTGTGGAACCCGAAGGCGACCCCGGAGTGGAAGGCGGCCGCGGTCGCGCTGCTCGGCAACCGCTTCGACTGGCTCACGCGCCAGCTCGAGGGCCGGTCGTACCTGACCGGCGAGAGCTTCAGCGTCGCCGACGCGTATCTGTTCACGGTGTTGAGCTGGGGTGCCCACGTCGGCGTCGACCTCGGCAAGTGGCCCGCACTCGCCGCCTATCAGTCGCGCGTCGGCCACCGGCCGAAGGTGCAACAGGCGCTGCGCGAGGAAGGCCTGGTCTGACGCGAGGCACGGGCGACGGCGGCCGCGCCGTCGCCCCCTGCTTCGAGCGTATCGGCCTACGCCGCCACCGGCGCATCTCCTTCGCCGAACTGCAGCGCCGCGAGCCGCGCGTACAACGGGTTGCGCCGGATGAGCTCCTCGTGCGTCCCGGTCGCGATGATGCGGCCGTGATCCATCACCACGATCCGATCCGCCTCGAGCACGGTCGCCAGCCGGTGCGCGATGATGATCGTCGTGCGATCGCGCATCAGGTGCTCGATCGCCGCCTGCACCAGGCGCTCGGACTCCGAGTCCAGCGCGCTGGTCGCCTCGTCGAGCAGCAGGATCGGCGGATCCTTCAAGATCGCCCGCGCGAGCGCGATCCGCTGGCGCTGCCCGCCCGACAGCCGCGTGCCGCGCTCACCGAGGAACGTGTCGTAGCCTTGCGGGAGCTTGCGCAGGAATTCGTCGGCGGCCGCGGCGCGCGCGGCAGCCTCGATCTCGGCATCGCTCGCGCCGGGCCGCCCGTAGCGGATGTTCTCGCGCGCGCTCGCGCCGAACAGCACCGTGTCCTGCGGCACCAGCCCGATCTGCGCGCGCAGGTCGCGCGGGCTCACGCTGGCGAGATCGATCCCGTCGATCGTGACGCGCCCCGCCCGCGGATCGTAGAACCTCAGTAGCAGTTGGAACGTCGTGCTCTTGCCGGCCCCCGAGGGTCCGACGAACGCGATGCGCTCGCCGGGCGCGACCTCGAGGCCGAAATGCGCGAGCGCCGGCGTATCGGGGCGCGACGGATAGTGGAACACGACGTCCTCGAACCGGATCCGCCCCTCGACCCGCGCCGGGAGCGGCACCGGATGCGCCGGCGGCGCGATCGTCGGTTGCGCGTCGAGCAACTCCGAGAGCCGCTC
Source organism: Pseudomonadota bacterium (assembly GCA_021779535.1). Taxonomy (GTDB): domain Bacteria; phylum Pseudomonadota; class Gammaproteobacteria; order Steroidobacterales; family Steroidobacteraceae; genus Bog-1198. The sequence continues at coordinate 2,045 of JAJYAM010000093.1, forward strand.
CATCGCGCCGGCGGCGCGCTGCACCTCGCCCCACATCTCCGAGAGCGCCGCGGCCGAGGTGCCCACGAGCCCCGCGTACATCAGGAACTGGCCGAGCGCGCCGCCGGTCATCCGCCCCGCGACCACCGCGTGCGCGCCCATCCACAGCACGAGCGTGATCCCGCCGAAGATCAGTCCGACCCCGAACGCGGTCAGCACCGCGCGCACCCGCGTGCGGCGCACCGCGGCCGCGAAGCTCGCATCGACCGCATGCCGGTAGCGCGCGCTCTGCAGGTCCTCGAGCGTGAACGCCTGCACCGTCTGGATCGCGTTCAGGGTCTCGTCCGCGAGCGCGTTGGTCTCGGCGAGCAGATCCTGCGACGCGCGCGAGTACCGGCGCACGCGCCGGCCGACGACGATCAACGGCACGACCACGACCGGAATCAGCACCAGGATCGCAAGCGTGAGGCGCGCGCTGGTGAGCGCGAGCATCACCAGCGCGCCGACGAGGCTCAAGGTCGACCGCAACACGATCGACAGGTTCACGCCCGCGATCGCCTGCACGAGCGTCGTGTCGGCGGTCAGCCGCGACAGCACCTCGCCGGTGCGGGTCGTCTCGAAGAACAGCGGGTCCATCCGCACGACCCGCTCGTAGACGGTCGAGCGCAAATCCGCGACGACCCGTTCGCCGAGCCAGGTCACGAGATAGAAGCGCAGCGCCGCGAAGACGCCGTAGAGCAGCGCCGCCGCGAGAAAGCCGATGAAGTAGCGGTTGATCGTCGCGGCGCTGTGCGCCGCGAGCCCGTGGTCGATCATCTCGCGCAACGCGATCGGCAGCGACAGGAGCGCCGCCGACGCCGCGAGGAGCGCGAACAGCGCGGCGACCAGCGTCCCGCGGTAGGGTTTCAGGAACGGCAGTACCGCGCGCAGCGGCTGCAGCGACCGCGAGCGCGGCCGGGTGGACGGGTCGATCATCCGCCAATGATCCCATAAAGCGGCGCACACCGGCCGGAACCTGCCCCCGTCGCGTGCGCGCGACCGCTCGCGACGCCCGCGAACGGTGCCCGTTCCGCGCTGCAATTGCGTTTCGGCGCGTCCAAGGTTATGGTCGCCGAAAGGGGAAATCGCGGCGGCGAGGAGTCGCCGAGCGATTCCGTGACCGGACAGTCACCAATACCGAGGGACCATCATGCCGGGATGTTTTCGCCTACAAGCGTTGCGCGACAGCCACATTCTTTCGATCGGAGGCGCAGCGCTCGCCGTCGGCCTCGCGCTGACGGCGCTCGGCCCGCCGGCCATTGCCCAGTCCGCCGGCGGCGCCGGCACGAGCGATGCCCAGAGCGGTCCTCTGCAGGAAGTCATCGTGACCGCGACCCGGCATGCCGAGCGCCTGAGCCACGTGCCCTTGAGCGTGACCGCGCTGACCCAGTCGGCGCTCGACATGCGCGGGGTTCGCGATTTCAACGACATCGCGAAATTCACGCCGGGAGTCGAGGTCGACAACACCGGCACGAACAACATCTCGATCCGCGGGATCGCCTCGACCGGCGGCGCCGGCACGACCGGAATCTACATCGACGACACGCCGATCCAGATGCGCGCGCTCGCGTTCAATCCGGACGAGGCGCTGCCGCAGACGTTCGACGTCCAGCGCGTCGAGGTGTTGCGTGGCCCGCAAGGCACGCTGTTCGGTGCGGGTTCCGAAGGCGGCACGGTGCGCTACATCACCACGCCACCGAGCTTGACGCAAAGCAGCATCTACAGCCGCGACTCGATCGAGTACACCCAGGGGGGCGCGCCGAGCTACGAGGCGGGCATCGCCGGCGGGATGCCGATCATTCCCGGCAAGCTCGGCGTGCGCGCCGACGTCTGGTACCGGCGCGACGGCGGGTACGTCGATCTGATCGATCCGGTGACCCTCGCCAACGTCAGCAAGAACGCGAACTACGCCGACACCTCGCTGTTCCGGCTCGCCGCGGTCTGGGCGATCAACGACCACTGGCGCGTGACGCCGACGTTCTACTACCAGGATCGTTACGCGGGCAACACGAACGACTACTGGCCGCTCTACAGCAACGCGGGCAAGGATCAGTACGTGAGCGCCGATCCGACCCGCCGCGGGCGTCCCGATCGGTTCTACCTGCCGTCGCTGAAGATCGTCGGCCACTTCTCCAAGTTCGACGTGATCTCGAACACCGCGTACTACCACCGCAAGGAGACCAGCGGCTACGACGGCACGATCTACAATCTGGGTTTCTACCAGTCGTTCGAGGTGTTCAATTCCTACGCGAACGGCCTCCCGCTGCTGCTCGATGGCAACGGCCTGCACCTGCCCCCCGGCGCGACCGATTACCGCTCGCCGGCGACGGTCGACAACGGCCAGCAGAACCTGGTCGAGGAATTGCGGCTCCAGTCGAACGACGCGAGCTCGCCGCTCACCTGGACCACGGGCCTGTTCTTCAGCACCGATCGGCAGAGCTATCTCGAGCAGATCCACGACCCGCTGCTGAACGAGCTGACCCAGGCGTACGTCGGCTCGCCGTATGGCAGCGTGTTCTGCAACTACAACGCGGTGACCCAGACCTGCGGCGGACCGATCCTCTACGATCCGCGTTTCCCGAACGACTCGTATTTCCTGCAGACCTTCGCGACCGACAAGCAGTACGCGTGGTACGGCGAGGCGACCTACGCGTTCACGCAGCAATGGAAGCTCACGCTCGGCGCGCGCGAGTCTCACACCCAGTACTCGTTCAACACGCTGACCGGCGGTCCGCAGCTGTTCCTGCCCCCGCAGACCGGCAGCGGCGGCAAGAGCGAGAACGCGTTCACGCCGAAGGTGAGCATCGCGTACCAGCACGATCCGGACAATCTCTACTACGCGACCTACGCGAAGGGCTTCCGGCCGGGCGGCGCGAACAATCCGGTGCCGTACGCGGCCTGCGCCGGCGACTTCAACAATTTCGGCATCACTGCCGCGCCGCAGACGTTCAGCTCCGACAGCGTGAACAGCTACGAGATCGGGGCGAAGAACAACTACGAAGACCGCGTGAAGCTCGCGACGAGCGTGTACTACATCCAGTGGAACAACATCCAGCAGACGGTGGTGCCGCCGATCTGCCAGATCTCGTTCATCGCGAATCTCGGCAAGGCGGTCGCGAAAGGCTTCGACTTCCAGGCCGACGTCGCGTTGACCGACCATTTCACCGCCGAGATCACCGCGGGCTACACCGACGCGCGCTACACGCAGGATGGGCGCTTCTCGGCGATCGAGGTCGCGCCGATCGTGAGCAAGGGCGATGCGATCACCGGTCAGAGCGGCCAGCCGGGCGCGCCGGTCACCGGGTCGATCGGCCTGCAGTACAACTTCCACCTGTTCAACCGCAGCTCGTTCGTGCGCTTCGACGACGAGTACCAGGGACGGGCGAAGTGGCTCTCGCCGCAACAGGACGGCGGGACCCAGCAGTTCGACCCCGCGAACTACGTGCTGAGCTCGACGAACTACATGTCGATGCGCGCCGGGATCCTGATCGGCGACTGGCGCGTCGAGGCGTTCGTGAACAACCTCGCCGACAGCAACACGATCACCAACTACCACTGGTCGATCGATCCGGGCGTCTGCGGCTCGACCGGCGGCCCGTCGGTGTCGCCCGCCTGCGAATCGGCGACGCGTCTGCAGCGCGACTGGACGTTCCGGCCGCGCACCTTCGGCCTGACCTTCATCTACCGCCACTAGTCGCCGGCTTGTCCGCGCCATCCTCCCCGGGACGCACCACGGTGCGTCCCGGCGGCGGGTTGCGCCGTCCCGATCCCGGTGTTATTTTTCGATACAAGGAATTTATATGACGATATAGCGGGGAGTTGCACGATGCCGACCGCGCCGACGTCGATGCCGAACGGGATTCCCGCCATTCTGCAGCGTCGCCGCGACATCGCCGGCATCGCGCTCGCGGCGCTCGGCGCCGCCAGTTTGGTCGCTCCCGGGGTGGCCGCCGGTGCGGCCGGGGCCGGCGGCGGCAACGCGCTGCAGGAGATCGTGGTCACCGCGACCCGGCGCGCCGAGAACATCAGCAAGGTGCCGCTCAGCATCACCGCGTTCAGCCAGGGCTCGCTCGACAATCGCGGAATCAAGGACTTCGAGGACATCGCGAAGTTCGTGCCCGGCGTGTCGATCGACAACTCCGGCACGAACGCGATCTCGATCCGCGGGATCTCCTCCTCCGGCGGCGCCGGCACGACCGGGATCTACATCGACGACACGCCGATCCAGATGCGCTCGCTCGGGTTCAACCCCGACGACACGCTCCCACGCACCTTCGACCTGCAGCGCGTCGAGATCCTGCGCGGACCGCAAGGCACGCTCTTCGGCGCAGGCTCCGAGGGCGGCACGGTCCGCTACATCATGACGCCGCCGAGCGTGACCCGAGCCTCGACCTACGCGCGCACCGAGCTCTCGTTCACCCGCGGCGGCCAGCCGAGCTACGAGGCCGGGATCGCGCACGGCGGACCGATCGTCGATGGCAAGCTCGGCTATCGCGCGAGCGTCTGGTACCGCTACGACGGTGGCTGGATCGACCGCGTCGATCCCACGACGCGCGACGTCGTCGAGAAGAACGTGAACCACGTGAACACGGTCGCGGCGCGGCTCGCGCTGCTGTACCGGCCGGTCGACGGCCTGCGGATCGAGCCGAGCGTGATGTTCCAGAATGCGCGCCGGCACGACGTGTCGACCTACTGGCCGGCGTACTCGGACGTCGCGGCCGGACACTTCAACACCGCGACGCCCGAACGGATCCAGGTCCCCGACCGCTACTACCTGCCGGCGCTCAGGATCACCGCCGACATCGGCAAGACGCAGCTGATTTCGAACACGTCCTATTACAACCGCCGCGAGCTCACCGGTTACCAGGGCACCGTCTACGATCTCGCGTACTTCCAGAGCCAGTCCTGGCTGATCGGCAGCTGCGGCTCGGCCTCGACCACCGCGACGCCGCCGTGCTCCTGGTATCCGCTGATCGACGCGAACGGGATCCACCTGCCGGCGGGCTTCCAGAACTACTCGACGCCAAACACGATGACCAACGACCAGCAGACCTGGACGCAGGAAATCCGCTGGCAGTCGAACGATCCGTCGAGTCCCTGGCGCTGGACGGTCGGCACGTTCTGGTCCTTGTCCCGCGAGGTCAGCATCGAGGAGCTGAAGGATACGCAGATCATCCCGTTCTGGAACGCGCTCTTCGGGATCGATCCACAGTCGTATTACGGGACGTATTACTACTGCAACGGTGCCGGCGTCGCCGGACAGTCGCTGCCGAACTGCGACATCTACTACAACGGCGTCGTCGGTCACGACCGCCAGCTCGCGGGCTTCGGGCAAGCCACCTACGCCTTCACGAAACAATGGCGACTGACGCTCGGCGGACGGGTCTCGAAGATGTCGTTCTCGATGAGCCAGCACGCCGACGGGCTCGAGAACTATGGCCCGAGCTACGCGTCGGCCTCGCAGAGCCAGACCGCGTTCACCCCGAAGGTCAGCGTCGACTTCCAGGCGAATCAGAACAACCTCTACTATGCGACCTACGCGAAGGGCTTCCGGCCGGGTGGTGGCAACCCGTCGCTGCCCGCGTACTGCGACGGGACCGGCGGTCTGCAACAGACCGGCTATCCGAACGGCGCGCCGCTCACCTATAACGCCGACACGACCCAGAGCTTCGAGATCGGCGCGAAGAACGCGTTCGCCGATCGCCTGCGCGTCGCGACGAGCATCTACTACGTGAAGTGGAACGACATCCAGCAGAGCGTGTACGTCGCGTACAACTGCGGCCTGCAGTTCACCGACAACCTCGGCACCGCGGTCGCGAAGGGCTTCGACCTGCAGGCCGACATGATCCTCGGCGGCGGCTTCACCGCGAACGCCGCGGTCGGCTACACGAGCGCCCGCTACACCGCGTCGACGCCGGCGCCGAAGCCGCTGCTGGTGCTCACCGGCGACGCGATCTCCGGCCAGGCCGCGATCGACGGCGGCCCGGGGACGAACCCGCCATGGACCGTCTCGCTCGGCGCCGAGTATCACTTCCATCTCGTGCACCATCGCGCGTTCCTGCGGATGGACTGGGAATACCAGAGTCGCAATCCCTGGCTCGCGGCGAACCAGGATCCGCGGAGCGTGCAGTACGACCCGTACGTGTTCACGCTGTCCTCGACCACGTTCGCATCGCTCCGTGGTGGGATGGACTTCGGGCCCTGGCAGGTCTCGCTGTTCGCGAACAACCTGTTCGACTCGCGCACCACGACGAACTACGAGCTCGGCCAGATCGACGCGAACAACCCGAACGGGTCGCCGCCGCAACAGCAGAACTTCTACACCTACCGCCCGCGCACGATCGGGATCACCGCGACGTTCCGCGACTGACGCGCCG
>JAJYAM010000094.1 GCA_021779535.1 Pseudomonadota bacterium
CGCGCGTCGCTCCCGCGCCCGCGGCGGCCGGATCGGTGAGCAGGCCCACCTTGTCCGCGCCGGCGTTCTGCAACAGCACCATTGCCCGCACGACCGCACCGTACGGAACGCTCCGATCGGCCTTCACGAGCACCGGCGTGCGTGGATCGCGGCGCAGGACCGCGGCGGTGCGCGCCCTCAACACGGCGTCCGGGAGCGGTCGGTCGGCGCCGCCGCCGATGTTCACGTACATCCGCCCGGCGGAGTCGACCGTGACGATCAGCGGCTCGTGCCGCTGCAGCGTGCGCGCATCGAGCGGCTTCGCGTCGGCCGCCGGCAGGTCGACCTTCACGCCCTCCTTCAGGAGCGGCGCGGTGATCATGAAGATGATCAGCAGCACGAGCATCACGTCGATGTACGGCACGACGTTGATCTCGCTCATCATCTTCCGACGTCGCCCGCGCACGGTCATCGCCGCTAGCTCGCCGCCGCCGCCGCGCGGATCGATGCGTGCCGCTGCAGGATCGTCGAGAACTCCTCCATGAAGGTATCGAAGCGCAATTCGAGGCGGCTCACCTGGTCCGCGAACCGGTTGTAGCCGACGACCGCGGGGATCGCCGCGAACAGGCCCATCGCGGTCGTCACCAGCGCCTCGGAGATGCCGGGCGCGACCGCGGCGAGCGTCGCCTGGCGCACGTCGCCGAGGCCGTGGAACGCGCTCATGATCCCCCAGACGGTCCCGAACAGGCCGACGTAGGGACTCGTCGACCCGACCGTCGCGAGCGCCGCGAGGCTCTTCTCGAGCCGGTCGATCTCGCGCATCTGCGCGACCCGCATCGCGCGCCGCGCACCCTCGAGCAGCGGCTCGGCCTGCGTGCCGAGCTGGCGCAGGCGGTTGAACTCGCCGAATCCGGACTCGAAGATGCTCTGCATCCCGGTGCCCGCGCGGCCCTTGGTCTCGATGCTCCGGTAGAGCGCGCCGAGATCGCCGCCGGACCAGAAGGAGGCCTCGAACTGGTCGGCGTGGCGGCGCGAGACCGCGATCACGCGACGCTTCGCGAAGATGATCGTCCACGACGAGATCGACGCGACGATCAGCAGCGCCATCACCATCTGCACGATCGGGCTCGCCGCGAGCACCAGCTGATAGACCGACAAGTCGTTACCCACGGCGCCACTCCGAGAACAGGTCCTTCGGGATCGCGCAGGCGTTCATCTTCGCCGCGTCGACGCACGCGACGCGCACGCCGGCCTCGACCAGGATCTCCTCGCCGCGCCGGACGGTCTGCGTGAAGTCGATTGTCGCACCCCCGAGCCGCTCGAGCGTCGCGGTTACGGCGATTTCATCCTCGAGCAGCGCGGGCTTGCGGTAGGCGATCTTGAGGTCGACGACCGCGAACTGCACTCCACGCTCCTCGCGCAGGCGCCACTGGTCGATCCCGAGCGCGCGCAGCCATTCGGTCCGGCATCGTTCCATGAATTTCAGGTAATTCGCGTAGTAGACGACGCCGCCCGCGTCGGTGTCCTCCCAGTAGACGCGGCAGGGCCAGGAAAAGTTCGGTCGATCGCTCATCGAGTCTCCTCGCCGGGTCCCTTCGGGCCGTGAAACAGCGGCAGCGTCGCCTCGCGCTCGCCGGCCGCCTCGCGCGACGGCGGGTCGAGGCCGAAGTGCAGATAGGCGCTGCGCGTCGCGACCCGGCCGCGCGCGGTCCGCATCAGGAATCCTTGCTGGATCAGGTACGGCTCGACCACGTCCTCGATCGTCCCGCGCTCCTCGCTCATCGCCGCCGCGAGGCTGTCGACGCCGACCGGGCCGCCGTCGAACTTGTCGATCACGGTCCGCAGGAGCTTCCGGTCGAGCATGTCGAAACCCAGCGGATCCACCTCCAGCATGTCGAGCGCGGCGGCCGCGGTCGCCGCGCGAATCAGGCCATCCGCCTTCACCTGCGCGTAGTCGCGGACCCGCCGCAGCAGCCGATTCGCGATCCGCGGCGTCCCGCGCGACCGCTCGGCGATGCACCGCGCACCGTCCTCGTCGAGATCGAGGTTCAGGATCGACGCGCTGCGCACGACGATCCCGCGCAACTCGTCGGTCGAGTAGAACTCCAGCCGCTGCACGATCCCGAAACGGTCGCGCAGCGGCGAGGTCAGGAGCCCGGCGCGCGTGGTCGCGCCGACCAGCGTGAACGGCGGCAGGTCGAGCTTGATCGAGCGCGCGCCCGGGCCCTCGCCGATCATCAGGTCGAGCTGGTAGTCCTCGAGCGCCGGATAGAGCACTTCCTCGACGACCGGGCTCAGGCGATGGATCTCGTCGACGAACAGCACGTCGCGCGGCTCGAGGTTCGTCAGCAGCGCGGCGAGGTCGCCCGGCCGCTCGAGCACCGGTCCCGAGGTCTGGCGCAGGTGCACGCCGAGCTCGTTCGCGACGATGTGCGCGAGCGTCGTCTTGCCGAGACCGGGAGGCCCGAAGATCAGCACATGATCGAGCGCCTCGCCGCGTTGCCGCGCGGCGTCGATGAAGATCTGCATCTGCTGCTTGACCTTCTGCTGGCCGACGTAGTCGGCGAGCCGGCGCGGGCGCACCGCGCGGTCGACGACCTCGTCGTCGCCGCCCGCCGACGAGGTCACGACCCGATCCCGCTCTATGCCCATCGGCGCCCCGCTCCGGTCCGCAGACTCACGGCCGCGCCGCGGCCTTCAGCGCGCGGCGGATCCACTCGGTCGTCGACAGATCCGGGGCTTCCGCGGCCTTCAGCAGGCGCGTGACCTCCGGGGGCTTGTAGCCGAGCGCGAGCAGCGCCGCGAACGCCTCCGCCTGCGGCGAGCTCGCCTCGCCCGGCAGCGGCGGCGCGGCCTCGCCGCCCGCCGCGGCGCCGAGCTTGCGCGCCCCTTCGCGCAGCTCCACCACGATCCGCTCCGCGGTCTTGCGGCCGACGCCCGGGATCCGGGTGAGCGCCGCCGGATCCCCGGACTCGAGGATGCGCAGGAACTCCTCGACGCTCGCGCCCGACAGCACCCCGAGCGCGATCTTCGGTCCGACGCCCGAGATCTTGATCAGCGCGCGGAACAGCCGCCGTTCGCTCTCGGTCGCGAAGCCGAACAGCACGTGCGCGTCCTCGCGCACGACCAGGTGGGTGACCAGCGACACGGTCTCGCCCTGCGCGGGCAGGCCGTAGAACGTCGACATCGGCGCTTCGAGCTCGTAGCCGACCCCGCCGACGTCGACCACGAGGTGCGGCGGGTGCTTCGCGTGCAGCCGTCCGCGCAGGAAGCCGATCACGCCCGCTCCGACGCGCGCGCGGCCGCGGTCCGCGCCCCCTGGCGCAACGCATGGCACACCGCCGCGGCGAGCGCGTCGGCCGCATCGGCGGTGACCCGCTCCCCGAGCCTCAGCAGACTCTTCACCATCAATTGCACCTGCGCCTTGTCGGCGCCGCCGGCGCCGACGACCGCCATCTTGATCTGCCGCGGCGCGTACTCGTAGAAACGCACGCTCGCCTCCGCGGCACCGCAGATCGCCGCGCCGCGCGCCTGCCCGAGCTTCAGCGCGCTGTCGGCGTTGCGGTTCATGAACACGCGTTCGATCGCGATCTCCTGCGGACGGTACTCGGCGACGATGTCGCGCATGCCGAGGAAGATCTCGCACAGGCGCGCGGCGAACTCCCCGTCCGTGGTGCGAATCACCCCGCTCGCGACGTAGGTGAGCTTCGGCCCGGTCGCGTCCAGCACCCCGAAGCCGGTGCGCTGCGATCCCGGATCGATACCCAGCACCCGCACTCGCTCGAACGCCATCCTCGGTATGATACCGGCAATATCCGCGCAAACCCACCGCCGCCGGGGCCGCCGATCGCTTGGAGACCGTCGCGACAACCAAACCGCCGAGCGCCGCGCTCACGCACGCGACCGAGGCGGTGCGCGCGCTCGCCATGGAACCCACGCTCGAGGGCGTGCGCGGCGGCGCGCTCGAGGTCGCCGAGATCCTGCGCGCGCTCGAGGTCGACGACGACGTCGTGGTCGCGGCACTCGTCCAGCCGCTCGAACAGGCCGGGGTGATCGACCCGGCGGGCGTCGCGGCACGCTTCGGCGAGCCGGCGGCGGCGCTCGCGCGCGCACTCGCGGCGCTCGGGCGCTTCGGGCTGCCCGCCGACTGGACCCCGGAGCACGCGCTCGACCCCGCGCAAGCCGAGGCGCTGCGCAAGATGCTGCTCGCGGTGGTCGCGGACGTCCGGCTGGTCCTCGTGAAGCTCGCCGAGCAGCTGCAGAAGCTGCGCGCGGCCAAGACCGCGGAACCGGCCGTGCAACGGCGGCTCGCGACCGAGACGCGCGAGGTGTACGCACCGCTCGCGAACCGGCTCGGGGTCTGGCAGCTCAAGTGGGAGCTCGAGGACCTCGCGTTCCGCTACCTCGAGCCGGACGCCTACCGGCGCATCGCGGCCGCGCTGAACGCCCGCCGCACCGAGCGCGAGCGCTACCTCGAGGCGCTGAAGGGCGAGCTGCTGGCGGCGCTCGCCGCGGCCGGGGTCGACGCGCGCGTCGAGGCGCGCCCGAAGCACATCTACAGCATCTGGCGGAAGATGCAGGCGAAGCAGCTGGAATTCGACCAGGTGATGGACGTGCACGCGGCGCGGGTGCTGGTGCGGGACGTCGCGGCCTGCTACTCGGCGCTCGGCGTCGTGCACTCGCTGTGGCCGTTCATCCCGGGGGAGTTCGACGACTACATCGCGACGCCGAAGGACAACCTGTACCGCTCGATCCACACCGCGGTGATCGGTCCCGGCGGCCAGCCGGTCGAGATCCAGATCCGCACCCACGAAATGCACGCGGCGGCCGAGCGCGGCGTCGCATCCCACTGGCGCTACAAGGAGGGGCGCCGCGGCGATCACGCCTATGCGCGCAAGATCGACGAGCTGCGCACGCTCCTCGCGCCCGCGGACGGCGACGAGCCGGCGCAGGACTTCATCGACCGGGTGCGGATCGACCTGTTCCAGGACCGGGTCTACGCGCTCACGCCGCGCGGGGAGATCGTCGACGTGCCGGTCGGCGGAACGCCGCTGGATTTCGCGTACCAGGTGCACACCGATCTCGGTCACCGGACCCGCGGCGCGAAGGTCGACGGCCGGATGGTGCCGCTCGACCACCGGCTCAAGAACGGCGAGACGGTCGAGATCATCGCGGGCAAGACCGCGCAGCCCTCGCGCGACTGGCTGTCCGCGCCGGCGGGCTACGTCGCGAGCCCGCGCCATCGGAACAAGATCCGCGCGTGGTTCCGCCGCCAGGACGCCGCGCAAAACCGGGCCGCGGGCCGCGCGATCCTCGAGCGCGAATTCCAGCGTCTCGGGGTCCACGGTTTGGCCCTGCCGGACCTGGCCGAGGCGCTCGACGTCGCGAACGGCGACGCGCTGTACGAGGCGCTCGGACTCGGCGACCTGAGCAGCGCGCAGGTCGCCGGGGCGATCCAGCGGCTGTCGCATGCGCACGTGGATCGCACGGCGCCGCCGCGCCCGCGCGCCCCGGCCGGGCGCGAGCCGGAGCTCGCGGTCCAGGGGGTCGGCGACCTGCTGTCCTGCTACGCGCGCTGCTGCAAGCCGGTTCCGCCGGAGCCGATCGTCGGCTACGTCACCGTCGGCCGCGGCGTGAGCATCCACGCGCAGTCCTGTGCGAACCTCGCACGGCTCGCCGCGAAGGCGCCGCAGCGGATCCTGCCGGTCAGCTGGGGAACGCTCGCGCAGGGCGAGTTCCCGGTCGACATCGAGGTCGAGGCGTACGACCGGCGCGGGCTCGTGCGGGACGTGAGCGGTGCGCTCGCGGACGAAAAGATCAGCATCCATGGGATGAAGACCGTGACCGATCCGCGCGAAGACGTCGCGCACATGCAGATCGGGATCTCGATCACCGGGCTCGAGCAGCTGTCGCGGGTGCTCGCGCGCATCGCGCAGCTGCCGAGCGTGATCGGCGCCCGGCGCAAGCGTTAGCCCGCGGGCGGCGGCGTCAACGGTTGATCGAATCGATCGCGCGCTTGTCCACCGCGAGCGCGGCTTCGTGCAGCGCCTCCGACAGCGTCGGGTGCGCGTGGATGGTGCGCTGCAGGTCCTCGGCGCTCGCCGAATACTCCATCGCGAGCACCGCCTCGGCGATCAGCTCGCCCGCCATCGGTCCGATGATGTGCACGCCGAGGATCTCGTCGTCGTCGGCCGCGGCGACGATCTTCGCGAATCCGGCCGGGGACTCCATCGCGCGCGCGCGGCCGCTCGCGGCGAACGGGAACTGGCCGACCTTGATCGACCGGCCACCCGCCTTCGCCTGCTCCTCGGTCTGCCCGACCCACGCGATCTCCGGCGCGGTGTAGATCACCGACGGGATCACGCGGTAGTTGACCTCGCCGTATCGGCCGGCGATCAGATCGGCGACCATGATCCCCTCTTCCTTGCCCTTGTGCGCGAGCATCGGTCCGCGCACCACGTCGCCGACCGCCCATACCCGCGGCACGGCCGTGCGGCAGTGCTCGTCGACGCGGATGAATCCGCGCTCGTCCTGGGTCACGCCCGCGTCCGGCGCGAGCAGCCCCTCGGTGAACGGCCGCCGCCCGACCGCGACCACCAGCACGTCGACCTCGAGGGTGCGTTCGCCCGCCGCGGTCGTGTAGACCACCTCGACCCGGTCGCCGGCGACGGTCGCGCGGGCGACCTTCGCGCCGAGCTGGATGTCGAGCCCGAGCTTCTTGAAGTGCCGCTGGGCCTCCTTCGAGACCGCGCCGTCCGCCATCGGCAGGAACCGATCGAGCGCCTCGAGCATCGTGACCTCGCTCCCGAGCCGCCGCCACACGCTGCCGAGCTCGAGACCGATCACGCCCGCGCCGATGATCCCGAGACGCTTCGGCACCGAGTCGAATTCCAGCGCGTCCCACGAATCGACGATCCGACGGCCGTCGTGCGGAACGTTCGGCAGCCGCAGCGGCGTCGAGCCGGATGCGAGGATCACGTCCTTCGCGAGCAGCGTCCGCTTCGAGCCGTCGAAGCCGGTGACCTCGACCTGGTTGCCGGCGAGCAGGCGCCCATGGCCCTCGACCGGCACGACCCCGCTCGCCTTGAACAGCGCGAGGATCCCGCCGGTCATCGTCTTCACGATCGTCGCCCGCCGCTTCTGCATTGCCGCGAGGTCGACCGCGACGCCGCTCACGCCGATCCCGTGCGCCGCGAATTCGTGCCGCGCGCGGTGCAGGAGCTCGGTCGATTCGAGCAGCGCCTTCGAAGGAATGCAGCCCGCGTTCAAGCAGGTGCCGCCGAACGCGTGACCGCCGTCGCGGTTGCGCCACTCGTCGACGCAGGCGACCTTGAGCCCGTTCTGGGCCGCCCGTATGGCGGCCGGGTAGCCCCCCGGACCACCGCCGATCACGATGACGTCGTATTGTTCATTCATAGTCCGAGCACCATCCGCGCCGGGTCTTCGAGACACTGTTTCACGGTCACGAGGAACTGCACCGCCTCGCGACCGTCGATCAAGCGGTGATCGTAGGTCATCGCGACGTACATCATCGGGCGCACCACGATCGCGCCGTCGACGACGACGGGGCGGTCCTGGACCTTGTGCATCCCGAGAATCGCGCTCTGCGGGGCGTTCACGATCGGCGTCGACAGGAGCGAACCGAACACCCCGCCGTTGGTGATCGTGAACGTGCCGCCGGTCAGCTCCTCGATCGTGATCGATCCGGCGCGCGCGCGGGCCGCGTAGGCCGCGACCGCCTTCTCGATGTCGGCGAAGCTCATCGCATCGGCGTCGCGCAGCACCGGCACGATCAAGCCGCGATCGGTCGAGACCGCGACGCCGACGTCGAAGTAGTCGTGGTACACGATGTCGTTGCCGTCGATCGACGCGTTCACCACCGGGTACTTCTTCAGCGCCTCGAGGCAGGCCTTCGTGAAGAACGACATGAAGCCGAGCTTGACCCCGTGGCGCTTCTCGAAGTCATTCTTGTACCGCGCGCGCAGCTCGTTGAGCGCGTGCAGGTCCACCTCGTTGAACGTGGTCAGCAACGCCTGGGTCGACTGCGCCTCGACCATGCGCGCCGCGATCCGCGCGCGCAGCCGCGTCATCGGCACGCGCTGATCGGTGCGGCCGGCCCGCGGCGCGACCGGTGCGGGCACCGCCGCCGGTGCGGGCACCACAGCCGTTGCGGGCGCCGCAACCGGTGCGGCTGCCGCGGCCGGCGCGGCCGCGGTCGTGTCCTTCGCGGCCAGATGGTTCACGACGTCCGACTTCGAGACCCGCCCGCCGCGGCCGCTGCCCGCGATCGAGGCGGGATCGACCTGGCGCTCCTCGACCACGCGTCTGG
>JAJYAM010000095.1 GCA_021779535.1 Pseudomonadota bacterium
AGTACCAGTTCGATCCGGACTGGAGCGCGCTGGTCTCGCAGATGGTCCAGAACATCGACGCCGAAGGGGTCTTCTACGCCGAGCAGTACGACGGGCTCGGCCAGCCGCTGCCGCCGCTGTCGGTGCAACTGTACAACCCGTCGTACAACAAGGACCGCTTCTCGAATACCGCGCTCACGGTCGAGGGTCGCATCGGCAAGCTGCACTTCATCTACAGCGGTGGATATCTCGACCGCAATTCCGACCAGCAGCAGGACTACACGAACTACTCGCGCGGGGCGTACGCGGAGTACTACCAGTGCAATCTCCCGGGTTCCGTGGTGAACGGCGTGACCACTCCCGCGAACGGCGGCAACTGCTATTCGCCGAGCGGCTATTGGACCGAGCACGAGAACACCACTCATCAAAGCCACGAGATGCGCCTGAGCACGCCCGAGGACTGGCGCCTGCGCGGCCTGGTCGGGGTGTTCTGGGAGGATTTCACGATCCACGACCAGGAAGACTGGTTCTACACCTCGAATCCGAACTTCGTCCAGATCGCGCCGCCACCCGGGGCGACCGCGAACAATCCCAGCGTGCGGCCGCAAGGAGAGTCGTACTTCAACGACATCACCCGCGGCTACAAGCAGAAAGCGGCCTACCTGTCGGTCGACTACGACATCCTGCCGAAGACGCTCACGCTGACCGCGGGCACGCGTTACTACAGCATCGAGAACTTCGAGGTTGGCTCGAACGTCGGCAGCTATGGGTGCAATCCGGGGGGCATCTACAGCGCGGCAAGCGTCGCATCGCCTTGCACCGTGCCGATCAGCAACGGCAACAACCTCGACGCGAAGAATCTGCACAAGACCTATTCGGGCTTCACCAGCCGGGTCAATCTCACCTGGCACGTGACCGACGCGGCGATGCTGTACTACACGTGGTCGCAGGGTTTCCGGCCGGGCGGTTTCAATCGCGCCCAAGCCGTGATCCAGCCCAGCTCCCCGCTGTACGGTGTGTTCAAGCCGCCACTCGCGTTCGCGCCGGACACGTTGACGAACAACGAGCTCGGCTGGAAGACCGAGTGGTGGAGCCACCGGGTGCAGTTCAACGGCGCGGTCTATCAGGAGAACTGGAACAACACCCAGCTGTCGATCTTCGATCCGGGTGTCACCGGCAACATCACGTTCACGACCAACGGCCCGAACTACCGCGTCCGTGGCGTCGAGATCTCCACGATCGCGCGCGTGACCCACGGCTTGACCGTGAGCGGATCGGCCGCCTGGAACAGCAGCGACGTCGTGAAGACCCTGGGCCTCGTCAATCCGAGCACCGGTCAGCCGATCAACATCGTGAACCCGTTCGGGGCACTCGGCTCACCGCTCGCGCAGTCGCCGCCGTTCGAAGCGAATCTACGCGCGCGGTACGATTTTCATGTCGGCGATTACCGCGCGTTCTGGCAGATCGGCGGGATGCATCAGGCGCACTCCTACGCCACCACCGACCAGCTGACGAAGACGCTGCAAGGCGCATCGGTCGCGTTCGACGATCCGGGATTCACGACCTACGACGCGTCGCTCGGAATCGGCAAGGGCGCGTGGGACGCCCAGCTGTACGGCACGAATCTCACCGACGTGCACGCGATCCTCTATAGTAGCTACGCCGAGTACGTGAAGGCGAACACGGTCAACGTGCCGCGGACGATCGGCGTTCGGATGAGCTACCGGTTCTGAGCGCGGGCGCCGCGGCGGCCGCCCCCGCGGCCGCTACGGCAGCACCGCACCGAGATCCGCCCAGAGATCGTCGACGTTCTCGATCCCCACGCTCAGCCGGAGCAGCGAGGGCGGCAGGTGCTCCTGCCCCGGAATCCCCGCCCGGCGCTCGATCGTGGACTCCACCGCGCCCAGGCTCGTCGCGTGCTGGATGAGCCGCACGCGCGAGCACACCGCGTCGGCCGCCGCCGCGTCGCCGCGGACGTCGAACGAGACGATCGTTCCGTAACCCCGCAACTGGGTGCGCGCGATCGCATGCGTCGGGTGCGATGGCAACCCGGGATATCGCGTGCGGGCGACGCCCGGATGCGCGCATAGGCGTTCCGCGAGGATCATCGCATTCGCCTGCGCACGCTCGAGCCGCAGCGCCATCGTGCGCGCACCACGAACCGCGAGAAAGGATTCCAGCGCACCCGGCGTGGCGCCGTTTCGGTGCCGTGACTCGCGGACGTCGGCGAGCAGGTCGTCGCGCCTCACGGCGACCACGCCGGCGAGCAAGTCGGAGTGCCCGCCGATGAACTTGGTCGCGGACTGGAACGAGACGTCGGCGCCCAAGTCGAGCGGTCGCTGATTCAGCGAGGTCGCAAAGGTATTGTCGACCGCCACGAGCGCGGAGGGCTTGCGGGGCGCCGCACAGATCGCACGCAGGTCGGCGACGATCAGCAACGGATTGGACGGCGATTCCAACCACAGCAAGTCGGAGTCGGCGGCCGCTTCGATCCAGCCGAGCGTGTCGTCCGCCGGCAACCGGCGCACGTTCCAAAATCCCTTGCGCCGGCCGGATTCGGCCAATCCGGCGACCCCTTGGTAGCAATCGTCCGGTATCACGATGCGCGATCCGGCCGGTAGCCGGTCGAACACCGCGGCGGCGCCGGCCATGCCGGACGCGAACGCCACGGCCTTCCCACCCTCCAAGAGGCCCACGATCTCCTCCAGCGCCTCCCAGGTCGGCGTGCCATCGTCGCGGGCATAGGCGCGCCCGGCGCCGAGCACGAAGTTCGACGCAGGGAAGATCGGCGTGTTCAGCGGCGAACCCGGCCGTCGATCGCGCCCCGCCGCGACGAGCAGCGAGTCGGTCGACGAGAGCGCGGCGAGATGAGGATCCGTTCGGGCATTCATGGCCCGCCATTGTAAGCCGTTCGCGCCGATCGGGCCGCTGCAGGCCGGTCGGATTCCGGCCGATTCAACCGCTGTTGGGCCTTCGGCTAATCGCCGTCCTCGAGTTGCGCTGGTGGGATCGCCTCGTCGGCCGGGGGCTCGCGGTCGTCATCGACGCCGATCTGCGGCAGTCCGAGGACCTCGGTGGCCTCGGTACCCGGCAATTGCTCCACGACCCGCAGATGCCGTTCGAGCGCCCGGGTCCTCACGCCGGTTTCATCGATGCTTCTCGATGCCGCCGACAGCTGCTTCTTCACTTTCTCGAGGATGCTGCCGAACTTGCCGAATTCGGTCTTCACGGCCCCGAGCACCCGCCACACGTCGGAGGCGCGTTGCTCGATCGCGAGCGTCTGAAAACCCATGCGCAGGCTGCTGAGAACCGCGGTCAACGTCGTGGGACCGGCGACCACGACGCGGTGGTGTCGTTGCAGGTCGTCGACGAGCGCGGGCTGGCGGAGAATCTCCGCATACAAGCCCTCGGTCGCGAGAAACATGATCGCGAAATCGGTCGTGTGGGGCGGACACACATACTTGTCGTTGATGTCCTTCGCCTCGGATCGGATGCGACGTGCGAGCGCTTCCGCGGCGGCCTGCACCGAGTTCGCGTCGGCCTTGTCCGCGGCGTCCTGGAGCCGCAGGTAGTCTTCCTGCGGAAACTTCGAGTCGATGGGTAGCCACACGTAGGAATCCGGCTCGTTCGTCGGACCCGGCAGGCGGACCGCGTATTCGACCCGTTCCGCCGAACCCGGTTTCACCGCGACGTTCCGGCCGAACTGATCGGCGGTCAACACTTGCTCGAGGACGGCGCCGAGCTGCACCTCCGCCCAGGTCCCCCGCGCCTTGACGTTGGTCAGAACCCGCTTGAGATCCCCGACGCCGGTCGCGAGGGATTGCATCTCTCCGAGACCCTTGTGCACGGCCTCCAGCCGGTCGCTCACGAGCTTGAACGACTCGCCGAGGCGCTTCTCGAGGGTCTCGTGGAGCTTCTCGTCGACCGTCTTGCGCATCTCCTCGAGCTTCTTCTCGTTGCCTTCCTGCAGTTCCTTGACGCGGGCGTCGAGCACGGCGCGAACCTGTTCCATCGCGGTTTGATTCGAGGTCGTCAGCGCTTCGATACGACCCGTCATTCCCTCGAGCTGGCCGGTCGTGCCCTTGGCGATGTCTTGCAACGCCTGACCGAGCGTTGCGCGGACCCGCTCGAGCGCGGCTTGATTGGATTCGTTCATCTCGCGAAGCTGGCGGGCCATGTTGCCGAGCTCGGTCTGCTGCGAAGCGCTCACCGTGCCGATCGTGGCGACGATCGTATCGTTCATTCCTTTCAGGCTGCCGGCGATTTCCTCCCGCAGCCCCTGGGCGGCGGCACGCGCCTCGTCGCGGCTCGCGCGAAACTCGTCGCGAACGTCTCGCCCGAGCCCGTCGAGCCCGGTGCGCGAGCGGAGCACGACGATGACCGACGAGATCGCGGCCACCGCGGCGGCCACCAGAACCATCCACAACAGGACTTCGCTCATAGACGTACCTCGGGTGCGCGCTCCAGCGCCGATTTTCTCACCGAATCGCCGGCCGTGCCCGGTTCATCCGGTGGACCGGCGGATGCAGCCCGCCGCCAGTGCCGTCTCGGGGCGTCCGCACGGGCGTGCCCTCGCCCGACACGACCGCTCCCCCCGATGCCTTCGCCGGGCTCCAGGATCGGAGTGCGCATGCCCTGGAGGCACTCGAGGGGATCGACTTCACGGCGGAGGAGTTCCTGCGGTCCTTCGCGCGGCCGAACCGCCGCTTCCACGCGCGTGCCGTTGCTTCGGAAATCATCACGCTTCACACTTGCCGGATCGCACCAGCGCGAGCATGAAAACCGTGACCGCGATTCGACGAGCGACGACCGCCGACGCGCACGCCATTACGGCCATCTACGCTCATCACGTGTCGCATGGTACGGCCACCTTCGACACGACGGCGCGCACGCTCGATGCGACGATCGCGAAAATCAACGAGTGTGACGCGAGGAGCTGGCCATTTCTCGTCGCCGAGGAGGACGGCGGGATCGTGGGCTACGCGTACGCCACCCAATTTCGCGATCGGCCTGCTTATGCCTTCGCGTGCGAGAATTCGATCTACGTCCACCCGACCCGCGTCGGTCGGGGGTACGGGAAGCGGCTGCTGACGGCGTTGCTGTCGGCCGCGGCGCGCGCGGGGTTCCGACAGATGGTTGCGGTCATTGGAGGCGGCGAGCCCCGATCGATCGCGTTACATGCGAGCGTCGGGTTTCGGCAGGCCGGGCGGTTGCATTCCGTGGGACGCAAGTTCGGGCGCTGGCTCGATACGGTCTACATGCAGATCGCACTGGGCGCCGGGGATGCCGATCCTCCGCCGGACGAGCCATGAATCGTCGGATGTCCGGGACCGCGTCGCGGGCGGATCGCCCGAATCGCCATGCCGCTCGACTTCAGCCATTCCGGGCAGGCGTGTCGATTTCGATAAAGCCGCCATTGCGTGCTGGTACCGCGATGTGCCCGATGCAAAACTCACTTGGCATTCGACAACGGAGAGACTGAAATGCCAAGGAACTCTCACGTGGTGATCTACGTTTCGGTGCTGATAGCGGTGATCGTCACCGTAGATCTGCTGTTCTTCAAGAACCGATCCTGGGAAAGGCTGATGGTGAATATAGGCATAGTCCTCGTATTCGCGGTCTTCTATTTCCGATTCCCAAGAATGTCGTGAGGCAAAGGTGCGGCGGCGGCATCCCGCTCAGAGGCCGACGCTCACCACGACACTTGAGGATCAGGCAAGATGTCATTGCGAATCCGCTATTGTGGCCCCTCCAAACGGGTGCCAGCCTGATTGTTCCGGCACAAAATGCAGGAGAGACGGCTAATGCCCAGGGTCAAGGTGGCCAGTTTCGGAATGTCCATCGACGGCTTCAGCGCCGGGCCGAGGCAGAGCCTTGACGACCCGTTGGGCGTCGGCGGCACGTCGTTGATGGGGTGGGTCTTTCCGACTCGGACTTTCAAGCAGATGCATGGCGAAGGCGGCGGCGAGACCGGCATCGATGACGAATTCGCAGCGCGAGGCTTTGCCAACATCGGCGCGTGGATCCTGGGGCGCAACATGTTCGGCCCTGTCCGCGGACCCTGGCCCGATGACTCCTGGAGAGGCTGGTGGGGTGAAGAGCCGCCCTATCACGTGCCCGTTTTCGTGCTCACGCACCATGCGCGCGATAGCCTCGAGATGCAGGGCGGCACTACATTTCACTTCGTTACCGATGGCATCCATGCCGCCTTGGACGCGGCCAAGCAGGCCGCTGGCGGTCGCGATGTGCGCATCGGCGGCGGTGCAGACACGGTCCGCCAGTACCTGCAGGCAGGCCTGGTGGACGAGGTACACCTGGCCGTGTCGAGCACTTTGCTCGGGCAGGGCGAGTCTTTGCTGTCAGGCATTGACCTCCCGGCGCTCGGATTCAAGTGCACCGAGCACGTTACCTCGCCTCATGCGATGCACGTCGTTCTGTGCAAATAGAATCCTTCGGGCGATCCGACCCTTCCGCCGTGCAGACGTCGAGACGTGCCGCTGACCACCGCGCTTCTGTCGCTTACGATTTTCCGGCGCTTCGATGGTTTCGAACCCACTCCGATCCCGGTGCCGCGAAGCCCGACGGGCCGAGTCCGCCTGACTGGCATGGAAGTGGACGGTGAATGGAATGGCGCTTTGACTCGGCGGTTGCCGAACTCCAGGAGGTTGGTCATGAGGGAGCAGATACGATCCATGAATGCGAGTCGTGACTGGATCGCCGGGGTCGCAGCTCAATTCGCCAAGTGGCTATGGCCTCTAGCGCTGCTGGTCCTTTGGGCGAACACGTCCTATGCCGATGCCGCGCCCGCGCCGTCTGCCTATCCAGCCATGGCTCCCGTGGCTCAGTACATGATGGACGAGGCCGCTGAGATCGCCCTGGCGCGTACCGCTGGGCCCGCGTCGGTCTCGGACGAGGCCGAGATCCTGGTGCTCGGCGCCCACGGCTACCGAATTGCAGTCAAAGGCACGAACGGCTTCGTCTGCTATGTGGGCAGGTCCTGGGAGAACGATATCGACAACGCGGAATTCTGGAACCCGAAGCAACGTGCTCCCGAGTGTGACAACGCGGCGGCAGCGCGCTCTGTGCTTCCGTATTATCTCCAGCGCACTCAGTGGGTGCTGTCCGGCGTCTCAAGGGTTGAGATGATCAAGCGGACCAAGGCCGAGATCGCTACGAGGCAAATCAAGGCGCCGGACGTCGGCGCCATGTGCTTCATGCTATCGAAAGCCGGATATCTGGCGGCGGCCGGAGGCCCCTGGCATCCGCACGTGATGTTCTATGGTCCCCCGGGTCCCGGCTCGGAATGGGGTGCAGACCTTCCGGGCTCGCCCGTATTTTCAGCTCCCAGTGATCTGATGCCATTCACTGTTTACTTCGTCCCCGTGCGTAAATGGTCCAACGGCACACTCGCGGTGTATGGCATCCACCACTAGGGTTGGCGATGTAACTCCAGGTTAGATCTCCTGACGGCTGACGTTGCGGGAGTTCAACCTTCCGCTTCGGGTCTTGACCGACGGTTGATCGAGACCTTCGGGATCGAAGGGGCAAAATGCCCACTTTGACCGGCGGCCCTTCCCGGCAGGCACTTGTCATTCGGGGACGCAACCGGCTCAACTCCGGTCAGTCGCAGTACGAAATTCGGCCGGCACGGAGCGAAACAGTTCATTCTCGGATCTGATAGGTTATCCGGCGTGCACCATAGGGCTGAACATGCCGTTGTTGCGAAGGTGGCTGTGTCGCTGCTGCCCATGCGTACAGAGTGCACGGCCAAATAGAAGAGCGCGACGATAAGAAGAATCAGATAAATGATCCCTATGATCAACCGTGTGGCTTTCCGAAGTTCCGCCTTTCGCGTTTCTCCAGGACGTATCTCTGCTACCGAGCGCTCGGCTGTAACCAGATCGCCACCCGCGACGATCGGCCTGGGGTGGCTCGCCAAATAAGTCTTTGCCCATGTGACCCATCGGTCCAGGTTATCGGCATGTGTCTTGACGTTGCGGCCGACCCTGAAACCCAATAACCATAGCGGCCAAAGAAACAAACTCTCCCCCCAGTAAATCAGGCGCAACTGGGGCGCTGGATTTCTCGCCGCCACCAGTCGCTCGGCAAACGCGTAGATCTGCGTGGAGTCTCTGGCGCGGGTGTAGTAGGTGAGGCAGATTAGAATCAGCCAAAAATCAGTTGGCGTCGTCCGCAGTGCCTTCTCCGCAAACCGAAACGCAGCTGCAATGTCGCCCTCCATCCACAAATCGAGGGCGATCGACCAGGCGGCCAACCCTGTCGGATCAACCTCTGCTTCGTGAGCGAGGGC
>JAJYAM010000096.1 GCA_021779535.1 Pseudomonadota bacterium
GCCGATGCTCAAACCTCGCCGCCGATCGGCGGGAAGCTCATCCCGACGGTGTTGTAGCCGCCGTCGACGTAGAGGATCTCGCCGGTGATCCCGGACGCGAGGTCGGACGCGAGGAACGCCGCGGCGTTGCCGACGTCGTCGATCGTGACGTTCCGCCGCAGCGGCGCGACCGAGGCGACCGCCCCCATCATCTTGCGCAGGCCCGCGACCCCGGCCGCCGACAGCGTCTTGATCGGCCCGGCCGAGATCCCGTTCACGCGCACGCCCTGCGGGCCGAGGTCGGCCGCCAGGAAGCGCACGTTCGCCTCGAGGCTCGCCTTCGCGAGCCCCATCACGTTGTAGCTCGGGATCGAACGGATCGCGCCGAGGTAGCTCAGGGTCACGATCGAGCCCGCGCGGCCCTCGAGGAACGGCAACGACGCGCGGGCGAGCGCGGTCAGGCTGTAGCTCGATATCTCGTGCGCGACCCGAAACGCGTCGCGCGAGGTCGAATCGACGAACCGGCCGGCGAGCGCCTCGCGCGGCGCGAACGCGACCGCATGCACCAGCACGTCGAATTGCCGCCAGTGCTCGCCCAGCCGGCGAAACCCGTTCGCGATGTCGTCGTCGGTGCCGACGTCCATCGGAAAGGTGATCTCGGAGCCCAGCTGCTTCGCGAGCGGCACGACCCGGTCACCCATCCGCTCCAGGTAGGAGAACGCGAGGTCCGCCCCTTCGCGGCGCATCGCCTGCGCGATGCCCCAGGCGATCGAGCGGTCGGTCGCGAGACCGACGATCAGCGCGCGCTTACCGGCCAGGAAACCCATCGTTGATCATCCTTCTTGACGGTTCGGCCGCACGTACAGCACGAGGCGCTGGCCCGTGCGGATCAGGCGGCGGTGCTTCAGCCCGTTCCAGTGGCGCAGCTGCTGCATCGAGACCTGGAACTGGCGCGCGATGCTGTAGACCGTGTCGCCCTTGCGGACCCGGTAGGTCATGCGCCGGACCGGGTGGACGTGCCGGATCTTCGGAATGTGCCGGCTCGCGTACAGCCGGGCGCGGCCGTGGAAGATCCGGGCCCGATGCCGCGAGGCGACGCGCTCGACGTGCAGGCGCTGGCCGGCGACGATGCGATCGTGCCGCCCGAGGTGATTCAGGCGGGCGAGCAGCGCGAGCGGCACGTGCTCGCGCCGCGCGATCGCGCCCAGCGTGTCGCCGCGGCGGACGCGGTAGATCGCGGACCCGTGGAACTCACGCGAGCGCCCGCCGCCTTCGCGATCGACGCGCGCGGCCGCGAGCTCGACCGAACGCTCGACCGAGCCGCTCGCCGCCGGGATCCGCAGCGTCTCGCCGGCCCGCAGCCGCCAGCCGTGCAGGCCGTTCAGCCGGATCAGCGCCGCCGGCGTCGTGCCGTAGTGGCGCGCGAGCAGCGTCAGGGTCTCGCGCGGCCGGACCGTGTGGATCAGGTAGTGCACCTGATCCTCGGCCGGCATCGACTTCAAGTTCGCCGCGAACTGCGCCGCGTCGTCGGCCGGCACCAGCAGCCGGTGCGGACCGTCGGGATCGGTCGCCCAGCGGTTGAAGCCGGGATTGAGCTCGACGAGCTTGTGATACGAGGTGCCCGCGAGCTTCGCGGCGACCCGCAGGTCGATCTGCGTGCCGACGTGCACCACCGCGAAATACGGCTGGTCCGGGATCGGCGGCAGGTCGATCCCGTAGCGCTCGGGATCGGCGATCAGGCGCTTCAGCGCGAGCAGCTCGGGCACGTACGCGCGGGTCTCCGCGGGCAGCTTCAAATGCCAGAAGTCGGTCGGCAGGCCGGCCGCGCGGTTCTCGTCGACCGCGTGCTGGATCGCGACCTCGCCGATGTTGTAGGCGGCGATCGCGAGCAGCCAGTCGCCGAACTGCGCGTGCAGCTGCTGGAAGTAGTCGAGCGCCGCGCGGGTCGAGTCGAGCACGTCGCGGCGGCCGTCGAACCACCAGTCCTGCTTCAAGCCGAAGCGGCGGCCGGTCGCGGGGATGAACTGCCACATGCCGGCGGCACGGCTCGGCGAGTACGCGAACGGTTGATAGGCGCTCTCGACGACCGGCAGCAGCGCGAACTCGGTCGGCATCCCGCGGGCTTCGAGCTGGCTCACGACCTGATAGAGATACAGCCGCGCCCGATAGAACGTGCGCTGCAGGAACTGCGGATTGTGCAGGAACCATTGCAGCTGCTCGTCGATCGCGGGTTCCTGGACCTCCTGCAGCACGAAACCGGCGCGCAGCCGGTCCCAGAGATTCGCGTAGTCGTCGGGCGGACGCGCCGCGTGGTCCGCGACCACCGTCGGGATCGCGACGGTCGTCGGGGCGTTCGCGGCGGGCAGCGCCGGGATCAGCGTCTTGGTGATCGGCGTCTGCGTCACCGGCCGATGCGCGCAGGCCGAGAGTCCGAGCAGCAGGCTCGCGAGGCCGAGCCGGCGCCAGCGCTCGAGCGGCCTCATCGGAAGCCGTCCTTCCAGCGGCGCAGCTCCGCGAACACCTCGGCCGAGCGTGCGAGCGCGTGTCCGGCGCGGCCTTCCGCGGCTTGGCGCACCGCCGGGGTCGCGCAGCGCAGGAACGGGTTCACGCGGCGCTCGAGCTCGATCGTCGAGGGCAGGGACGGGGTGCCGGCGGCGCGCCGTTCGGCGACCGTGGCGTCGTAGCGGCGCGCGGCGTCGTTGGAAGGATCCACCGCGAGCGCGAACGCGAGGTTCGCGGCGGTGTATTCATGCGCGCAATACACCCGGGTATCGGGCGGCAAATCGGCAAGTCGGGTCAGGGACGCGTTCATCTCCTCGGGGCTCCCTTCGAATAAGCGGCCGCAACCGGCGCTGAACAACGTGTCGCCGCAGAACAGCGCACCGTGCCCGATGTAACCCACGTGACTCGCAGTATGTCCCGGAAGCGTCCAGCTCTCGAAGGAGAGCTGCAATTCCGAGAACTCGATCACGGAGCCATCGGCGACCGGCCGCGTGCCCGCCGGCATCCGCGGATCGTCCGGCCCGAACACCGGCACCGGCGTCCGCGCGATCAATCCGGCCACGCCGCCGATGTGGTCAGGGTGGTGATGAGTCAGTAAAATTCCTGCCAGTTCAATGTCTTTCGCGCGAAAATCCGCATCGATCGGGGCCGCGTCGCCCGGGTCGACGACGATCGCCCGACCCGGCGCGGCCAGGGACTCGATCACCCAGATATAGTTGTCGGCGAACGCACGGATCGGTCTGACGCGGATTGCGGGTTTCGAGTTTGACATTTTGTTGCGTATTTAACCTGTAACATCTGCAATCCGCTAGCTTTCTGTACAAGAGGTCATCT
The DNA here is from genome assembly GCA_021779535.1 of Pseudomonadota bacterium. GTDB lineage: Bacteria > Pseudomonadota > Gammaproteobacteria > Steroidobacterales > Steroidobacteraceae > Bog-1198. Next base: position 3,316 of record JAJYAM010000096.1, read on the forward strand.
TTGCAGGCATCCCGGACCCCGACGGTCGCTTGGCTCGACAGCCCGTTGGGCCAAAGGGTGCTTCGCGCCGAGAACGCGCTCGCCGGCCCCGCGCTCGAGGACGTGTTCGGGTTCGAGCTGCTGCAGGTCGGCAGCTGGGGGCAGGGCAGCCCGCTGCTGCGCGCCGCGCGCACCCAGCACACCACCGTGGTCGCGGCCTGGGAGGACCCGGGCGTGACCCTGTGCGCGGCGCTCGATGCGCTGCCGTTTCCGGCCGATAGCATCGATGCCGTACTGCTACCGCATACCCTGGAATGGGTGGAGGACCCGTATGCGGTGTTGCGCGAGGCGGGGCGGGTGCTGTGCGCGGAGGGCTGCCTGCTGATCTGCGGATTCAACCCGTGGAGCGTCTGGGGGGTGCGGCGCGGGTTCGGCCGGCTGCTGCGCCGGCCGGCGTTTCCGCCGGGCGCGCGCCGGCTGCTGTCCGAACGGCGGCTGCGCGACTGGGTCGCGCTGCTCGGCTTCGACGTCGAACGGGTGTGCGGCTACCTCGGCCACCGCGGGTACTGGTTGAAGGCGCGCAAGCGGGTGGCGAGCGTGACGCCCGTGAGACCGCGGCGGCGCGTCCGCCGGACGGTGCTGGTCGCGGCGTCCGAGGCGCGCTCGCAGGTGACCGATGCCCGGCGTTGAGATCTATACCGACGGGGCTTGCCGGGGCAATCCCGGACCCGGGGGGTGGGGGGCGCTGCTGATCGCCGGCGAACAACGCAAGGAGATCTACGGCGCCGAGGCGCAGACGACCAACAACCGGATGGAGCTGACCGCGGCGATCGAGGGGCTGCTCGCGCTGAAACGCCGCTGCGAGGTCGCGCTCTACACCGACTCGAAATACGTGATGCATGGAATCACCGAGTGGCTGCCGGGGTGGAAGGCGCGCGGCTGGCGCACCGCCGGGCGCACCCCGGTGAAGAACCAGGACCTGTGGGAACGGCTGGACCTCGCCGTGCAATCCCAGGACGTCGAATGGCATTGGGTCCGCGGGCACGCCGGCACCGCGGGCAACGAGCGCGCCGACGCGCTCGCGAATCTCGCGATCGACCGGCTCCTGCGAGGGCATTGAGCGGATGCGTCAAATCGTCCTGGATACCGAGACCACGGGTCTCGAAGTGGATCAAGGCCACCGGGTCATCGAGATCGGGTGCGTCGAGATCGTGAACCGGCGGGTCACCGGCCGGGTGTTCCACCGTTACCTGAACCCGGAGCGCGACATCGACGAGGGCGCGCAGGCGGTGCACGGCCTGTCGCACGCGGAGCTGCGCGCGGAGCCGAAGTTCGCGGAGATCGCGGCCGAGTTCTGCGAATTCATCGCGGACACCGAGCTCGTGATCCACAACGCGCCGTTCGACGTCGGCTTCGTGAACGCCGAGCTCGCGCGGGCCGGCCTCGACGCGCGGATCGAGCGGCTGTGCCGCGTGCTCGACACGCTCGCGCTCGCGCGGCGGATGCATCCGGGCCAGCGCAACGGCCTCGACGCGCTCTGCAAACGCTACTCGGTCGACGATTCGCGGCGCGAACTCCACGGCGCATTGCTCGATGCACACCTGCTCGCGGAGGTGTATCTCGCGATGACCGGCGGGCAGGCGAACCTCGGGCTCGGCGCGCAAACCGACGCCGACGGCGCGCCGGCCGCGGCGCCCGTGCGCCCCGCGGCCGCCGGGCGGGCCGCGCTGCCGGTGCGGCGCGCCGACGCGGCCGAGCTCGCCGCGCACGAGCACGTGCTCGCGCTGATCGACAAGGCGAGCGGCGGCGCCACCGTGTGGAGAGCCTCGTGAAGGTGCTCGTGACCGGCGCCGCCGGCTTCATCGGCTACCACACCGCGCAGGCCTTGCTCGAGCGCGGCGACGAGGTCGTCGGGATCGACAACCTGAACCCGTACTACGACCCGGCGCTGAAGCGCCAGCGGCTCGAGCGCCTCGCGCGCCCGGCGTTCCGCTTCGAGGCGGTCGACCTCGCCGATCGCGCGGCGATGAGCGCGCTGTTCGCGGGCGGCGGATTCGACCGCGTCGTGCACCTCGCCGCGCAGGCGGGCGTGCGCTACTCGATCGAGAACCCGGAAGCTTACGTCGACAGCAACCTGGTCGGCTTCATCAACGTGCTGGAGGGCTGCCGCGCGCAGCGGGTCGGGCACCTCGTCTACGCGTCGACGAGCTCGGTGTACGGCGCGAACACGCGGATGCCGTTCTCCGAGTCGCAGGGCACGGCCCATCCGCTGTCGCTGTACGCGGCGACCAAGAAGGCGAACGAGATGATGGCGCACTCGTACGCGGCGATCCACGGCCTGCCGTCGACGGGGCTGCGGTTCTTCACCGTGTACGGCCCGTGGGGACGGCCGGACATGGCGCTGTTCCTGTTCACCGAGCGGATCCTCGCCGGGCGGCCGATCCAGGTGTTCAACCGCGGCCGGCACCGCCGCGATTTCACCTACATCGACGACATCGTGCGCGGCGTGGTCGCGGCGGTCGATCGAATCGCGACCGCCGATCCGGCCTGGGACTCCGACGCGCCGGACCCCGGCACGAGCCGGGTCCCGTACCGGATCTACAACGTCGGCAACCGCGCGCCCGTCGAGCTGATGCGCTACATCGAGGTGCTCGAGGAGTGCCTGGGGCGCAAGGCCGAGAAGGAGTTCCTGCCGTTGCAGCGGGGCGACGTGCCGGAGACCGCGTCCGACCTCACGCGGATCGAGCGCGATCTCGACTTTCATCCGTCGACGCCGATCGAGGTCGGCGTCCGGCGGTTCGTGGACTGGTATCTGGCGCACTACGCGGCGCGCCGGACGCGCTGAGGAGGAGCCCGCGATGACCGTATTGCATTCGACGCTGCCCGAGTGGCGCGCGCTCGCGGAACTGGCCGCGACGATGCGCGAGGCGCACCTGCGCGATCTGGTCGACGCCGACGAGCGCCGCTTCGAGCACCTGCACGTCGAGCATGCCGAGTGGCTGCTCGACCTGTCGCGCCAGCGGGTCACCCGCGAGACGCTCGCCGCGCTGTGCGCGCTCGCGCGGGCGGCCGGGCTCGCGGCGCGGATCGAGGCGATGTTCCGCGGCGACCCGATCAACGTGACCGAAGGGCGCGCGGTGCTGCACGCGGCGCTGCGCTCGACGTTCGCGGGCTCCGCCGCGGTCCAGCACGAGGTGCAGGCGGCGCGCGAGCAGATCGAAGCGTTCGTCGCGGCGGTGCGCGACGGCCGCGAGCGCGGCGCGACCGGCCAGCCGCTGCGGCAGATCGTGAACATCGGGATCGGCGGCTCGGACCTGGGGCCGCTGCTGGTCGCGGACGCGCTGCGCCACGAGTGGAGCGGCGGGCTCACGCCGCATTTCGTCTCGAACGTCGACCGCACCCAGCTCGAGGACCTGATGCGCACGCTCGATCCGGCCGAGACGCTGGTCGTCGTGTGCTCGAAGACGTTCACGACCCAGGAGACGCAGGCGAACGCGCAGGCCGCGCGGGCGTGGATCGTCGGCGCGCTCGGCGCGGACGCGCCCGGCGCGCACTTCGTCGCGGTGTCGACCAACGCCGCGGCGATGGATGCGTTCGGGCTGCGGCCCGGGCGGCGCTTCCCGATGTGGGACTGGGTCGGCGGGCGCTACTCGGTGTGGTCGGCGGTCGGGCTCGCCGCCGAGCTCGTGATCGGGAGCGAGCGGTTCGGCGAGTTCCTGCACGGCGCGAGCGAGATCGACGCGCACTTCCTCAACACCCCGTTCGAGCAGAACCTGCCGGTGCTGATGGGGCTGGTCGGCGTGTGGAACCGCACGTTCCTCGGGCTGCCGACGCTCGCGGTGCTGCCGTACGAGCAGCGGCTCGCGCGGCTGCCGGCGTACCTGCAGCAGCTCGAGATGGAGAGCAACGGCAAGTCGGTCACGCTCGCCGGGACGCCGGTCGACTACGCGACCGCGCCGGTGGTCTGGGGCGAGCCGGGGTCGAACGCGCAGCACTCGTTCTTCCAGATGCTGCACCAGGGGAGCGCCTCGGCGGCGCTCGACTTCATCGCGCCGCTGCGCGGCTCGTCCGGGGATACCGCGGCTCAGGACCTCGCGCTGCAGAACTGCTTCGCGCAGGTGCAGGCGTTCGCGTTCGGGATGACGCGCGAGGAGGCCGAGCGCGAGATGCGCGCCGCGGGCCTGTCCGAGGCGAACGTCGCCCGGCTCGCGCCGCACCGGACCTACCCGGGCAACCGGCCGAGCTCGCTGCTGCTGTATCCGCGCACCACCGCGCGCACGCTCGGCCAGCTGCTCGCGCTGTACGAGCACAGCGTGTTCGTCCAGGGCACGGTCTGGGGGATCAACTCGTTCGACCAGTTCGGGGTCGAGCTCGGCAAGAAGCTCGCCGGGGCGATCACGATCGGCGGCGCGCACCGGCCGAGCGGGCCGGGCGCGGCCGGGATCGCGGCGCTGATCGACTACGTGGTGAAGCACCGCTAACGCGGCGGCGGGCCCTCGAGAGCGATCCACGCGAGCGCCCAGTGCCCGCCGTGCGCCGATCGCGGCAGCCGCACGCACAGGTCGTGGAGCCCGCGCACCGAGGACGGCACCGGCACCGCCGGCAGGACCGTGACCGCGTCGGGGTGGCGCGGCAGCGGCAGGCGCGCGAGCAGCGCGCCCGCGCAGCCGTCGAGCCGGATCACGAGCGCGCCGGGCGCGCGCGGCGGCTCGACCCGGAGCCGCCCGACCGCGACGCGCACGCTGCGGGCGGCATCGAGATCGGCCGCGCGATAGACCCAGCAGGGATCCGCGGCGTCGACCAGGAATTTCCTGCGTGCGCCGGTGGCGGACGGTGCGCCCTCGATCCACCGCGACCGGTGCCGGGTGCACAGCGACAGCTGCGCGCTCGTGCGCCGTTGCGCGGTCGCGAGGTCGA
>JAJYAM010000025.1 GCA_021779535.1 Pseudomonadota bacterium
CTGGAGGTGATTCCCGCGTTGCGGGCGTACAGGCCGTCGACGTGCAAAGCATGCTTCCACGGCCCGTCGGCGAGCGCCAGATCCAGCGCCGCGTTGAACGTGGTGGATTGCGTGTTGCCCTGCGAAGAGACACCGCCGGCCTGACCCTTGCCGCTCCAGCCGTCCGGCGCCGGCGTTGCCGCCGGGGCACAGAACGCCGCGGGCGGCAGCAGCGCCATCACGCACAGTGCGAGCGTACGAATGTTCATCGGCAAGTACCCCCTTTCCGCCGGCCTCCCGACGACACGCCCCCTCATCCCCCGATCTCGCGCAGCGGCCGGCCTTCCATCAAGCGGCGCTCGATCGACTCGAGGCTCACGCCCTTGGTCTCGGGGACGAATATCCACGTGAACAACAGGAACGACGCGTTGAACGCGGCGTAGAGCCAGAAGGTCTGCGCATGGCCGAGATGGTTGAGCAGCGTCAGGAAGGTCGCGCCGACCGCGGCCGTTCCGAGCCAGTTCGTGACCGTCGAGACGCCGATGCCGAAATCGCGCCCCTTGAGCGGCTGGATCTCCGAGCACAAGGTCCAGACCAGCGGGCCCGCCGAGAACGCGAAGCCGATCACGAACACCAGCAGCATCGCGACCGCGAGCAGCCGTTGCGCGTGCGTCGCCATCCCCGCCGCCATCAGCGCGCCGACCACCGCGAGACCGATCGCCATCACGACGAAGCCGGCGTACAGGATCGGCTTGCGCCCGATGCGGTCGACGTAGCCGATCGCGATGAAGGTCGCGAGCACGTTGGTCAGCCCGACGGCCGCGGTGAACAGCATCTGCGCGCCGGTCGCGTAACCCATGTCGGCGAAGATCCGCGGCGCGTAGTACATCACGATGTTGATGCCGGTGAGCTGTTGCACCACCTGCAGCGCGATCCCGAGACCGACCGAACGGCGGAAGTTCCGGTTCTCGCGCAACAGTTGCCACCCCTGCTGCGGAGTCCGCAGCCGCTCCTCGATCTCCGCGACTTCCGCGCGCGCGATCGCCTCGCCGCCGCGCAACCGGCGCAGCACGCCCTGCGCATCGTCGTGCCGGCCGCGCAACACGAGCCAGCGCGGGCTCTCCGGCAGGCCGAGCACGCCGAGCAGGAACGCGGCGCCCGGCACCGCGATGATCCCGAGCATCCAGCGCCAGCGCCCGGAGTAACTGAACACCGTGTCCGACGCGAACGCGAGGAAGATCCCGATCGTGATCATCAGCTGGTAGGTCGAGATCATCGCGCCGCGCTTGTCCTCGGGCGCGATCTCCGCCAGATAGAGCGGCGCCGTGAAGGCCGCGATCCCGATCGCGAGACCGAGCACGAGCCGCGCGCCGATCAGCATGTCGGGCGACCCGGCGGCGGCGCTCGCGATCGATCCGGCGACGAACAACGAGGCGCTCCACAACAACGCACGCTTGCGCCCGAAGTGCCCCGACAACCAGGCGGCCAGGGCCGCGCCGATCGCCGCACCGACCATCATGCTGCTCACGATGTGCTCGATCATCCGATCGTCGACCGCGAAAGAGCGCTGGATGAACTGCTGCGCGCCCGAGATCACGCCGACGTCCAGGCCGAACATCAGCCCCGCGAGCGCCGCGAGCACGGCGACATACCGCATGTAGCGCCGCGCCGACCCGGCCGCCGCGACGTCGTTTCCTGGTATTTCCACGATCCCCCCATTCCACGAGTTGGTCCGGCCCGCGCCCGCCGGAGAATCTCCCGGTGCTCTTATAACCCTTCCGCGCGCCCGCCGTCGACCCCGCGGTCCGCCGCGCCGCGGATCGGGCTCAGCACGCCGGGAAGTGGCGCTGGTACAGACCGGCGTCGGTGACGCGCGCGAAGTGGTGCGCGATCCGGAACGTGATCGCATCGTCGAACGCGGGCCCGACGATCTGCAGGCTGGTCGGCACCCCGTTCGCCGCGAGCCCGGTCGGCGCGGCGAGCGCGGGGTACCGGCTCAGCAGATTGAACGGCGGCGTGCCGACCCAGCCGAGGTAGCTGTCGACCCGGGTATCGCCGATCGCCACCTGCCGCACGCGCGCGAGGTCGAGATCGGCGGCGATGTCGGTGGTGAACACCGTCGGGCAGATCAAGGCCGAGATGCCCCGCCCCCAGAGCTTGCGCTCGAGCTCCTGGTGCAGCTCGAGCGCGAGCGCGGCCGCCCGGGTGATCGAATTGCGCTTGCCGCAATGGCGCTCCATCAGCCAGCGCAGGTACGGGGTCCCCTCGCCGAGCCGCTCGGCCGGAAGTTTCGCGAGATATTCGTCGAGGAAGATCCCGAAGATCGCCTCGATCAGCGCTTCGGCGAGCGCGCCCCCGTCCCAGACGAGGTCGACCGGCTCGATGACCGCGCCCGCGCGCTCGAGCGCGGCACAGGCGCGCTCGAGGTTGCGACGGGTGTCCGGGCACAGCGCGGTGTGGCCGGTCGTGAACGACAGGCCGAGCCGCACGCCGGCGATCGGCGCGGGATCCTCCGGCAACGGCACGTACGGCATGCCGGAATAGGTCGACGGATGGGGCCCCGCGATCACGTTCTGCATCCTGGCGAGATCCAGGACGGTGCGCGCCATCGGCCCTTCGACCGCGAACGCGAACAGCTCCTCGCCGGGCGCGCTCGCGAGGCGCCCGAACGGCGGCTTGAACCCGTATACCCCGCACATCGCCGCCGGAATCCGGATCGATCCGGCCATGTCGCTGCCGGTCGCGAGCGGGGCCATCCCGGCCGCGAGCGCGGCGCCCGAGCCGCCGCTCGAGCCGCCGGGGGTGATCGCCGGGTTCCACGGGTTGCGCGTGACGCCGAAGCGGCGCGACAAGGTCTGGCCGATCAGGCAGAACTCCGGCACGGTGGTCTGCAGATGCGGGATCGCGCCGGCCGCGATCAGCTTGTCGACCATCGGATGATGCGCGGTCGGCACCTCGTCCCAGAGGAACGAGCCGATCGTCTTGCGCCAGCCCGCGACCGAGGTCTCTTCCTTGATCGCGACCGGGATGCCTTCGAGGGGGCGCGCGGTCCCCGCGCGGTAGCGCGCCTCGGCGGCCCGCGCGGCCGCGAGCGCCGCGTCGGCGTGGATCGCGGTGGTCGCGTTCAGGGCCGGGGCCAGCCGTTCGGCCCGGTCGAGCACGGCGCGCATCAGATCGACCGGCGAGCACTCGCCGGCGCGGAACGCGCGGATCGATTCGCCCGCGGAGCGGTAGCACGGATCGTCGTTCATCGGTTCGGGTCCTCCCGGCGGGACCGCCGCCGGCGTCACAGTTCGAGCGCGAGCTTCGCGCGACGGCGGGTGTGCAGCACGAGGCCCCAGAGGCATCCGGTCGCGAGCCAGGTCGAGCCGACGATCAGCGCGAGCCGGCTCATCCCGGAGAGCACCATCAGCACGACCGCGATCCCGAGCAGCGGCGTGGCCCAGTGCACCAGCCAGCGGCGCGAGCGGCGCCGCCACACGAACTCGACCAGCACCGACACGTGCAGCATCAGGAATCCGCACAGCGCGCCGAAGTTCACGATCGTCGCGAGGTCGCCGAGGCGGTTGCGCATCGCGAGCGCGACCGTCAGCGAGATCGCCGACGCGGCGAGCATGCCGACGTAGGGCGTGTGGTAGCGCGCATGGACCCGCGCGAGCGCCGCGGGCAGCTGCCGGTCCCGGCCCATCGCATACAGCACGCGCGCGACCCCGATCAGCATCGGGATCGCGTTCGACAGGCCGATCACCAGCACGTAGGTCCACGCGATCACGCGCGAGGACCACGGCCCGACCGCCCAGGCCGCGAGCTCGTAGATCGCGGCCGCCGGATCGTGGATCGCGATCCCCGGCAGCAGGTTGCCGAGCACCCAGGCGACCAGCACGAAGAACGCGCCGGAGATCACCAGCACGCCGATGATCGCGCGGCCGATCAGCCGCGGATCGTCGCCGACGACCTCCTCGGAGAGCGTCGAGATCGCGTCGAACCCGAGGAAGGACATCACGCAGATCGACGTCGCGGTCAGCAGCGCCGCGCCGTCGAACGCGCCCGGATTCCAGAACGGTCTCGCGGTGAGCGCGCCGGTGCCCTTGCCGTGCGCGAGCGCGATCACGCACAGCGCGACGAAGCCGACCGTGACCAGCGTCTGGATCGCGACCGCGATGAAGTTCGCCCGCGTCGTCACGGACACGCCGAACCAGTTGATCCCGAGGGTGAACGCGACCATCAGCACGATCCACACGGAACGGTCCACCGACGGCACCAGCGTGCCGAGCGCGACCGCGATCAGCACGAACACGAACGCCGGGATCAGCAGATAGTCCAGCAGGATCATCCAGCCGGCGACGAATCCGGGGAATGCCCCGATCGCGTGCCGCGCGAATCCGTAGACCGAGCCCGCGGACGGCGTCGTCTCGCTCATCACGGCGTAGCTCTTCGCCGTGAAGAACATGCAGACGCCGCCGAGCACGTAGGCGAGCGCGATCAGACCCTTCGAGGCGTCCCAGACGAACCCGATGGTCGAGAACGGCGTGATCGGCGCGATGTACGCGAGCCCGTACAGGACCAGATCCCAGTATTTCAGCGTGCGCTTGAGTGGTTGCATCGTCCGCTCGTCCCGCGAGGCCCTCGGCGGCGCCCCGGTTCAGTCCGCCCCGAGTAACTCGTCGACCGCCGCCGTGAAGCTGCGATCGTGCGCTGCGACGTCCGCGGCCGTCGTCGACGGGGACATCAACACCATGTTGTGGAACGGCGTGATCAACACGCCGCGATTCAGCAGATGGAGGTGCAGGTACGCCTCCAGATCCCGGTCCGCGGCCGCCTTCGCGGTCGTCCCGTTCCGGGGCGGACTCGGCGAGAAGCCGTACTCGACGCGGCAGCCGAGCTGCACGACGTTCCACGGCAGCCGGCGGGTTTCGATCGTGTGCGCGATCGAGCGGCGCAGGTCGCCGGCGAGCGCGATCATCCGCTCGAATGCCGGTTCGGTGAGCACCCCTTCGAGCGTCGCGCGCATCGCCGCGGCCGACAGCGCGTTGCCCGCGAGCGTTCCACCGACGCCGCCGGTGTCCTCGTAGTCGACGCCCTCCTGCGCGGCGATCCGGCGGCCGACCTCGGCGCTCATCCCGAGCGCGCCGCACGGGACGCCGCCGCCGATCGACTTGCCGATCGTCAGGAGGTCCGGCTCGAGCCCCCAGGCCCGGGTGCAGCCGCCGTGACCCGCCGAGAACGTGTGCGTCTCGTCGATGATCAGCAGCGTGCCGTGGCGGCGGGTCAGGGACCGCAGCGCTTCGTGGTAGCCGGGCTCGGGCAGCACGATGCCCATGTTGGTCAACGCCGGCTCGGCGATCACGCACGCGACCGCGTCGTCGGCGAGCGCCGCGGCGAGCTGCCCGACGTCGTTGAACTCGACCGCGCGCGTCGTCGTCGCCGGATCGACCGCGGGTCCGACGTTGCCCTCGCGCGACCGGGTCGCGCCGTCCGGCGCGCGGACCGCGAAGGTCTCGTCGACGGTGCCGTGGTAGCAGTAGCTGTGCACGATCACCGGCCGCCGTCCGGTGATCTGCCGCGCGAGGCGCAGCGCCGCCCGGTTCGCGTCGGTCGCGGACAGCGTGAACTGCCAGTAGCGCATCCCGAACCGGTGCGCGAGATTCTCGGCCGCGCCGACGCTGTCCTCGGTCGGCAGCATCATCGTCGTACCGCGGCCGACCTGGGCGCGCACCGCCTCGACCATCGCGGCCGGGCTGTGCCCGCCCATCGCGCCGGTGTCGCCGAGGCACAGATCGACGTACGCGTGACCGTCGACGTCGACGATCCGCGAGCCGGTCGCGCCCGCGGCGTAGACCGGAAAGCCGCCCGGCCAGCGCGCCATCCACGGCATCGGCACGCCGCCCAGCATCGAGCCACGGGCCCGCTCGTGCAGCGCGCGCGATCGCGGATGCGCGTCCGCGAACGCCGCCAGTTCGCGCGCGTGCAGCCGGCGCAACCGCTCGCGGTCGATCGACCGCCCCATTCCGCCGATGTTCGCCGATGAACTCACCCCGCCTCCCCGTCCGCTTCGCCGGCGTTGACAGCGATCTTCGCCGCGACTACAGTCCTTTGACAACTAGAATAGATGCCGAGTCTCGATAAGACAACGGAATTCGTCGATCAGCGCACCGGAGACCACGATTTCAGTCGCCACCCTTCCGCCGGGTTCCCGCGCCCCTTCGCGACGACGCGAGCGGCGCAGCCGCGACCGCGCCGACCGGACCGGCGCCGCGCCCGCGGGCCGACGCGGGCGCGACGCCGGCCTCGACGCGATCGACGTCGCGATCGTGCGCGAGCTGCAGACGGACGGCCGGATGGCCTACGGCAGGCTCGGCGAGCGCGTGGGACTCTCGGAGGCGGCGGCGCGCCAGCGCGTGCAGCGCCTGCTCGCGCGCGGGGTGATGCAGATCGCGGCGGTCACGGACCCGATCCGGCTCGGCTCGAAGTCGATGGCCCTGGTCGGGATCAGGGCGCGCGGCGACTCCCGCCGGATCGCGAAGGCGGTCGGCGCGCTCCCCGAATCGATCTACGTCGTCGCGACCGCCGGGCCGTACGACGTGATCGCGGAGATCGTCTGCGAGAGCCACGAGCATCTGCTGCGCGTGACCAACGAGAAGATCCGCGGTTTGCGCGACGTCTCCGACATCGTGATCCTGATGTATCTCGGCACCTACAAGCACGTATTCAACTATGCGGTCAGTTAAGTGAGGACCCGGACCATGAACCATTGCCGTCTCGATTGGGCTCGCGCGCGCCGCCTCGGCGTCGCATCGGGGATCACCTGCGTGCTGGCGATCGGTCTCGCCGCGGCGCAAACGACCGGCGCCACGACCGCGTCGGCCCAATCCGGGGATCAACTGCAACAGATCGTGGTCACGGCCGAGCGGCGCACCGAGCGCCTGATGGACGTGCCGATGAGCGTGACCGCGTTCGGGCGGCAGGCGCTCCAGCAGCAACAGCTGCACACGATCGACGATCTCGCGCGGGTCGCGCCGGGCATCACGTTCCAGCGCAACGGCACGAGCGTCTCCGGCAACTACAACGACGAGGACTCCGACATCTCGATTCGCGGCGTCGACTCGAGCGCCGGCGCCTCGACCACCGGGATCTACGTCGACGACACGCCGATCCAGGGTCGCCACCTGAATTTCGGCACCGTGATGCCGTATCCGCAGCTGTTCGACCTCGAGCGGGTCGAGGTGCTCAAGGGCCCGCAGGGCACGCTGTTCGGCGCCGGCTCGGAGGGCGGCACGGTCCGGTTCATCACCCCGGATCCCGGCTTGCATCGTTACTCGGGGTTCGCGCGCACCGACTTCGGCGAGATCGACGGTGGCGGCAACGACTACGCGGCCGGCGCCGCGTTCGGCGGACCGATCATCGACGGCAAGCTCGGCTTTCGCGTCAGCGCGTCGATCCGGCACGACGGCGGCTGGGTCAATCGCGTCAGCTACGCCCCGCCGCCGAGCACGCTCGTCAATTGCACCCCCTGCTACGGCACCGCGCCCGCGACCGTGTACACCGGTTCACCGACGATCACCGGCGTGACCGAGGCGAACGCGAACTGGCAGGACTCGGCGACCTTCCGCGCCGCGCTCAAGTGGCAGCCGAACGAGAATTTCTCGATCATGCCGTCGTTCTACGTGCAGACGCTGCACATCAACGACACCGCGGTGTATTGGCGGAATATCTCCGTCCCCGCGCGGAACGACTACAACAACGGCAACCTGCAGCGCAACCCGAGCACCGATCCCTGGTACATCGGCGCGGTCAAGGTCGAGTGGAGCCTGCCGGGCGTCCAGTTCACGTCGAACACCTCTTACTTCTCGCGCGCCCAGCATTCGATATCGGATTATTCGCAGTGGGCGCCGACGATATTCCTGTACAACCAGTACACCGCGCCGAACGACTTCAGCAGCGCGTACTTCACCGACCGGCAGGACAACTTCACGCAGGAGTGGCGCGCGAGCTCGACGGACGACGCGAGCCGCCTGCAGTGGACCGCCGGCGTCTATTACGCCCATGTGCATGAGAACTCGACCGAGCACATCGTCAGCACCGACATCAGCCCGGCGAATCCCGGCAACGCGTACCATCAGCCCGTGTTCTCGATGCTGGACAAGCAGGCCGCGGTCTACGGCGAGCTGTCCTACAAGATCACGCCGAAGATCAAGGCGACCGCGGGCCTGCGCTATTCCCACATGACCTACACCGGCGTGATCAGCGAAAGCGGTTCGCTGATCGTGGGTACGGGCATCAACAGCACGAACAGCGGCAGCGACAACCCGGTCACGCCGCGCTTCGTGATCAACTACAAGCCGACCCGCGACAGTCTTTACTACGTCAGCGCCGCGAAGGGATTCCGGCCGGGCGGCATCAACGCGGCCTTGCCGCAGAACTGTTCGTACGGACTGCCGCAGCAGCCCCCGTCCTACGCATCCGACTCGCTGTGGCAATACGAGCTCGGGTCGAAGAACACCCTGTTCCGCAACCGGCTCGAGATCAGCGCGTCGATCTATTACCTCAAGTGGAACAACATCCAGCAGTTCGTCTACCTGACCTGCGGCCTCGGCTTCGATTACAACCTCGGCTCGGTCACGGGCAAGGGCGGCGACGTCGAGATCAACTGGCGGCCGACGGAGAACCTCACGGTCGGCGTGACCGGCGCGTACACGGACTCGGTCTTCACGACCAACGTCTCGCTCGCCGGGGTCTATCCGCTGGTGACCGCGGGCGACCATCTGCCGAGCGCGCCGTGGAACATCGAGGCGAACCTGAACTATCAGTGGCACTCGCTGCCGCACCGGCCCTACGTGCGCGCGGAATACCAGTTCTCGACCGCGCAGAACTCGCTGCAGCCGTACCAGGATCCGAACAACGCGCCGAACGACGATCCGACCTTGCCGGGCTTGCCGACGGTCAGCGTGCTGAACCTGCGCGCGGGCATGTACTTCGGCGGCTGGGACGTGATGCTGTGGGTCCACAATCTGACCAACTTCCACAGCCCGCTGTTCCTCGCGCGCGACCTGGCGACGACGCCGCTGAACGGCTTCCCGCCGAATTTCGACACGAACTATTTCGCACGCGGGTATCAACCGAGGACCTACGGCCTGACGGCGTCGTACCGATTCTGATGCCGGCGTCCGCCGGAGGGCTCGCGTGACCGGCGCGGCGCGCTACGACGCGCTGGTCACCGGCGCCGGATCGGCGACCGGCATCGGCTTCGCGGTCGCGGCGCGCCTCGCCGCCGCGGGGATGCGGGTCGCGATCACCAGCACGACCGCGCGCGTCCACGAGCGCGCGGCCGAGCTGCGCGAACGCGGCCACGCGGCGCACGCGGTGGTCGCGGACCTGACCGGGCTCGCGGCGGCACGCGCGCTCGCCGCCGGGATCGGGCCGGTGTCGGTGCTGGTGAACAACGCGGGGATGGGATCGGTCGGCGAACCCGCGGTCAGCAAGGCGTTCGTCGACTTCGACGAGGACGAATGGGACCGGATGATCGCGGTCACGCTGAAGACCGCGTTCGCGGCGACGCGCGCGTTCCTGCCGGCGATGATCGCCGCGCGCTACGGCCGCGTCGTGAACGTCGCGTCCGTGACCGGACCTTACGTCGCGATCGCCGGCTCCTCGGCGTACGGCGCCGCGAAGGCCGGCATGGTCGGCCTCACGCGGGCGCTCGCGCTCGAGGCGGGTCCGTACGGCGTCACGGTGAACGCGGTCGCCCCCGGCTGGATCGCGACCGCCTCGTCGAGCGCGGCCGAGCTCGCGGCGGGCGCCGAGACGCCCGTGGGCCGGCCGGGCACGCCCGAGGAGGTCGCGCACGCGGTCGCTTTCCTCGCGTCGGCCGGCGCGAGCTACGTGAACGGCGAGACGCTGGTCGTCGACGGCGGCAACATCCTCCAGGAAGCCAAGGGTCGGTCGCCGGATCGCGGGTGACCCGCCCGGCGCGCGAGCGATGTCCCTGCGGACGGTACTGATCACGGGCGGCGCGAGCGGGATGGGCCTCGCGACCGCGCGGCGTTTCGCGGGCGCCGGTCATCGCGTCGTGATCGGCGACCGCGACCGCGCCGCGCTCGACGCGGCGGTCGCGACGCTCGGCGGCGGACCCGGCCTCCTCGCGGTCCCGGTCGACGTCGCGAGCCCGCCCGCGTGCGAAACGCTCGTCGAACGCACGATCGCGGCGTTCGGACGTCTCGACGTGCTCGTGAACTGCGCCGGTGTCTGGCTCGAGGGACCGGCGGAACACGTGACCGAGGTCGACTTCGACCGCGTGCTCGCGGTGAACCTCAAGGGCACGTTCTTCGTATGCCGGACCGCGATCCCGCATCTGGTGAGCTCGGGCGGCTCGATCGTGAACCTGGCCTCGGACGCCGGTCTCGTCGGCAACGCCGGCGCGAGCGTGTACAGCGCGTCGAAGGGCGGCGTCGTGCTGCTGTCGCGCGCGCTCGCGCTCGAGCTCGCGCCGCGCGGCGTGCGCGTGAATGCGGTGTGCCCCTGCGACGTCGCGACGCCGATGATCGAGTTCCAGGCGGCGGCCTACGGCGGCGGCGATCCCGGGCGCTACAAGGCGGACCTGCTCGCACGCTATCCGCAAAAAGGTCGCGCGCGGTTCGCGACCCCGGAGGAGATCGCCGAGTTCATCTATTATCTCGCGTCGGAGCTGGCCGCGCCGATCACCGGCGCGGCGATCCCGATCGACTTTGGCTTGACCGCGGGTTATTGACAGGAGCGACCCCAGGATGCACACGACCGGCCTCGTCTCTCACGAACGCTACTTCTGGCACGACCCGGGCAGCGGCGCCGGATTCAGCACCTCCAGCGAGTACGTCGAGCCCGATCCGCATCCGGAGAGCCCGTCGACCAAGCGCCGGATGCTCTCCCTGCTCACGGTCAGCGGACTCACCGACCGGCTCGTGCCGATCGCACCGCGGCTCGCGACGATCGAGGAGCTGCGGACCTTCCACACCGAACGCTACGTCGAATTGGTGCGCACGCTCTCCGCCGGCGGCGGCGGCACGATCGGCGACAGCGCGACGATCGGCCACGGCAGCTTCGACATCGCGCGTCTCGCGGCCGGAGGGTGCATCGAGGCGGTCGATGCGGTGCTCGACGGCAAGGTCGCGAATGCGTACGCGCTGGTGCGGCCGCCGGGCCACCACGCGGAACCCGACCGCGGCCGCGGCTATTGCGTGTTCGGCAACGCGGTGATCGCGGTCAAGCACGCCCGGCGCGTGCGCCGCTTGAACCGGGTCGCGGTCGTCGACTGGGACGTGCACCACGGCAACGGCACCGAGCTCGCGTTCCTCGACGATCCGTCCGTGCTCACGATCTCCGTGCACCAGGACCGCTGCTATCCGCTGGATTCCGGGTTCCTGGAGGCCGTCGGCACCGGACGCGGCGCGAACACGAACCTGAACGTTCCGCTGCCGCCCGGCAGCGGCCACGGCGCGTACGTCGCGGCGTTCGAGCGCGCGGTGATCCCGGCCTTGCACCGGTTCCAGCCGGAGCTCATCGTGGTCTGCTCGGGCCTCGACGCGAACATGATGGATCCGATCGGCCGGATGCTCGCGACCAGCGAGACCTACCGGACGCTCGCGAAGCAGCTGATGGCCGCGGCCGGTTCGCTGTGCCAGGGGCGGCTCGTCGCGCTGCACGAGGGGGGCTATTCGAATGCCTACGTGCCGTTCTGCGGACTCGCGGTCGTCGAGGAGTTCGCGCGTCATCGGACGCCGGCGACGGACCCCTACCTCGAGGAGTTCATGGCGATGGCCGGTCACGACCTGCTGCCGCACCAGGCGGCCGTGATCGACGCGGCCGCCGCGCTCGCGGCGCGGGTGCCGCGGGTCAGCTGAAGCGCAGCGCGTCGAACCTCGCGGCGTCCGCTTCGCCCGCGCGCTTCTGGGCGCGGATCTCCTCGACCAGCTCGAGCGCGCTCTTCTCGCAGGGCGGCAGCTCGGCGCTGCTGGTCGCGAGCGGCGTGACCCGCTCGCCCCAGCGCAGCAGGTGCGCGGAGAGCGTCAGCCCGCCGCCGAACGCGGGCATCAGCACGAGGCCGCCGGGCGGCACGCGGCCTTCCTCGAGCGCCTCGACGAGCGCGACGGGCGCGGTCGCGGAACTCATGTTGCCGTACTTGCGGACCGTCAGATGGAGCTTCGCGGGATCCGCGCCGAGCCGCTTCGCGACCGCCTCGATGATCCGCAGGTTCGCCTGGTGGGGAACGACCAGGTCGACGTCCTCGATCGCGATTCCCGCGCGCGCGATCACCTCGAGACTCGCCTCGGTCATCCCGTGCGTCGCCTTGCGGAAGATCTCCTGGCCGTCGAAATCCCAGCGCGTCTGGCCGAACTGGACCCCCAGATTCGCGTAGATCGTCCCCATCCCGCGCACCCGCAGGATGTCGCGCGACTCCGCGTAGCACTGCAGTTTCTCCGCGATCACGCCCGTCTCGTCCGCGCTCTCCTGCAGCACCGCCGCGGCGGCGCCGTCGCCGAACAGCACCGCGACGTTGCGGTTGTTCCAGTCCATGTAGCGCGAGATCAGCTCGACCCCGATCACGAGCGCGGTGCGCGCCGTGCCGGAACGGATCATCGCGGTGCCGATCGACAGTCCGTACATGAAGCTCGTGCAGGCGGTGTTGACGTCGAGCGCCGCCGCCCGCACCGCCCCGATGCGCCGCTGGACGCCGGAGGCGCTGTTCGGAACGGCCTCGTCGTTGCTGCAACTGCCGTAGATCACGAGGTCGATGTCGGCGCCGCGCAGACCCGCGCAGGCGATCGCGCGTTCGGCGGCGACGGTCGCGAGTTCGATGCCCGGCACGTGGGAGATCCGCCGCTCCTTCATGCCGGTGCGCGTCGTGATCCAGTCGTCATCGGTCGCGAGGAACGTCGACAGGTCGCGATTGGTCAACACCGCGGGCGGAAGGCACTTGCCCCAACCGATGATCGCGGCATGACGCATGGGATTCGAGCTCGCTCCGGGGAACCGATCCGGTCCTAGCGCAGGCTCGGGCAATCGTCCGGCGCCGGACGGCCGAGGAAACGATCACGAATCCACTGGAGCTGATAAGGCGTCGATTTGTCCATCAAGGGGTCGTGATCGAGACCGGGGAGGATCTTGAACTCGAGGTGATAACCGAGGTGACAGGCCCGCCGAACGATCGGCTCGATCGACGGCGGCGGCACCGACACGTCCGCGCCGCCGGCGAGCACCAGCAAGGGCTGCCGCACGTTCGGACGCACGCTCACCGTCTCGGCGGCGTACCGCTTGACCCAGCGGTTGCTCTGCCAGCCCGGCTGCAACACGTGCTTGCCGAGCCGATGACTCCGTTCCATCGCATCGCCGTAGTACCAGCAGCCCTTCGTCGTCAGCATCCGGTAGTGCGCCATTCCCCGCTTGGTCAGCATGTCCCCGACGCGGAACTGCGGGAAACGCGCCTTGATCCCGAACGCCAGATACACCGCATAGAACGAGTCGGCGTCGTTCCGCGTCATGTAGTCCATGAGCCAGGGCATGTTCACGGTGCCGGCGACCGCCACCGCACCGAGGTAGTCCGGGTCCTTCAAGCCCGCTTCCTGCTGCGCGACGAACCAGGCCGCGCCGCCGCCTTCCGAGTGGCCGTCGACGACCCAGCGCGCCGAAAGGCCGGCAACCGCGCGATGCGCGGCGGCGACCGCGTTGATCACGTCGTTCGCCTGCGGCGTGGGATCGAGGTATTGATGCGCGCTCGCGGTCCCGAGGCCGGCGTAATCAGGGGCGATCACCGCGAAACCCGCCTCGACCATCGGGAACAAGCCCTCGGTCCCGTAATACACGTCCTTCATCATCGACGGCGCGCAGATCCGCGCCACGCCGCTGGTGCCGTGCGCCCAGGCGATCACCGGCCATCCGCCTTGCGGCGCCTGGCCCGCCGGAATCAGCACGACGCCCGACGCGGCGACGTCCCGCCCGGTCGCATCACGCGAGTGGTAGAGGATCCGGACCGCGCGGACCCCCTTCGGCAGCGAATAGTCCGTCACGACCTGGGAGCGGATCAGCTGGCCCGCAGCCCCGTGCGGCAGCCGGGAAATCGCATAGAACGACGTCGGGGGCATGCGATCGGCTTTTTCGAACGCCAGGGCCGCCGCCGGCGTCTTCGGAACGTCGTCGGCACGCGCGGCGATCACGCCGCCGAGCCCCGTGATCGCCAGGACCGCCGGCAGCAGGGTGCGGCGCACGCGCCCGCCGTGCCCACGGAACTCGACGAAACGCCAATGATCGAGCATGGCAGCCCCCTGTTGTGGCATCGATCGCGGACCGCGATTCCGGCCGGCGGTTTTTGCCCGAGTGTACGGTTCGGCGGATCGCACCGCAACGAACGCGTGGACGCGCCGGCGGTGGCGGTGTTCCCGGCGCGCCGCTGCGCGATCGCGCAAGCCGATAAGGGGAAACCACAGTCTCGGATCCGACGCCGGCTCAGGTAGCGTGTACCCCTGACGGGGTGGAACAAGGGTACGTGCGAATGTGCCTCGCGATCCCAATGCGGGTCCTGCGCGCCGGCACCGGGATCGCCCGGTGCGTGGATCGACACGGCATCGTCGCCGACATCGACCTCGCGCTGGTGGGGCCGGTCGACGCGGATGCGTGGGTCCTCACGTTCCAGCGAACCGCCCGCGAGATCATCGAGCCCGGGCGGGCCGCGCAGATCGACCGCGCACTCGGCGCGTTGGAGGCCGCGCTGCGCGGAGAGCCGGACGCGCTCGACGAGGCCTTTCCCGACCTGGTCGGCCGCGAGCCTACCCTGCCCGACTTCCTGCGCTGACGGACCGCGCGCGATGCACGAGATGAGCCTGTGCCAGAACATCGCCGAACTGATCGAGGCGGCGGCGCAGCGCGAGCGCTTTCTGCGCGTGCGCACGGTGACCCTCGAGATCGGCCGGCTCGCCGCGGTCGAGCCCGGCGCGCTCGAGTTTTGTTTCGATGCGGCGATGCGCGGCGGCTGCGCCGAGGGCGCGCGGCTCGAGATCGTCGCGACCGACGGACGCGCTTGGTGTCTCGGCTGCAGCCATGAAATACTGATCTCGCGACCGCTCGATCCCTGCCCGCGCTGCGGCAGCGGCCGGGTCCAGGTGACCGGCGGCACGCAGATGCGGATCAAAGAGCTCGAGGTGGAGTGACGGCCATGTGCACGACCTGCGGTTGCGGCGGCGGACACGGTCACGATCACGGTCACGCGAACCCCGCGAGCCCGCTCGCACCCTGGTCCGCGCCGGCGCCGCTCGCGCACGGCACGCGGCTGGTCTCGCTGGAGGTCGACGTCCTCGAGAAGAACGCGCGCTACGCAGCGGCCAACCGGGACGCGTTCGCGTCGCACGCGATCCAGGCGATCAATCTGATGTCGAGCCCGGGATCCGGCAAGACGTCGCTCCTGGTACGAACGATCGAGGCGCTCCGCGGGACCCGGCCGGCCGCGGTGATCGAGGGTGATCAGGAAACCGCCCGCGACGCCGAGCGGATTCGCGCGACCGGCGCGCCGGCGACGCAGATCAACACCGGCAAGGGCTGTCACCTCGAAGCGCAGGCGGTCGGCCGTGCGTTCGCGGCGCTCGCGCCCGCCGCGGGGAGCGTGTTGTTCATCGAGAACGTCGGCAACCTGGTCTGCCCGGCCGCATTCGACCTCGGCGAGGCGGCGAAGGTCGTCGTCCTGTCCGTGACCGAAGGCGAGGACAAGCCGCTGAAGTACCCGGAGATGTTCCGGGTCGCATCGCTCCTGCTGCTGAACAAGACCGATCTGCTGCCGTACGTCGACTTCGACGTCGATTTCGCACTGCAATGCGCGCGCCGCGTGAACCCCGGGCTGCCGGCGATCCTGACCTCGGCGAAGACGGGCGCCGGCATCGACGCGTGGCTCGACTGGATCGAGCGCGGCCGGACGCCGCGCATCGCCGCGGCACGGTGAGCGGCGCGTCGCACCTGCGGGTCGACGCGAGACACATCCGCGTCGGCGGGATCGTGCAGGGCGTCGGGTTCCGCCCATTCGTGTGGCGGCTCGCGCACGAGCTCGAGCTATGCGGCTGGGTTCGCAACGATTCCGCGGGTGTCGAGATCACCGCCGAGGGTCCGGCCGCGCGGCTGGAAGAGCTGGTCGCGCGGATCGCGAGCGACGCGCCGCCGCTCGCGCGGATCGATTCGATCACCGCCCGCGAGGTGTGCCCCGCGGGCCACGCGGGCTTCGCGATCGCGGCGAGCGTCGCCTCGCGTTGCGCGACCGCGATCGGCCCGGACACCGCGACCTGCCCGGCCTGCCTCGCCGAGCTGTTCGATCCGCGGAACCGGCGCTGGCGCCATGCGTTCGTCACCTGCACGCATTGCGGGCCGCGCTACACGATCGCCACGGGCTTGCCGTACGATCGCTCGCGCACCAGCATGGCGCCGTTCGCGATGTGCGCGGACTGCGCCCGCGAGTACCAGGACCCCGCCGATCGCCGCTTCCACGCCGAGCCGATCGCCTGTCCGAATTGCGGTCCGCGCCTGCGGTTCCTCGGCCGCGACGGCGTCGACACCGGCGGGGGACCCGGCGCCGACCCGATCGCGCAGACCCTGCAGCGCCTGCGCGCGGGCGAGATCGTCGCGATCAAGGGCCTCGGCGGCTATCACCTGGCCTGCGATGCGCGCAACCCGCGGGCGGTCGCCGCGCTGCGCGAGCGCAAGGCGCGCGAGGCCAAGCCGTTCGCGTTGATGGTCGCGAACCGCGCCTCGCTCGGCGGGATCGCGCGCGCGGACGCCGCGGCCGGGCGCGACCTCGAGTCCGCGGAGCGGCCGATCGTGCTGCTGCCGAAGGATCCGGCCGCGGAGGCCACGCTGGCGGGGATCGCCGACGGCCTCGACCACGTCGGCGTGATGCTGCCGACCACGCCGATCCACTGGCTGCTGTTCCACGAGGCCGCCGGACGGCCGCCGGGAACCGCGTGGCTCGCGGCACCGTCGCGCGAGGTGTGGGTCATGACCAGCGCGAACCCCGGCGGCGAACCACTGGTGACCGGCGACGAGGAGGCGCTGCGGCGACTCGGCGGGATCGCCGACGCGTACCTGCAGCACGACCGTGCGATCGCGGTGCGCTGCGACGACTCGGTGCGCGTCGGCGGCGACGCGCCCCGCTTCCTGCGCCGCGCCCGCGGTTACACGCCCCAGGCGATCCGCCTGCCCGCGGCCGGACCGCCGGTGCTCGCGTTCGGCGCCGGCATGAAGAGCACGGTGTGCGTGACCCGCGGCGACGAGGCGTTCCTGTCGCAGCACGTCGGCGATCTCGACGATGCCGCGACGGTCGCGTTCCTCGAGGAGTGCGCGCAGCATCTGTGCGCGCTGCTCGAGGTGGAGCCACAGCGGATCGCGCACGACCTGCACCCGGACTTCCCGTCGACGCGTCTCGCGTGGCGGTTCGCGGCGGAGCGCGGCGCGTCCACGGTCGCGGTCGCGCATCACCACGCGCACGTCGCGGCGGTCGCGGCGGAGCATCGGCGGACCGGTCCGCTGCTCGGGCTCGCACTCGACGGCGTCGGTCTCGGGCCGGACGGCGAGGCCTGGGGCGGCGAGCTGCTCGAGGTGACCGGCACGACCTGCCGGCGCCTGGGGCACCTGGCGACCCTGCCCTTGCCGGGCGGCGACCGCGCCGCCCGGGAACCGTGGCGGGTCGCGGCCGGCGCCTTGCATCGGCTCGGCCGCGGCGCCGAGATCCCGATGCGCTTCGCCCGCCAGAGCGCGGCGCGCGGCGTCGTCGAACTGCTCGAGCGCGACCTGCGCTGTCCGGCGACGTCGAGCGCGGGGCGATGGTTCGATGCGGCCGCGGCGCTGCTCGGCGTCGCCGAGACCGCCCGCTACGAGGCCGAGCCCGCGATGCGCCTGGAGGCGCTCGCGCGCCGGCACGGGGCGGTGCCGGCGGCGGCGTCGTGGCGGATCGACCCTTGCGGCCGGCTCGACCTGCTGCCGCTGCTCGAGACGCTCGCCGACTGGCGCGGCACGCCGGAACACGGCGCCGCGCTGTTTCATGCGACGCTCGCGGCGGCGCTGTGCGCGCTCGCGCTCGACGCGGCGGCTGCGCACCACCGCGACGCGATCGCGCTGTGCGGCGGCTGCCTGTGCAACGGCCTGTTGCGCGACGCGCTCTCGACCGGCCTGTCGGCGGCCGGAATGCAGGTGCTGCACGCGCAACGGGCGCCGCCGAACGACGGCGCGATCAGCCTCGGCCAGGCGTGGGTGGCGCTCGCCACCGGGAGGAATTGACCCATGTGTCTCGCGATTCCCGCGCGCATCGTCGCGCGACTCGAATCCGACCGCGCGATCGTCGAGCTCGGCGGAGTCCGCAAGGACATCTCGCTCGCGCTCGTCGAGAACGTCGCGGTCGGCGATTACGTGATCGTGCACGTGGGCTACGCGCTGCAGCGCCTCGACACCACGGAAGCCGAGCGCACGCTCGCGGCGTTCGCCGCGATCGGCGCCGAAGCGCTGGAGACGCCCCGATGAAGTACGTCGACGAGTTTCGCGACGGCGAGCTCGCGCGCGGGCTCGCCGCGGCGATCGCGCGCGATGCCGAGGCGCACCGGCACTATCGCTTCATGGAGTTCTGCGGCGGCCACACCCACGCGATTTCCCGCTACGGGCTCGCGGATCTGCTGCCCGACGGAATCCGGATGATCCACGGCCCGGGCTGCCCGGTGTGCGTGCTGCCGATCGGCCGGATCGACCAGGCGATACGGCTCGCGCGCGAACACCGGGTGATCCTCGCGACCTATGCCGACACGATGCGCGTGCCCGCGTCGCAACGGCTCACGCTGCTGCGGGCGAAGGCGCTCGGCGCGGACGTGCGGATGGTCTACTCGACCGAGGACGCGCTCGCGATCGCGCGCGCGAACCCGCACCGCGAGGTCGTGTTCCTCGCGATCGGATTCGAGACGACGACGCCGCCGACCGCGGTCGCGGTGCTGCACGCCGCGGAAGCCGCGCTCGGCAATTTCAGCATCCTGTGCAACCACGTGCTCACGCCGGCCGCGATGCACGCGATCCTCGACGCGCCGCAAGGCGTCGCGATCGACGGCTTCGTCGGCCCGGCGCACGTCTCGACGGTGATCGGCAGCGCCCCGTACGAGCCGTTCGCGCTCGACTACGGCAAGCCCGTCGTGATCGCCGGCTTCGAGCCGCTCGACCTGCTGCGGGCGATCCACCTGCTGGTCCGGCAGGTGAACGAGGGTCGCGCCGCGGTCGAGAACGAGTTCACGCGCGCGGTCACGCGCGCGGGGAATGTGCGCGCGCAGGCGCTCGTCGACCGGGTGTTCGAGCGGCGCGCGGATTTCGAATGGCGCGGGCTCGGGACGATCCCGGCGAGCGCGCTGCAATTGCGGCCGGAGTTCGCGCACTTCGACGCCGAACGGCGCTTCGCGGTGGCGTACGAGCCGGTCCCTGACAACAAGGCCTGCGCCTGCGGGGAGATCCTGCGCGGCGAGAAACGCCCCGAGGAATGCCGGATCTTCGGAACCGCGTGCACGCCCGAGAACCCGATCGGCTCGTGCATGGTGTCCTCGGAAGGCGCATGCGCCGCGCACTACACCTACGGGCGGTTACGCGGAGCCGCCGCGTGAGCGCGCCGTACGCCCGGCCGCTCGACCTCAAGCACGGCCTCGTCGATCTCACCCACGGATCCGGCGGACGCGCGATGGCGCAGCTGATTCGCGAATTGTTCGTGCGCGAGCTCGCGAACGAGTATCTCGCGCAGGGCGACGACGGCGCGCGCCTGGGCCGCGCCACCGGCCGCCTGGTCGTCGCGACCGACGCCCACGTGGTCTCGCCGCTGTTCTTTCCCGGTGGCGACATCGGCTGCCTGTCGGTGAACGGCACGATCAACGACGTCGCGGTGATGGGCGCGCGGCCGCTGTATCTCGCCGCGAGCTTCGTGCTCGAAGAGGGCTTTCCACTCGCGGATCTCGCGAAGATCGCCGCCTCGATGGGCCGCGCGTCGCGCGAGGCCGGCGTCCCGGTCGTGACCGGCGACACCAAGG
The DNA here is from genome assembly GCA_021779535.1 of Pseudomonadota bacterium. Taxonomy (GTDB): domain Bacteria; phylum Pseudomonadota; class Gammaproteobacteria; order Steroidobacterales; family Steroidobacteraceae; genus Bog-1198. The sequence goes on from JAJYAM010000025.1 coordinate 20,025, forward strand.
TCGTCGAGCGCGGCAAGGCGGACGGCGTGTTCATCACGACGACCGGCGTCGGGGAGCTGCGTGACGGCATCGACTGCTCCGGCGCGAATGCCCGACCCGGGGATGTCGTGCTGCTCAGCGGTCCGATCGGCGCGCACGGCATGGCGATCATGGCCTGTCGCGAGAATCTCTCGTTCGACGCGCCGATCGTCTCGGACACCGCCGCGCTGCACGGCCTGGTCGACGCCTTGCTGCGCGCGGCGCCGGGCCTGCACACGATGCGCGACGCGACCCGCGGCGGGGTCGGCGCGACGCTGAACGAGATCGCGCAGCAATCCGGCGTCGGCATCGAGATCGACGAAGCCGCGATCCCGATTCCCGCGCCGGTCGAGGCGGCGTGCGAGCTCCTCGGACTCGACCCGCTGTACGTCGCGAACGAAGGCCGGCTGCTCGCGATCTGCCCGCCGGACCTCGCCGGGGACGCGCTTGGCGCGCTGCGCGCGCACCCGCTCGGCGCCGGCGCGACGCGGATCGGCCGCGTGATCGAGGACCCGCGGCGCTTCGTGCAGATGCGCACGCGGCTTGGCGGCCGCCGGATCGTCGACTGGCTGCATGGCGACCAGCTGCCGCGGATCTGCTGAGGGGCGTGCGCGGGCATGAGCGGCGCGGTCGAGCTCGCGATCCGGACCCGGGATCGTCGCATCGACGCGGTCCACGTCGCGACGCGCCGCCCCCGGCTCGCGCCGCTGCTCGCGGGTCGCCCGGCAGAGGACGCGGCGATCTGGATCGAGACCCTGCACGCGATCTGCCGCGGCGCGCAAGGCGCCGCCGCCCGCGCCGCACTCGCCGCGGCCGGCGGGACCGAGGCTATCGCCGACGCCACCGGGCCGTCCGACGGCCCCGCCGCCGGTGTCGAGCCCCGACTGAGCGTCGACGCCGTGGCCAGGGTCGAAGCCGCGGCCGAGCTCGCGATCGCGGCGCTCGCCGACGACGTTCCGACCCGGCTCGCGGCGGCGCGCCGCGCCGCAGGCGACCCGCCGGCACTCGCGCGTCTGCTGGAAAGCGAGCTGCTCGGCGAGCCGATCGACCGCTGGCTCGCGATCACCGATGAGCGCGGACTCGCGCACTGGGCGGCGGGCACCGACGCCCCGCTCGCCCGCGCCTGTCGTCGCCGCCTCGGGCTTTGGGAGCCCGCCGCAGCCCCGATCGCGGCGCTGCCGGCGCTCGCCGCGCCCGACACGTTCGCCTCGTGGCCGCGGATCGATCCCGCGTTCGCGGCCGCACCGATCTTCGCAGGCGGTCCGCGAGAGACGGGTCCGATCGCGCGCCAGGGCCACCGGCCGCTGATCGCCGCGCTCGCGCGGCGGCCGCTGCTGCAACGCTGGATCGCGCGCTTGACCGAGCTCGCGCTGCATGCGACCGGCGATCCCGAGTTTCAGTGCGGCCGCCTGTCGGTGGCCTCGGCCCAGGGCCGCGGGCGCGCGGTCGTCGAGACCGCGCGCGGCATGCTGATCCACGACGTCGCAGTGGATGGCGGGACGGTCCTCGAGTATTCGATCGTCGCGCCGACCGAGTGGAACTTCCATCCCGACGGGGCGATCCGGCATTGGTTGCTCGGCGCGCCGGCCGATTCGATCGAGCTCGCCCGCGACCACGCGCGTCGGGCCGCCGCGGCGCTCGACCCGTGCGTCGAGTGCCGCATCACCGCCGGATGAGGGCCGTCGGCGCGGGCGCGACGCGCCGGCTCACGACGATTGGAACGGGTCGCGCTCCGGATCGACGGGTCGCGGTTCCGGGTGGAAGCCCGGCACCAGCGGAAAATAGTTCTTCTCGGCCAGCGCTTCGTACAACGGCGGGGTGAACATCCCGGAAAAGCGCGACGCGAGCAACGCGGTCGCCATCATCGGGATCACCAAGCCGGTGCCGTTGGTCATTTCGATCACGATCACGAACGAGGTCAACGGCGACTGGGTCACCGCCGCGAGATAGCCCGTCATGCAGAGCGCGATCAAGGACGCCATCGGCGCCGACGCGAACGCGACGTGCACCCACTGGGCGATTCCGGCGCCGATCGCCAACGACGGCGAGAACAGCCCTCCCGGAATGCCCGCGAGGTAGCTCACGATCAGCGCGCCCCATTTCGCGAGCGCAAAGCTCTGCGTGATCGGGTTGCGCCCCTCGAGCAGCAGCCGGGCCTGGTCGTAACCGCTGCCCCAGGTCTGCCCATGCGTCACGATGCCGAGCCCGGCGATCACCAGACCGATCACGAACGCGTAGAGCATCGGCCGGTTGCCCCGCCACGCGCGCATCGGCTTCGGCATCCAGCGCTCCCAGTGCAGCAGCGCCCAGTTGAACGCCGCGCCGAGGAGCCCGCACAGGAGCGCGACGAGCAGCACCGGCAGGATGAACCGGCTGTGGAAACTGTTCGGCACGGTGATCTGGCCGAAATAGAGGTAGTTCCCGGCGAGCGCGAGCGACGTGAGGCCGGAGAAGACCACCGCGGTGATCATCGTGCCGTTGGTCCGGCTCTCGAAATCCCGCGCCAGTTCCTCGATCGCGAAGATGATGCCGGCGAGCGGCGTATTGAACGCGCCCGACAGACCCGCGGCGGCGCCGGCGAGCAGGAGCTGACGCTCGAGCCGCGGGCTGCGGTGCGGATAGAAACGGCGCGTCTCCGCCATGATCGCCGCACCGATGTGCACCGTCGGCCCCTCGCGGCCGATCGTCAAGCCGCCGAGGAAGCCGATCAACGAGACGCCGAGCTTGCCGACGATCACGCGAAGCCCGAACAGGCGTTTCATCAGCGTCTGACCCGGGTCGCGCGGCGCGTGCAACGCGGCGATCACCTGCGGAATGCCGCTCCCCTCGCTCCCGTCGAACCATCGGCGGGTCAAGAACAGCGCGAGCATCGTGCACGCCGGCGTGATCACCAGCGCGAGCCACGTGCGGCCGCGGATCCAGCCGAGGAACACCTCGTAGAGATCCTCGCTCCAGCGCGCGTACAGGACCGCGACCAGGCCGACCAGCAGCGCCGCGGTCCACGGCAACCCGAACTGCAGGAAGAGCCGCCGCGAGCGCGTGCTGATCAAGCGCATCCAGGCGCGCTGGCGCAGCAGTCTCAGGGTCGTCGATACTCGAGCGATGATGCGACTCCGTCGCGGGATCACGGCCGACCGTCTCCCGACGGACGACAAACGAATATTATAGACACAAAGCGGGTGCGATCGGCGCCCGTGGCGCGTGGCTTCGGTAAGCACGGATGTCCCGGCGCCGCGATCGCGCTAGCCTGCGGGCGAGGGAGCCCGATCGCCCGATGACCCGCGCCTCACGCCGTTCGGTCACGCTGATGTACGTGGCCTTGACGCTGTTCAACGCGGCGGCCTGGGGCTGGGCGCTGGTCGCGTTCCGCGATGCGCCCTGGCTGCTCGGCACCGCGGTCGTCGCCTACGGACTCGGGTTGCGCCACGCATTCGACGCGGATCACATCGCCGCGATCGACAACGTCACGCGCCGGCTGGTGCGCGGCAGGCACCGTCCGATCGGCGTCGGACTGTACTTCGCACTGGGACACTCGACCGTCGTCGTGCTGGCGACCGCCGCGGTCGCGTTCGCCGCGAGCTCGATCACGGGGCGATACGGCGCGATCGCGCGCGATCTGGGCGGCATGCTCGGCACCACGATCTCGGCGCTCTTCTTATTCGCGGTCGCGCTGATGAACCTCGCGATCTTCATCTCGCTGCTGCGAAGCTATCGGCGGCTGCGCACCGGCGCCGCGTACTGCGAACAGACCGTCGAGTGCCTGCTGAACGGACGCGGCATCCTCGCCCGACTGTTGAGACCGCTGTTCCGGCTGATCCGCAGCAGCCGGCAGATGATCGCGATCGGCTTCCTGTTCGGCCTCGGCTTCGATACCGCGACCGAAATCGCGCTGCTCGGGATCGCGGCAGCGGCCGCGGCGAAGGGCCTCTCGGCGTCGGTGCTGATGGTGTTCCCGTGCCTGTTCGCTGCCGGGATGACGCTGATGGACGCGACCGACGGCGTGCTGATGGCGAGCGCGTATGGCTGGGCGCTCGCCGATCCGGTGCGCACGCTGCGCTACAATCTCGCGATCACACTGCTGTCGGTGCTGATCGCGCTGCTGATCGGAGGCGTCGAAGTCGCCGGCCTCCTCGCGCAGCGCTCACGCCTCCCGGGCGGGCCGTGGCCGATCGTGAGCCGCGTCGAGGCGCACTTCAGCGAGATCGGCGTCGCGCTCGCGCTCGCGCTGATCGGCTTGTGGATCGGGTCGGTCCTGCTCCATCGGGGCAAGCGGCGCGACCGGCTCGCGCTCGAGCCCGATTGAACGCGCGCCGCTACAGCGACGCGCAGTTCGAGGCCGGTGCCTTGCCGGCGAACCGATCCGCGATCCAATGCAACTGGTCCGGCACCGATTTGACCATCGTCGGATCGTGATCGAGCCCCGGATAGGCCTTGAACTCGACGACGCTGCCGACCCGGCACGCGCGCGCCGCGACCCGCCGTTCGCCGGCGAACGGAACCGTGCGGTCCGCCTCCCCGGCGAGCACCAGGATCGGCTTGCGCAGCCGTCGGGCGCCCTCGCGCGACTGGCGCAGGAAGCGGCGCACCCATGGATTGTGCTGCCAGCCTGGCCGCAGCATCGAGGTCCGCGGGCCCTTGGAATACAGGAAATAGCCGACGGTCCAGCATCCCTGCGTGGTGGCCGCGTGGTAGTCGCGTAACGCCTGCGGCGTGAGCATGTCCGCGGGCTCGAACTGCGGATAGCGGGCGTGAATGCCGAACGCGACGTAGGTCAGGTAGAACTTCCCGCCCTGGCTGTGATCGACGTGCTCCATGATGTCGCGCGCCGACATCGAACCGGACACCGAGACCGCGCCGAGATAATGCGGGTCGGCCATCGACGTCTCGAGCGCCGCGACCCGCCACGCGGTCGCGCCGCCTTGCGAGTGGCCGTCGACGACCCAGCGCGCGCCGAGGCTCGGCACCGCACGCTGCGCCGCCGGTACCGAGTAGATCACGTCACGCGCCTGCGCATCGAGCAGGACGTATTGGTGAGCGCCGGCGGTGCCGAGACCGTGATAATCGGTCGCGACGATCGCGAACCCTGCCCGCAGCATCTCCGACAAGCCCTCGTTGCCGTAATAGACGTCCTTCATCAGCGACGGCGCGCAGGCGCGCGCGACGCCGCTCGTGCCGTGCGCCCAGGCGATCACGGGCCAGCCGCCCGCCGGCGCCTTGCCGGCCGGCACCAGCACGACCCCGGAGGTCACGACGCCCCGGCCGGCGCCGTCCAACGAGTGGTAGAGGATCCGGACCGCGGTCGTGCCCACCGGCAGCGAATACCCGGAGAACGCCTGCTGACGCAGCAAGGCGCCGGGCTTCGTGTGCCGCCAATGGGCCGGCGTCGCGTAGAACGGCGTCATCGGCAGTTCGTCGGCGCGGTCCATGTGTTCGGCCTGCTGCAACGTCGTGGGCAACCCCTGCGCGCCCGCCGATCCCGCGAGCAACGCCAACCCGAGGGACGCGACCCACCCGAACGATCCGCCTTTCGACTCGATCCGCATCGATTGCCTCCTCCGCCCTGACGATCCACCACCGAACGCCGAGCGCAGGATAACCGAGCACGGCGCCGGGCGCAGCGCCGAATGCGGGCCGGCGCCAGGCCACGGCGCTCACGCTGGATGCGGGGGTTCGCCTTCGCCGGGCCGCGGCGATTCCGCCGCGAGCGGCACGACGTCGTGGAATTTGCGGTAGTCGACCCGCATCACCCCGTCCTCGCCCTCCTCGAGAATGTCGAGGAATGCCCGGTTCCAGTGGATCGCGTCGCCCGGATATTGCGCACGCCCGATCAACAGATGGCCGGTCGTCTCGTCGATCCCGCTCAGGCTCAGGATGAAACTGGCCTGCGACTGCCGCAGCGACTCCGCCGACGCGCCCCACAACGGGCTCGCCGGATCGATCACGTGCATGATGTTCCAGCCGAGCACGAACACCGGATGCTGCGCACGAACCAGCGGCAGGTCCAGGATGCGCCGAATTCGGAAACCTTCCACGGTGACCTCGTCACGCAGCATCCGCAGCTGCGCGGACGCCTCCTGGATCACGTTGTGGCGCGCGTTCGCCGCGCGGAACATCAGCGTCGGCTTGCCGTCGATCGGCCGCACCACCGCGTTCCGCGCGAACAGAAAGCGCGCGCGCGGGCGCGAGAAGCGCGCGAACATGATTCCGGTGATCAGCGTGAGCGTCGTCAGCGCCGTGAACACCTCGATCGTCGCGACCGTGTGCCCGTACACGCTCGCCGGGTGCATGTCGCCGTAACCGACCGTCGCGAGCGTTTCGACGCTGAAGAAGAACGCGCCGAGGAACCCCGGCGGGCTCAGGTTCGCGATGCAGCCCGGGACGAGGTCGTACAGCCAGCCGAACAACAGATCGAAGCCGAGGAAGAACGCGGCCAGCGTCGCGAGCAGCCGCGGCCAGCTCACCGTCATGAAGTAGTGGTACAGATCGCCGAAGACCGGGCGCTTCACGCCGAGCGCCGCGAACTCGCGATCGCCGATCCGCACGCGCATCGACGCGACCTTGGCGTCGCGCCGGGGCGGGCGGTGAGCGCTCGCCGGCGAGGGGGTGCGTGTCATCGGCGTGGCTCCGGTTGCCGCAGGGTTCCGTCGGTATACCGATGAGCGCCCGTTCAGGCAACGCCACCGGTCCGCCGGATACCTTATGTCAAGTGCCAAAGGTCGCGACGCAGGTCGCAAATATTCAGAAAAACTCGCCAGACCCGTTGACTCCGCAAGCCGACACGCTAAATTCCAAGGACCCGGACGCGAGGAGAGGCGCATTTCGGGGACATGAGACCTCTAAGACAGGACGTTCAGGGGTTGATATCGATGGATCAGGTCGTTCGTGGCCGTTCGCTTCTGTGGGTCCATTGCGGCCCGCCGAACTCGAATATTGCGCTGCGCGAAGAGTGCCGGCGATTGGTCGGCGTCGTCGAATGCACGCCGAACCAGGCGCTCCGACACATGGTCGGGGCCGCGCCCCTCGCCGCGGTTTTCGACTTCGATGACCCGAGCCCCGCCTGCCTGCAGTTGATGCAGGGCATCAAGCGCAAGTGCCCGAGCGTACCGATCGTGATGCTGACGGAAACGCACAGCGAGGAGCTCGCGGTCTGGGCGTTCCGCGCCCGCGTCTGGAACTACCTCGTGAAACCGGTGCCGCTGCGCGAACTGCGCGCGAACCTCAAACAATTGATCGCAATCGCATCGCAACGCGACGGATCCGATTCCCGCGCACTCGAACGCCCGGCGAGCCTCGTGCCGAGTCGCGATCCCAGCCCGACTCACCTCGCCAAGATCCAACACCTGCGGCGGGTGATCGACAGCCTTCGGCCGAATGCGGGCCAGAGAATCAGCGTCGACGCGATCGCGGGCCAATGCGGGATGGATCGGTTCGCCTTCAGCCGGCTGTTCCACAAGACCTATGGTTGCAGCTGCCGCGAATACCTGATGCGAACCCGGATCGAGCACGCGCGCAAGCTCCTGAACTCGTCGGACCTGACCGTCACCGAGGCGGCATCGATCGCGGGCTTCGCCGATTCTTCTTATCTCGCGCGAATGTTCCGGCGTTACCTCGGCGCCAGCCCCAAGCAACTGTGCGCGGACGGCAGCACGGCGCTCGAGGCCGTCGAGCCCTGACACGAACCGCGCCCGGGTCGGCCCGCCCTCAGTGCGGCGTCTGGGCGCGTTCCGTCGCGAGCGCGAGGTTCGTCTCCGCCTCGCGATACCAGCTCGGCGACGCGCGCACGGCCTTCGCGAAATAGCGTTTTGCCCGGGAATAATCCTCGAGCCGCAGGTAGGTGCGGCCGATCTCGTTGTACGCGTGCGCCGCGTCCATCGAATGGAGCAGGCTCGAGAACGCACCGGCGGGTTCGTTTTCGCGCACCTGCAATTCGCCCAGATACCGCCACGCCACCGAATGCGGGTCGAGGTGCACCGCGATCCGCAGATCCTGGTTCGCCCCCCGCAGATCGTTCAACAGCAACTTCGCGAATCCACGATGCCCGAGGATCACCCCGACGTCGGCGTTCGGTCCCGCGAGCGCCTCGGTGAAATACTGGACCGCGCTCGCATACGCCCGGCGCGCGAGCATGACCTCGCCCATCCCGTCGAGCGCCCGGCTGTCGCCGGGTAGCGCCGCGAGCACCTCGCCATACAGCTTCGCGGACTCGTCGACGCGTCCCTCGCGGATAGTGTATCCGGCGAGTTCATCCGCGATCCGCGGATCCTTCGGATCGGCCGCATGCGCCATCTCGAACGCCCGCTCGGCCCGGGCGGCGTCGCCGCGCGCCGCCTCGATTTCCCCGATCCGCACGAACGTCGGCGCGCGCGGCGCACCGTGCTTGATCGCGAGCACGTAGTAGTACACGGCCCAGTTCGAGTCGCCGCGTTCCCAGGCGATCTGGGCGCGCCGCTCGGCTTCCGTCGCCGAGATCTTCTCGTCGGGCAGATTCTTGCCGACGGCCGAGGCCGCGAACGGATCCGGCTGCGCGGCGGCGAACGCGCGAGGCACGGCGGCCATGACACCGAGCGCGAGCGCCGCGGCAACGATCCACCGGGCGCGGTCAATGACGGCTTGATACAAAGCTGAATGCCTCCACCAGACGAATGACCGCGGGCCCGATCGCAACCAGGAAGAACGACGGAAACAGGCACAACACCAACGGAAAGATCAACTTCGTCCCGATCTTGGCCGCGGCTTCCTCCGCGCGCTGCATGCGGCGGTCGCGAAATTCCGCGGAATACACCCGCAGCGTCTCGGCGATTCCGGTGCCGAACCGCAAGGTCTGGATCATCAGGCTCACGAACCCCCGGATGTCCTCGAGCCCGGTCCGCGTCGCCAGCCCGCGCAGCGCCGCCTCGCGCTCGGCCCCCGCGCGCATTTGCGCGGTCACCTGCCCGATCTCCTCGGCGAGTTCCGGGTGACTCACCTCGAGTTCGTCGGCGACCCGCTGCAGCGCCTGCGCGAGCCCCAGGCCGGATTCGACGCAGACCGTCAGCAGATCCAGCGCATCCGGAAACCCGTTGCGCAGCAAACGCTGTCGCGCCTTCACCCTCGCGTCCAGCCAGACGTTCGGCGCGATCAATCCGACGAATCCCACGGCCAGTGCGAGATAGACGATGTATTCGGTGCGAAAGTTCGGCAACAGGAAATACGCGCAGATGATCCAGATCAAGACGAGCGTCACCAGCAGTAGGATCTTGACGCCGTAGAACACCGCCAGCCCGTTCGGCGACCGGAGGCCCGCATGCCGCAGCCGTTCCTGGGTCGACTCGCGCTCGGCGCCCCGCGGCATCACGAAACGCTCGACCGGTCGGACGGCATCGGCGATCCGCCCTCCGAGTCCGCGATTGAGACCGGGACCGCCCGGCGTGCCGAGATCAGCGATCCGGCGCCGCGCCGGATCGAGGCGGCGGCTGACGACGATCGTGGAGCCCCAAAACAACAGCAACACCGCGAGTGCGGCGCCGACGGAAACGATCGCCGGAATCGATAGTCCGATAGCCCATCCGGACATCGTGGCTACACCTCGATCCGTATGACCCGGCTGATCCAGAACACGCCGATCACGAACAAGGTCAAAGCGCCGTAGATCAGCAGATGCCCGATCTCCTTGTGGAGCAACACCGGCAGATAGTGCGGTGACACGATGCTCAGCAGCACGACCAGCGCGAGCGGCACCATCGCGAGCACCCACGCCGATATCCGTCCTTCCGCCGACAGCGCGCGTACCTTGCGCTGGAATCGAAATCGGCCGCGCACGACCCCGGCGATTTGATCGAGGATCTCCGCGAGGTTACCGCCGGTCTCGCGCTGCACCAGCACCGAGGTCACGACGGCCATCATCGTGACGCTTGGCACGCGGCTCAGCAGACCGAGCATCGCGCGGCGCACGTCGTTGCCGTAATTCACCTCCGAGAACACCAGCTCGAATTCTCTGGCGATCGGCTGATCCATGTCCTCCGCGACCAGCTTGAGCGCGCCGTTGAACGGATGGCCGGCGCGCAACGCGCGCTTGATCACGTCGATCGCGTCGGGCAACTGTTCTTCGATCTTCTCGAATCGCCGCCGCCGGAGTACGACGATGCGGAAGACCGGGACGCAACCGGCCGCCAGTCCCGCCGCGAGCGCCACCAGCGCGTTGTGCGTGACCAGCCCCGCGACGATCGCCGCCAGCCCCGCGAAGAGCCCCGAGGCCAGCACGATGCGATATCCCGGTGTCGGGATCCCGGCCTGCTCGCTCATCACGGTGAGCTTCTCCATGTACGGCAGTTCTTCGAGTTGCTGCTCGAGCGGGGACAGCGACTGCAGGTACTTCTCGCGGATGACCAGCGCATTCTCACGGAGCTCGCCGGCGTCCATGCGCTCCAGGCGACGCCGCAATACACGCCGCATCCGCGCATCGCCGCCCGCCGGTGTCGTCAAGCCGAGCGACAATAGAAAGACCGCGCCGAACACGACGCCGCAGAACAGCACGATCACGAACAGGCTCATGCGCGGCGCATCCTCAGCGTCGCCGCTCGGGAAGCGCGAACACGCCGATCGGCAGCGAAACCCCACGCACGTTCACGCGCTGATGGAACGCCGGCACCACCCCGGTCGCCTCGAGCTGGCCCTGGACGTTCCCCTCGCCGTCGACACCGGTGCGCCGGAACGTGAACAGCTCGGACATCGTGATCACGTCGCCCTCCATCCCGCTGATCTCCTGGATGCTGGTCACCCGCCGTTTTCCGTCCTCGCCGCGCTGGATCTGGATGACCACGTGGATCGCCGAGGCGATCTGGGCGCGCAACGCGCGGATCGGAAAGGCGATGCCGGTCATCGACACCATGGTCTCGATTCGCGACAGCGCATCGCGCGGTGCGTTCGCGTGGACCGTGGTCAACGAGCCGTCGTGACCCGTGTTCATCGCCTGCAGCATGTCCAGCGCTTCGGCCGCGCGGACTTCGCCGATGATGATCCGATCGGGCCGCATGCGCAGGCTGTTGCGCAGCAGCTCCCGCTGCGTGACCTCGCCCTTGCCCTCGATATTCGGCGGCCGTGTTTCGAGCCGGACGACGTGCGGCTGCTGGAGCTGCAGCTCCGCCGAGTCCTCGATCGTCACGATGCGCTCGTTCGCCGGAATGAATCCCGAGAGCACGTTGAGCAGCGTGGTCTTGCCCGCGCCGGTCCCGCCCGATATCACCACGTTCAAGCGGCCCAGCACGACCGCGCGCAGCAGGTCCGCGACCGGCGGCGTCAGCGTGCCGAGCCGCAGGAGATCGTCGATGCCCAGCCGTTCGACCGAGAAGCGGCGGATCGACAAGGCCGGCCCGTCGATCGCGAGCGGCGGGATGATCGCATGCACGCGCGAGCCGTCGGCGAGGCGCGCATCCACCATCGGACAGGACTCGTCGATCCGTCGACCCACCGCCGAGACGATCCGGTCGATGATGTTCATCAGGTGCATGTCGTCCGCGAACGTGATCGAGGTCGCTTCGAGGCGGCCGCGGCGCTCGACGTACACGGACTTCGGACCATTCACGAGGATATCGGACACCGTCGGGTCGTTCAGCAGCGGCTCCAGCGGCCCAAGACCCAGCAACTCGTCTTCGATCCGACGCGCGAGGATCTGGCGCTGCGCCAACGACAGCGGCGCGGCCTGCTCCGTAAACAATCGCAGCGTGATCTCGCGAATCTGCGAGCGCGCCTTCGACTTCTCGAGCGCGGCGAGCGCGGTCAAGTCGGCGACCTCGAGAAGGCGGTCGTGAATCCGCTGTTTCCACTCTTGCTCGACCGCGGTCAGGGGACGGTGATGGTCGGGTTCGGCGCCGCTCGCCCCGTCGCTCTCGAGGCCCAATCGATCCTTCAACGAGGCCGGCGTGGTGGACATCGTCAGGTTCTCAAGAAACCCGGCAGCACCCGGCGCAACAAGCCCGGTTTCGCCGGCGCGGTGCCGGTCATTTGCGCAACGACTTCGAGGAGCGCCTTCGTGATCGCGGCATGGCGATCGGCTTCGTACAGCGGCACGCCGGAGTCGCTGCTCGCGAGCGCCCGCTGGTAATAGCTTGGCACGACCGAGAGACTCCCGACGCCGAGCGCCCGACTGACGTCGTCGAGCTGCAATACCGAATCCTTCGAATATCGATTGACGATGATGCGCAAGCGCGCAGGCGACACGCCGAGTTCGTCGCGCAGAATGCGGACCATCCGGGTCGCGTTGCGAACGTGCAGGGTCGATTGCTGCAGGATCAGATATATCTCGGACGCGAGACCGAACGCGGTCGCGGTGAGCGCATCGATGCTGTGCGGGGCATCGATCACCACGTCTTGTTGCGTTCGGAGCAACAGCGACAGGAACGCGGACAGCCGGTCGGGCGGAATGTCCTTGCTGAGCACCGCATGTTTCGCCGTAGAGCAAAACAGCCGCAGGCCGCTCGGGTGCCGCGCACCGAACCCTTCGAGCGCGCTCTCGTCGAGCGTCGCGGCCTCTTCGAGCGCCTCGATCAAGCCTCGCTCCGGGGTCAGGTTCAAATGGTGACCGGTCGGCGCGAAGTTCAAGTCCAGGTCGACCAACACCGTCTTGCGGCCCGAATGCGCGGCCAGCATGTGCGCCACGTTGGCCGCGATGAACGAGGAACCGGCACCGCCGGTCGCCCCGACGAATACGTGGACCGCTCCCCGCGCCTCGTTGACCTCGGATCGTCGATCGGAACCGACCTGCTGCACGGCCGCGATCAAGTCGGGCGGATTCACCGGCTCGGCCAGGAAATCGCGTGCACCGCTGCGGATCGCCAGCCGGGTGATGTCGGCCTGTCCGGCGGGACCGATCACGATCAGCGCCGGACGTCGTTCCGCCGGGCGGGCCGTCCATGCGGCCAGATCCGCCGATTGCCCGAGTCCGCAATGCAGCACGACGACGTCCGGTTCGAGATCGACCCCGTGCAACGGGTCGGCATGCCCGTTGGTGATCGGTTTCGCACGGACCTCGATACCTGGCGAGTCCGCAAACAGATCCCGGAGACGCCGGATCTCGTTCACGTTGCGACCCACGATCAGGACCCGCATCAGCACGGCGTCGACACCCCGGTGTTCGAGAGCCCGAGACTTTCCGCGGGCAAGGTCACCGTAAACGGTGGCGAGGCGATCGTCGCATCGACGAACGGAATCGCGAGCGGAATCGCGT
>JAJYAM010000026.1 GCA_021779535.1 Pseudomonadota bacterium
GAGCGCGGGGCCGGCGGAACGGTCCGCGACGCCCGCCGCCGCCACGGGGGAGCCGGCTCGGCGACGGCGACGGCGCGGCGGACGCGGCCGCCGTGGCGGGGGGCCGAAAGCGCCCGACGCGACGTCCGACACGACACCCGCGACGATCCCGCCGGACGCCTGAGAGCGGTTCACAACAGGTCGAGCACCCGATCGACGCCGGTGAACTCACCGGTATCCTTCGGTCCGCGGCGCGTGTCCGGTCGGCGCACCGCGCGCAAGCACCCGATGCCATGGCGGCGGGCGCTCTCGAGCACCGGCAGGCTGTCGTCCACGAACAGCGTACGCGACGCGTCGAACGGCTCGAGCCGGGCGAGACGCGGCCAGAACTGCGGATGCTCCTTCGGCGCCCCGAGCGGATGCGAGGAATAGACCGCGTGGAAGTGCCGCGTCAGTGACACGCGCTCGTCCTTGATCGCGAGCGTCTCCGGGTGCGCGTTCGTGACCAGCACGACGCGCTTGCCGAGGACACGCAGCCGGGACAGGAATTCCTCGGCGCCCGGCAGGTAGCGAATCTCGCCGGCGACCGCGCGCTTGAGCGCGCGCACGTCGAGATCGAGCGCCCGTGTCCAGTGATCGATGCAGTACCAATCCATCGTCCCGGCGGCCGTGCGGAATCTCGGCTCGAGCAGCGCCCGCGACTCGGGCTCGGTGAGCTCATGCCGGGCCGCATAGTGCCGCGGGATCAACTCGCGCCAGAACCACTCGTCGAACGCGAGGTCGAGCAGGGTCCCGTCCATGTCGAGGAACACGGTCTCGACCGAGGCCCAATCCACTGCGGCGGCGGCTGGCATTGCGGTTATCATAGCGGCGATGAACGACCTATCTGCGCTCGCCGCCGCCCTGCGACCGGTCGTCGCCGAGGCCGGTGCGGCGATCATGCGGGTGTACGACGCCGACATCGCGGTGCAGCGAAAGGCTGACGATTCCCCGTTGACCCTGGCCGATCTGGAATCGCAGCGGATCCTGCTCGACGGACTGTCGCGGCTGACCCCCGGCGTGCCGGTCGTGTCGGAGGAAGCCTCCCACGCGGACTGGTCCGAGCGCAGCCGCTGGCGCGAGTCCTGGCTCGTCGATCCGCTCGACGGGACGCGCGAGTTCGTGAAACGCAACGGCGAGTTCACGGTGAACGTCGCGCTGATCGTCGAGCACGAGCCGGTGCTCGGCGTCGTCGCCGCGCCGGCGCTCGGCCTGACGTATTGGGGCGCCGCCGGGCTCGGCGCGTTCCGCGCGCGGCGCGGCGTCGCCGAGTCGCGAATCCACGTTTCCCCGCGGCATACGCCGATCAGGATCGTCGGCAGCCGCTCTCACTCGACGCCCCAGACCGACGCCTACCTCGGCCGGTTCCCGGCTTACGAACTGACCGCGATCGGCAGTTCGTTGAAATTCTGCCTCGTCGCGGAAGGCGCGGCCGACCTGTACCCTCGGTTCGGTCCGACTAACGAGTGGGACACCGCCGCCGGCCAAGCGGTGCTCGAGGCGGCCGGCGGCCACGTGACGCGGCCGGACGGCCACCGCCTGCGCTACAACTGCCGCGCCACTTTGCTGAACGGGGATTTCCTCGCGTTCAGCGATCCCGCGGTGCTTCCGCCGGGCTGAAACGCGAATTTCAGGCGTTGCCCGCCGGCTCGGAGAACTGCAGGGTCGCGTCGAGCAATGCCGGGATGTCGAACACCACCTCGTCGTCGGCCGTGGTCAACCGGGCGACGCCGGCGGCCGCGATCAGCGCGACCGGCAGCTGGATCTGATCCTTGCGACGGCTGGTCCAGCGATCGACCCGCTCGTCGCCGAACGCCCGGTTGAGCGCATTCCAGCGCAGCTGCGCGGCCCGGGCGACGGGCGAGTCGCTCCCGAAGCGGCCCGCGGGCCGTGCCGTCGCGCCGTCGTCGGCGCGGTCGGCGTCGTCGCCTGACGCGGTCATCAGCGTTTGGACGTATTGCAGCATCTCGATCGGATCGACCCGCACCGAGAGATCGGCTCGATTGTCGTTCGGCATGCTCGAGGCTTCCTCCGAAGATGGGGGGGATCCACTCGAAGGTCTAGATGGGGGCATCCCGCCGAAATATCCAGGCCCCACCCCCGATGAGCGGCCGGAGCGGCCCCGCCATGCCGTACAGTAGCTCCATGATCGATCTGCACAGCCATTCGAGCCGCTCCGACGGCGCGTTGCCGCCGGCGCAACTCCTGGCGCACGCCGCCGCAGTCGGCCTGCGCGCGCTCGCGCTGACCGACCACGACACCACCGCGGGCCTCGAGGAAGCGGCGGACGCGGCCCGCCGGCATCGGCTGCAGTTCGTCCCCGGGATCGAATTCTCCGCGGCGTGGCGATCGCAGTCGGTGCACGTGCTCGGGCTTTGGATCGACCCGGACGCCCCCGCGCTGCGGGCGGGGGTCGCGACACAGCTCGATCGCCGGCACCGCCGGATCCGCGCCATCTGCGCGCACCTGACGCGCGAAGGCTTGCCCGGGGATCGCCTGCTCTCGATGGTCGAGGCGCGCACGCCATTGCCGACCCGGGCCCATCTCGCCGACGCGCTGGTCGAGGCCGGCTGCGTGCGCGACGCGCGCGATGCGTTCCGGGTCCATCTGGGACGCGGGCGCGCCGCCGCCGTGGCCGCCGATTGGCCCGCGCTCGCCGAGATCGTCGGCTGGATCGTCGCGGCCGGGGGCGTCGCGTCACTCGCGCACCCGACCCGCTATTCGCTGTCCGCAACCGCGCGGAATCGGCTGCTCACGGACTTCGTCGCCGCCGGCGGCCGCGCGCTCGAGATCGGCTGCGGTGGTAATGCGCTGCACCACCTCGATGCCTGCGCCGCGCTCGCGCTCCGCCACGGCCTCGAGGCCACCGTCGGTTCGGATTTCCACGGAGCGCGCATGCCGTGGAATCCCCTCGGCCGCTTGGCTAAGCTACCCGATGGACTGGTCCCGGCATGGCGGAGCCGCGGGATCGGCGGCGACGAGGACGGATGAGCCCCCGTGAGCGAAGACGACGACAACGTCAACACCGACCTGTTCAAGAACATCGAGCGCCTGCGTCAGCTGCGCATCGAGCATCGCGACCTCGATGACGTGATCTCGCGCCTGACGCTCGATTTCCGGGTCGACGAGTTGCAGATGAAGCGCCTGAAGAAGCGCAAGCTGATGCTGAAGGACCAGATCGCGAAGCTCGAGAGCCAGCTGATCCCCGATCTGAACGCATGAGCGGCCAGACGATTCCGGATCGTGACCTCGAGTGGACATTCGTCCGCTCGTCCGGGCCGGGCGGACAGAACGTGAACAAGGTCGCGAGCGCCGCCCAGCTGCGGTTCCGTCTCGCGTCGAACGCCACGCTCGCGCCCGAGGTCAAGCGGCGCCTGCGACGTCTCGCGGGCCGGCGCCTCACCGACGACGGCGACATCGTGATCATTGCGCGCAGCGAACGCAGCCAGGAACGCAACCGCCGCGACGCGCTCGAGCGGCTCGAGGAACTCGTCGGGCGCGCCCGGATCGAGCCGAAGCCGCGCCGGCGCACCAAGCCGACCCGCGCGTCGAAGGAGCGGCGGCTCGAGGCGAAGCACCGGCGTGGCGTCGCGAAACGCGGCCGCACCGGCGGCGCCTGGGACTGAGCGCGGCGCGCGGCCACGCGCCGCGTCAGCCCAAGGTGACCTGCAGGATGCTGTGCCGGATCTGCTCGGACAGCACGATCTGCGCGTCGGCCGCGACCGCGCTCAGCGCCGCATCGAAGCACAGCGTGCCGTCCGCGCCCGTCCGTACGACGCCGCGCCGGCGCAACAGCTCGAGGAAATTGCGGAACATCGCCTGGTCGAAGAACTCCGGCGACTCGAGTCCGTACAGCAGGGTCATGCGCTGCGCGGTCAAGTGGCAGCGTTCCTCGAGCGCCTGCTGGCCGATGCGGCCGCTCCCGGCGCGCAACAGCAACGCGATCGCGAGATAGTAGCGTTCGACCGTCTGGATCGTCGCGGCCGCGAGCGCCGACAGCCGCACCGCTTCGACGGTCGCCGACGGGGGGCGGTGCCACTCGTCGCGGCCCGGCGTCGCGGTCAGCAGGCCGATGCCGGCGAGCACGTCGAGCACGCGCAGCGCGTAGGCGCCGACTTCGTCCTCGCTCCATCGCAGGAACAACTCGGCGGCGACGTACGGATAGATCCGCGACAGCAGGCGCAGGATGTCCGCGGTCCGCATGCTCGTGTTGCCGAGGAAGCAACAGGCGAGCAACGACGGCACCGCGAACAGGTGCAGGGTGTTGTTGCGATAGTAGGTCGCGAGCAGCGCCCGGTCCGGCGTCATCGACAAGAGGTCGCCGAGGGCGTGGCGGCGCCGCCGCAGCAGGCCGAACCCTTCGGCGTAGGCGATCATTTGCGCGCCGGTCGCCGGGGTCACCGTGATCAGCGGCCCGTACGGCGCGTCGCGCAACAACTGCCGGTACAGCTCGAGCTGCGCGACGAGGTCGGTCTCCGCCGCCGCCTGGCGCGGCATCGCGAGCAGCGCCGTGGCGACCAGGTTGATCGGCGTCACGGCCGCGGCGGCGTTGATTCCGGTCACGATGCGCCACGCGAGATCGCCGACCGCGGTGCCGAGCCCGTCGAACCGCGGCTCGTCGTCGGCGGCCGCGCGCTCCCGCCATCGCGGGTCATGGGTGTCCAGCACGGCGTCGAGCGCGATCGGATCGCCGAGGTTCACGTGCACCTCGCCGAATCGCTGTCGCAGCGCCGGCACCGCCTTCAGCAGTCCGCCGACGCTCTCCTTGCGTTTCGGCCGCCCCGCGAGCTCGCCGAGGTAGGTCTCCCCCTCGACGATGCGCTCGTACCCGAAATACACCGGCACGAAATAGACCGGGCGATGCGGGTCGCGCAGATAGCCTTGCACGGTCATCGACAGCATGCCGGTGCGCGGCTGCAGGAGCCGCCCGGTGCGGCTGCGGCCCCCCTCGACGAAGTACTCGAGCGGATGCCCGCGCGACATCATCAGGGTGAGGTATTGCTTGAACACCGACGCGTACAGCGCGTCGCCCTTGAACGAACGGCGCAGGAAGAACGCCCCGCCCTTGCGCAGGAACCGGCCGAGGACCGGCATGTTCAGGTTCACGCCGGCCGCGATGTGCGGAATCGCGAATCCCTTGCGATAGATCACGTAGGAGAGCAACAGATAGTCCATGTGGCTGCGATGGCAGGGCACGTAGACGATCTCGGCGCCGTCGCCGATCTCCTGCAGCCGCTCGACGTGCCGGAACGCGACGCCGTCGTACAAGCGGTTCCACAGCCAGCCGAGCAGCACCGACATGAAGCCGATGAACGCCTGCGAGTAGTTCGCGGCGATCTCGTCGGCGCAGCGCTTCGCGGCGAGAACCGCCGCCCGCCGCGGGATGCCGCGGGCGCGCGCCTCGGCACGGATCGCGGCCCGCACCGCGCGCGCCGCGAGCACGCGCACGACGATCGTGCGCCGGTGCGACAAGTCCGGACCGATCGTCGAGGTGCGTTGCGCGCGCAGCGTCGCGCGCAGCGAACGCACGATGCGCCGCGCCGCGGCGGCGCTCGCCGCCTCGCCTTGCATCGCCGCGCGCAGCGAGACCGGTTCGCCGAAGTGCAGCAGCGTATTGCGTCCGTTGAACAGGATCGTGAGGATCCGGCGGGCCCGTCCGACCAGGCCCCAGGTTTCGGTGAACGGGAACCGCCACCAGCTCGATTCCTTCGGGACCGCGCGTCCCCAGAAGATCGCGACGGGCACGAGGTCGACGTCGAACCCGGAATCGGTCGCGACCGCGTTCATCAAGTGCGCGAGCGTGTGGGACGGGCGCTGGTCGACGCGGCTGCGCAGCAGCCCGACGCGGCGCTCCAGCTCGAAATGCGCGCGGTCGGTCCGGATCCCGCCGACCAACAGCCGGCGACTCGGTCGCGGCAGGTTCAACCGGCCGCAAACCAGCCCGAGCACCGCGAGGTCGCTCTGGCCGTCGCGCTCGAGCACGTAGCACACCGGGCGCGCGGCCGCCGCGAGCGCGGTGGCCGCGGAATCCGGTTTCACCGCGATCTTGACCCATGCGACCAGGATCTTGCGCACGAGCCATTGCCACACCCGGCCGAGGCCCCACGGAGAACGCAAGCTCGTCTACTCCTCGGATCGGCCTGCCCGCCGAGCGCAGAGTGTACAATCGCCCGGCTCCCAGCGTCACCCGGAGATCACGATGGCCAGGACCCTGTCATTCCTCCTGTTGCTCGGCCTGTCGGCGACCGTGCTCGCCGCGCCGCCGTCGGTCACGATCGACGCGGCGGGAAGGCTCTATCTCGCGGCGGGGATGCGGGAGCAGGTGTCGGCGTCGCTCGACGGGATGCCGCAGAAATTGCGGCGGATGTTCGTGTCCGAATCGCAAGGCAAGCTCGATGCCGCACGGCTCTCGGCGGTGACCGCGGCCGCGAAGCACACGTTCCGGATCGACGTGTTCGAGCCGTCCGCGCTCGCCGCGTTCGCCGCGCACCTCGATCCCGCGACGGTCGAGAGCACGCTCGCGTTCCTCGCCAGCCCGACGGGACGGCGCATGGTCGCCGCCGACGTCGCGCTCGCGAAGCTCGACCCGGCCGCGACCGACGCGATCGCGAACGGCAAGGTCGCCGCGCCGGCGACCCCGCAGCGCGCGGCGCTGTTCCAACGGATCGCGGCCGTCACGCGCGCGACGGATTCCGCGGCCGAGGTGTACATGACGATGGGGCGCTCGCTCGCGGTCGGCAAGGCGATGGGCTACGGTCTCGACCTGAAGGATGCGCGCGCGAGCGTCGGCAAGAAGACGCCGCCGCCGGCCGATCTGCTGAGCAGCCTCGTGGTCCCGCTCGAGCGCTACGTCGCGTACGACTACCGCGACCTGAGCGACGCGGATTTGCGCAACATGCTCGCGTTCTTCGATTCGGCCGCCGGCAAGACCTACGTGAACGCGTCGATCGAGGCGCTGGTCGCCGGGTACCGCTCGATGAGCCGCCGCTGCGGCGAGCGGATCGGCGAGAGCTGGCGCGAAATCGCCCGCAGCGAGTCGCAGGACGCGACCGAGCCGACGCCGAACCCGGCGCCCTGAACCGGCGCCGCCGCTCAACCCGGGCCGAGGGACTCGAGGAACGCGCGCAGCAGGCGCCCGATCTCGGGGATCCGGTCCTGGAGCCGGTGATCGGAGTCGAGCACGTGCAACTCGGCGAGCTGCTCGCGGGCCCAGCGGATGCTGTGGTCGACCGGAACGACCTCGTCGCGCCAGCCGTGCACGATCGCGGCCGGACAGCCGCAGTCTCGCGGCGTATGCGCCTCGAAGCCGGGCATGTAGAACGCCGGCGCCAGCAGGAACAGCCCGCGCGCGTCGAGCGCGCGCGCCGCGGCGGCCGAGACGTGCCCGCCCAGGCTCGACCCGACGAGCGCGATCGGCGCGGCGCAGCCGCGGCCCACTTCGATCAGGCGGGCGACTCGCGCGCGCGGATCGTCGATACCGCGATAATCGACCGACTCGACCGCGCCGCCGAGATCGCGCACGACCGCCGCCATCGCGGTGATCTTCGCGCCCCAGGGCCCGCTCTCCTTCCCATGCGAGAAGATCACGGTGCGTACCGGCGACGTCATCGACCCGATCCCCGGGGAACGGTCGCCGCGACGGCCGCGGCCGCGCTCAGGCCTCGAGACGGTTCGCGAGGCGATCGATCCATTCGACCTGCTCGGGACTGAAGCGCGCATCGCGCCAGCGGTTCACGGTCACCGGTTGCGCATCGCCACCGTCGGGCGCCGGCTCGACCCGGTAGCCATGGAATTCGCCCGCGCGCGTCGCGGCGAAACCCACGACGAACCGCAGGCCGCGCCGCGTGGCGGCCGGCGGATTCAGGCTCTCGTCGCAGACGACGAAATACGCGTCGTCCGGCCCGCGGCCCGGGAACGCGCCGCTGCGATACAAATCGCCGAGGAATTCGCGCACCTGCGCCTCGATCGCCGCAAACGCGTCCGGGCCGGGCGCGGCGCTCGCCGCCCAGCGCGTGCCGCGCAGGATGCAGTTCAAGATGAACGAGTGGGTGCGGCGCGAGGCGAGATACCGGAAATCCGCGACGCTCCCCGCGGCGAGCGTGCGCGGCCGCTCCGGCCGGCGCAGCGCCGGGCGCAGCGACAGCAGCGCGTTCACGCCGAAGGTGCGCAGCCGGACGCGCTGCGCTTCGGTGACCTGGCAGGCCGGCTTGTACCCCGGCCGGAGCACCGGCTCGACGCTCTCTTCCGATTCCTCCCACGGCGGCATCCGCGCGTCCCGGCGGGCGAGCATGCCGGCAACCGCGCCGCCCGGCGCGAACGTCTCGAAGCGCCCGCGCAGCTTGTCGTAGGCGAGCATGCGCGGGAAGAACAGTGTCGCGTTCTCGCTCTGGAATCCCCAGGCCTCGAAGCCCTCGATCGCGTCATCCGCGGTCTGCCAGGCTTGCGGCGGGTCGACGATCAGCAGCGCGCGGCGCCGGCGGCAGAACCGCTCGGCGACCACCCAGGTCGCGAGGCCCACGTCCCGCTCGCG
This sequence comes from Pseudomonadota bacterium, assembly GCA_021779535.1. GTDB lineage: Bacteria > Pseudomonadota > Gammaproteobacteria > Steroidobacterales > Steroidobacteraceae > Bog-1198. Next base: position 8,549 of record JAJYAM010000026.1, read on the forward strand.
CTCGAGCGGCGGCACGTACAGCAGGTCGAACGGCTCGGCATCGTCGAGCGCGAACATCCCGGTCCGTTCGTCCTCGCTGCCGATCAGATCGTAATCGGTCAAGGGCGCGCCGTCGTCGCCGTCCGCGTTCGAGCCGATCCAACCGGTCGCGAGACCGCTGTCGGCGTCGACCGTGCGCGCCGGCCTCGCGTCGGGGGGCGCGCCGACGACGCGGACGAGCGCCGAGCGGGCGAGCGCTTCGCTCACGAACCGCGGTCCGTCGGACGCGCGAATCGACAGCCGGCGGTGGATCTCCTGATCCTCGACGTGCAGCGAGCCGCGGGCGCGCACGCGCTGGACCGTCAGGTTGAACGCGTCGGCGTCGCCGGCCGGCAGGTTGTCGTAGTCGATGCAGACCCGCAGGAACTCGCGGGTGCCCGGACGGACCGCGCGCAACTCGAGGGAGCGGCCGTCGACGGCCGGCAGCGTCACGGTCGCGCCGCGCGCGCCGTTCGCGACCCGGACGACGGTCGCCTCGCGGCCCCCGTTGTCGAAGAATTGCTCGACCGAATAGCCGAGCGGACTCGGCTGCCAAAGTCCGCCGAACACGCTCTGGAACTGCGCGAAGCTCGAGACCCGGGTGGGCTGGCCGACCGGTCCGCGCAAGGTGCGGCCGACGAACGCGGCCCGGCCGGTCGGCAGGCGCGTGATCGACGGTTGCGGGCTGCGCTCCTCACCGAGCCGTGGACTCGGATCACTCGACATCGCTTGTCCCTCGACGCTCGTGGGCGCTCGCGGAACTCTATCACAACGCGGCGACACCGCCAGCGCGGCGCTTGAATCCCGGTGCGAGCACGATCCCGGTGAGAAAGCCGCCGATGTGCGCGAGGAACGCGACGCCGCCGTCGTGGCCCGCGAAGTGGCTCACGAGCTGCACGAGGAACCACAGCAACAGCAGCAGCATCGCGGGCACGCGCATCGTCGTGAAGAAGAACGGCAGCACCACGAGCGTCAGCACGCGCGCGCGGGGGAACGTGACGAAGTACGCGCCGAGGACGCCCGAGATCGCGCCGCTCGCGCCGATGATCGGATAGGCCGAATCCGGCGTCGCGAGACCTTGCGCGAGGAACGCCGCGATGCCGCTGCACAGATAGAACGCGAGGAAGCGCATCGGTCCCATGTAGTCCTCGACGGACGCGCCGAAGATCCACAGGAAGAGCACGTTGCCGAGCAGGTGCATCCAGCTCGCGTGCAGGAACATCGCGGTGAGGACCGGCACGTAGCGCGGAACCCAGACCAGATCGGGCGGCAGCCGGGCGACGCCGAACACGGCCGCGGGAATCGCGCCGAGCGCATCGACCGCGCGCCGCGCCGCCTGCGCGTCGAGCGAGGACTGCCACAGGAAGACCGCGAAACACAGCGCGATCAGACCGACCGTCACGTAGGGTTTGGAGGACGACCGGCTGTCGTCCTGGAGCGGGATCATCCCTTCGGCCGCTGCTCGTCGCGCCGCTTCGGCCGCTCCTCGAGCCGACGATCCCGTTCGAGCCGCGCTTGCTCGGCCTCGGCCTTCCGGCGCGACATCTCGTCGAGCATGATTCGCATCCACTCGCTGATCATTGCGTGCGCTCCGCGGCATCCCGACCGACGATCGCGCCGATGCGCGCCGCGGCGAGCGGATCATAACCGGCGCGCGCGCTGGAATACACCCGCCGCGCGAGCGCGACGCCGTGCGGCGAGGCGGCGAGCGCCGCGTAGACCGGCTCGAGCAGATCGAGCCGCCCCCCGGCCGCGAGGTAAGCGCTCGCGGCCTCGGTGCCGCGCGGATAGCGGTTCGCGATCGCGATCCGCAACCACTCGCTCTGCGCGTGCGGGGGCAGCACGTGCATCGGCCGATACGCGGCGTCGAGTCGGGCGAGCCGGGCGGCGCCGACGTGCGCCGGCAGCCCCTCGAGGAAGTACCGCCACTGCGGCTCGGACCAATGGCGCGCGCCGAGCGCGCCGGTGCGAACGCGGCCCGCGAGCCACGCGGAGCGCACCGCATCGACCGCGCGCAACGACGCCGCGTCGGGCAGCGCGACGGCGCCCGGCACGCCCGGGTCGTGCAGCCACTGCGCGAGGTCCGCGGGACGGATCGCGGACCCCTTCGGCTCGGTCAGGTGATGCGCGAGGAACCCCTCGAACCGCGCGGTGCCGACCGGGCGCCCGGCCGCCGCCGCGAACCAGCGACGCGCGAGCTCGTCGAACCGCGCTTGGCCGACGCTCGCGGCCAGCGTCGCGAAGAACAGGCGTCCCTTCTCCCGCGCGAGCCGGCGGGCGCCGACGTATCCGAGTCGCGTGGTCGCGTCCTGGCCGCACAGGCGCTCGAGCGGCGGCGAGTCCGCGAGCGGCGCCCGCTGCTCGAGATAGGCGAGCGTGTCGAGGGCCGCGGCGGCCGGCGCGCCGGCCAGCTCGGCCGCGATGCGGCTCTGCGCGTACGCGGCGAACGCCTCCCCGATCCAGGCGTCGGCGCGAGTCGCCGGCGCGAGCGCATCCTGCGCAGCCGCGAACGGCAGCCGCGCGGCGAGCGGCACCGGATCCCGCGCTCGATCGAACAGCGTCGGCGACAGCAAGCTGAGCCCCGGCACCGCGAGCGTGCGGAACGGAAACGCGGCGGGCATCACCACGAAATCCCGCCGGGCACCGGCGCTCACCCCGAGCAGGCGGTCGCCGGCGGCTCGTGCCGCCGGGTAGTCGCGCAGCGCGCGCGCCGGGCCGCGGGCGCTCCACCCCGCCGCATACACCCCGGCGTGGTCGTCGAGCGGCGCGAATTTCAGGTCGGCGACGACCAGATCGAGCTGCGCCGGCGCGAGCGCGCGCCGCGTGCTCAACGCATGCACGGCCGCGCGTTTCGACGTCGGTGCGAATGCCGGTTTCGCCGTCGGGCCGAAGGCGTCGCTGAGCAACGCGACCATGTCCGACGGCGTGCGCAGGCGCAACACCACTCGAACCCGCGCGCGCGGGCTGTCCTGCAGCGGGATCCAGCTGCGCGCGCCATCGGGCTGCGACAGCGCATAGAGGAACCGCGCGCCGTGGCCGCCGGCCCGCGCCGTGGTCCAGTTCAAGCCGAGGCCGTGCGCAGAGGTCGCGTATTCGATCCGGAACGACTCCTCGGGCGCATCCGAGCGCGGCACGTCGATGATCAACGCGGTGCCGTTGACCGGATCAGGGACACCGAGGCGGAACGGGCGGCTGACCCAGAACGGCGCGATCGGCGCCGACGCCCCGTAGGTCGCGCGCGTCAATTCGGCCACCTCGAAGATCCGCAAGCCCCGGGTGTCGAGCACCAGGTGATTGGCCGACGGATCCAGCCGGTGCACCGTCAGCACCGCGGTACCGCGCAGCTGCTGCGCCACGAAGTCGGCGTCGAGATCGAGTGCGATCCGCGTGACCCGGAACGCGTCGAGATTCGCATGGGAGCGCTCGACCGGGGCACCGGCGCGCGCCGGAAGCGGCACGCTCGCGATCACCAACGCGGCGAACGCCGCGAACGCGAACGCGCGCCGGGGGCTCACTGTCCCGATGGGGGCGTCGCCGCGGGAGGCGCCGTCTTGTGCGAGGTGCCGATGCCGGTCAACTCATCGTAGGTCTTGGGGCTGATCGACAGCTGCTCGACGCCGTTCCAATTCGAGCCCTTCGGTACCGTATCGGCGACGAGCGGCGCTTGCGCGATGACCGCATCGACTCCGGGCGCATCCTGCGCGATCGCGACCGGCACGCCCCGCGGCGCATGCACCATCGCGATCACGCGTCCCCAATCGATCCGCAAGCCGCGCCGGATCGCCAGGCGTCCGGCCGGCGTATGCAGCGCGCGCTGCAGCATCTGGCGCCGCTCCGCCGTCCAGTTCAACCGACGGTAGCCCTTCAACGGCGCGAACGCCTCCATGTACAAACGACCGTCGCGCCAGCCGAACAGGTACGGCTGATTGACGACCGTGACCTTCGTGCCGATCGGGATCATGTGGAAGAACTGCTTGATGTCCTCCGGGTACAGATGCATGCACCCGTGGCTCACGCGCATCCCGACGCCGTAGGGCTTGTCCGTCCCGTGGATCAGATAGCCCGGCCACCCCAGCTGGAACATGTACAGGCCGAGCGGATTGTCATCGCCCGCGGGCACGACCGCGGGCAGCGGGTCGCCTTCCTTCGCGTGCTCCGCGCGAATCGACTTCGGAACGATCCACACCGGGTTCTTCTGCCGGCCGATGATCCGCGTCGTCCCTTCGGGCGTCTTCCACGCCACTCGCCCGATCCCGATCGGATGGGTGTAGACGATCTGCGGCTGGCCTCGCCGGCGCGGCGGGAAATAGTAGATCCGCATCGCCGCGAGATTGATCACGACCCCGCGATGCGGCGCCTCCGGCAGGATGAACTGCGTCGGCACGACGACCACGCGGCCGACACCGGGCAACCAGGGATCGACGCCGGGATTCGCGAGAGTGACCTCGTCGTAACCGACGTCGAAACGGCGCGCGACATCCGACAGCGTGTCGTGCTTGCCGATCGTGGTCCGCTGGACGTAGCCGACGATGTCGTCGTACGGACCCTTGAGCACGAACTTGTCGAGCGCGACCGGGGTCGGCAACGCGGGCGCGGGGGCCGGCGCCGCGGCGGGCGGCGCGACGTCGGCGCGCTGGTCGGTCGCGGGCGGCGGCCGGAACAACGAGCAAGCCCCCAGGCTCGCGCTTGCGACCAGGATCGCGAGGGCTCGGATCATCGCTGACACGGTGAGGTTCGACGAATTCATGGCAGATGGCATTGCAATCGATGGACCCGCGGCGGCACGACAAGGCCCCGGTAACATTTAATTATCTCAATAAATCAACGTCATAACAATATTTGCTGGCCGGTCGGCGGGTTTTCCGCCACCCCCGCGGACGCCGCGGTCGACGGATAATGACTCGACAACAACCCGCCGACCGCTTCGATCCCGGCGATCGCGCCTTCGCGAAACCGGCCCTCGCCGAAATACCCGGCGATCAGCCGGCAGACCGCTTCCCATTCCGAGGGACGCACCCGCTCGGCGAATCCGCGATCCGCGACGATCTCGACCGATCGCGCCGCCCACAGCACATAGATCAGTACGCCGTTGTTCCGTTCCGTATCCCAGACCCGGAGCGACGAAAAAACCTCCAGCGCGCGTTCCCGCGGCGAAACCCGACGCCACAGGCGCGCCGCAGGCAACGCCGTCTCGACCGCGCAGCGGATCTGGCCGGCATGGTTGCGTCCGGCGCGTTCGATCGCCGCCTCGATCGCCGCGAGCGTGCGCCTGGAAAAAGCGATGCGCGTCCGCCATTGGGGCGTGAGCAGGTGCCTGAGCGAACTCACCACCGTCATCACCAATTCCCGGAGGCGCCACCGCCTCCGGCCTCCCCGCCCGCGTTGCCGAACCCCCCGCCAATGCCGCCGCCGCCGGGGCCCCGGCCGCCGAAGGGCCCGTCCCCGCCGCCGATGCCAACGCGACCGCGCCAACCACCGCCGTTCGACCACCCCGATCCACCGCCGAGCAGCAGCGCGTAGCCGAATGCCAGCACGCCGGCACCGACGCCGACCAGGAGCCGGTGGCTGGAACTCCAGGCGAGCGCGCCGACCAGACCGCCGGCCGCGATCGATCCGGGCAGGCGGCCGATCAGCGCGTGCAGCACCCCGGCGCCGATGAGCACCACGATCATCAACAGCGGCAGCAGCCCCCGCGGGCCGCGTTCGCGCCCGATCGTCCAGCGTCGATCCGGCGGCGGCAAGGGCTCGCCGTCGATCACCGCGATCATCCGCGAGACGCCCGCCTCGACGCCGCCGTCGAAATCGCCGGCGTGAAAATGCGGGGCGATCGTGTCCATCACGATCCGGGTCGCGAGCGCATCGGACAGCGCGCCCTCGAGCCCGGAACCGACTTCGATGCGGACCCGGTGGTCGTTCTTCGCGATGATCAGGATCGCGCCGTCGCCAACGCCCGGGCGGTCGAGTTTCCACGCGTCGGCGACGCGGACCGCGAAATCGGCGATGTTTTCGGGTCGTGTCGTCGCAACCATCAACACCGCGAGCCGGGCATGCTGGCGGGCGTCGAACGCGGCCAGCTGCCGCTCGACCCGCGCGACCGTCGCGCCGGACAAGGTCCCGGTCAGGTCGACCACCCGTCCGGTCGGCGGCGGTACCGGCACGGTCGCGACGGCGACCCCGGCCGCGAGCAGGCCGCACAGTGCGAGCATCGCGAAGGCGCGCCGCGGGTGCCGGCCCGATCGGTTGCTCATGCACTCCCTCCTCGGAACGATGCCGCGCTGCTTCGAACGGTACGCGCCGGTGAGTCTAGCATCCCGGCCGGTTCGGACCGCGCGGCAAAAAAAACCCCGGGCGATTCACCCGGGGTTGGGGAAGTGCGGGCCTCACCGAAGGGAAGCGAGACCCGCCAGGGGATTCAGTGCAGCCGCTGCCATTGCAGGATCTGGATCGCGGACTCCTCGAGATCGAAGCTGCGGGCCAACGCGCGCGCGAGCTCACGGTCACCCTCGCGGGGTCCGAGCCGGCCGATCAGTTCGACGATTCCGCGGTACTCGCTGTGCTCGGCGGCGTCGTCCTGCTGCGCGATGAAATGGGTGTAGTACTTGATGCCCATGCGAGCGTAGCTTATGGTCCGTGCGGGCGCGGACGCTGTGAGCGGCTGCTCACACGCCGTTCCGCCGATGGGACGCCGGTCACGTTCTCGGCGTCCGCCCGGGGGTTCCCGCATCGTGTCCAGATACCGCCCGCCGGCGGCGCCGGCCTCGAAGTACATCACCCCGGAAGGCGCCAAGCGCCTGCGGGAGGAACTGCACCAGCTCTGGCAGGTCGAGCGGCCGGTCGTCACCCAAGCCGTCGCGGCAGCGGCGGCGCAGGGCGATCGGTCCGAAAACGCCGAGTACACCTACGGCAAGAAGCGCCTGCACGAGATCCTTCGCCGCGTGCGCTTCCTGCGCAAGCGCCTCGAGGGGATCACGATCGTCGATGTCCATGCGGCCGGCGCGCGCCGCGATCCCGGCCGGGCCTACTTCGGCGCCTGGGTGCGCATCGAGGACGAGCGTGGCGAGCGTCGCTGGCACCGGATCGTGGGTCCGGACGAGTTCGACATGGCGGCCGACTACGTGAGCATGGATTCCCCGCTCGGCCGCGCGCTGCTGCGGCGCGCGGTCGACGAGGAGATCACCGTCGCGCTGCCCTCCGGGCCGCGGCGGCTGACGCTCGTCGAGATACGCTACGACCCGCCCGATTGACTCGCGGGCGGATCACACGACGCGCACGTTCTTGAACTGCCACGGATCGTCGCGGTCGAGATCCTCCGGAAACAGTTCGCCGCGGCGCTCGAGCGGGTTCCAATCCGTGTAGCGGCCGACGAGCTGGCCGAGATACGGCGCGCAGATCTCGAGCGGCCGCTCGAAGTCCATCTCGTCGGGCTCGACGATCCCGCGGTCGGGATTCTCGATCGCCCAGATCAAGCCCGCGAGCGCCGCCGCGGTGACCTGCAGGCTCGTCGCGCTGTTGTGCGGCGCGAGGCGGCGCGCGGCCTCGATCGACAGGTGCGACCCGTACCAGTAGGCGTTCTTCGCATGTCCCGCGAGCAGCACGCCGAGCTCGTCGACCCCGGCAACGATCTCGTCCATCAGGATCCGCTTGCGGTCCTGGATCCGCCAGTTGCGCCCGGCGAGCTCGTGCACGGACAGCACCGCGTCGTCGCAGGGGTGGTACGCGTAATGCGAGGTCGGCCGGTAGACGACGCGCCCTTGTTCCTCGACGGTGTAGTAGTCGGCGAGCGAGATCGCCTCCGAATGGGTGATCAGGAACCCGTGGAAGCAGCCCGCGTCCGGCGTCCAGGTGCGCACCCGCGTGCTCGCGCCCGGCCGGTTCAGGTAGATCGCGCACCCCGATCCACGGCGATGACGGCCGCCGTCGGCCGGGAAGTGCCGCTCGTGCGTTCCCCAGCCGAGTTCGGCCGGCTGCGACCCTTCGCTCACGAATCCGTCGACCGACCAGGTGTTCACGAACTCGCCGACCCGCTTCGGCGTGCCCGCGACCTGCGTGTCGCGCTCCGCGACGTGGATGACCTTGATCCCGAGCCGCTGCGCGAGCCGCGCCCAGCCGGCGCGCTCGCGCGGCCGTTCGACGCGCACGCCGGTGTCGGCGGCGATGTTGAGCAGCGCCCGCTTGACCAGGTGCGACACCATCCCCGGATTCGCGCCGTGGGTGAGCACCGCGGTGGGGCCGCCGTGATATCCCTGGCGCAGCGCGAGCGCGTCCTCGCGCAGCGAGTAGTTGCTGCGGCTCTCGACCGAGAGCGCCGGGTCGAAGTAGCCGCCGGCCCACGGCTCGATGCAGGTGTCGAGGTACAGCGCGCCGCGCTCGCGCGCGAACCGGATCAGCGCGAGGCTCGACACGTCGACCGACAGGTTCAGCAGGAAATCGCCCGGGCCGAGCAGGGGTTCGAGCACCGCGCGATGGTTCGCTTCGGTGAGCGGGCTCACGAGGAATCGCGCGCCGTATCCCTCGGCCTCCGCCCGTCCGGTCTCGTCCGCGGTCGCGATCACGATCCGCTCGGCGCGGATCCCGACGTGCCGCAGGATCAGCGGCAGGATGCCCTGACCGATGCTGCCGAACCCGACGAACACGATCTTGCCGCCGAATGCCACGTGCACCGCGTTCGCGCTCATGCTGCCTCGTCCATCATGGATTCGCCCGTCCCCGTTCGTGAAGGTGTGCAGCGTAACCGGGGCGGCGCGCCGGGCTCAAGCGTCGCGCCAGTGCGGCGGGTAGGTCTTCGCGTAGTTCGGCAAGGCCTCGATGCGCTCGATCCAGCGCGCGAGCGCCGGATAATTGCGCTCGAGCGGCAGGAAGCGCGCGCCGAGCTCGGCCGCCCCGGCGCGCCCGAGCGCGCGCAGCAGCAGTTGCAGCCACGGGAAGACCACCATGTCCGCGGCCGAGTAGTGCTCGCCGACGATCCAGCGCTCCTTGCTGAGCCGCGCTTCGAGCGTGCGCGCCTCGCGCGCGACGGTGTGCATCGCATCGGTCGTCGCGAGGTCGCCCGGCGCGACCTGTCCCGAGAACACCGCGTCGACGATGCGCTGCGCGGAGGGCTCCGCGTACGCCTGGAACTCGCAGATCACCCGCATGATCACGCCGGCTTCCTCGGGACCGGCGCCGAAGATCGGCCGCTCGGGATAGCGCGCGTCGAGGTAATAGAGTACCGCGAGCGACTCGAACACGACGTAGTCGCCGTCCGTCAGCACCGGCAGCCGGCCGCGGGGATTGAGCTTGAGCATCGGCGGCGACTGGTGCTCTTGCTTGCCGAATTGCAGCAGCCGGGATTCGTACGGCAGCCGCTTGTGCTCCAGCGCGAGCAGCACGCGCCATGAGAAAGGGCTGCCGCTCCCCCAGTACAACGTGAGTCCCATGCGCGCGGATTGTAACGGATCAACCGGCACCGCCACCTTGCGCTAATCTGCGCCGATGGAATTGCGCACGCTGATCGATGCAGCCGCGCTCGCGCGGCATCTCGGCGACGGGCGCACCGTCCCGATCGACTGCCGCTTCGACCTGGCGCGTCCGGCCGCGGGCCGCGACGCCTACCGGGCGGGGCACGTCCCGGGCGCGCGCTACGCGAGCTTGGACGCGGACTTGTCCGCGCCGGTGACCGCGGGCAGCGGTCGGCATCCGCTGCCCGATCCGCGGCGCTTCGCGGCCTGGCTCGCGGGTGTCGGCGTCGGCGAAGACTCCGGGGTCGTCGCCTACGACGATGCGGGCGGCGCATACGCCGCGCGATTGTGGTGGCTGCTGCGCTGGATCGGCCACGAGCGGGTCGCGGTGCTGGACGGTGGCTACGCCGCCTGGATCGCGGCCGGTGGCGCGGTCGAGACCGGCGAGCCGGCGCCGCCGACGCCGGCGACGCTGCGCGCCCGACCGGACGCGACGGCCCATCTGACGACCGCCGAGGTCGAGCGCGCGCTCGCGGACCCGCGGCGGGTGCTCGTCGATGCGCGTGCGCCGGAACGGTTCGCGGGCGCGGTCGAACCGCTCGACCGCATCGCCGGTCACGTGCCCGGCGCACGCAATCATCCGTTCGCCCGCAACCTCGGGCCGGACGGCCGGTTCCTCGGCGCGACGGAACTGCGCCGGCGATGGGTCGACTTCCTGCGCGGCGCATCGCCGACCGCGATGATCTCGATGTGCGGATCCGGCGTCACCGCGTGCCACAATCTCCTCGCGCTCGAGATCGCCGGATTGCGCGGCGCGAAACTCTACGCCGGCTCCTACAGCGAGTGGGTCGCGGACCCCGCCCGACCGGTCGCGACCGGCGGCGAAGGCTGAGCCGGCGACGCCTCGCGAGACGCGAAAACCCGTGGTTTGCCAAGGTTGAGGCCCTGGCGTAGCATCCCGCCGAGGTTCGTTCTCTAGATCATTTAGCGGGCGTTCTGGAAGGGCGGTCCGCTCGATTGGATAGTGTACGGCCGAAGGGTCAGCCCGATGCCGCGCTTCGCGGTGGCGGGTTGCGTGATGGAGCGGCGCGGGAGCCGACTCGACGATGAGAATCGAGACCGAGCACCACGCGCCCACTGCTAGAGAGACCAGTTGAATGACGACGATCTACGTTGGCAACCTGCCGTTCTCGGCGACGGAAGATGAAGTTCGTAGCCTGTTCGAGCGCTACGGCAAAGTCGAATCCGTGAAGATGATCAACGATCGCGAGACGGGCCGTCCCCGGGGATTCGCGTTCGTCGACATGGCCACGAGCGACGCGCAGAACGCGATTCAACAGACCAACGGCTTTCAGATGGGGGGTCGACCACTGCGAGTCAACGAAGCGCAGGAGCGCGCACCGCGTCCGAAGCCGATGGGCGGCGGCGGCGGCGGCGGCGGCGGACCGCGGCGCTGGTGATCGAGTCTCCCGCGGCCCGGTGACGGGCCGCGGGAGCGGGGACCCGGCCGGGGGGGGGCGAGTCCCGTTCGAACGAACGAATGTCCCGATCGGCGCAGCTTCGTCGAGCTGCCGGCCGTCACCAGAGTGTTTTCAGTTTTGCGACGACGTCCACCACCGGCCCCTCGCCGGGCGTCGGCGCGTCAGGCAGCGCCGGTGCCGCCGGCGTGCGCCGCTCGAAGCACGCGAGCACGGCGTCGGTGAGGAAGCGGCTCTTCGCGCCGTAGACGTGCGCATCGCCGGTCCGCGGCTGCTGCGTGATCGCGTAGCGCAAGGGTGCGCACAAATGCAGCTCATTGCGCGCCCGCGTGATCGCGACGTACAGGAGCCGCCGCTCCTCGTCGATCGCCTCGGGCTTGCCCGCGGCGAACTCCGACGGAAAATTGCCGTCCGCGACGTTCAACACGTAGACGTGGTCCCACTCCTGTCCTTTCGCCGAGTGGATCGTCGACAGCACGACGTAATCCTCGTCCTTCGAGGCGTGGCGCGACCAGTCGCCGGTCGCCGCGGGCGGGTCGAGCGCGAGTTCGCTGAGGAATCGTTCGCGCGTCGCGAAACGCGTCGACAGCTGGTCGAGCTGCTCGAGATCACCGAGGCGGGCCCGCGACGCCTCGTAGAGCCGCTCGAGCTGCGGCTCGTACCAGCGGCGCGCCAGACCGACCTGGCCCGGCCATGGCGTGCGGGGATCGGCGAGCGCGCACAGCACTTCGCAGAATTCGGCGAAGTCGGTCCGCGCGGGCGGCGGCGGCGAGAACGCGGCGAGCGCGCCGGGCGAATGGCCGCCGGCTTCGAGGTGCGCGAGCGCACGCTGCGCGACCGCGGGACCGATCCCGGGCAGGAGCTTCAACACCCGGAAGCCGGACACGGCGTTGCGTGGATTGTCCGCCCAGCGCAGCAGCGACAGCAGATCCTTCACGTGGGCGGCGTCGAGGAACTTGAGTCCGCCGTATTTCACGAACGGGATCCCGCGCCGCGCGAGCTCGACCTCGAGAACGTCGCTGTGGTGCGAGCTGCGGAAGAGCACCGCGCTGCGCCGGAGCGCGACGCCGCTCTCGCGCGCGGCGAGGATCCGGTCGGCGACGTAGGCCGCCTGGGCGACCGCGTCGTCCAGGACCACGTACAGCGGCTTCTGCGAGGCGCGGCGGCCGCCGCCGAGCGACTTGCGGTGCTGGCGCGCGCCCTCCGCGATCAGCGCGTTGGCCGCATCGAGGATCGGCTGGGTCGAGCGGTAGTTCTGCGTGAGCGGCACCACCTCGGCCCGCGGCCGGTAGCGGTCCGGAAAGCCGAGGATGTTGTCGACCGACGCCGCCCGGAACGAGTAGATCGCCTGGGCATCGTCGCCGACGACCGTGACGCCGGCGCCATCGGGCTTCAAGGCCTGCAGGATCTCGCCCTGCAGCCGGCTGGTGTCCTGGTATTCGTCGACCAGCACGTGATCGAACCGCTGCCCGAGATCGCGTGCGAGCGGCTCGCTCTGCATCATCGCGTGCCAACACAGCAGCAGATCGTCGAAGTCGAGCACGTGGTGATGCTGCTTGCGCTGCACGTACGCGCGGAACAAGCCGCGCAGGTCCGCTTCCCGGTCGGCGGCCCACGGGTGCAGCTCCGCGATCGCGCGCTCGAGCGGCCAGCCGGTGTTCACGCGGTAGCTGTAGATCGCGAGGCAGGTGTCCTTGCGCGGGAAGCGCCGGTCCTGGCGCGACAAGCCGAGCTCGTCGCGGAGCACGTCGATCAGGTCGGCGGCGTCGGAGCGGTCGAGCACGGTGAACGCCGGGTCGAGGCCGAGCCGCGGCGCATACAGGCGCAGGATCCGGTTGCCGATCGCATGGAACGTGCCCGCCCAGCCGAGACGCGCGGCGAGCGCGCGCGGCGCGGCGCCGCCGTGCGCGGGCGCGCCGGTCTCGGCGAGATTCGCCTCGGCGCGCCGGACCATCTCCTGCGCGGCGCGGCGCGTGAACGTCAGCATCAGGATCCGCGCCGGATCGACGCCCTGGGTCACCAGATGGGCGACGCGATGCGCGAGCGTCGCGGTCTTGCCGGTTCCGGCGCCGGCGACGATCAGCAAGGGTCCCGCCTGGAATCCCCCCGCGGGTCCGCGAGCCCCGTAGGTCGCCGCCTGCCGCTGCGCGGGGTTCAAGCGGTCGAACGCGCGCGGTGTCGGCGAAGTCATCGGATGACTATACTGGAGCGACTGTACGGATATCCAGATCCCCCGCGCCCGCCGGCGCCCGCGCGCGCCGGTGGGGCGCGGCGCGAACGCAACGGCCGGCGCTACGGCCCGCCGAAGGAGCGATGATGCGCAAACCGACCCTGATCGAGAGCGTGGAGCGGCACCGCGGCCGGGTGATCCAGGCGATGATCGCCCGCCTGCAGGCGCCGAACGGGCAGATCTACGAACACGACCTGGTACGCCACCCCGGCGCCGCCGCGATCGTGCCGATCGACGCCGCCGGACGCGTCTGCCTGGTCCGGCAATACCGCCTGGGGGTCGACGACTTCTTGTGGGAGATCCCGGCGGGAAAACTCGACCGGAACGAGCCGCCGGACGCGTGCGCGGTGCGCGAGCTGCGCGAGGAAACCGGGATCACCGCGGCGCGCTGGACCCCGCTCGGGCGGTTCGTTCCGGCGCCGGCGATCCTCACCGAGGTGATCCACCTGTACCTCGCGGAGGACCTCGAGATCGGCGCGCCGGCGCCGGAGGCCGACGAAGACCTCGAGTTGGACTGGGTCGACCTCGACGAGGCGATCGAGCGGGTCGCGAACGGCGAGATCGACGACGGCAAGACCGCGCTCGCGCTGCTGCGGGCGCGCCATCGACGCCGCTTGTGACGAGCCGCAAGAATCCGCGATCCGCCGCTTGACATATTCGGGGGCCGAATTGCTAACCTCCCCAGCATGAGCCAGGGCTCGAATTCTCCGCCGAAGCGCACCGGGCCGGGGCGGCCGAAAACGCCTCGTTCGCCCGACGACCCGAGCGGCCGCGTCAATTTCGACGATCGCGGCAACGCGGTGTGGGAATGGGCGATCTCGACCGGCGCGTTCGGACGCGACGTGTCGACCGACCAGCTGCGTCGCCTGGAGCATCCGGACCTCGCGATCCTCGACGAGAGCCCGCCGGCGCCCCAAGGCGTCCGGCCGAATCCCCGCGGCGCGGTGCGCGGCTACGACCCCTACGACAGCGGCCACCTCGACAAGCGCCGGGCACCGAAACCGAAGAAGGACCTGCGCAAGCTGTCGGAGTGGATCGCGCTGCGCCGTCGCGTCGCGACGGGCAAGGACGGCGGCGAGCGCTGAGCCGCGCCCGTCACGCGATCTCCTCGAGGCTCGTGATCGTCCGCGCCGGCGGCTCGAGCTCCGCGGGCCACGACCGCCCGTCCCGGTTGATCCACACCGCCTGCGCGCCGGCGCGGCGCGCGCCGTCGACGTCCGCGTACGGATCGTCGCCGACGTGCAGGATCTCGGCGGGCGCGACCCCGGCGCGCGCCGCGAGCGCCGCGAACATCCGCGGATCGGGCTTGGCCGCGCCGACCGACTGGGCACTCACGTGCCCGGCGAAGAACGCGGCGATCCCGCACCGCTCGAGGCTCGCGTTGCCGTTGCTGAGCGCATACAGCGGGCGTCGCCCGCCGAGCCGCGCGAGCGCGGGCCGGACGTCCGCGTAGCAGCTCACCCGGTTGCGCGCCGCGTAGAACACCTCGAACGCGCGCTCCGCCGCGGACGCCTCGTAGCCGGCCGCGACCAGCATCTGCGCGAGCGAGTGCAGCCGCAGGAACGTCATGTCGTGACCGCGCTCGGGGAAGCGCGCGGCGGCCGCGGCGCGCAGCGCGCGCATCGACTCGATGCTGTGGGCGGCGGCGGCGCGCGGATGGCGCTCGCACAGCCAGGCCCACAGCTCGGACTCGGCCGCCTCGATCACCGGACCGATCGGCCACAGCGTGTCGTCGAGATCGAAGCTGAGCACCGATGGCAGACTCACCGCTCCCCCGTCCCGCACCGCGGCTCAGGCCTGCTCGGTCCGCCAGGCGGCCGGGTAATTCGCGCCGAGCCTGACGATCCGGCGCAGGAGCTCCGCGTAGGCGATGCCGGCGCTCAGCGCCGACTGCGCGAAATCCTCGCTCGCCGACAAATTCGGATTCGCGTTCGCCTCCAGCACGAACAGCGCGCCGTCCTCGCGGAGCCGGAAATCCATCCGGGCGTAGCCGCTCAGGTGCAGCGCGCGGAAGATCCGCTTCGTCATCCGCTCGAGCCGCTGCACCGTCGCCTCCGGCAGGTCCTTCGCCGCCGCGGTGCTGATCCCGTACTTCTGCTGGTACCGGCGGTCCCACTTCACCTTGCGGGTCGCGATCGCCGGCAGGTTCACCGGCAGCGTGCCGAAGGTCATCTCCCAGACCGGCAGCACCGTGAGCCGATCGTTGCCGAGCGCGCCGACGTAGAGCTCGCGGCCCTCGATGTACTCCTCGACGAGCGCATCGGAGTGGGTCTGCGTATGGATGAACTCGATCCGCTCGGCGAGCTGCCGCGGATCCTCGACCACCGACGCGTGCGCGATTCCGAGCGAGGCATCCTCGGTCGAGGATTTCACGAACAGCGGGAACCGCAGCCGCCGGGACACGCGGGGACGGCGGCCGCGCGGAAACACGCTGAACTGCGGCGTCGGTATCCGATGGTAGGTCAGCAGCTGCTTCGACAGCACCTTGTCCCGCGACAACAGCATCCCGCGCGGGTTGCAGCCGGTGTACGGCTGGCGCATCAGCTCGAGGAACGCGACGACGTGTTGATCGTAGGTCACGATGCCGTTGAATTCCTCGAGCAGGTTGAACGCGACGTCCGGCTGCCACTCGAGGATCGCCGCGCGCAACTCCGACAGGCTGTCGCTGATGCCGAGCGGCCGCACGTCGTGACCCGCGGCGCGCAGCTGCGAGATCACGTCGAACTCGGTGCGCCACTCGTCGATTTCCGCCGGCGTCGATCCCTCGAGGGAGTTCGGCGGAACCAGCGTGGAGTGCACGAGCACGAGTACGCGCAGCCGCTTCACAACGCGACCCGCGGCAGCTGCCGCTCCTCGTACGACTCCGCGAGCCGGGCGATCACCCACCGCAGCTTCGGGCGCAGGTCGCGGCGCGCGTCGCGCACCGACAGATCGAGCGTCTCGCAGCGCGCGATCACCAGGCGCAGGACCTGGTGCACCAGATAATCGCTGAACGCGCCGGAGCGCACGAGCTGACGGCGCAGCGGGTTCGCGAGGACCCGGACCGCGTGGGCCGCCTGCGGCGCCGTCCGCCGCGCCGGCGCCGCCGTGAAGACCTTCAGGAGCAGCTCGTCCGCGGCCGAACGCCGCGGGATCCGCTGGCTCGCGTGCCGGTGCGCGTAGTGCGCGCGCAGCGTGCGGGTGTTCTCGGCGAGGTCCTCGACGCGCCGCCGGTCGATCACCGCCGGCGCGCGCGCGCCGATCTCGCCGATCAGCGCATCGATGAACTCCAGCTTGCGCAGCGCCGGCCAACCGGCGTAGTCGGTGCGCCAGCCGGAGCGCGGTTGCAGCCAGACCGCGAACGTCTCGGCGAAATCCTCGGTCGGGTGCGCCTGCGCATACCATTCGCCGAGATGCTGCACGTAGCGGCGGCTCCCGGGCCGCGGCCGGTAGCTGTGCGGATACGGCAGCGAGGCCGGTCCGAAGACCTCGCGCCAGCGGCGGCGCCGCCGCAGACGGTACGCGCTGTCGAGCGCATGCCCGGCCTCGTGGCGCAGGATGCGCATCCGCCAGTTGCGGTTGCCGCCCTCGACCTCGCCGATGAAGCGCCGCTCCAGCCGCGCGAGCCGCGGATGCGCCAGGTAGAACGGGATCGCGATGCCCGGCACGCCGTCCGGCGAGAACCACTCCTCGGCGAGCCAGCAGTGCGGCCGGAAGCGGATCCGGCGCCGCGCGAGCTCGGCGTGGAGCGTGCCGATCGAATCCTCGAGCGCGGTGCCGGCGATCGACAAGCCGAGATCGCAGAACCGCAGGCTCAGCAGCTGCTCGTCGTCGAGCCGCTCCCACGCGCGCGTCCGCGCGGACGCGGCGCGATCGGCGGAACGGCGGAGCGAGGAGTGCGGCACCCGGAAAATTATAGGCGGCGGGCGCGCGCGGCGCACCGGTCGCTCAGGACTTCGGCGCGAGCGCGGCGGCGAGGAGCCGGTCGGCGACGTCGCGCAGCGCGTCCGCGCGCCGGATCGCGCCGCGCCAGGCCGCGGGCACCGCATCGATCCCCCACAGGGCCCCGGCGAGCTGCCCGTACAGCGCGCCGGCGAGATCCGCATCCCCGCCGCGGTTCACGATCGCGAGCAATCCGTCGCGGAATCCGCTGCCGCCGAGCACCGTCGAGGTCGCGAGCCGGATCGGCGCGAACGGATCGATCCCCGCCGGGTACTGCGATGTGGCCGGCGCCCGCCGCGCCTCGCCGCCGAGCACGACGTCGAGGATCCCGGGCGGCGCGGCGGCGTGCTCGATCCACAATTCCCGCGCCGTCGCGAGCAGGGTCTCGCGGCGCGCGCCGTGGAGCGCGGCGAGCATCAGCGCGGCGTGCGCCATCACGGCGTGCCGCACCGGAATCGACGCGTCGGTCACCGCCGCCGCGGCGGCCGACCCGGCGAATACGCGCGGCGGGTCCGACGCGGCGTACAGCGCGACGATCCCGGCACGCAGGACCGCTTCGGGTCCGCCCTCGACCGGGGCCGACCGCTGCAGCGCGGCCGCGACCGCCGCCGTGATGCCGATGCATTGTCCCGTGCTGCTGCACTCCCCCTCGCGCTGCCAGCGACGGTAGCGCGCACACTGATCCTGCTCGTCGAACGCGTCGGTCGACAGCAGGCTCTCGGCGAGACACAGGCTCATCGCGGTGTCGTCGGTCCACGCGCCCGGCGGCAGCTGCCAGTGCCCGCCGCCGACGAAGCCCGTGATCGGTGCGAACGAGCCCGATCGGCGATACTGGGTCGACGCACCGAGCGCATCGCCGCAGGCGAGCCCGATCACGCTGCCGTGATACCGGGAACGCAATCGGCCGAGCAGCGCGAGATCCATCGCCTCCCCGGCGGCCTCGCCCGCCGCGTCCGGTTCGCGCCAGGCGTCGACCAAGCCGCGCTGGGCCGGGCTCTCCGGATCACCGCTCTCGCCGTCGACGCCGGCCGCGCCGCAAGCGGCGAACCACGCGCGGCGCGCACGGGCGAGCGCCGAATCGCCCGGGAGACCGCGACGGCGCAGCCAGCAACCGGCGACCGCGACGACCCGGCCCGCGTCCGCGCCCGCGTGCAGGTACACCCGATGCCCGACTTCGAGCGCTCGATCGACGTAATCCAGCGTCTCGGTCATCGCGCCGGGCGTCGCCGGAACCTCGCCGGGGCCGATCGGCCGCCGGACGTAGATCACGTAACGCCCGTCGTCGGCGCGCGACGTGGGCAAGCGATGATCGTACGGGGCGCATTCGCCGGCGCGCGTCAGATCGATGAAATAGCTGATGCCGGCGCCGAGCAGCGCCGCGACGCGCTCCGCCGCGCCCCCGGTGGCGGCGGGATGCTCTCCGACCGCCAAGCGGCCGGGCTCGAGCCAGGCACTGCGCGGCGGCGGCGCCGGCTCCACGGCGCTCAGAGCGGGTACTCCTCGGGCGACGCGTCCCGCTCCTGCGCGAGGTCGACCGGATCCTCGCCGCCGGTGCGACGGCGCGCGTCGAGCGCCACGAAGTCGAACGCGGCCGGATCGGCGAGCTGCGAGACCGCGACGTGGCGCAAGCTCGAGAAGATCGATTCGATCCGTCCCGGATGCGCCCGCTCCCAGCCGGCGAGCAGCTGCTTGACCGCGATGCGCTGCGAGGTCGGCTGCGAACCGCAGAGCGTGCACGGGATGATCGGGAACCCCCGCGCGGCGGCATAGCGCGCGATCAACCGCTCCGGCACGTAACACAGCGGGCGGACCACGACGTGCCGCCGGTCCTCGCTCAGCAGCTTCGGCGGCATCGCCTTCAAGCGGCCGCCGTGGAACAGGTTCAGGAACAACGTCTCGACGATATCGTCCCGATGGTGCCCGAGCGCGATCTTGGTGATGCCGTTCTCGGCGGCGAACCGGTACAGCGCGCCCCGCCGCAGCCGCGAGCACAGGCCGCACGTCGTCTTGCCGTCCGGGATCACGCGTTTGACGACCGCGTAGGTGTTCTGCTCGATGACGTGGTACGGCACGCCGAGTCCGTCGAGATAGCGCGGCAGCACCTCGGCCGGGAAGCCCGGCTGCTTCTGGTCGAGATTCACCGCGAGCAGTTCGAAGCGGACCGGGGCGTTCCTCTGCAGGCTCAACAGCAGGTCGAGCATCGTGTAGGAATCCTTCCCGCCCGACAGGCACACCATCACCCGGTCGCCGTCGGCGATCATCCGGTAGTCCTCGATCGCCTTGCCGACGAGGCCGCGGAGCCGCGCCTGCAGCCGCTTGAAGTTGCCCGACGTCACGCGCTCAACTCGCCTCGAGGTACTTCGCTTCCAGGTAGCGCAGGTAGGCCGCGGCCGACAGGGGTTTGCCGGTCGCGTGCTGGATGAGTTCCTTCACCGGCAAGCGGGCGCCGATCCCGTGCACGTGGTCCCGCAACCATTCGAGGACGCCGCCGAATTGGCCCGCCGCGATCTCCTCGTCGAGCGTCGGCCGCGCCGTCCGCAAGGCTTCGTTCAGCTGGCCGGCGATCACCGCGCCGAGCGCGTACGACGGGAAGTACCCGAAGTGCCCGACCGCCCAGTGGATGTCCTGCAGGCAGCCGTCGACGTCGTTCGCCGGCCGCAGCCCGAGCCGCTGGTCGAGCGCCTCGTTCCACGCCTCCGGCACGTCCGCGACCGCGAGCGCGCCCTCGAGGATCCGCTTCTCCAGATCGTAGCGGGCCATGATGTGCACCGGGTAGGTCAGCTCGTCGGCATCCATGCGGCTCGGCGCGCGGCGTACGCGGGTCAGGTGCCGGTAGAGATTCTCTTCCTGCCACTCCGGGCCCGTCACCTGCAGGTGCTTCTCGAGCAACGGCCGCAGGTATTTCACGAAGGCCCGATCGCGGCACAGGTTCATCTCGAACAGCAGCGCCTGGCTCTCCTCGAGCGCGAGCCCGCGGTCCTGGCCGACCGGCTGATCGAGCCAGGGCTGCGGCAAACCGAGGTCGTACATCGCGTGACCGGTTTCGTGCACCGCGCCGAGCAGCCCGGTGAACGGATCGGCGACGTCGAGCCGGGTGGTGATCCGGATGTCTCCCGGAACGCCCTCGGTGAACGGATGTTCGCTCTCGTCGAGCCGGCCGCGATCGAACGGGAAGCTCATCGCCTTCAGCACGTCGACGATCAGCTGGCGTTGCCGTCCGACCGTGAACTTCCCCTCGATCGGCAGCGGCGCCCGGGTCGCCTGCAATTCGATCGCCTGATGGATCAAGCCCGGAAGCTTGCGCGACAGCGCCTTGAAGATCGTGTCGATGTCGGCGGTCGTGATCCCCGGCGTGAATGCGTCGACCAGCGCATCGTACGGCGCCAGGCCGCGCGCCTGGCCGACGAGCGCGGCCTTGTCCCTCACGAGGTGCACGACTTCGGTCAGATGCGGTGCGAACACCTTGAAGTCGCCGGCCTTGCGCGCTTCGACCCAGTAGACCTCGGCACGCGCGGCGGCCTTCGCGAGCCGGGCGATCAGCGACGGCGGCGTCGCGATCGCGTGGTCGCGCTGGCGGCGCATCTCGCGCAGATTCGCGCGCGCCCAGTCGTCGAGTTGCGACGCGCCCGCCTCGGCCCGCTCGAGCAGGCGCGCGACCTTCGGCGTCGTCAACAACGCATGGTGTTCCGTCTCGAGCGCCGCGAGCTGATCGCCGCGCACCTCGGCGCTGCCGCGAGGCATCATCACCGCCGCGTCCCAGCGCAGCAGCGACAGCGCGCCGCGAAACGCGTGCAGGCGTCGAAACTCTTGCTCGAGTTGCTGGTAAGGCGTCAAAGCCATGAGATCGGATCCGGCTCGCCGCGCAATCCGTTGCGAGCCGCCCCGGGGGACGCCTGCAGGTCGCGGCGATCTTTGCGCCCTAGTGTACCAGAGCGCCGGCCACCGAACGCGGTCCGGCGGCGATTAATGCATTACAATCAAACAGTTAAAGAGTTCCGGGGGGAGCGCCGCAGGGCTGGACGCACACGTCGCGCAACGGCACGGTACCGCTGACGTGGAACGGCAGCGAATGGAACAACGGCAGGTCGAGGCGCACCACACCGTCGATCGCATAGGGCAGCGGCACGTTCGATCGATCGAGGCGCCGTGCGATCTCGGCGATCCCCGCCGCCAGGTTCGCGTTCACCGTCATGTCGAAGCGCGCATCGCCCATCGGCGGCACGACGAACCGGCGCACCGAGGTGCCGCTCGCGACCTGCTGGCCGCCCAGGCGCAAGCGCACGCGCACCCGCTCGATCGGCAGCGCCTGCCGGTTCGGATTGTGAATCCGCAGGCCGAGGCGCAGTTCCTGCTGGAACAGATCGCCGCCGAGCACCCGGATGCCGGTGAGCGAGAGCTGCGGCGTCGCGAAGCGCGGCGCGAGCGTCGAGCAAGCGGCCGCGAGAATCGCCGCGATCACGCAAGCGCCGGGCCACACCGCACGGCGGCGGCGTGGCACAATCGGCGCGGGCGCGAGCGTGACGTCGAGGTTCACTGTAACGGATGATACCGAGAATTCCGGGCGGCATCGTTGTCGCCAAACGCCTACGCCCGCGGCGCGCGCGGGGCTCGATCTGCGTCGCCGCAGCGCTGTTCGGCGCGACCGCCGCGCTCGCGAACCCGGCCGTGACCCGGGTTGCGCGCGCGGCGATCCCGGTGTGTCTGCCGGGCGGCGGCGGCTACCTGCGCGCGAGGATCGGCGGCTCGATCGATGCGGCCCTGCACTGGCCGAACCGCGGCACCTGGTGCGCCGGCGAACCCAAGCTCGATCCGCGCGGCGTGCGCATGAGCTTTCGCCGCGCGAGCGGCGCGCGGCCGCGCCTGCTGTTCCTGTTCGGCCTGACCGGGGTGCGCGAGGGGGCGCCGTTGCGCGAGGGACGGATCAATCTCACCGTGTTCGACGAGAGCGACGGCCGGGTGTTCGGCACGCTCGGCGACCGGCGCTGCACGATCGACTCGCTGACGCAGCGGCGGCTCGCGGCCGCGCACACCTACCGGGTCGAGGTGCACGGATTCTGCACGGAGCCCGCGCGCGCGATCCACGGACGCGGCGAAATCCTGGTCAGCCGCTTCGACTTCGCGGGCCCGGTGGATTATGCGGTTCGCTGAGTCCGGTTCGACACCCCGCCGCACGCGGCTCGCGCGCGCGGCCTCGATCCTCGCGATCGTCGCGATCGTCGCGATCGTCGCGGGCGTCGCCGCGCCGCCGGCGGCGCGCGCGGCCGGGCCGGAACCGCTGTCGGCGTTCCCGCGCGGCGTGCTCGCGATACGCAGCGTGGCGGGACGGGTGATCGATTTCCGGATCTGGATCGCGAATACGCCGCAGCGCGCCGAACAAGGCCTGATGTTCGTGCGCACGCTCGACGCCCACGACGGCATGCTGTTCCCGTTTCCGCGCGGGCAGCCGGTCGTGATGTGGATGAAGAACACCTACGTGCCGCTCGACATGCTGTTCCTCGACGCCCGCGGCCGGATCGCGGCGATCACCCGGCGCGCGCAACCCCTGTCGCTCGACCTGATCTACGCGCCCGAGGGAACCCGCGCGGTCGTCGAACTGCAAGGCGGCATCTGCGACCGGCTCGGTATCCGGGTCGGCGATCACGCCCTGTCGAGCGCGCTCCCGTAACCGCCGCCGCCGGGCGTCTCGATCTCGAACTCGTCGCCGGGCGCCATCGCGACCTCGCCGATGTAGTCGAGCGGCTCGATGCGCCCATCGGCGCGCCGCACGCGGTTTGCGCCCGGTTGCCCGGCCTCTGCGCCGGCGAGGCCGAACGCGCCGCGCCGGCGGCCGTTGCTCAGGATCGCGGCGGTCATCGGCGCGAGGAACCGGATGCGGCGGATCGCGCCGTCGCCGCCGCGGGTGCGGCCGGCGCCGCCGGATCCGGAGCGCACCGCGAACGACACGACCTCGACCGGAAAGCGCGCTTCGAGGATCTCCGGATCGGTCAGCCGTGAATTGGTCATGTGGGTCTGCACGACGCTCGCGCCGTCGAAGCCGGGACCCGCGCCCGAACCGCCGGCGAGGGTCTCGTAGTATTGATGGTGCGCGTCGCCGAACGTGAAGTTGTTCATCGTGCACTGACTCGCGGCCATCACGCCGAGCGCGCCGTAGAGCGCGTTGGTCACGCACATCGAGGTCTCGACGTTGCCGGCGACGACCGCGGCCGGCGGCCGCGGACTCAGCATCGAGCCCTCCGGCACCCGGATCTCGAGCGGCCGGAGGCAGCCGGCGTTCAACGGGATCTCGTCGTCGACGAGCGTGCGGAACACGTAGAGCACCGCCGCCACCGTGATCGCATGCGGCGCGTTGAAGTTGTCGGCGAGCTGCGCGCTGGTGCCCGCGAAGTCGATGCAAGCGAGGCCGCGGCGGGCGTCGACGCGTACCGCGACGCGGATCCACGCGCCGTTGTCGAGCGGCAGCTCGAACCGCCCGTCGTGCAGCGCGCCGATCACCCGGCGCACCGACTCCGCGGCGTTGTCCTGCACGCGCTGCATGTAGCGCACCACGGTCGCCCGGCCGTACTCGCGCACCAGCGCGTGCAGCTCCTGCGCGCCCTTCTCGTTCGCGGCGACCTGGGCGCGCAGATCGGCGAGATTCTGCTCCGGATTGCGCGCCGGGAGCCGGCCGGCGCACAGCAACGCGCGCATCGCCTCGTCGCGGAACCGCCCGCCGTCGACGAGCTTGAAATTGTCGATCAACACGCCCTCGTCGGCGATGCTCGTCGAGAACGGCGGCATCGATCCCGGCGTCGTGCCGCCGACGTCCGCGTGATGGCCGCGTGAGGCGACGAAGAAGCTCGGCGCCGCGCCGTCGAGGAACACCGGCGTGACCACCGTGATGTCCGGCAGGTGGGTCCCGCCGCGATAGGGGTCGTTCAGCGCATACACGTCGCCCGGGTGCATCACCGGATTCGCCGCGCGCACCGCCCCGATCGATTCGCTCATCGACCCGAGGTGCACCGGCATGTGCGGCGCGTTCGCGACCAGCAAGCCGTCCGCGTCGAACAGCGCGCAGCTGAAGTCGAGGCGTTCCTTGATGTTCACGGAATGCGCGGTGTTCTGCAGCCGCAGACCCATCTGCTCGGCGATGTTCATGAACGAGTTGTTGAACACCTCGAGCAGCACCGGATCCGTGCCCTCGGCACCGGCGCACGCGCGCGGCGCCCGCTGCGTGCGCTCGATCTCGATCGCGCCGTCGGCGGCGACGCTCGCGCGCCAGCCCGGATCGATCACGGTGGTCGAGTGCGCGCCGGCGATCACCGCCGGGCCGGCGATCGACGCGCCGGGTCGCAGCGCCTCCGCGCGGTGCCAGTCGGCGCGATGCCAGGCGGCGGCACCCGCGGCGTCGGGGCCGTACAGCGGCCGGCGCGCGCACGGCTCCGGCGCATAGGCCGGTGACGGCGACGACGGCGGCGGCGGCGGCACCGGAACGCCGGCGATGCACTCGACCGAGACCGTCTCGATCACCACCGGGCGCTCCGGCATCAGGAACGAAAAGCGCTCGCGATATCGCCGCTCGAACTGCGCGCGCAGTGCGGCG
>JAJYAM010000027.1:0-2635 GCA_021779535.1 Pseudomonadota bacterium
GCCGAGTGGTTGCCGTCCTGGCCGCTGACCACGCCGCGCATGTACACGTGCGTCGCGCCGATGCCGTTGCCGCCCTGGCCGATGCTCTTCACCTCGGTCACGCCCGGCAGGTACGCGACGTAGTCGTCGAGATTCACGATGTTGAGCTGCTGCAGCTTCCTCGTGCCGATCGCTTCCATGCTGATCGGAATGCTCTGCATGTTCTCGGACACCTTGGTCGCGGTCACGATCACCGCGGCGAGCGCGTCGGTGCCGTTGTCCGTCGCGCCCTGCGCGTGGACCGCGAGCGGCGCGGCCCCGGCGAGAATCGCGGAGATCGCGGCCGCAAGCGGCAGCGCCCGTCGGGCGGACGCGCGGCCCCCGCTCGCGCCGCGGCGGTGAGTGTCCGGAGGCATCGGATGGTCGGCTGATTTCACGAGAGTCTCCCCTTGGTCGTTGTCATGTGCATGCAGGTCGGATCGAATTCTCGGGGCCCGCGGCCGGCGGCGCGTCCGGATACCGCTCGAGCACGGCGCCGAGCGCGGCGCGCAGGGGTTCGAGCCCGAACCCGTAGCGGCGCCAGCGGTCGACGCCGTCGCGATTGATCGGCCGGCGCACCTGCTCGGAACTCGCGGTGCGCACCGGGCGCGCGTTCTCGTGGAAGCGCAGGCAGGCGGTCTCGAACGGCAGGCCGCAGAATTCGAGGAGCCGGCGCACCTCGCGCTCGGTGTCCGCGATCATCCGTTCGTAGATCAGGCGATGCACGCGCCCGGGCAACGCCGCATCGACGTGCGCCATCCACTCGACGTAGTCCCGGTAGTAGCGGCCGATGTCCTCGAGCCCGTACGCGAACCGCTGGCCGCGCGCGAAGTGCTGCGTGAACAGGGACGTGCCGCAGTCGAGCGGATGGCGGCGCGCGTCGATGATCTTGGCGTTCGGCAGCGCGAGCTGGATCAGTCCGACGTAGAACCAGTTGTTCGGCATCTTGTCGACGAAGAACGGGGCGTCGGTGCGCCGCTGCGCCCGGGTCGAGGCGAGATACCGCTCGCCGAGCGCGCGCGCCTGCGCCTGCGTCAGGCCCGCGAGCGCCTGCGCGAATCCTTCGGCGGCGTCCGCCGCCGGCGCCGGCACGAGCTCCTGGGCGAGCCGCGGCAGGTCGGGCAGCTCCATCGTGCCCTCGACGAGCGGATGACTCGCGAGAATCTGCTCGACCAGGGTCGAACCGGACCGCGGCAGCCCGACGATGAAGATCGGATCGGCCGCGTCGGCGCCCCAGCCCCGGCGGCTCTCGAAGAACGCGCGGTCCTGCACCGCGATCGACCGCGCGACGAAGCGCGAGGTGTCCGCGGCGCGGTACGGCTGCAGCCGTTTGCGCAGCGCGTTGCCCGCCGAGAAGTGCGCGAACGCGTCGGTGAACGATCCGGCGTCCTCGAGCGCCTTGCCGAGCGCGAACTCGACGTGCAACCGGTCCTCGTCGGCGAGATCCGCGCGCGCGAGCACCGCGCGCATCGCGGCGACGTCCGCCTCGGCGAACCGGAAGGTCTTCAGGTTCGCGAGGCTCCAATAGGCTTCGCCGAACGTCGGCGCGAGCGCGATCGCGCGGCGATAGGCCGCGACGCTGTCCTCGACGCGGCCGGCGGTCTTGAGCGCATGGCCGTAGCTCGCCCAGATCTTCGGCTGCCGCGGGAACTCGGCGAGCACCTCGCCGTAGATCGCGATCGTCCGTTCGAAATCACCGAGGTTCGCGTGGATCGCCGCGCACAGGTTCCGGTAGGACGGATTGCGCGGGTCGCGTGCGAGCAGGCGCTCGACCTCGGGCAGGGCCTCGGCGGCCCGTCCCTGCCGGTTCAGCAAGGCCGCGCGATTGTGGCGCGCCGCATCGAAGCTCGGCGCGAGCTCGAGGCAGCGCGCGAGCAGCGACTCCGCATCGGCGAAGCGGCGCAGGCGCGCGGCGACCTCGGCGAGCATGCGCATCGCCGCGACGTCGGTCGGATGAGCGCCGAGGTGCTCGCGAAGCAGCGCTTCCGCCCGCGGCAGATCGTTCGCGACGAGCGCATCGGCCGCGGCGCGCAGCCGCGGATCGCGCGTCGCCGCCTTCACCGCTCGCGCGCGGGCCGCGTCGGCCTCGGCCGCCTCGCCACGCAGATCGAATTGGTCGGCGAGCAGCAGCCACGCGTCCGGCGAGTCCGGCGCGATCCCGAGCGCGTGCCGCAAGCTCGCGATCGCGTCGTCGACCCGGCCCGCGGCCGATCGCGCGGCGGCGAGCTCGAGGTGCACGCGCGCCGCGGCCGGTTGTTCCTGGGCGAGCGGCTCGAGGATCGCGAGCGCGGTCTCGAGCCGGCCGGCGCGCCGATGCGCGGCGCCCTGGATCACGCGCGCTTGAGGATGCCCGGGATACGCACGGACCACCTCGTCCGCCTGGCGCAGCGCGAGGTCCGGATCACGGTCGAGCAGCCGCACCGCGTGCGTCAACGCGACGTCCGCGGTAGCGACCGGCTCGCTGCCGACCCGTTTCAGATCCGATTGCGCTGCCACGACGACGGTGTACTTCGAGTGTTGCGGTCGATGCCCTTCCCCACGAAGCCCCAATCTGAGCCGTTACCGCGATGCTTGTCAACGCCGCCGTTGTTCCGGCCCAACGAGCGACTCGCGGGTC
>JAJYAM010000027.1:2735-32897 GCA_021779535.1 Pseudomonadota bacterium
AGCCGCGGCGCGGGCAGCGCGCACACCGCGGGCACGCGGTCAGCGGCGGCCGAGATAGCGGTCGAGCACGTTCGCGGTCACGCGCGCGACCATCGGATCGCCGCGCCGCAGGGCCGCGACCCACTCGCAGCTGCCCGCGTGGAACACCTCGCCGGCGCCGCGCGTGAAATGCACGATCATCCCGGCGCCGCGCTTCACGCGCGCGATCCCCGCCTCGCTGGAGTCGCCGTAACGCAGCTCCGCGACGTATTGCGCCTCCTCGTCGCCGATGAACCGGTCGTCGACGGCCGCGTCCGGCACGGGCTCTTCGCGCAGCGAGGAGAGCCCGAGCGCGAGGATCGACAGCCCTTGTGGCGCGCCGCCGGCCGGCAAGGGCTCCGGCAACCCGTCGCGGATCACGTACGGCAAGCCGTCGACTTCGTAGCCGAACGCATGCCCCTCGGCGCCGAGCAGATCGCCGTACGCGAGGCCCGTGCCGGCGAACGCCCAGTGCTCCGGCCGGTAGATCGGGAATCCGCGGACGCCGCGCGCCGCGCACGCGCCCCAGCCGGCATACAGACCGTCGGTCGCGTTCAATCCGAAGGTCGCGGCCCCGGGCCGGCCGGTCTCGGGCGCTTCCCAGGAGCCGGACGTCCGGCGCGGGTCGCTCGAGCGGTAGACGGGATCCTCCGCTCGCGCGCGATACTTGTAACAGACCTGCTGCCGGCCGCCGCGCTCGAGCCGGGTCTGCCACATGAAGTTGCCGGCGAACCGCGCGACCCGCCCGCCGCGCTCGACGTAGGCGTCGATCGCGTCGCGCATTTCCCAGCTCCAGTACTCGTCGTGCCCCACCATCACGACGCAGTCGTAACCATCGAGGATCTGCGGTTCGAACTGCAGCTCGTGCTGGCTCGCGAGATCGACCGGGTAACCCGCGCGCTCGGCCCAGTGCAGGAAGTGCGAGTCGTAGCTCGCCCAGCCCGCCGAGGCGTATTTGTTCGAATGCCCGGTCGCATACGCCCATTCGAGGTGCGGATAGCGCGGCGCGGCCCCGGGCGGGACCGGGAACTCGACCGGCACGCGCGGCGCGTCCGCGGGCAGCACGACGAAGCCGCGGCACCACGGCCGCTCGATGCTGACGACCGGCGAGTACTGATTGCGCCCGGGACCGGTGATGCCGCGATAGTGGCTCGAACCACCCCAGGTGTTGTACGCGGTCCAGGTCCCGGTCGCGGCGATCTGCAGCACCCGGCCGGGCCGGCGCGCCGGCCGCGGCTTCACGAAGAACAGGTGGTCGCCGCGCAGCGTCGCCCCGCCGCGGCCCTCGGCGCTCAAGGTCACCCGGTACGCGCCCGAGGGCCAATCCTCGCCGACCGGGACCTCGAACGCCGTGGCCCAGCCACACCCCTCGATGGAGCAGTGCTCCGGCGCCGGTTGCCACCGCAATCCGGACAGCGATCGCTTCAGCATCACGACGCGGTCGGCGCCGTCGCGGACGATCTCGAGCTCGGCGCGCGCGGCGCTCGAGCTGATCTGCAGCCGCACGATCGAGCCGGGCGCATAGGCGAGCGCATCGCCGTAGCACCACAGCTCGCCGCGCTCGCCGTCCATGCCGGGGTACTCGTAGCGGTGCGCGAACACCGCGTCGCGGCGCTGCGCGGCACTCAAGCCGAAATCCGGATAACCCGCGCTCACGTGCGCCGCGCCCGGTCCGCGGACGTGCCCCGGCGATGGTTGCCAATGGAGTGCATTTGTGTTCTCTTGACGGCTTCGCGCACCGCGCGATCCCCACGAACGATCATCGCACGACAATGCAGGCGCAACCAAGCACGCGGGCGGGCGGCATCGAACGGCACACGATCTTCCCGATCCCGCTCGACCAGCGGCACGGCAACGCGCGGCAGTTGTTCACGCTGTGGTTCGGCGCGAACTTGAACGTGCTCACGGTCGTGACCGGCGCGCTCGCGACGACGGTGTTCCACCAGTCGTTCCTGTCGGGCACGGTCGCGATCGTGCTCGGGAACCTGATCGGCACGGTGTTCATGGCGCTGCACGCGGCGCAAGGCCCGCGGCTCGGCGTCCCGCAGATGGTGCAGAGCCGCGGGCAATTCGGCTCGCGCGGCGCCGCGTTCGTCGTCGCGCTGGTGATCTTCATGTACGTCGGCTACGCGGCGACCGCGCTGGTGACCGGCGGGCAGTCCCTGCACGCGATCGTCCCGTCGATCAGCGTGCGCAGCGGCCTGATCGCGATCGGCGCGGTGAGTCTCGCGGCCGCGATCTACGGGCACGACCTGATCCACGCGGGCACCCGGGCGATCGCGTACGTCTCCGGCGCGGCGGTCGTGCTGTGCTACGCGGGCCTCGCGCTCGCGCACCGATTGCCCGCGACCTATCTCACCGGCGGCTCGTTCTCGGTCGTCGGCTTCCTCGGGATGCTGTCGATCGCGGCCTTCTGGCAGTTGTCGTACGCGCCGTACGTCTCCGACTACTCGCGGTACCTGCCGCCGGATACCGGCCCCCGCCAGGCGTTCTGGGCGTGTTACTGGGGCACCACGCTCGGTGCGGTGCTGCCGATGGTGTTCGGCGCGCTGATCGGACCCGCGGTCGCGGGCGGCGACGTCGTCGCGGCGATCGCCGCGCTGACCGGGCGCGCGAGCACGCCGATCGTGCTGCTGTTCGCGCCGGGCGTCGCGGTCGCCGGCGCGATCTGCATCTACGGCGGGACGCTCGCGGTGATCACGCTCGCGCAGACGTTCGCGCCGGGATGGCGGGCGGACGCGCGCGCGCGGGCGCCGATCGCGACCGGGATCTTCGTCGCCGCGGTCGCGCTCGGCACCGTCGGCGCGACCGAGTTCCTGCCGCTGTACAGCCGGTTCAACGAGCTGCTCCTGTACCTGATGGTGCCGTGGACCGCGGTGAACCTCGTCGACTATTACTGGGTGCAGTTCGGCGACTACGACGTGGCCTCGTTCTTCGCGGCCAATGGCGGGGTCTACGGCCGGTACAACGTGATGGCGATCGTCTGTTACGCGATCGGCATCGTGGTGCAGATCCCGTTCATCGCGGTCGATTTCTACGTCGGGCCCGCGGCGCGGGCGCTCGGCGGGATCGACCTGTCGTGGATCGTCGGCCTCGCGGTCGTCGCGGGCACCTACTACTTCAGCGCGCCGCGCCGTTCAGGCGCGCACGCGGGCGCCGCGCGGGTCGTATAGCGGCGCGAGCGACGCGCGCGCCGGGACCCGCCGCCGCGCGAGCTGGATCTCGAACCGGCCCTCGCGGATGAACGCGTCGTCGACGCCGTCCGGATGGGCGACGTAGCCGAGCCCCACCGCGGCGCCGAGCGTGTGGCCGTACATCGCCGAACTCACGAAACCGACCGGCTCGCCGTCGCGCAGGATCGGCTCGTTGTGATGGAGCATCGGCTCCGGGTCCAGGAGCAGGAACTGCACCAAGCGCCGGCGCAACGGGCCGGCGCCGCGCTGCGCGAGCAGCGCGTCGCGACCGAGGAACCCGCCGGGCTTGTCCCAGGCGCAGGTGAACGCGATCCCGGCCTCGAGCGGCGTATCCGCGGGCCCGATGTCGTGGGACCAGTCCCGATAGGCCTTCTCGATCCGCAGCGAATTGAGCGCGTGATAGCCGCAATGACGCAGTCCGTGCGCCGCGCCCGCGGCGAGCAGCGCGTCGTACACCGGCTGCGCGAACGCGGTCGGCACGTACAGCTCCCAGCCGAGTTCGCCGGCGTAGGTGAGGCGCAGCGCGTACAGCGTCTGGTAGCCGATCCGCACCGGTCGGCAGCTCGCGAACGCAAAGCCGTCCGCCGAGAAGTCGTCGTCCGACAGCGACTGCAGGAGCGCGCGCGACGCGGGCCCCTGGACGTTCAGCATCGCGTAGGCGTCGGTCACGTCGGTGAGGACGCAGCGCGCCTCCTCCGGGATCCGCCCGCGGATCCACGCCTCGACGTGCGTCTGCGTGAACGCGGCGGTCACCACCAGGAACCGGTCCGCGGCCAGCCGGGTGACCGTGAGGTCGGCCTCGATGCCGCCGGACTCGTTCAGGAACTGCGTGTACACGCAGCGTCCGACCGCGACGTCGACGTCCGCGGTCGCGAGACGGTTGAGCACCCGCGCGGCGTCCGCGCCCTGGACCAGCAGTTTCGCGAACGAGGACTGGTCGAAGACGCCGACCCGTTCGCGCACCGCGCGGTGCTCCGCGGCGCTGTTCGCGAACCAGTTCTGCCGGCCCCACCCGTACTCGTAGCGTGGCGCCTGTCCGGGATCGGCATACCAGTTCGCGCGCTCCCAGCCGGCCGATTCGCCGAAACACGCCCCGGCGGCCGCGATCCGATCGTGCAGCACGCCCTTTTTCACGCCGCGCGCGCTCGTCCACTGCCGGAACGGCCAGTGGTCCTGATAGCCGATACCCAGCGATTCGACCGTGCGGTCCAACAGGTACCGATCGTTGTCCTGCCACGCGTGCATGCGCCGCAGGTTCACGGTCCACACGTCCATCGGCGGCCGCCCGTCGAGGATCCAGCGCGCCATCACCGAGCCCGCGCCGCCGGCCGAGAGGATCCCGAGCGAATTGAATCCCGCGGCGACGAAGAAGTTCTTCAGATCGGGCGCCTCGCCCATCAGGTAATTGTGATCGGGCGTGAACGACTCCGGGCCGCAGAACAGCAGCTTGATCCCGGTCTCGAACAACACCGGCACGCGACGCATCGCGCGCTCGATGTAGGGTCCCAGGCGATCCCAGTCCGGCGGCAGCTCGCCGAACGCGAAGTCCGCGGGGAGGTGCTCGAGGCGCACGGGCTTCGCGACGTCCTCGAACAGTCCGAGCATCAATTTGCCGGCCTCCTCGCGGATGTACGCGGCATTGCCGGGATCGCGCAGGATCGGCAAGCGCGGATGCACGCCCGCGATCGGCTCGGAGATCAGGTAGTAGTGCTCCGCGGCCTGCAACGGCACGTTGACGCCCGCCATCCGGCCGACGTGCCGCGCCCACAGGCCGGCGCAATTGACCACGATCTCGGCACGGACGTCGCCCGCGCTGGTGCGCACGCCGGCCGCGCGGCCGCGCTCACGGAGCACGGCGGTGACCGCGACGCCCTCGACCAGGCGCGCGCCGCGCTGGCGCGCGCCCTTCGCGAGCGCCTGCGTCACGTCGGTCGGATTCGCCCGCGCATCGTTCGGGAAATGGAACGCCGCGGCGAGGTCGTCGACCGCGGCGAGCGGCCAGTGCGCGCGGACTTCCGACGGCGGGATCTCGTGCGCCTCGATCCCGAAGCTGCGCGCGAGGTGCACGCCCCGGCGCATCTCCTCGGCCTTGTCCTCGGTCCGGGCGAGCTGGATCGAACCGCAGTCGATCAGGCCGGTGGACTGCCCGGTTTCGGCCTCGAGGCCGCGATACAGCTCCTGCGAGTACTTCGCGAGCTGCGTCTGCGTCTCGGTGTCGCGCAACGCGGTGAGCAGACCGGCGGCGTGCCACGTGGTCCCCGCGGTGAGCCGGGCGCGCTCGAGCAGCACGACGTCGCGACAGCCGTACTTCGTCAAATGATAGGCGACGGAGCAGCCGATCACGCCGCCGCCGATGATCACCACGCGCGCCTGCGAGGGAAGGGAGGTTGGACTCATGGACCCGGATCGCTCCATCGGTGCCGGTCGCAGCGCGGGCGGCGCCGTTGCCTGGAGCGGCTCGACGCCGAGTATACTCGGTGCGGGGAGCAATCCTAAGAACCTCCGGGGCATCCGATGGGCTTCGCACGACTCGCGCTGTTCGCAGTGCTCGGCATCGTCGATTTGGCGTTCGTCGCGGCCTGGGCCCAGGCGGTGAAGCGTTCGCATCGAACGGCCGAACGCCCCGATGCGGGCGATCTCGCGACCGGCTTCGTGACCGACTTCCTCGATGCGCTCGGGATCGGGTCGTTCGCGCCGACGACCGCGATTTTCAAATTCCGGGGCAAGCCGGCGGACGAGCTGATCCCGGGCACGCTCAACGTCGGCCACAACGTCGCCGCGTTCGCCGAGACCGTGCTGTTCGTGACCGCGGTCGCGGTCGATCCGACCTTGCTCACCTCGATGATCGCGAGCGCGGTCGCGGGTGCGTGGATCGGCGCGGGCATCGTGAGCCACCTGCCCCGCCGTGCGATCCAGGTATGGATGGGAACGGCGCTGCTGATCGCGGCGGCGTTCTTCGCGATGAGCAACCTGTCGCTGTTTCCGGCGGGCGGCGTCGCGATGGCGCTGCACGGCTGGCGGTTCGGGATCGCGGTCGGGGCCAATTTCGTGTACGGCGCGCTGATGAGCGTCGGCATCGGCCTCTACGCGCCGTGCATGATCACGCTCGCATTGCTCGGCCTGAATCCGCTCGGCGCGTTCCCGATCATGATGGGCGCGTGCGGGCTCGTGCAGCCGGTCGCCAGTTTCCGGTTCTTCCAGACCGGCCGCTTCTCCCACGGCACCTCGCTCGGGATCGCGCTCGGCGGCCTGTTCGGCGTGCTCATCGCGGTCTACGTGGTCCGCCGCCTGCCGTTGCACGCGCTGCGCTGGCTGGTCGCGATCGTCGTGACCTACGCGGCGATCGCGATGCTGCGCTCGGCGCGCGCGAACCGGGCGGCGATCGCGACCGCGACCCCGTGAGCCCGCGCGGCCGGCGCGCGGGCGGTGCTCACTTCACGTAATAGCCGACCACGCGCCAGGCGCCCGCGGAATCCTTCATCAGCGTGAGCGTCTCGCCCGCGGGGTTGCGGTGTGCGAACCGGCTGGCGTAGTAGACGACGACGTAGTGCCCGTACGGCGCGCCGGGCAGATACGTGGTCTCGTAGGCGGATTTCAGCCGGCGCGAGACCAGCGCGCCGGCGATCAGGCGCACCCGGGCGATCGAGGTGAGCCACTTCGCCTCGCCGACCGTCGCATGCAGGTAGGTCCCCGTGGCATTCCACGCCGGCACCCACTCGGCCGCATCGATCAGCGACAGCCACGCGGAAGCGGCCGCTTCCGCCGCCTCGATCGGCGTCGCGGTCGCGCCGGCCGCCACCGCGGGTTTCGTCGCGGCCGGTGCCGCGGGTTTCGTCGCGGCCGGTGCCGCGGCGAGCGCGGCCGGGATCGCGAGCGCGAGCACCGCGACCCATCCCCCGATCCGTCGCAGCCGCGGCGATGCGCGCCACGCCGCCGCACCCGGTGTCCGCATCGCCGACCTCCTGCAACGCCTCATGCGTCCATCCCGGGAACCAGCCACGGCCACGGCGAGCCCTCGCTGCGCCGATCGACCGGCACCTCGATCAACGCCGGTCCGTCCGCGGCGAAGCAGTGCTCGAGCGTGGACCGCAGCGCCTCCGGCGTGTGCACCCGGTAGCCGGGCACGCCGAAGCTTTCGGCCAGGCGGACGAAGTCGGGATTCGCGAGCCGCGAACCGATCACGCGGCCGTCGAAATTCCGTTCCTGGTCCCGTTGGACGTTGCCGAAGCTGCCGTTGTTGAATACCACCGCAACCACGCCGATGCGATATTGGGCCGCGGTCGCGAGCTCCTGCACGCCGAACAGGAATCCGCCGTCGCCCGAAATCGACAACACCGCGCGCCCGGGGTGTGCCACCTTCACGCCGAGCGCGGTCGAATAGCCGAAGCCGAGCGTGCCTTGATGACCGCTGGAAACGAAGGTCCGCGGCTCGTAGACCGGGAAGCCGAACAGCGACGCGAACCCGCTCTGGCAGATCTCGTCGACGAAGAACCCGTTCCGCGGGAGCGCCGCGCGCATCGCGTCGAGGAATCCGAGATGCGGTCCGAGCCCCGCGACGTCGTCGCGCACGCGCGCCTTCAGCGCCGCGAACTCCGCGTGGCGGGACGGGCGCGCCGCGCCGGTCCGCCGCACGCGCTCCGCGAGATCGCGGGTCGTCCGCCGGGCGTCGCCGACGATCCCGATCGCCGGCCGCAGCCTCGGCAACTGCGCGGGATCGATCTCGATCAACACCAGCGGCACCGAGCGCGGGGCCGCGTGCCATCGAAACCAGATGAGCTCGAGCCGCGTCCCGATCCCGATCAGCACGTCGGTGTCGGGCCAGCGCCGGAAGCCGGCGACGCAGTGGAATCCGAGCGGATGGTCGTCCGCGACGATGCCCCGGCCGCCGCGCAGGCTCACGACCGGCGCCTGCAGCCACTCGGCGAGATCCAGGACTTCCGCGCCCGCGTGCTGCGCGCCGCTGCCGACCATGATCATCGGCTGACGCGATCCGCCGATCAACGCGGCCGCGGCCGCGAGGAGTTCCGGGTCGGCTTCGCTCGGCTCCTCCGGCGCCGCGGGCCGCGGCGGCCCGACCGGCGCCGTCGCGGTGAACACGTCCCACGGCATCTCGATCGCGACGGGTCGCGGCCGGCCGGTGCTCATCTGCCGGAACGCCTCGCCGACGAGCGCGGGCGCCTGGCTGGGGTGATCGATCCGCGCCGCCCACTTCGTCAGGCTGCGCAAGGTGGCCAGTTGATCCTTAAGCTCGTGCAGATGACCCTTGCCGCTGCCGAGGTGCGCGGAGGGCACCTGGCCGGTCAGGCACAGGACCGGCGCGCTCGCGCCGTAGGCGGTACAGATCGCCGCGCCGGTGTTGAGCACGCCGGGACCCGGGACCACGGTGAACACGCCCGGCCGGCCGGTCGTGCGCGCGTAGCCGTAGGCCATGTACCCGGTCGCCTGCTCGTGGCGCGGCCCGATCGTGCGGATCGCGCCGTTCGCGCGGTACAGCGCGTCGAACAGCCCGTAGGTCTGCACCCCCGGAATGCCGAACACGGTGTCGACCGCGTGCGCGCGCAGGGATTCCACCAGCGCGTCGCCGCCCGTGATCCGCCGGGTGATCGAGTTCATCGTCGCGTCCCTCGCCCGCACGCCGCCAGCGCGTGCGCGGAGGATCATACCGCGATCTCCCGGCGAACGACCGCTGCACGGCGCGCCGCGGGCCGGCCGCGGCCGGGAGGAACGTCGCGAGGATCCCGCGCCCGCCGGCGCGGCGGTCAATTCCAGGTCATGCCCGCGTGGCCGCGAACGAAGCCGTTGATCAGCGGCCGGCCCTGCAGCATCCCGCGCAGTTCCGCGGCGACCGCGGCCGGCTCGGTCCGCCGATCGAGGAGATCGCGGTACAGCGTCGCGACGCGCACCATGTCGAGATCGTGCGGCGAGAGGCGAAAATGGCCGACGCCGGATTCGCGCAAACGCCCGATCTCGTCGAGGACGACGCCGTATCCGAACGACAGGGTCTGCGTACCGTTGATCGTGAGCACGTCCTCACCGGCGACGCTCGTCGCGGTCAGGCCGTCCGCGTCGAGGCCGCAGACGAGCTGGCAATGATCCTTCGACAGATTGTGCGATCGGGCGTGATAGCAGCGCATCGCGACCGACAGCGGCTGGCGCCCGAACGCGTGGATCTCGATCGCGGTCGCGCCGGCGCCCGCGGCGATCGCGCGAATCGAGGTCTCCGGCAATTCCACCGGCAGCACGATCCGGACCGCGCCTTGCGACGCGAGGAAATCCCGCGTCCGCTCGTTGATCACGTTGACGTACGGGCCGACCACGTGCGGGGACCCCGCGAGCACGTCGAGGCATGCGACGTCGTTCGCCTCGACCAGCAGCCCGCGCGCGGCGCTCTCGCGCAGAGTGCCGACCTCGCGCGGCGTGGTCACGAGCGCGAGCGTCGAGTGCACGACCGTCTTGCCCGCCGCCTGCAAGCGGCTCACGGCCTCGTCGAAGTACGGCGCGAACGCGCTCTCGCGCTTCGAGCAGACCACCTCGCCGAGATACACCGTGTCGATGGGCGCTTCGTCGGCGATGCGCAGATAGAAATCCCGCCGCTTCGCCGCGGACCAATGGAACAGCAAGGGTCCGAGCGTCAGCCGGGCCGGCGCGGTCGCGCTCATTTCCACCCCTTGCGGTACGCGCCGAAGGTTTCCCGACCCCCTTCGGCCTCCTGGCGCAGCGCCGACAGGTGCGGTTCGACCGATTGACCGCGGGCGAGCGCGTCGAGCGCCTGGCGGAACGCGCCGACCACCTGCGCGACGTACGCGCGGCTGCGCTGGCGCCCTTCGATCTTCAGTGCCGTGACGCCGGCGGCGCGCAGTTCCGGCAGGATCGCGAGCGCGTTCAGCGCGACCGGTTCCTCGAACAGGTACGAGGCGCGCCCGTGGGTGACGTAGCGGCCCTTGCACGGCGTCGGGTACGCGGCCGGTTCGCCCGGCGCGAACGCGTTCAGCGTGACCGGACCCAGTTTCGACAGCACCCGGCCGTCGCTCTCGACGTAGCTCACGTGGTTCGCGGGCGCGCAGGCGCCCTCGCTGGTCGGCGATACGCCGCAGAGGTAGGACGACAGGAAGCAGCGCCCTTCGGACATCGGGCCGACGCTGCCGAACGCGAACACCTCCGTCTCGATTCCGGTGTCCGCGACCAGCGCGCCGACCTCCTCGATCGACAGCACCCGCGGCAGCACGACGCGCCGGACGCCGAAGTGGTCGCGGTAATAGCGGATCGACGGCGCGTTCGCGGCCGACGCCTGCACGGACAGGTGGCGGCGCAGCGAGGGGTGCGTGCGGGTCGCATAGGCCAGCAAGCCGATGTCGGCGAGGATCACCGCGTCCGCGCCGGCCTCGGCGGCTCGATCCACCGCGAGGCACCAGGGACCGGTGTCGCCGGCCGGCGGGAAGGTGTTGATCGCGACGAGCACCTTGCGACCGCGGTCGTGCGCGTACGCGATCCCCTCGACGAGCTCGTCCGGATCGAAGTTGAGCCCCGGATAGTTGCGCGCATTGGTCCGATCGCGGAAACCGCAATAGACGCTGTCCGCGCCGGCATCGACCGCGGCCCGCAGCGCCGCCGGGGTGCCCGCGGGGCACACGAGTTCGAGGGCCCCCGCGTTCATGCCGACTTGTCGTCGCGGCGCTTCTGCCGCGCCTCGAACTGCGCCAGGCGCGCGGTCAAGGCCGCGATCTCGGCGCGATGCCGGTCGAGCTCGGCCCGGAACGTCTCGCTCGCGTCCGGTTCCCGCGGATGCAGCACGCGATGCGCGGCCGCGACGCGCTCCTGCAGCGCCTCGACCCAGCCGTTCAGCCGGCGGGCGACCGCGCGCGTCGCGGGCGCGAACCGTCCGAGCACCCGCGCGAGCTCGTCGGCGAGCATGAGCGGCTCCCGATCGAGCACGTTGCGCAGGCCGACGACCACCGCGGTGTTGCCCGAAACGATCAGGTCGCGGCGAAAGAACAAGGAATCGCTGTCGATCCGTCCCTCGAGCAGGTCGACGAGCACGCGGGTGCTCGCGCGAATCGTCGCATCCGCGCCGTGCGCCTCCCGCGGGATCACGCCGAGCCGCGCCGGGTCGCGCCCGAACGCGAGCGCGAAGCCGTACGGCAGATCGTTCGGGATCACGTGCACGACCGCCGGATCGAGTGCGAGGAGATTCCGGGGCAGGCGCGGATGGGCCCGCTCGACGCTGCGCAGCACCGCCGTGGCGACCGCGTGCGCGACCGACCGCGGCAGCCATATCGCGCCGAATTGCAACAGTGCGAGCGGGGTGCCGCCGTCGTCGACCCCGGCCGGCGGCGCGCTCGTCGGGACCGGCAACGCGTGCCCGAGGTCCTCGAGGTCATGGGGAGTCTGCATAGATCCGACGCAGTATGCCGGGTCGGACGATCGCGAAACTGACGGCGCGCAGTTTATGGGGACGAACACGGATCCATCATTCGAGGTTGGCGCTCGCCTCCCCCGACCGGTTAGGATCGGCTCCTCGCACCCGGAGGACGCCCATGCTCGTTCATCGTGCCGTATTGATCTCGCTCGCCGCCGGTCTCGCGAGCACGGCCGGTTGGGCCGCCGCGCCGGCGAACCCACCGGGCGCACCGGTCGCGGCGGCCGCGAAGACGGTGCCGGCACCGGTGCCGAAGCCGCGCACCGCCGTCACCCATCACGTCGCCGAGATCGGCGGCAAGCGGATCGCGTACACGGCGACCGCGGGCACGCTGCTGCTCTACGACGCGAAGCATCGCGCGACCGCGAGCGTGTTCTACGTCGCCTACACGCGGGACGGCGTCGATCCGGCCCGCCGGCCGGTCACGTTCGCGTACAACGGCGGACCCGGTTTCGCCTCGGCGCTCGTCGACGTCGGCGGGTTCGGGCCGCGCCGGATCGATTGGCCCGCGCCCGGCGATGCGGCCGCGATGCAGCCGCCGTATCGGCTCGTCGACAATCCCGACAGCATCCTCGCACGTACGGACCTCGTGTTCATCGATGCGGTCGGAACCGGCTACAGCCGGATCGTCGGCAAGGGCAAGCCGAAGATGTTCTACGGGATCGACGGCGACGCGCAGGCGTTCGCGCAGTTCATCGAGCGCTACGTCACCCAGGCCCACCGCTGGAACTCGCCGAAGTTCCTGCTCGGCGAGAGCTACGGCACGACGCGATCCGCGGTGCTCGCCGCGGACCTCGTGCGCCAGGGCGTCTACGTGAACGGCGTGATCCTGTGCTCGACGGTGCTGGATTTCGCGACGCTCAACTTCACCGCGGGCAACGACCTGCCGTTCGCGCTGTACCTGCCGTCGTACGCGGCGGTCGCCTGGTACCACCACCGGTTGCCGGCCACGGAAACCCTCGTGCAAGCGGTGGACTCGGCCCGCGCCTACGCCGGCTCGGATTACCTGCGCGCGCTGTTCGCGGGCTCGACGCTCCCGGCCGCGGAACGGGCCCGCGTCGCGAGCCACCTCGCGGCGCTCACCGGGTTGCCGGCGCCGCTGTGGGAGCGCGCGAACCTGCGGATCACGCTGCCGGTCTTCATGCGACGACTGCTCGGTGCGGACGGCCCGATGACCGGACGATACGACGCGCGATTCACCGCGCCGGAGCTGCAACCGCTGTCGCCGACCCCGGGCACGAGCGCGGCCGGCGCGTCGACGACCGCGATCTGGGGCGCGCTGACCGCGAGCTTCGACGCGTACCTGCGCGACGATCTGCACTACCGCAGCGATCGCCCGTACGTGCAGTCGAGCAACCCCGTGTTCAAGGCGTGGAACTGGACCTATCGCTCGCCGCTCAACGCGCTCGGCAGCGGCGTCGGCAAC
Organism: Pseudomonadota bacterium; assembly: GCA_021779535.1. Lineage (GTDB taxonomy): Bacteria > Pseudomonadota > Gammaproteobacteria > Steroidobacterales > Steroidobacteraceae > Bog-1198. Next base: position 15,790 of record JAJYAM010000027.1, read on the forward strand.
CTGAAATCGCGCAACGTCGCACCGGCGCTCGCCCGCGCGATGACCAACGATCCGGGGATGCAGGTCCTGTTCAACAACGGCTACTACGACATGGCGACGCCGTTCTTCGCGACCGACTACACGATCGAGCACCTCGGTCTCGACCCCGGCGCGCTCGCCCGGATCCACGAGGCGTACTATCCGGTGGGCCACATGCTGTACGTGAACCCGTCGGTCGAACCCGCGCTCGCGCACACGATCGACGAATTCATCGCGGCGGCGGCTCCGCGGGCCGCACGCTGACGGAGCGCACTGCCCGCGGCCGGGCGCCCGCGCGCGCCGCTCATTCCGTCTTGTGGGCGATCGCGCGCCGGATCCGATGGATGCCGACCGCCGCGAGCCCGGCGACGATCGGAATGCTGAGACCCATCACGAGCTCCGGCGGCACGCGGTAACCGAGCGTGTCGAGGCCGCCGACCGCGTGGCCGATCAGGCCGACGACGTAGTACGTGATCGCGGCGACCGACAATCCTTCGACCGTCTGCTGCAACCGCAGCTGCGCCCGGCCGCGGCGGTCCATCGATTCGAGCAGCGCCTGGTTCTGCCGCTCGCGGGTGATGCTCACGTGGGTCGCGAGCAGCTGGTTCGCGCGCCCCACCCGCCGCGACAGCGCCTCCTGTCGGGAGGCCGCGGTCCGGCAGGTGTTCATCGCCGGCGCGAGGCGCCGCTCGGTGAACTCGCCGAACGTCTGCATCCCCGGAATCCGCTGCTCCCGCAGCTCGGCGATCCGGCGCTGCACGATCTCGTAGTACGCCGCGGCCGCGGAGAAGCGATATTCGGCGTCCGCGGTTCGCGTCTGGATCTGCGCTTCCAGCCAGGTCAGGCGATCGAGCAGCGCCGCCTCGTCCTCGTGCCCGGCGCTCTCGAGCACCGCGGTCACCTGCGCGAGCTCCCGGTCGCTGTCGCTGAAGAACGCGGTCAACTCCCGCGCGACCGGCAACGCGAGCAGCGCCATCATCCGATAGGTGTCGATCTCCAGCACGCGCTGCACGATCCGGCCCGCCTGCCGGGGCGAGGCGCGGCGGTCGAGCACCAGGAACCGGCTGAAGCCGTCGGCCCTGATCCGGAAGTCCGTCAACGCGATCGCCGCCGCGTCGCCGACGCCCGAGCCGACGAGCGCGTTGCCGTCGAACCAGCGGGCGGCGATCGCATCGTAATCCGCGGTGTCCGGCGAGTCCGCGATCAAGGCGCCGTTCGCCGCGACGATCACGCGGCCGGGCAGCGCGCGCACGAAGTCCGCCGGCACGGTGTCGAGCGCGGTCGACGCGAACGGGTCCGCTCCGATGAACGGCGCGACGAACGTATAGCGCGCGAACTCGCCGTGGCGCTCGAACCGCAGCGAGAACGCGCCGAGGTCGGCGGCGAAGTGCGAGGCCTGGGCTCCGGGCGCGGACGCGCCGTGCCGTGCCGCGAGCTCGCGGACGCGGTTCCACTCCTCGTCGCGACGAGCCGGCGCCGACAACAGCGCGAGATAACTGATGCGCACCGGCGCGCGCAGCGCGCCGGCCGGGCGCGCATGGACCTCGTCGTTGAGTTCGCGTCGCTGCGGATGACTCTCGGGGATCATCGTGGGTCCGGCCCGGGCGATGCCGCATGATAGACCCAAATCGCGCCGCCGAAACCCCGGGCGCCCCTCCCCGGTACTACGCCCGGCGCGGATCGATGGTGTATCCTGCGATCGGTTCGCGGCGCTGCCATGCCGGCCACATCGGGAGCTGACCCATGTCTTCATTCCCTCGCACCCTCGGCGCCGCGCTGCTCGGCGCATCGTTCCTCGGCCCCGTGCTCGCGGCCCCCGCGAGCGGCGCGGCGCCCACGACCGCCCCCACGACCGCCGCGGCGGCCACGACCGCCGCAACGACCACGGACGCGCTGCTGCACGCAGCGGTCGCCGGATCCTGGCGCTCGGCGGCGAACAAGGCGCGTGACCGCTACCGCCACCCGATCGCGACGCTCGAGTTCTTCGGGATCGAACCCGGCATGACGGTGGTCGAGCTCTGGCCCGGCGCGGGTTGGTACACGGAGATCCTCGCGCCGTTTCTCCGTGATCACGGCCATCTGATCGAAGCCGGCGCGAGCCCGCGATTCCAAAAGCGGCTCGCGTCCGATCCGGCGGTGTTCGGCCACATCGCGAAGTTCCTGCCGTTCTCACCGCCCGCGCCGGTCGCGCTCGGACCGAAGGACTCGGCGGACATGGTGCTCACGTTCCGCAATGCCCACGATTGGCTCAACCGCAGCCCGGCCGCGCTCGCCGCGGTGTTCCGGTCGGCGTTCGAGGTGCTGAAGCCGGGCGGCGTGTTCGGCGTCGTCGAACACCGCGCCAAACCGTTCGCGAACGCGCTGCAGAGCTCCCGGACCTTGCACCGGATCCCGGAGGATTACCTGATCGAACTCGGCTTGCAGACCGGGTTCCGCCTCGCCGGCGTGTCCGAGATCAATGCGAACCCCAAGGACCCCGAGGACATCAACGTGCACCGCCTGCCGCCCGACCTCGTCGGCCCGAAGAGCGAGCACGCGAAGATGCGGGCGATCGGCGAGTCGGATCGAATGACGCTGCGGTTCGTGAAGCCGATGCCGCACGCCGCTTGCCGCTAGCGCGACCGAGCCGCGGACCCGGCAGCGCAACGCCGGCCGCGCTGTTCCTCGCGTTCTCGCAGATGGCGCTGTCCGGATTCGGCGGCGTGATGCCGTTCGCGTACCGGTCGATCGTCGAGCGGCAGCGATGGTATACGCCGGCGGAGTTCGCCGAGATCCTCGCGTTCGGCCAGGTGCTGCCGGGACCGAGCATCTGCAACGTCGCGGTGATGATCGGCTGGAAGCAGTGCGGCTTCGCCGGCGCGCTCGCGGCGCTCGCGGGCATGCTGCTCGGGCCCTCGGTCGTGGTCGTCGTGCTCGGTGCGCTCTATCAGCACTTCGAACGCGTCCCTCGCGTCGAGCACGCGCTCGGCGGGATGTCGGCCGTCGCGGCCGGCTTGATCATCGCGACCGCGATCAACATGGGTATCGGCCTGTTCCGCGACCGGGCGGGACCGAGGACCGTCCCCGGGATCGAGGCGGCCCTGCTCGCGCTCGCGTTCGGCGCGGTGGGCATCGCGCACTGGCCGATGCTGATGGTGATCGGCATCCTCGGCCCGCTCGCGGTCCTGCTGGCGTGGTGGCGGCGCGCATGATCGCCGCGGATCGGCACGACTCGCCGCTGTGGTCGCTCGTGGTCCAGCTCGCGCTGCTGTCGATGACGGCGATCGGCGGCGGCGTCGTGATGCTCGCGCCCGACGTGCATCGATTCGTCGTCGAGGCGCATCCATGGATCAGCGACCAGCAATTCGCGGCCGCCTATGCGATCGCGCAGGCGGCGCCGGGCCCGAACATGCTGTACGTGACGCTGATCGGCTGGCAGATCGCGGGCATCGCGGGCGCGGCCCTCGCGACGCTCGCGGTGGTCGTCCCGCCGGTCATCCTGCTGCTGTTCCTGCTGCGGATCGGCGATCGGCGCTCGCCCGGCCCGCTCGGGCGCACGATCCGCCGCGGGATCGCGCCGCTGTCGGTCGGGATGCTGCTCGCCGCGGGATGGATCCTGGCGCGCACCAGCGACACCGACTGGCGGAGCGGCCTGATCACCGCGGCGACCGCATTGATCATGCTCCGCGGGCGCATCAACCCGATCTGGCTGATCGGCGCCGGCGCGCTGGTCGGCATCGCGGGCTTCGTGTGACGACGCGATCGATGCCGGATCCCGCCCTCCGAACCCTCGAGCACGCCGCGGTCGAACTCGCCGCCGGCCGAACGACGAGCCGCGCACTGCTCGAGGAATGCCTCGCGAGGATCGCCGATCCCGACGGCGAGGGCGCGCGAACCTTCTTGCGGGTCGACGCGGCCGGGGCCCGGGCGACCGCCGACCGCATCGACGCGGCGCGGCACCGTGGCACGACGCTGCCCCGATTCGCCGGGATCCCGGTCTCGGTCAAGGATCTGTTCGACGTCGCCGGCGAGGTCACGACCGCCGGCTCCGTCGTGCTGAAGGACGAGCCGCCGGCCGGCCGCGACGCGACCGTGATCGCCCGCCTGCGCGCGGCGGGCTTCCTGTTGGTCGGGCGCACGAACATGACCGAGTTCGCGTTCTCGGGGCTCGGGGTGAATCCGCATTACGGCACGCCGCGCAACCCCTGGGATCGGCCGGCGAATCGGATCCCCGGCGGCTCCTCCTCGGGTGCGGCCGTGTCGGTCGCCGACCGGATGGCGCTCGCCGGCATCGGCACCGACACCGGCGGCTCGTGTCGGATCCCCGCGGCGTTCTGCGGGCTCGTCGGCTTCAAGCCGACGGCGCATCGGGTCCCGCGCGACGGCGTCTATCCGCTCTCCAGCACGCTCGACTCGGTCGGTCCGCTCGCGACGACGGTCGCGTGCTGCGCGGCGGTCGACGCGATCCTCGCCGGCGAGCCCGACCTGCCGCTCGACACCCGGCCGATCGACCGGTTGCGCTTCGCGGTGCCGGAGACGCACGTGCTCGACGACCTGAGCGCGCCCGTCGCGGCGGCGTTCGAGCGGGCGTTGCGGCGCTTATCAGCGCGAGGCGCGCTGATAGAGCGGATCCGGGTGCCGATGCTCGACGAGATCCCCGACCTCAACCGCACGGGCGGATTCTCCGCGCCGGAAGCCTTCGCCGCACACCGTGGGCGGATCGCCAGCGATGCCGCGCGATACGATCCAAGGGTCCTCACGCGAATCCTGCGTGGTCGCGACATGAGCGCCGCCGACTACCTCGACCTGCACCGCCGCCGGCACGAGTTGATCGCGCGCCTGCGCCCGGTCTTCGCGCCGTTCGATGCGCTGCTGATGCCGACCGTTCCGATCGTCGCGCCGCCGCTCGACGCGCTCGCCGCCGACGCGGACTACGCGCGCATCAACGCGCTGGCGCTGCGCAATTCGAGCATCGTGAATTTCATCGACGGCTGCGCGATCTCGGTGCCGTGCCACGACCCCGGCGAGCCCCCGGTCGGACTCACTCTGTTCGCGCGCGGCGACTCGGACCGCCGGCTGCTCGCCGCCGCCGCGAGCCTCGACGCCGGCCGGCTCCCGGGCTGACCGGACGGCGGCGGCCGCTCAGGGCGCCGGATCGTACCGCTCGACCCAGTCGATCATCCGCGTGGCCATGTCCTTCAGGAAGCTCGGCCGCGTGAACACGTGGTGCTGATCCGGATACACGACCAGGCGCGCCGGCACGCCGAGGGCCCGCAACGACTCGTACATCTGCTCGCCGCCGACGATCGGCACGTTGAAGTCCTTGGTCCCGCCCATGAACAAGGTCGGCGTATGGATCCGATTCGCGTGGAAGAACGGATAGGACACCTTGGTCCACAGCGCCGGGCTCTGCCACGGCGCGCCGAGCTCGTTGAGGTATTGCAGCACGTACTCGTCGCTGCCGAAGGTCGCGAGCTGATCGGCGCTGCCGGCGCCGCAGATCGCGACCCTGAAGCGCGTGGTGCGCGCGATCGTGGCATCGGTCAGGATGCCGCCGTAGCTCCACCCGCCGATCGCGAGACGCTGCGGATCGGCGATCCCGCGGCGCACGAGCGCATCGACGCCGGCGAGCAGGTCCTTGACCTCCTTGTCGCCCCAATCGGCGAAGATCGCCTTCGCGAACGCGATCCCGCGCCCGCTGCTGCCGCGGTAGTTGACCTTCAGCACGACGTACCCGCGTGCCGCGAACATCTGCGGCTCGAACTGATAGCCGTCGAGCACGAACGAGTGCTCGTCCTGGCCGTTCGGGCCGCCATGGATCCATAGCAGCAGCGGATACCGCCGCCCCGCGACGTACCCCGGCGGCTCGACCATCAAGCCGTGGATGTCGTGGCGGCCGCTCTTGAACTCGACGTCCTCGACCGCGCCGAGACGCAGTCCGGCGAGGAACGCGGCGTTCTGCCGGCTGAGCGGGCGCAGCCGCCCTCGATCGAGCGCGTAGACCTCGGTGAGCGTGTGATCGTCCGTATAGAGCACCGCGGTGTGTCCCGCGGTCTCGACCAGCGAGGTCACGACGTAAGGACCGGGCGGCGCCAATCGGTGGATCCGGCCGGTCGCCAGATCGATCAGCGCCGGGTATTCGGTCCGATCGTCCTCGACCGTGATCTCGACGCCCTGGCCGTCGGGTGTGAACGCGTACGACATCACCGCGCGGTCGAGGCCCGGCGCGAGCGCGCGGGCCGGTCCGCCGGCGACCGGCACCTCGTACAGGTGATCCTGCATGTACGCGTAGTACTTGAGCGCGAGTCCCTGCGTGAACGCGATCCGCGAGCCGTCCGGGCTCCACGCGAGATGCTGCTGGTTCGGCGCATAGGGGCGGACCAGCTCGCGCGGCTGCGCGCCCGGGCGCGCGTCGATGAGCTCGATCGCCTCGCGCCCGTCGCGATCCGCGCCGTGCTCGCGGGTGCGCACGAACGCGATCGTCCGCCCGTCCGGCGACCACACGGGGTCCGTGTCGTTGACGTGGGCGCCCTGGGTGAGCGGCTCGAGGCGCCGGCTCGCGACGTCGAACAGGAACAGGTGCCAGGTGCGGCCCTCGCCGAGATAGCCGAGGTCGTCGTCCTTGAAGTGCAGCGCGTCGATCACCGCCGGCCTGCCCTGGCCGAGCGGATCGACGGGTTCCATCGACAGCACCAGCCGCTTGCCGTCGGGCGACCACGCGTAGTCGCCGATCTCCTGATCGACGTGGGTGATCGCGACCGCGTTGCCGCCACGGCGATCGAGCAGCATCACCTGCGCATTCTTCGCGCCGGGCGGCTGCGCGAGGTACGCGAGATAGCGTCCGTCGGGACTCCAGCGCGGCGCCGAGGTCTGCGCGCCCGGCGCGGTCAGCGCCAGCCGCTCGCGACCGTCCCAGCTCACCATCCAGATCGCGCTCAGCGCCTGATCGCTCGCGCGATCGTTCGCGGTCACGACGTACGCGACCCAATGGCCGTGTGGCGATACGCGCGGATCGCCGACCGCGACCGCCCGATAGAAGTCGTCCGGCACGAGCGCTCGCCGCGCCGCCGCGGGTACCCCGGCTCCCGCGACCCGGGCGACGATCGCGAGCGCGAGCGCGCCGCACAGCAGCGACCCGCGGCGGATCCTCCCGCGCGGGGTCAGCCCCAAGCGCCGGTCATTCGCCACCGGGCGCGCCGCCCCAGTGGTAGCTCACGCGGACACCGAACACGCGCGGTTCGTTGCGCGTCTGCCGGAGGTCGAAGTTCCCCTCGTTCGTGTAGATCACCGCGTTCTTGTTCGTGAGGTTGGTGACGTAGAACTCGGTCAGCCAATGCGACCGCGTCTGCTGCAGGCCGATGCGCAGGTTCATGATCGTGTAGCCCGGCTGCAGCACCCGCGGCAGCCCGTTGCTGCCGGAGGTCTGCAGGTCGTTCCACATGTCGCCCTTGTGCGAGAGGTCGTATTGCAGGTACCAGTGCAGCGGGCCGCCGCCCGGGAGCGGCCGCTCATAGCGCGCGTTCGCGCTGTAGCTGAAATACGGGTCGTACGGCAGGCGCTCGCCGGGCGAAACCGCGAAGCTCGCGTTCTGGAAGTTGTTGGTCTGCATCCGCGCGTCGTTGTAGCTCGCCGACGCGCCAAGGCTCAGGAACGGCGTGACGTTGTAATTGGCGTTCGTCTCCATGCCGTAGACCCGCGCATTGCCGACGTTCGCATTGAAGCTGCTCGACGGGCATACGTTGGGATCGAAGACCAGCGTCTGCAACTGCTTCCAGGGCATGTAGTAGACCGCGCCGTTCCAGAGCAGATGATTCTCGAGCCAGGTCGTCTTCCAGCCGAGCTCGTAATTGGTGAGCGTGTCGGGGACGTAGCGCTGCGGCACGCCGGCGTTGTAGCAGGAGGCCGGTATGCCGCCGTTGACGCCGCCGTCCCGGAATCCTTGCGCCGCGTCCGCGTAGACCAGCGCGTACTTCGTCAGCTGATAGCTGATGCCGACCTTGCTGTCCCATTTGTTGCCGGTCCCACCCTCGTACGCGCTCGGCGCCTGCGGCGCATACCAGAAGCCGCCGTAGGTCGACGTCGTGAAATGCGAGTGGAAATGCACCGTCCCCGCCTCGACGTGCAGCTTCGGCGTGATGTCGAAGCTCACGTCGAGGTACTCGGTCGTCTGCAGGTAATCGGTGCGGGTGTCGTAGCTGTACCAGTCGTCGGGCTGCGGCGGCAACGCGCCCTGGTTGTAGTAATACGCGGTGGTCGCCTGCCAGGCCTGGCCCGAAGTCTGCAGGCCCGGCATGTGGTAGTAGTTCGAGACCAGATTCTTGGTCTTCTCCCAGTACGCACCGACCATCCAGTGGAAGCGTCCGCCGGGCTTCGATTGCAGCCGCAGCTCGTCCGACCAGCGGTAGGTGTTGTCGCGATAGTCGTAGTACTGGATCGGCGGGTTGCACCCGCTGTAGCCGTTCGCGCCGCCGCTGTTGATCGGGTCGGTCAAGCAGGTGAACGCCTGCTGGGTCGAGGCATTGAAATAGGGATCCGGCGGGTTCGCGTACTGGTTCAAGTACTGCATGTACTCGGAGTACTCGTTCACCCAGCGGTCGTTCTGCGCCCAGTAGGTGCTCGCAAATACCAGATCGCCGATCCCGACGTCGCCGTCCAGGTGAAAGTCGGCCATCTTCGCGTAGTACTGCTTGAACTCGGGACCGAAGCGAACGACGGTGTTCGGCGGCAGCGCCCGCGCCGGCCCGTCGACGAGCGCGCCCAGGTAGTTCACCGCGCCGCCGATCGTCGGATCCTCGTCCCAGGCGCCGTGGGTGAGCTGCCGCTGATACCCGTAGGTCAGCGTCGCCTTCCAGCCGTCCGCGATCTTCTGGCCGAACGCGATCCGGCCGCCGGTCACCCGTTCGACGTTGTAGTTCTTGCCGGCCCAGGCGGCGTTGTTCGACACGGATCCGTTGACCCAGGTCCGGGTCGTCAGCTGATTGTTGATGAACCCGCCGTGGTAGACGCTGAACGCGGACAGCCGGATCGCCGACCATCCGTCGACGATCGGCAGGTTCACGAAGCCCTCGACCGTGCCGTTGTGCGTGCCGCCGTCGATCTTCCCGCCGTCGAGATCGATGCCGGCGCCGAACGCGTTCGGATCCGGTTTGTTGGTGATGAATCGGATCGCACCCGCCATCGCGCCGGCGCCGAAGGTCGTCCCCTGCGGCCCGTTCAACACCTCGATCCGCTGGATGTCGTATAGATGCAGATCCGGTGTCGTCCCGTAGTAATTCATCGACATGTCGTCGACGAGATAGCCCGTGGTGGCGGTGTTCGCGTAATTCGGGTTGCTGCCGTCCGACACGCCGCGCATCACGAAGGTCTGGGTGCCGGGGCCCGCGCTCACGAACGAGATCGACGGCGTGCGGCTCGCATAATCCTCGAACTGCGCGATCGCGAGGTTCTTCAAGTCCTTGCTGGTGAAGACGTCGATGCTGATCGGCACCTTCTGCAGGTTCTCGGCGCGTTTCTGCGCGGTCACGACGATTTCCTGCAGCGTCGAGCTCTCCGACGCAAGCGAGGCCGCGTGCACCGCGGTCACCGGGATCGCCGCGCCTCCGGAGAGCGCGGCGGCGATCGCGAGCGCGAGCTTCGGATAGGACCGTATCGTCGCCGCGGATCGAGTTTCGCGCGTGCGCATCGTGTCATCCCCCGTTCGTTGTTCGCCCGGCGTCTCGTGCCGGACGCTGATCGGGCCATGCTCCTACCCTGCGCAGCAGCTTGTCAACGTGGTTCGCGGCGGATGTTCGCTAATCGCACACGCGCGTTCGTCGCATGCGCGGCGAACGCCTCGAGATCATGGCTCGTCCTCGAAGCGCCCGAGGCAATCGCCGAGCGCGCGCCGCAGCGGATCGAGCGCCGGACCGAAATGCCTCCAGTAGCCGACCCCGGACGCATACAAGGGCTGCCGGACCTGCTCCGCGCTCGCGGTGCGCACCGCGCGCTTCGTTGCATGGAACGCGAGGCAGGCCGGCTCGAACTCCAGGCCGCAGTGCGCGAGCAGGCGGCGTATCTGCCGCTCCGGGTCCCGCACCAGGTGTTCGTACCGCAGCTGCAGGACTTTCCCCGGCAGCACCGCGTCCCAGTGATCCATCAGGCCGAGGTAACAACGGTAATAGCGACCGAGGTCCTCGAGGTCGTAACTGAACGACTGACCCTCGGCGAAGTGCTGCTTGAACGTGCTGAAGCACGCGTCCATCGGATGCCGGCGCACGTCGATGATCGTCGCTTGCGGCAGCATGCAATGAATGAGCCCGACGTGGCTGAAGTTGTTCGGCATCTTGTCGATGAACCGCGGCGCGCCGGACCGCAACGGCCGCGTCTCCTCGACGTACCGGCGGCCCAGTTCCGCGAAGCGCCCGGCCGGCGCCGCGCGCACGACCTCGGGGTAGGCGTCGTGCGCCGCGTCGGAGTGGTCGAACTCGCGCACGATCGTCAGCACGTTCGGCAACTCGAAGGTTCCCTCGACGCGCGAATGGCTCGCGAGGATCTGCTCGACGAGCGTCGACCCCGAGCGCGGCAGCCCCACGACGAAGATCGGCGCGGGATCCCCGAATCCGGCGCCGGCCCGCTCGGCGAAGAACGCGGCGTCGAAGCACTCGCGCACCCGGCGCGTCTTCGCCTCGAACACCCGGATGTCGTACGCGATCGTCTTGCGCCGCCGCCGGTTGCCGGACGCATAGTGCTCGAACGCGGTCGCGTACTCCCGCCGGTGCTCGAACGCGCGCCCGAGCGCGAAGCGCAGATGCGCCTGGTCGACGTCGTCGCCGTCGTCCGTGAGCAAGGCCTGCATCGCCGCGATCTCGGCATCGCTGAATTGGTAAGTCTTGAGGTCCGCGAGCGCCCAGTACACCTCGCCCATCGCCGGCGCCCGCGCGAGGCATTCCCGATACGCCGCTTCGCACGCCGGCCGGTTCCCGAGGGTCTTGTGCAAATGCCCGATCGACAGGCGCAGGCGCACCTCGCCGGGGTTCAGCCGCGCCGCCTCCTCGAACGCGGCGAGCGCCTCGGGCTGGCGCATCATCCGCGTGTACACGTTGCCGAGCTGCACCCAGTTCTTCGGATTCTCCGGCTCGATCCGCAGCAGCCGCCGGAGCGAGCGCTCGGCGTCGCTCAGGCGCCCGAGGTCGACGAGCGCCTGCGACATCCCGCGCGTGACGAGCGGCAGATGCGGCGACTGCTTCACGGCGTGCTGCAGGAGCCGCAACGCATCGCCCGCGCGGCCCGCGGCGAGCGCGACCGCGGCAAGCCCGCAGACCGCGCCCGCGTGGCTCGGGTCGCTCGCGAGGATTTCGCGAAAGATCTGCTCGGCACGCTGGCGATCCCCGGCCGCGAGCGCCGCGCCCGCCTCCTCGAGGCGCCGCGCGTGCGGATCGCACTGCCGTGCGCGCTCGTACGCGGCGCGCGCCTCCGGGTATTTCTCGAGGTCGACCCAGGTGTCGCCGTAGGCGCGCCACGCCGCCTCGAATGCCGGCGCCTCGGCCAGCACCTGCCTCAATTCCCGTTGCGCCAGGTCGCAACGCCCCTCGGCCCGATGGGCGCGCGCGAGATCGGTTCGCGCCGCCCAGAATCGCGGCGCGGCGGCGACGACCCGCTCGAGCGGGTCGATCGCCTCGGCCGTCCGGTCTTGATGGAGCAAGGCGGCGCCGAGGATCCACAGGCTCTGCACTTCGCCGGGCGCCTTCGCCTGGATCGCGCGGGCCTCGGCCTCGGCGGTCCGCGCGCGGCCCAGGCGCAGTGCCGCGAGGGCCCGCGCACGAGCATCCCGGATCTCGGCGGACGCAGGGTCCTGCATGCGATCGCGGCTGCGCGTCACCCGGTCATCCAGCCCAAGCCGCCACTTCGAGCCAGGTGCTCTGGTACGTCGCCCCCTCCCCGAAGTCGGAATAGCGATCCGCGCACAGGAGATTCACGCTGCCGAACACCGTCTCGTCGTCACCCCGTTGCCCCGGCACGAACGCGACGCCCGGCGGAACGTCGTCGCTCACCCGCAGCACCAGACCGACGGCCGCGCGATCGTTGGCCGCGCGGACGAGCTGCCCGTCGCGCAGGTCGCGCGACTTCGCCTCCGCCGGGTGCAGCACGCAGACCGGCGGACCCTCGCGCGCCCGCAGGGACGCGACGCCGGCGTAGACGCTGTGCGGCTGGAAGAAGCCCGGTCCGGTGAGCAGCCGCAGCGGCCAGCGGGCCGCATCCCGCGTCTCCTCGGGGTCCGGATGCCAATCGGGCATCGGCGGCAGTCCGTCGTCGGCGAGCGACTGGGAATGGAATTCGAGCTTCCCGGACGGGGTCCGGAACGACTGTTCGCCGACCGGCGCGATGCGGATCGGCCGGCCGCTGCGCACCGTGTCCGCGTCGAGCGCGGCGGCGCCCGGGGCGCCGCGGAGCATCTCGCGCAGCAACTCGGGTTCGGTCAGGCGGAAGGCCGGATCCGCGAGCCCCATGCGCGCCGCGAGCGCTTGCGCGACCTGGAAATTCGAGCGCGCCTCGCCCGGCGGCGGCGCCGCACGCGCACCGTATTGCAGGTAATAGGAGCCGTACGAGCGGTACAGGTCCTCGGTCTCGAGATACAGCGCGGCCGGCAGCACGTAGTCGGCATGGCGCGCGGTGATCGACAGAAACGGATCGTGGACCACGGTGAACAGCTCCTCCCGGCCGAGCGCCTCGCGCACCTTGCCCGCATCGGGACAGGTCACCGCCGGATTGTTCGCCGCGACGAACAACGCGCGGATCGGCGGATCCCGCAACTCGAGCAGCGCCCGCCCGAGCTGCGAATGATTGATGCGGCGGGCATCGGCCGGGCCGGAGGGCGCGTTCACGACGGCCGTGTCGAGATCGCAGAAATTCCCGGTGAACAGCAGCGCGCCGCCGCCGGGGCGCGCATACGCGCCGGTGACGCCCGGCAGCAGCGCGACCGCGCGCAGCGCCTGCCCGCCGCGTGCGAGGCGCGTCATCCCGGTGCCGAGCCGGATGAACGGTGCGCGCGCGTTCCCGTAGAGCGCCGCCAGACGTTCGATGTCCGCGGCCGCGAGACCGGTGATCGCCGCGACCCGCCGCGGCTCGAAACGCGGCAGGACCTCGGCTTCCAGCCGCTCGAACCCGAGCGTCCGCAGGGCGAGGTACCGCCGATCGCAGAGCCCGTCGCGGGCGAGCACGTGCATCACGCCGAGCGCGAGCGCCGCGTCGGTGCCGATCCGGATCGGCAGGTGCCAGTCGGCGAGCTTCGCGGTACGGCTGCGCCGCGGCTCGATCACGACGACCTGCAGCCCGCGCGGGCGCTCCGCGGCGATCTTCGCCCAGAAATGCACGTTGGTCGTGACCAGGTCGCAGCCCCAGGACACCAGCAGGTCGGAATGCACGATCGATTCCGGGTCGGCGCCGCCGACCGGTCCGAGCGTCGCGTGCCACGCCGCGGCGGCGCAGCTGTCGCAAACGGTCCCGGCCTCGAGGCGGCTCGCGCCGAGCGCGTGGAACAAGCCGTTCACGAGGCCCCGGTTCATGATCCCGCCGTGCGCGCTGTAGGCGTAGCCGAGCAGCGCGAGCGGCCCCGACTCGTCGATGATCGCGCGCCACCGCGCGGCGATCGCATCGAGCGCCTCGTCCCAGCCGACCGGCGTGAACCGGCCCGCCCCCTTGGGTCCGGTGCGTCGTAGCGGCGTGGTCACGCGTTCCGGGGAATGGACGAGCTCGGTGTCCTGGTGGGTCTTGCCGCAGGCGAAGCCCGCCGTGAACGGATGGTCCGGGTCGCCGCGCACACGCTGGATCCGGCCGTTCTCGACGTCGACCCGCAACGAGCATTGATCGGGGCAGTCATGCGCGCAAACGCTGCGGATCGTGGCCATGACCGGAGTCTACCCGCCCGCCGAAAACACCGCCAAGCACGCTCCCCGCGGGCGGCACGGCGATCGCGGCGGAGCTTCCTATCGACACGGCGATCGAGATGTCCGATCATGGCCGCCCTCGCCGGCCCGCGTGAACCGATCCCGCGATCGACGGGGTCACGAGAACCGCACCCGAGGACGATGAGCGAACGATACTCTGCCCTGGCACTCGCGCGGCACGCGCTGACCGGGGCGCCCTGGCGGCGCGCGTGGCGCCGCGCCGATCCGCGACCGCACTATGACGTCGTGATCGTCGGCGGCGGCGGGCACGGTCTCGCGACCGCGTATTACCTCGCGAAGAATCATCGCGTGACCCGCGTCGCGGTGCTCGAACGCGCGGTCATCGGCTCGGGCAACGTCGGTCGCAACACCACGCTCGTCCGCTCGAACTACCTGCTCGACGGGAACACGCAGTTCTTCGAGCACTCGCTGCGGCTCTGGGAGGGGCTGTCGCACGAGCTGAACTTCAACGTGATGCTGTCGCAGCGCGGCCAGGTCGTGCTCGCGCACGGCCCCGCGCAGCTCGACGTCCTCGCCCGCAAGGGCAACATCATGCGATTGAACGGCATCGACGCCGAGCTGCTCGATCGCGGCGAGGTGCAGCGGCTGCTGCCGTACCTGGACTTCTCCGCGCAAAGCCGCTTTCCGATCCACGGCGGGCTCCTGCAGCGGCGCGCCGGCACGGTGCGGCACGACGCGGTCGCGTGGGGCTATGCGCGGGCGGCCAGCGCGCTCGGCGTCGACATCATCGAGAACTGCGAGGTCACCGGCTTCCTGCGGGACGGCGACCGGGTGACCGGCGTCGAAACGACCCGCGGGCGCATCGGGGCCGACCGGACCGCGATCTCGGTCGCCGGCCACACCTCGCAGGTCGCGGCGCTCGCCGGGCTGCGCGTGCCGGTCGAGAGTCATCTGCTGCAGGCGTTCGTCACGGAACCGATCAAGCCGTTCGTCGATCACGTGATCTCGTTCGGCGCCGAACTCTTCTATATATCCCAGTCGGACAAAGGCGGGCTCGTCTTCGGCGGGCACATCGACGGCTTCAACAACTACACGCAGCGCGGTCAGTTCCCGAAAGTGCAGACCGTCGCCGAGTGCGCGGTCGCGCTGATCCCGTCGATCTCCCGATTGCGGCTGCTGCGCCACTGGGCCGGCATCCAGGACATGACGCCCGACGGGAGCCCGTTCATCGGCCGCACGCCGCTGCGCGATCTGTACCTGAACGGCGGCTGGTGCTATCAGGGATTCAAGGCGACGCCGGCCACCGGCTGGTGTTTCGCACACACGCTCGCGCACGGCACGGAGCATCCGCTGATCGGGCACTTCTCGCTCGAACGCTTCCTCGACGGCAACGGGCACGACGAATACGGCCACGGCAACTGGACCTACCGGCAGTGAACCCATGCTGAGAATCCCCTGCCCGCATTGCGGCGAACGCGATTACACCGAGTTCCGCTACGGCGGCGACGCCTCGAAGCCGCGGCCCGCGCACGACGAGCGGGACGTGCGCGCGTGGCACGATCACGTCTTCGTGTTCTCCAATCCTCGCGGACCGCACCGGGAATACTGGCAGCACGTGCTGGGCTGCCGGCAATGGTTGATCCTGGAGCGCGATACCGCGACCAACGCGGTCGGCACCGCACGGCTCGCGCGCGACGGTGCCGGCAGTTGAGCCGCGGACCGCAGCGCCTCGCGCAGGGCGGCCGGATCGATCGTGAGCGGCCGATCCGCTGCGATTTCGAAGGCCGGCCCCTCGACGGGTTCGCCGGCGACACCCTCGCCTCCGCGATGCTCGCGGGCGGCATCGCGATCGTCGGCCGCGGCTTCAAGTACCACCGGCCGCGCGGCCTCGTCGCCGCGGGCGTCGAGGAGCCGAACGCGCTGGTCACCGTCGGCGAAGGCGGACGGACCACGCCGAACGTGCCCGCGACCACGATCGAGCTGCGCGCGGGGCTCCGCGCGCGCCGCCAGAACGGCTGGCCGAGCGTCGAGCTCGACGTCGGCGCGTTGAACGGCTGGCTCGCGCCGCTGTTGTCGGCGGGCTTCTACTACAAGACCTTCATGGGACCGCGGCGCGGCTCGTGGATGGCGTACGAGCCGTTCATCCGGCGGGCGGCCGGGCTCGGCCGGGCGGTCCACGAGCGCGATCCCGACCGCTATCACGCGCGGCACGCGTTCACCGACGTGTTGGTGGTCGGCGCGGGTCCCGCGGGACTCGCCGCGGCGCTCGCCGCGGCCGCGGCCGGTGCCGAGGTCCTGCTGGTCGAGCAGGATCCGGCGCTCGGCGGCTCGCTGCTCGCGGCCCCGGCGGCGGGCCCGTTCGAGCACTGGCGCTCGCAGCTCGAGGCGGCGGTGCGGGCGACGCCGACGATCGAGGTGCTCACCCGGACCACGGCGCTCGGCGCGTACGACGGCCGTACCGTCGCCTTGCTCGAACGCCACGACCACGCCGCGCCCGACCCCGGGCGGGGCGCGGCGCGCGAGACGGTGGTCACGCTGTGCGCGCGCGCGATCGTGTACGCGGCGGGCGCGTTCGAACGGCCGCTGCTGTTCGCCGACAACGACCGCCCCGGCGTGATGCTCGCATCGGCGGCGCGCGCCTATCTCAACCGCTACGCGGTCGCACCGGGTCGGCATGCGCTGGTCGCCACCTGTACCGACGCCGGCTGGCTGACCGCGCTCGACCTCGCCGCCGCGGGCACCGCGGTGACGATCGCCGAGCAGCGCGACGACGTCGCGGCGCCGCTCGCCGACGCGGCACGCCGCGCCGGCATCGAGGTACGGACCGGCACGACGGTCACGCGGGCGCTCGGCGCGCGCGCGGTCGCCGGAGCGCTCGTCGAGCCGCGCGCGGGCGGGCCCGCTCGACGCGTCGACTGCGACGTCCTGTGCGTGTCCGGGGGATGGTCGCCGGCGCTGCACCTGACGAGCCACACCGGACGCAAGCCGCGCTACCACCCCGAGCTCGACGCGTTCCTGCCCGGCGACTGGGCGGCCGGGGATTTCGGCGCGGGCGCGGTCGTCGGCGCCTATTCCGCGCCGGCCGCGTACGCCTCCGGGCTCGAGGCGGGCCGCGCCGCGGCGGCGTTCTGCGGACACGCCCGATATGGGCGGACGCCGCCCGCGCCGGCGGACGTCGAGGAGCCCGCGGCGCTCGCGACCGCGCTCGCGCCGCCGCGGCACGGCCGC
>JAJYAM010000028.1 GCA_021779535.1 Pseudomonadota bacterium
CCGCGGCCGCGGCCGCGGCGATCCGGCCCTTGCGGTGCGCGTCGCCGAAGTGCCGCGCGACGCGCTCGAGGCCGGCTGCGAGCGCGGCCTCCTGGGCGTCGACCAGCGTGACCTCGAGCCCGGCGGTCGCCGCCGCGATCGCGATCCCGCTGCCCATCGTGCCGGCGCCGACGACCCCGAGGGTCGCGACCGGATGCGGCGTGCCCACGGGCGCCGGCACGCGCTCGGCGAAGAACAGGTGACGGAGCGCCCGCGATTCGGTCGATCGGCGGCAGGCATCGAAGCGTTCGCGCGCGACCGCGAGCGCTTCCCGCCAGGGCAGCGCGACCGCTGCCTCGACCGCGGCGATGATCGCCTCGCTCGCGGGCACGCGCCGCGCGGCCGCGGCGAGCGCCGCACGGGCCTCGGCGAACACGGTCGGCGATTCCGGCGCGGGCATCGCAAGATCGGTCGTGCGGCGCGGCGCCGTCCCCGCGGCGACCGATGCGCGCGCGAACGCGAGCGCGCCCGCGAGCGCATCGCCCGGCAACGCGTGGTCGACGAGACCGAGCTCGCGCGCGGCCGGGTAGCCGACCGGCGTGCCGCTCGTCATCAGCTCGAGGGAGCGCCGGATCCCGATCAGCCGCGGCAGACGCACCGTGCCGCCGGCACCCGGCAGGAGCCCGAGCTTGATCTCGGGGAACCCGAACGACAGGTCGGCGGTCGCGCACCGATAGTGGCACGCGAGCGCGAGTTCCGCGCCGCCGCCGAGCGTGGTGCCGTGCAAGGCCGCGATCACCGGCTTGTCGAGCGCCTCGATGCGATTCAGCAGTTCGGGCAGGTACGGTTCGGCGGGTGGATCGTCGAATTCCCGGACGTCGGCGCCGGCGATGAAATGCCGGCCGCAGCCGTGGAACACGATCGCGCGCACCGCCGGGTCGGCCGCGAGACGATCGACCGCCTCGAGCAGCGCCGCGCGCACCGGCCGGGCGAGCGCGTTCACCGGCGGATGGTCGATCTCGACGACGCCGATCCCGCCCTCGTCGCGGATGCGGATCGACGGTCCGGTCACTGCGCCCGCTCGAGCAACAGCGCGATGCCCTGGCCGACCCCGATGCACATCGTGCACAGCGCGTGGCGCCCGCCGGTGCGGCCGAGCTGGTAGGTCGCGGTCGTCGCGAGCCGCGCGCCGCTCATCCCGAGCGGGTGCCCGAGCGCGATCGCGCCGCCGTTCGGATTCACCTGGGGCGCGTCGTCCGGCAGCCCGAGCATCCGCAGCACCGCGAGCGCCTGCGCGGCGAACGCCTCGTTGAGCTCGATCACGTCGATGCGGTCCACCGTGAGACCGTGTCTCGCGAGGAGCTTGCGCGTCGCGGGCACCGGGCCGATGCCCATGATCCGCGGTTCGACGCCGGCGACCGCGGCGCCGAGGATGCGCGCGCGCGGAACGAGGCCGTGACGGCGTGCGCCCGCCTCGCTCGCGATCAGGAGCGCGCACGCGCCGTCGTTCACGCCGGACGCGTTCCCCGCGGTCACGCACCCGCCGGCGCGAAACGGCGTGGCGAGTTTCGCGAGCGACTCGAGCGAGGTCTCGCGCGGATGCTCGTCGCGGTCGACCGAGACCGCCGCGCCCTTGCGGCCCGGAATCGTTACTGCGGTGATCTCGGCCGCGAGCGTGCCGTCCGATTGGGCGCGCAGCGTGCGCTGCTGGCTGCGCAGCGCGAACGCGTCCTGGTCCGCCCTCGAGATACGGAAATCCGCGGCGACGTTCTCGGCGGTCTCCGGCATCGAGTCGACCCCGTACTGCGCCTTCATCGCGGCGTTCACGAAGCGCCAGCCGATCGTGGTGTCGTGCATCTGCACGTCGCGCGAGAACGCGCTCGCGGCCTTGCCGACCACGTACGGCGCGCGGCTCATGCTCTCGACGCCGCCCGCGACGACGAGATCGGCCTCGCCGGTGCGGATCATCCGCGCGGCGCTCGCGACCGCGTCGAGCCCCGAACCGCACAGCCGGTTCAAGGTCACGCCGGGAACCTCCTTCGCAAGCCCCGCGAGGAGCGCCGCCATCCGCGCGACGTTGCGATTGTCCTCGCCCGCCTGGTTCGCGCAGCCCAGGATCACGTCGTCGACCGCGGCCCAGTCGACGCCCGTGTTCCGCTGCATCAGCGCGCGCAGCGGCACGACCGCGAGGTCGTCGGTCCGCACCGACGCGAGCGCGCCGCCGTAGCGACCGATCGGGGTCCGGATCGCGTCGCAGATGTAGGCTTCCGTCATGGGGTTTCCTTCTTGCGCGGGTCGCGCTCCGAGAGCCGGTACGACCGGCCGCGAAAGGTCGCGACCAGGACCCCGCGTTGATCGACGACCGAGACATCGTACAAGCCCGCGCGCCGGCCGCGCCAGAGCGCGCGCGCGGTCGCGGTCAATTCGTCGCCGGCCCGCGCGACCGACAGGAAATCGATGCTCGCGCCGGCGGCGACGGTGGTCGCCCCGTCGGAGTTGCATGCAAAAGCGAACGCGCTGTCGGCGAGCGTGAAGAGGATCCCGCCGTGACAGGTCCCGACGCCGTTGACCATGTCCGCGCGGACGGTCATCGCGATCCGGCACTCGTCCGGCCCGATCGCGACGATGCGCATGCCGAAGGACTGGGACGCGCGGTCGTCGGCGAACATCGCGGCGGCGGCCCGCTCGGCGATCGCCTGGGCATCCGGCGGGGGCGTGTCGTTCATCGCAGCTCGCTCCTCGGGCTAGCGTCCGGCGAAACGCGGGGGTCGCTTCGCGACGAACGCGGCGACGCCCTCGGCATAGTCCGCGGACCCGCCGAGCTCGCGCTGCGCGTCGCGCTCCACCTCGAGCTGCGCCGCGAGCGTGCGCTCCCAGCCGCCGTAGATCGCCGCCTTCGTGCGCGCGAGCGCCAGGGTCGGCGCGGCGGCGAGCCGCGCCGCGAGCGCGTCCACCGCGGCTGGAAACTCCGCGTCGTCGACCGCGCGCCAGATCAGTCCCCAGTCCGCCGCCTCCCCGGCGCTCAGCTTGTCGCCGAGCATCGCCAGGCCGAGGGCGCGTGCGTTGCCGATCAGGCGCGGCAAGGTCCAGGTGCCGCCGGAGTCCGGCACCAAGCCGATCTTCGAGAACGACTGGATGAAGCTCGCGCTGCGCGCCGCGATCACGAGGTCGCAGCACAGCGCGAGGTTCGCACCGGCGCCGGCCGCGACGCCGTTGACGGCGGCGATCACCGGCATCGGCAGGCCGCGCAACGCGAGGATCAACGGCGCATAGTTCTTCTCGATCGATTCGCCGAGATCGACCGGGCGCTCACCCGGCGCGACCGCGCGGTCCGCGAGGTCCTGGCCCGCGCAGAAGCCGCGGCCGGCGCCGGTGATCACGAGCACGCGCGAGCCGTCGGCGCGCGCACGCGCGAGCGCGTCGCGAACCTCGGCGTGCATCGCGGTCGTGAACGCGTTGAGCTTGTCCGGCCGGTTCAGCGTGAGCCGCGCGATCCCCGCGGACGAGTCGTAGAGAATGTGTTGGTAGCTCATCGGGGCTCACTTCTCGTCGTAGCTGATCTCGATCAGCGCGCTGGTCGGCCGCGCCTGGCAGCACAGGATGAAGCCCGCCTGCACCTCCCAGTCCTCGAGCGCCTGGTTGCGGTCCATTTCGACCGTTCCCGCGACGAGCTTCGCGCGGCAGGTCGAACACACGCCGGACCGGCAGGAGAACGGCAAGGACAGCCCGGCGCGCTCGGCCGCGTCGAGGATGCGCTCGTCGCGGGCCATCTGGAAGGCGCGACGCCGGCCGTCGATCGTGACCTGGACCTCGGCGTGCCCGGCGCCCGGCGTGACCGCGGCGCCGGGCGTGACCGCGACGCCCGCACCGGCCGGCCGCCCGGGCGCGGCGCCCGCGTCCGTCGAGAAGCGCTCGACGTGGATCTTGCCGTTCGCCCCGAGCTCGCGCAAGGTCGCGGAGAGCTCCTTGACCATCGCGCCGGGTCCGCACACGAAGTATTCGTCGACCGCGCGCGGATCGAATTCGCTCGCCGCGAGCTCGCGCAGCTTCGCGCCGTCCAGCCGGCCGTTGAACAGCGCGACGTCCTGCGGTTCGCGGCTCATCAGGCAATGCACCGCGAAGCGCCCGAGGTGGCGGTTCTTCAGCGCGAGCAGCTCCTCGACGAACATCGTGCGCGCGAGGGAGCGGTTCCCGTAGAAGAGCATCGCGTTCGAGCCGGGCTCGACGCGCAGGATCGTCTCGAGGATCGGCAGCACCGGCGTGATCCCGCTGCCCGATGCGAACGCGACGACCGAGCGCGAGCGGGTCGCGTCGAGCGTCGGCCGGAACCGGCCGGTCGGCTCCATCGCGTCGAGCCGATCGCCGATCGCGAGGGTCCCGGCGAGATAGCGCGACATCTCGCCCTGCACCCGCACCGCGATCCGCAGCGCATCGCCGGCGGATCCCACGATCGAGTACGTGCGGCGCAGTTCCCGGTCGCCGATCCGCGCCCTCACCGGGAGGTGCTGGCCGGGCTCGAAGCGGAACGCCTCGCGCAGCGCGGGGTCGGGCTGCAGATCGAGACCGAACGCGTCCTCGGCGATCGGTTCGCGGCGCGTCAGCGTCAAGGCGTGGAAGCTCAGCATACGGGGCGTTCTCGAAGGGTCTAAAGGCACTTGAATCGATCGAAAGGCTCCTGGCACGCGCGGCAGCGGTACAGCGCCTTGCAGGGCGTGGAACCGAACTCGCTGAGGCGCTCGGTGTCGACGGCGCCGCAGCGCGGACACGCGACCGGCAAGAGCGGTGCGTCGAGCCGCGTCGGCGGCGCGATCCCGTATTCCAGGAGCTTGCGCCGGCCGTCGTCGCTGATCCAGTCGCTCGACCACGCCGGTGACAGCACGTCGACGACCCGGACCGGGCCGAGGCCCGCGTGCTCCAGCGCCGCGGCGACGTCCTCGCGGATGGTCGCGGTCGCGGGACATCCCGAGTAGGTCGGCGACAGGCCGACCCGCAATCCGCCGTCGGCGAGCGCCTCGACCGAGCGGACGATCCCGAGATCGACCACGCTCAGCACCGGGATCTCGGGATCCGGCACCGACGCGAGCACCTCGCGCGCGCGCGCGACCCGGGCCGCCGGTGCGTCGCGCGCGGCGCCGGTCTCGGCGGCGTTCACCATCGCGCTCCCGGATGGACGCGCGGCAGGTGCTGCATCTCGGCGAGCAGCGGACCGAGGTGCTCGCTGTGCCGGCCCTGCTTGCCGTACCACCGATAGTGTGGCGCCGCGGGTCGCGCGAGGGTCGCATCGGCGAGCACCACGTCGACATGGGCGGACCACTCGCGCTGCAGGGCGGACAAGTCCGGTCCGACGCCCGACGCGAGCACGGCGCGGTCGAGCTCGTCCGGGTCGAACAGCTCGAGCGTATAGGGCCAGAGCCGCTCGAGCGACGCCTGCATGCGCCCGTGGCTCTCCTCGGTGCCGTCGCCGAGGCGGACGACCCAGCCGGCGCTGTAGCGCAGGTGATAGCGGGACTCCTTCAGCGCCTTCGCCGCGATCTCGGCGAGACGCGGATCGCGGGAGCCGGCGAGGTGCTCGTAGAGCGGCACCTGGAACGCGTCGAGCAGCCACTGGCGCACGAGCGTGTCGCCGAAATCGCCGTTCGGCATCTCCGCGAGCGTCGCATTGCGGTAGTCGGATTCCTCGCGCAGGAACGCGAGGTCGTCCTCGCTGCGCCCCCGTCCCTCGATCTCGCCGGCATAGCCGAGCAGCAGGCGCGCCTGGCCGAGCAGGTCGAGCGCGGTGTTCGCGAGCCCGAGATCCTCCTCGATCGCGGGAGCGTGGCCGATCCATTCGCCGAGGCGCTGCGCGAGCACCAGCGACGTGTCGCCGAGCCGCAGCAGGTACTGAAGCGGCGCGCCCGGCGGTTCCGGCGTCGCCGCGACGCGGCCGGTCGCGCTCACAGCGTCTCGACCTCTTTCGGGATGTCGTAGAACGTCGGATGCCGGTAGACCTTGTCGCGCGCCGGCTCGAACAGCGCGTCGGTCTCCGCCGGATCGGATGCGACGATGTCCGTCGATCGCACGACCCAGACGCTGACGCCCTCCAGCCGGCGGGTGTACACGTCGCGGGCGTGTTCGAGCGCCATCGACGCGTCCGCCGCGTGCACGCTGCCGACGTGCTTGTGGTCGAGCCCGCCGCGCGCGCGGACGAAGATTTCATAGAGCGGCCAATCGGGATTCGGGTGCATCGGGATCTCCGTGAGGGTGGCGCCGTCGCCCGGGGTCAGGCGGCCGCCGCGCGCGCGCGCTTCGCCGCGTGCGCGAGCGCGGCCTCGCGCACCCAGCGGCCGGATTCGTGCGCGTCGCGCCGTGCCTGCAGCCGGTCGCGGTTG
This sequence comes from Pseudomonadota bacterium, assembly GCA_021779535.1. Lineage (GTDB taxonomy): Bacteria > Pseudomonadota > Gammaproteobacteria > Steroidobacterales > Steroidobacteraceae > Bog-1198. The sequence continues at coordinate 6,348 of JAJYAM010000028.1, forward strand.
CAGGGGCCATTGCCGCGAACGACCTCCTGGAACTCGCTCCAGTCGATCTCGCCGTGGACGTGCTGGCCGCGCCCGGCGTCCCAGCGCAGCGCGGGGTCCGGGATCTCGAGCCCGAGGAAGCGCGCCTGCGGGACCGTGAAATCCACGAACTTCTGCCGCAGCTCGTCGTTCGTGAAGCGCTTGATCTTCCAGCGCACCGACAGCGCGGTGTGCGGCGATGCCGTGTCCGGCGGTCCGAACATCATCAGCGACGGCCACCACCAGCGGTTCAGCGCGTCCTGCGCGATCGCGCGCTGCGCGGCCGATCCACGCGCGAGCTTGAGCATCAGGTCGTACCCCTGCCGCTGGTGGAAGCTCTCTTCCTTGCAGATCCGGATCATCGCGCGCGAGTAGGGTCCGTACGAGCAGCGGCACAACGGGATCTGATTCATGATCGCCGCACCGTCGACGAGCCAGCCGATCGCGCCGACGTCGGCCCAGGTCAAGGTCGGATAATTGAAGATGCTCGAGTATTTCGCGGCGCCCGAGAGCAGCTGCTCGATCAGCTCCGCACGCGAGATCCCGAGCGTTTCCGCGGCCGAGTACAGGTATGCGCCGTGTCCGCCCTCGTCCTGGACCTTCGCGATCAGGATCGACTTGCGCAGCAGCGACGGCGCGCGGCCGATCCAGTTGCCCTCCGGCAGCATCCCGACGATCTCGGAATGGGCGTGCTGGGAGATCTGCCGGATCAGGGTCTGCCGGTACGTCTCCGGCATCCAGTCCTTCGGCTCGATCTTCTCTTCCGCGTCGATCCGCGCCTCGAAGCGGCGCAGCCGCTCCGGATCTTCCTGCACCGCCGCGAGCGGCCGTGCGGCGAGTTCGTTGAGTCCCTGCGTGTACATTCGCTCCGCCCCCGGGATCGTGCCGACCGGGAAAGTGTGACACGCGAAAATGCAGATGACAACCATTTCTGTGTCAGAATGCGCCGATGTCCGAGTCGATCCGCGATCGAGCCCCGCGCCGCGCCGCCGCACTCCTCGCGGCGTTCCGCCGGCAGCGGCCGCTGCGCGGCGGCTCGTTGATCGTGTCCGTGTTCGGCGATGCGCTCGCGCCGCGCGGCGGTGCGATCACGCTCGGGAGCCTGATCGATTTGATGGCGCCGTTCGGGCTCACCGAACGCCTGGTGCGGACCTCGGTGGCCCGCCTGGTGCACGACGACTGGCTCGCGAGCCGCCGGCGCGGGCGGCTGAGCGAGTACCGTCTCTCGGCACGGGGACGCGAGCGCTTCGTCGAGGCGACCGCGCGCATCTACTCGGGCCCTCCGGGCCCGTGGCACGGCGTGTGGACGCTGGTCGTGCTGCCCGGCGCCGCCGGCGGCGCGCGCGATGCCATCCGCCGTCAGCTGCGCTGGATCGGGTTCGGCGAGATCGCGCCGGGCGTGTTCGCGCATCCGGCCGCGAACGCCGCGGCCGTGCGCGCGACGCTCGCGTCCGCGCGGCTCGCGCGTGCGCCGCTGCTGTTCGAGACCGCGCGCGGTGCGGGCGCCTTCGCGGATCGGGCGCGGATCGTGCGCCACGGTTGGGACCTGACCGAGCTGGCGACGCGCTACCGGCAGTTCATCCGCCGCTACGCGGCGGTCGCGACATCGCTCGAGGAGCGGGGAGCGCTCGCGCCCGCGACCGCGTTCGTGGTGCGCACCTTGCTGATCCACGAGTACCGCAAGATCCATTTGCGCGACCCCCTGCTCCCGCGGGAATTGCTGCCGGCGAGCTGGCCCGGGATCGCTGCGTACGACACGTGTCGGCGGCTCTACGGCCGGGTCGTCGCGCCGGCCGAGGCCCACCTCGATGCGCACGCGGTGCGCTTCTCCGGTCCGCTGCCACGGCCCGATCGCAGCGTCGCGGGCCGTTTCCCGCCCCCCGTCGCCGTTGCCGTTTCGGCCAAGATCGGCGCCTCCGTGTCACCGGCGAGTCGGCGATGACCCAGGCGCCAGCGCGCGTGCGCCCGACGCTGCCAAGGGCGATCTGGATCCTCGGCTCCGTGAGCCTGCTGATGGACGTTTCCTCGGAAATGATCCACGGCCTCCTGCCGCTGTTCCTGGTCGATTCGCTCGGCGCGAGTGCGTTCGCCGTCGGAGTGATCGAGGGACTCGGCGAGGCGACGTCGCTGGTCGTGAAGGTGTTCTCGGGCACGCTCAGCGACTACCTGGGCCGCCGCAAGCGCCTCGCGGTGCTCGGCTACGGCCTGTCCGCGCTCACCAAGCCGCTGTTCGCGCTCGCGGGGAGCGTGCACCTCGTGCTCGGCGCGCGGATCCTCGATCGGGTCGGCAAGGGAATCCGCGGCGCGCCGCGCGACGCGCTGGTCGCGGACATCGCGCCGCGCGAGCTGCGCGGTGCCGCGTTCGGCCTGCGCCAGTCGCTCGACACGATCGGCGCGTTCCTCGGACCGTTGGTCGCGGTCGGACTGATGCTTGCATGGCACGATCGCTTTCGCGCGGTGTTCTGGGTCGCGGTGGCGCCGGCGTTGCTCGCGGTCGCCTTGCTCGAGTTCGGCGTCGGCGAGCCCGCCCCCGCGGCGGGCGCCGATCGGCGCAATCCGTTGCGGCGCGAGAACCTGCGCCGGCTCGGCGGCGCGTACTGGTGGGTGGTCGTGATCGGCGGCCTCGCCACGCTCGCCCGCTTCAGCGAGGCGTTCCTGCTGCTGCGCGCCCAGCAGGATCGCGTGCCGCTCGCGTACGTGCCGCTCGTGATGGTCGCGATGAACGTCGTGTACTCGGCCTGCGCGTACCCGTTCGGCCGGCTCGCGGACCGGATCAGTCACCCGCGCCTGCTCGGCGCAGGGCTCGCGATGCTGATCCTCGCGGACCTCGTGCTCGCGCGCGGCCGCAGCTGGCCGATGCTCACCCTCGGTGTCGGGCTCTGGGGCGTGCACATGGGCATGACGCAGGGGCTGCTCGCCGCGATGGTCACGGACGCCGCGCCGGCGCCGCTGCGCGGCACGGCGTTCGGCTTGTTCAATCTGGCGAGCGGCGGCGCGATGCTGGTCGCGAGCGGGCTCGCGGGCTGGATCTGGTCGCAGGCGGGCGCGGGATACACGTTCTACGCGGGCGCGGGCTTCGCCGCGCTCGCGCTCGGTGCGATCCTCGTGTGGCGGCCGAGCCGGCCCGCGCGCCCCGAGGCACCGCTCAGGAGCTGACCGCCGGCGCCGGCGCCGGCTCCGGGACCGGGGCCGCGAGCAATTCGGCGAGCGCCTCCCGGTTGACGACCTCGTCGCGCAACAAGCGCTGCGCGAGCCTTTCAAGCTGCGCGCGCCGATCGTTGAGCGTCGTTGCGACCCGGTGGTGCGCGTCGTCGAGCAGCTGCGCGATCTCCTCGTCGATCAGCTGCGCGGTGTGCTCGCTGTAGGCGAACCGCTCGGGCGGCGCCGGTGCGTCGAGGAACACGCCGGCACGCGGCGTTTCGTAGGTGGCCTGGCCGAGCCGCGCGCTCATCCCGTACTGGGTGACCATGTGCCGCGCCATGTCGGTCGCCTTCTGCAGGTCGTCCTCCGCGCCGGTCGACACGTCGCCGAACACGATCTCCTCGGCCACGCGTCCGCCGAGCAGCACGTCGAGCCGGTCGAGCAGCTCGCTGCGCCTCAGCAGGTAACGATCCTCGGTCGGTTGCTGCTGGGTGAAGCCGAGCGCGCCGATGCCGCGCGGGATGATCGAGATCTTCGCGACCCGGTCCGCGTTCGGCCGCGATTCGGCGACCAGCGCGTGTCCCGCCTCGTGGTACGCGACGGTCTGCTTCTCCTTCGCGTTCATCACGCGGTTGCGCTTCTCGAGGCCGATGATCACGCGGTCGATCGCGCTGTCGAAATCGATCATCTCGACCGACTGCTTGTCCGCGCGGGCCGCGTGCAGTGCCGCTTCGTTCACGATGTTCGCGAGATCCGCGCCGGCGAACCCGGGGGTCCTCGCCGCGACCGCGGCGAGGTCGACGTCCGCGGCGAGCACCAGCTTGCGCGCATGCAGGCGCAGGATCTTCTCGCGCCCGCGCACGTCCGGCCGGTCGATCGCGACGTGCCGGTCGAATCGGCCGGGCCGCAGCAGCGCGCGGTCGAGGATCTCCGGCCGGTTCGTCGCCGCCATCACCATCACGCCGCTGTTCGTGTCGAAGCCGTCCATCTCGACGAGCAGCTGGTTCAGCGTCTGCTCGCGTTCGTCGTTGCCGCCGTAGCCGGTGACGCCGCGCGCCTTGCCGAGCGCATCGAGCTCATCGACGAAGATGATGCACGGCGCCACCTTCTCCGCCTGCTGGAACAAATCGCGGACCCGCGCGGCGCCGACGCCGACGAACATCTCGACGAATTCCGAACCGCTGATCGACAGGAACGGCACGCCCGCCTCCCCGGCGACCGCCTTCGCGAGCAAGGTCTTGCCGGTGCCGGGGGCGCCGACGATCAGGATGCCCTTCGGGATGTGGCCGCCGAGCCGGCGGTAGCGTTCCGGATCCTTCAGGAAGCGCACGACCTCCATCAACTCTTCCTTCGCCTCGTCGATGCCCTCGACGTCGGAGAAGTGCACGCCGGTCTCCTTCTGCACGAACACCTTCGCGTGGCTGTGCCCGATCTGCGCGATCGAGCCGGCGCCCGCTTCGGTGCGCCGTAACATCATCGTCCAGAGGCCGGCGATCAGCAGGCCCGGGATCAGCCAGGCGAACAGCGTCGAGGTCCAGTGGCTCTCCTCCGCGCCCTCGTAGTGGATCTTGGCCGCATCCAGCGCGGCGACGAGCCCCGGATCCTCGACCCGGCGGGTCAGGAACCGATGCGCGCCGTGCGCGTCGGTGGCCTTGTCGAGCGCGGCGACCGTCTTCGGCGCGAGGAGCTTCGCGATGCCCGCGGTGTCGACCGTGCCTTCGATCGTCGACTCGCCGATCGTCAGGTCGTCGACCTTGTGTGCCTGCACCAAGGTCTTGAAGTCGCTGTAGCTCAGCGTCTCCGGCGTCTGCGTCGTCAGCAGCAGCTGCAGCACCACCAGCAGCGCGACCACCCCGACGAGGTACCACGCGGTCAGCGGCCGCTTGCTCTCTTCCATCCCAGCACCCTCCCACGCCGCGCCGGTACCGGGGATGCCGCGCCCGCGGTGCGGGCGGCCATCCTGGTCCCGCCGGCAGACGCGGTCGACGATCCCGGCCGCCTCGTGACGGCGGGTCACCCCGTCGATCGCGCGGCGCATTGTACCCGTTATGACGCCGCGCCCGCGGTGGTATCCTGGCGCGAACCAGTTCGACGGCACCGCCACCGATGACCGAGAAGCGCTTCGTTCGCGCCGCTTGTCCGCACGACTGCCCGGATACCTGCGCGATCCGCGTGACCGTCGAGGACGGTGTCGCGGTTCGCGTGCAGGGCGATCCGGATCACCCGCCGACGCACGGCGCGCTGTGCACCAAGGTCGCGCGGTACCCCGAACGCACCTACCATCCGGAGCGCTTGCTCCATCCGCTGCGCCGGGTCGGTCCGAAGGGCGCCGGGCACATGGAGCGGGTCGGCTGGGACGAGGCGCTCGACGAGATCGCGTCGCGGCTCGGGCGCATCGCCGCGCGCGACCCCGCGGCGATCCTGCCGTACAGCTACGCCGGGACGATGGGGCTCGTGCAGGGCGATTCGATGTCGGCGCGATTCTTCCACCGGCTCGGCGCGTCCCTGCTGGACCGGACGATCTGCGCGAGCGCCGGCGCGGCCGCGCTCGACGCGACCTACGGAGACCGCGTCGGGATGCACGTCGAGCGCTACGTGGACAGTCGCGTGATCCTGATCTGGGGCAGCAACAGCATCGCGTCGAACCTGCACTTCTGGAGCTTCGCGCAGCAGGCCAAGCGCGCCGGCGCGAAACTCATCTGCATCGATCCGCGCCGCACCGAGACCGCCGATCGATGTCACCAGCACGTCGCGCTGCTGCCGGGCACCGATGGGGCGCTCGCGCTCGGCTTGATCCGTGAGATCGACACCCGGGGCTGGATCGATCGGGATTACGTCGAGGCGCACACCGACGGCTGGCCGGCGCTGCGCGCGGTCGCGAGCGCGTGGACGCCCGAGCGCACCGCGGCGGTATGCGGGATCGGCGCGGAGGAAGTGCGCGGCCTCGCGCAGGATTATGCGACGCTCCGGCCGGCGGCGATCCGGCTGAACTACGGCATGCAGCGCACCCACGGCGGCGGCAGCGCCGTGCGCCTGATCGCGGCCCTGCCCTGCCTGATCGGCGCGTGGCGGGATCCGGCGGGCGGGATGCTGCTGTCCGCGTCGGGCTTCGCGCCGACCGACTCGCAGCGCCTGCGGCGGCCGGATCTGATCCCGGGCCCGACGCCGCGCACGGTGAACATGAGCACGATCGGCGATGCGCTGCTCGCGGACGCGTCACCGGCCTTCGGTCCGCGGATCGACGCGCTCGTCGTGTACAACAGCAATCCGGTCGCGGTCGCGCCGGAATCGCCGAAGGTCGTGCGCGGCTTCGCCCGCGAGGACCTGTTCACGGTGGTGCTCGAGCACTTCCAGACCGATACCGCCGACTACGCGGATTTCGTGCTCCCGGCGACGACGCAGCTCGAGCACTTCGACGTGCACAAGAGCTACGGCCACGCCTACGTGCTGGTGAACGAGCCGGCGATCGCGCCGCTCGGCGAAGCGCGGCCGAACACCGCGGTGTTCCGCGCGCTCGCATCGCGTTGCGGGTTCACCGACGCGTGCTTCCGCGACGACGACGTGACGATCGGCTCGCAGGCGTTCGGGGACGCGATCGACTTCGAGCGCCTGCGGCGCGACGGCTGGATCCGCTTGCCGATCGCGGACGCGCCGTTCGCCGCCGGCGGATTCGCGACCGCGAACGGGCGCGCGCAGTTCGCGCCGCCGTCGCTCGGCCCGGCCGATCACGTCCCGCCGTACGAATCGGCGCTCTCGGCACCGGCGCTCGCGCGCCGTTATCCGCTCGCGATGATCTCGCCGCCGGCGCGCCATTTCCTGAACTCGACCTTCGTGAACGTGCGGAGCCTGCGCAGCATCGAGGGCGAGCCGCTGCTCGAGATGCATCCGCTCGACGCGGGTGCGCGCGTCCTCGAGGATGGGCAGCTCGTGCGCGCGTACAACGATCGCGGCGAGTATCGGTGCCGGCTGCGCGTGAGCGACCGCGCGCGTCCCGGGGTCGTCGTCGGCCTCGGGGTCTGGTGGCGCAAGTTCGGCGTCGCGGGCACCAACGCGAACGAGCTCACCCACCAGCGCCTGACCGACATCGGCCGCGCACCGACGTTCTACGATTGCCTCGTCGAGGTGGCCGCGGCCTGAGGCGGGCGGCCTGACGCGTTCGGCCGCGGCGTCCTCGGCGGGCGCGTCCTCAGCCGCCGCGCGCGGCGATCTGCCGATACAGCCGCAGGAACTCGATCGCGGCCTTGTGGACGTTGTCCTTCCAGTGCCGCGCGGCCGCCTCGTCCGCGCCGTCGGTGACGTACTTGACGCAGCCGAACGGCGCGCCCTCGTGCCAGCTGACCTTGGCGAGCGCGTACGCCTCCATGTCGACGACGTCGCAGGCGATCCCGACGTCGCCGGTCGCGAACGAGTCGCCGCTGCCGCAGGTCGCCGGCGGCAGCGACGTGAACACCGCTGGGAACTCGAGGCACGCCGGCGCCGGATCGAACGGCGTCGTGCCGAGCGCGAAGCCGAGCCCGCTCGCGTCCATGTCCCGCTGCACGAAGCGGTCGCAGGCGAAGAAGCGATGCGGGTCGTGGGTGCGGCTGCCCGCCGAGCCGAAATTCACCACCAGTGGCGGCGGTTCCCCGGCGCTCGCATAGCGCAGCAGCTCGCGCGTGAGCGCGCGCGTCGCGTTGATCTTGCCGACGCCGCAGTACAGCACCGGGACGCCGGCGGATTCGAACGCGCCGTCCGACTCCTCCGGGAGCGCGAACACCGCCAGGATTCGCGGAAGCGCCGCCACGATCGAGCCCGGGCGGCCGCTAATAGGTGATCGCGGCGCGCGGCCGCAGCGCCCGCCACGCGAACCCGTCGGCGAGCCGCAGATCGATCAGCACCGCGAGCCCCTCGACGTCGTAACCGCCGCGCGCGCACAGATTCGCGGCCGCTTGCAGCGTCCCGCCGGTCGCGAGCACGTCGTCGACGATCAGCACCCGGCCGCGGCCGGGCTGCATTTCGAGCACGCCGGTACCGTATTCCAGCGAATACGCCTCGTCGACGACCGGCGGCGGCAGCTTGCCTTGCTTGCGCACGAGCACGAAGCCCTTGCGGCGGCGCGCGGCGAGCGCCGCGCCGAGCACGAAGCCGCGCGACTCGATCCCGGCGAGCACGTCGATCCGCCCCCACTCCGTGGGGTCGAGCAGCGCGTCGAGCGCGTCGACGGTGGCCTCGAACCGCTCGCGCAGCAGGCGCGAGATGTCGCGAAAGACGATGCCGGGCCGGGGGAAATCCGGCGCGTCGTCGATGTAGCTCTTCAGGTCCACGGGAATCACCGGTCGATCGGGTCAGTGAGCGCCCATTATACCGACCGCATCGGCGCCGTCGCGGCGCCGGTCGCGGTTCGGATAGTCCGCGCGCCAGTGCGCGCCGCGGCTCTCGCGGCGTGCCCTCGCCGCGCCGATCATCGACCGCGCGAGTGCGATCCGCAGCGCGAGCGTGCGCTGCGCGGGGGCGAGCATCGATTCCAGCCGCTGCAGCTGCGCGAGCGCGTCCGCGAGCCCCGGATCGCGCCGCACCGGCCCCATCGCCCCCCACAGGATCTCACGCAACCGCCGCCATTCGCTCTGGCGCGCGTCGAACGGCGCGGGCACGGCGGAACGCGTCGCCACCGGCCGGTCGCGCCGTCGCCCCGCGGCGAGCGCACGGCCCGCGGCGCTGCCGACCACGATCGCTTCGAGGAGCGAGTTGCTGGCGAGGCGGTTCGCGCCGTGCAGGCCGGTGTGGGCGACTTCACCGACGGCCCACAGTCCCGGGACGCTCGTGTGGCCCGACGCGTCGATCACGATGCCGCCCATGTGGTAGTGCGCGGCGCAGGTCACCGGGATCGGCGTGCGGGCCGGATCGATCCGGTGGGCGATGCAGGCGGCGTGCGCGCCCGGGAATTCGGCGCCCGCACCGGACCGGAAGATCTCGGTCGCGTCGAGCGCCACGTCGCGCCCCGCGCTCTGCTCGCTCCACACCGCCCTTGCGACCACGTCGCGCGGCGCGAGGTCGCCGCGCGGGTCGAGCGCCGCCATGAACGGGCGTCCATCGGCCACCAGGCGGGCGCCGGCGCCGCGCAGCGCCTCGGTCAGCAGCGGCAACGGGTCGCTGTCGCATCGCAGCGCGGTCGGGTGGAACTGCACGAACTCGAGCCCGGCGACCGCGGCGCCGTGCGCGACCGCGATCGCGAGGCCGTGCCCGGTCGCGTGCCCGGGGTTCGTCGTCGCCGCGAACAGTTGTCCGATCCCGCCGGTCGCGAGCACGGTCTCGGCCGCGCGGATCGCGACCGCGCTGCCGTCGGCGCGCAACGCGAGCGCGCCGGCGACACCGTCGGAACCGGTGATCAGGTCCACGGCCTCGAGGTCGCGTCGAATCGTCACGTGCGCGCTCTCGCGCGCCCGTGCCCACAGCGCCCGCTGGATCGCCGCGCCGGTGCGATCGCCGTCCGCATGCAGGATCCGCGCGATCGAGTGCCCCGCTTCGAGGTGCAGGTGAGGCGCGTCGGTCGCACCGTCGAATCGCAGGCCGCTCTCGCGCAGGAAGTCGATCGCACCGCCGGCGGCCGACACGATCGTCGCGATCGCCGTTTCGCTCGCCGAATGATCCGCCGCCTTCAAGGTGTCGGCGGAGTGCAGCGCGACCGAGTCGCCGCGCCCGATCGGCGCGGCGATGCCGCCTTTCGCGAGCGACGTCGCGGTCGCGTCGGGTCCCTCGGGCGCGAGCAGCAGCACGCGGCGTGGCGCCGCATGCAGCGCCACGCTCAACCCGGCGGCGCCGGCGCCGACCACGAGAATGTCGGCTTCTAAGGATTCCATCGGGGGGTTACAGCGCGAGCATGCGTTCGATCGGCCGCCGCGCGCGCGCGGCGATGGCCGGATCGATCTCGATCGCGGTTTCCGGCCGCGCGAGCACGCGTTCGACGTTGTCCAGGTTGATCGCCTTCATGAACCCGCACAGATTGCACGGTTTCAGGAATTCGATCCGCGGATGGCGCAGCATCACGTTGTCGGCCATCGAGCACTCCGTCAGCAGCAGCACGCGCGGCGGGCGCCGGGTCTCGATGTACTCGTCCATCGCGCCGGTCGATCCGACGAAGTCCGCCTGTTCCTGCACCTCGCGCGGGCATTCCGGGTGCGCGAGCACGACCGCGCCGGTGACCCTGCGATACTCCTCGATGTCGGTGCCCGCGTACTTCACGTGGACCTCGCATTGACCGCCCGAGGTCGCGACCTCGAGACCGGTCATGCGCGCGACGTAGTCGGCCAGGTGCCGATCGGGCACCATGATCAGGTGCGGCCGGCCGAGGGATCGCGCGACCGCGACCGCGTTTGCCGAGGTGCAGCAAATGTCGGCCTCGGCCTTCACCGCCGCCGAGGTATTCACGTAGGCGACTACGGGGGAATCCGGATGACGTTGCCGCAGTGCGCGAATATCCTCGGGCGTGACCGACGCCGCGAGCGAGCATCCCGCGCCGAAATCCGGCAGCAGCACGGTCTTGTCCGGGCACAACAGCTTCACGGATTCGGCCATGAAGTGGACGCCGCAGACGACGATCACCGGCGCACCGGATCGCGCCGCGTAGCGAGCCATCGTGAGCGAGTCGCCGACGAAGTCGGCGATTCCCGCGGTGATCAACGGGATCTGGTAGTTGTGGGCGACGACGACGGCGCCGCGCGCGGCCTTCAGCGCGGCGATGCGCTCGAGTTGCGGCAGGGCCAGCGCGATTTCCGCCCGCGGGACGACCCGCGCGAGGCGCTCGACCAGCGCAGCGCGCGCCGGCAACGGACGAGCGTCGTCGTCGGCCGGGATCGCGGCGCAAGATTTCAGGATCGATGACATCGGGAAAGCCTACGGTCGCGGCCGGGTACGCGATATGATCCAGATCAGATTACAATGCGGGCTGGACCTTGCGGGCGCGCTGCCCCGAGGCGGTATGGCCGGGACGAGGACGAGCGGATGATGCGCGAGACCAGACGCGGTGACTGCGAGTGGTGCGGCTTGCGCCGCGTGTGCTTTCCGGGGCGCTTGACCGCGGAATCGCCGGTCGGCGCCGCACTCCTCAGCATCCGCTGCGTGCGCATCGCGCGCGGCCACGCGCTCTACCGCGCGGGCGAGCGGATCGAGGCGTTCCACATGCTGCGCAGCGGCTGCATCAAGGAGACGGACGGCTCCGACGGGCGCGAATCCATCGTGAATTTCTGCCTGCCCGGGGAACTGCTGACGGTTCAGAACGCGGCGAGCGCGCGGAGCCAGCTCTCCAGTGTCGCGGTCGAGACGTCCTTCGTGTGCGCGGTGCCGTGGCGCGTGTTCTACCGCGTGTGCGCGCAGTTTCCGACCGCGACCGGCGAATTCATCAAGCTGATCGCGCGCAGCGGCGCCGGTACCCGTGAATTGTTGACCTTGATCCGCGGGCGCGGCGCGCTCGAACGGGTCGCGGGGTTCCTGTCGAATCTGTGCACGCGGATGCAGTCCCGCGGGTTCCCGGCGCGCGAATTTCGCCTCGGCATGAGCCGCGAGGACATCGCGCGCTACCTGGGCTTGCGCAGCGAGACGGTGAGTCGCTGCTTCTCCGAGCTCGCGCGGCGCGGCGTGCTGCGGGTGCGCGCGAAGCGCATTCAGATACTCTCCATCCAGGAGATGCGGCGCCTGTCGTTCGCCGACGTGTTCGGCGCGATCGACGGGCCGATGGCGGAGCGCGAGGCGGTCTAGAAAGAGGCGGACCGGACCCCGACTCGTGGGGTCCGGTCCGCGCCGCCTCGAGCGCGAGGCATCGCGGCCGCCGTGGACCGCGGTTGCGTCCGGCCGTTACGGCTTCTGCGCCCAAGCCGAGCACCAGCCGGCGTCCGGCACCGTGTGCCCCGCGAAGATGTTGCAGCCGCCGCGCGCCTGGCCCGGCTTGCCGAGGTACTGCGCACAGGTGGCGCAACGCTGGCTCGGCTTGTGCGTCGGATACTTCTTGTCGTCGACCTTCGCGGTGTTCGTCACGAAGCCGAGCGCAGCCGCGGTCGGATCGGTCGGGCTGAGCGGCGTCAGGCCCGCGGCGCTCGCTTCGGTCGCGATCAGGCCGAGTGCGGGAATGCAGGCGCCGGCGATGAGCCCGCCCTTGAGCAATGTGCGGCGAGAGATCTTGCCTTCCATCGTGGATGTCCTCACAGGTTGAAACCGGTTCCGATTGTCGCGCGATTGGCGGCGCGCATGTGCTGAAGAAAGCTTAATTCTTTCGTCACGAACGAATTCAACTGAGAATGGGTCTTACCCCCTGGTGTATCTGTCCGCGGTCGGCGGACGGCGGTACACCGGCCCAGAGCTTGTATGCGCGCGAAAAATGCGCGAGGTTGCGAAAGCCCGAAGCGACGGCGGCGTCGAGGACCGGCAGGCTCGTGTATTGCAGGAACGTGCGGGCGCGCTGCAACCGCAGATTCAAATAATAACGGCGCGGCGACAGCCGCAACTGGCTGCGAAAGCCGCGCTCGCAGCGCCGCACGCCGACGTCGGCGATCGCGCACAGCGCGCGGATGGACAGGGGCTCCTCGAGATTCGCTTCCATCGCCTCCACGATCTTCGCGAGCGAGGGATCGGTGAGTCCCTGCCGCTCGCCGCTGCCCATGCGCTGGTGCTCGCGCGGCTCCCGCATGCGGGTATAGATGAATTGCTCCGCGACCGCGGCCGCAAGCCGGTGCCCATGGCTCAAGCGCACGACGTGCAGCATCAGGTCGAGCGCCGCGGTGCCGCCCGCGCAGGTGAACCGGTTCCGATCGACGACGAACAGGTCCGGCGTGATCGCAACCTTCGGGAACTGGCTGCGCAGCCCTTCGAGCGATTCCCAGTGGGTCGTCGCGCGGTAGCCCTCGAGCATCCCGGCGTGCGCGAGCACGAAGCTCCCGGTGTCGATCGCGCCGAGCGCGACGCCCGCGCGCGCGAGCTGACGCAACCAGCGCGTGATCCGTTCCTCGTACAAGGACTCGGGCTCGAAACCCGCGCAGACGACGACCCGGGCGTAATCGACCGGTTCACGGATCGAGCGGTCGGCGACCACGGACATGCGGTTGCTCGCGATCACCGGGCGGCCTTCGAGGGAGATCGTCTGCCACTGATACAGATCGCGCTGCGCCAGTCGATTCGCGACCCGCAAGGGCTCGACCGCGCAGGTGAACGCGAGCATCGAGAAGCGCGGCGCGAGCAGGAAGCCGATCGTCTCGGGCCGCGCGACCGGATGGGTGGTCAGCACGGCCTCGAGGACGGCGCTCGTGCCGGCCGCGGATGTCGCATTGCGAGCGGGCTCGAATCGTCGGGTCATTCGGCGCATTTGACGAATAGTGTCAACTACCTGTCGTTTATTGGCAAGCCGTCGAAATGGCCGTTGCTAAACAATACCGGCGCCACACACCGAGCGGCCGCAGGCTTGCGAGCGCCGTCCACATCCCGGGGGAGTCAGCGATGAAATATAAGAGACACGATCGGCGTTCCGGATCCCGCGCACGGGCGACCGTCGCGTTGCTCGCGGCGAGCAGCGCCCTCGGGACGGGGACGGTCGCGATCGCGGCGGCGAACGGCGACTCCGCGTCCGCCGCCGGCACCGAGTTGCAGACCATCATGGTGACGGCGTTGAAGCGCCGGCAGCCGCTCGCGAAGGTCCCGGCGAGCATCACGGTGTTCACCGCGGCGACCCTGCAGAACTACAACATCCAGTCCTTCACCGACTATGCGACGAAGACGCCGAACGTCTCGTTCAGCTTCGGCGGCGGCCCGACCGGCATCGCGGATGCGCGCACGGTCGCGATCCGCGGGATCACGGGGCAGAACCTGTTTGGCACCGCGGGCGCGACCGGTTTCTACATCGACGATACGCCGGTGCCGGGTTCGATCGACCCGCGCGTGCTCGACATCGACAACATCGAGGTGCTGAAAGGACCGCAAGGCACCTTGTACGGCGAGAGCTCCCTCGGCGGTGACGTGCGGCTGGTCACGAGGCAGCCGAACCTGACGAGGGACTCGCTCCGCGTGATGGCGCAGGCCGGGATCACCTCGGGTGGCGGCAGCGCCGACGGCGGCGGCAACCTGATCGGCAACGTCGTGCTCTCGCCCGGCGTGTTCGCGGTGCGCGCGGTGCTGTTCGCGAACCACGACGCGGGTTACCTCACGCGCACGTTCCCTGATCCAGGCAGTCCGGCCGTGACCGATCCGTTCCTCTCGGTGCCGCGCCACCGCATCGGCAACCAAGGCGCCGACACCACCTACGGCGGCTCGATCGCCGCGAAGTGGCAGATCTCCGATGCGCTGTACGCGCGTTTCCGCGTGATGTTCCAGGACACCAAGGACCATGGGTTCCCCGCGACCTTCGCGCCGCTCCCGTCGTTCACGCCGGTCTACACCTTGAACCGGGCGTTCGACGTGCAGCCCGTGGCGACCGACGATTGGGCCCTGCCCTCGCTCGACATTCATTACCACGGCCAGGGATGGAGCTTCGTCTCCTCGACGAGCTATTTCCATCGCCACACCCGCGACCTCGAGGACTCGACCTACGGGACGCAGCAGATCCTCTCCGGGTACTACCAGGTGAGCGGCCTGCCGGCGCAGCCGTTCCTCTGGGACGGCGAGCACTACCACAACCAGATCACCGAGGAGATGCGCGCGAGCTTCGACCCGGTCGACGGCTTCAGCGGAATCGTCGGCGTGTTCTACTCGCACACCAACACGCGCTTCACGATCCCGCCGACGCTCGCGACCGGCCTCGTCGCCGCGACCGCGACCAACGGGGTCGTCGGGCCATGGCCGAACGACGTGATGTGGACGCAGAACAACCCCGCCACCGAGGAGGACTACTCGGTATTCGGCGAGCTCTACTATCGCTTCCTGACGCGGTACAAGCTCACCCTCGGCGCCCGCGAGTACTGGCTGAAGCAGTACGCCGACTACACCGCCGACGGCTTCATGAACTTCGGGCCGACGCCGAGTGATCCTCAGCGCAACAGCCAGAACGGGTTCGACCCGAAGGTCGGGCTGCAGTACCAGATCGACCAGAACGCGATGATCTACGCGTCCGCGTCCAAGGGATTCCGCGCCGGCGGCGCGCAAGCCTCGCTCCCGTTCTGCGCGTTGCCGAATCTCCCGGTGAACGACATCACGCAGTTGAAGTCGGATACGCTGTGGAGCTACGAGATCGGCACCAAGATCCAGGTGCCGCAACCCGGCCTGCTGGTGTCCGCGGCGGCGTTCCACATCAACTGGGACAACCTGCAGCAACAAGTGGCGCTCCCCTGTGGCGCGTACTTCGACATCAACGGCAACACCGCGAAGATCGACGGCGGCGAGATCGACATCTCCGGTCACTTGACGCGGCGGCTGACCTTGCGATTCGGCGCGGGCTACGAGAAGACGCGGATCACCGATCCGGGCGCGCTGGCGATCGTCGGGGTCGCGACCGGATCGCGGATCGCCGGCGTGCCGGCCTGGAGCGCGACCGTCGGCTCGGTCTACCGGCACTCGATCACCTCCGCGCTCGACGGCTTCGTGTCGGCGGACTACAGCTATACCGGCAACAGCGTGTCGCTGCTGAACGGCGGCGGCGGTGCGCAGGCGACGCGGCCCTCCTACTCGCTCGCCGACCTGCGCTTCGGGGTCGACGAAGGGTCGACCGAGGTCTCGCTGAACGTGCACAACCTGACGAACGCGAAACCGAACCTCGGCGACATCGGCTACGTCGGATACGCGCAGTACGACGCGTCGGGCACCGTGATTCCGCAGGTGGCGACGCTGCAGCCGCTGACCGTCACGCTGCAGTACCGGCGCAAGTTCTAACGCGAACGCGCGCGTCTTGCCGGCGGCCGGCGTCGAACGACGCCGGCCGCCAGCAGCGCGGGACCCTCGCGCAACGCGAAGCGCCGAAAGGCTTCGGCGATCGGCATCAGACGCTTGTCCGAGCGCTGCGCGACGTGCCATTGCCGCGTGATCGGCAGTCCGCGGACGTCGAGCACCACGATGCGCTCGGTCTCGAGCTCGAGGTCGATCGTGTGCCGGGAGAGGAAGCTCAACCCCATTCCCGCCATCACCGCCTGCTTGATGGTCTCGTTGCTCGCCATCTCCATGCCGACCGGGGCGGCCACGCCGGCATCCTGGAAGAATGCTTCCATCGCGAGACGCGTGCCGGATCCGGGCTCGCGCACGAGGAAGCGCTCCTCGGCGACGCGGGCCGGCTCGATCGACCTCGCCCCGGCCAGCGGATGATCGGGCGGCGCGACGATCACCTGGGGATTGTCCGCGAACGCCGTCGCGATCATCTCGGCGCCTTCCGGTGGCCGGCCCATGATCGCCAGGTCGACCCGGTTTTCGTTCAGCTGGTCGATCACCTGGGTCCGGTTGCTGACCGCGAGCCGGATGCTCGCGTCGGGATATCGGGCCTGGAACGCCGCGAGCAGACGCGGTGCGAAATACTTCGCGGTGCTGATGATCGCGATGTCGAGGCGGCCGCGCCGCAGACCCTGCAGCGCGTCGATGCGTTGCTGCGCCTCCTCGAGCGCGCGGGACACGCCGCGCGCCGCCTCGAGCAGTTCCCGGCCGGCTTCCGTGAGATCGAAGCGGCGTCCGAGCCGTTCGATCAACGGCAGTCCGGCCCGCGCCTCGAGATCGCGAACGTGCATCGAGACGCCCGGCTGGGTCAGGTGCAGCCGCTCGGCCGCCCGCGAGAAGGAGCGTTCGGAGGCGACCGCTTCGAAGATGCGCAGCTGTCGCAGGGTCACGTTGCGGATCGACATGGTGGCACCCGCTCTGGATGGCGTGGACCAAACTATAAGTAAAAACTGATGGTAATAGAAATTAAAACTGATTTCTCCTGATCGACCGCGTTCGATACAGTCGGGTCGTCGGGCGCGATGCGCCCCGCCGATCAGGAGCCACGAGCCATGCGGGAGTCGGCCGAACGTTACCGATCGGGCGTGATGCCCTACGCCCAGATGGGCTACTGGGACTCGGATTACGAACCGAAGGACACCGACGTGATCGCGGTGTTCCGGATCACGCCCCAGGAGGGGGTCGACCCGGTGGAGGCGGCCGCGGCCGTCGCGGGCGAGTCCTCGACGGCGACCTGGACCGTGGTCTGGACGGACCGCCTGACCGCCTGCGAGCGCTATCGCGCGAAGGCGTATCGGGTCGATGCGGTGCCCGGATCCGCGGGCCAGTACTTCGCGTACATCGCCTACGAACTGGACCTGTTCGAGGAAGGGTCGATCGCGAACCTCACCGCGTCGATCATCGGCAACGTGTTCGGCTTCAAGCCGCTGAAGGCCCTGCGGCTCGAGGACATGCGGATCCCGGTCGCGTACCTGAAGACCTTCCAGGGGCCGCCGACCGGGATCGTCGTCGAGAGAGAGCGGCTCGACAAGTTCGGCCGACCCTTGCTCGGTGCGACCACCAAACCGAAGCTCGGGTTGTCGGGGAAGAACTACGGCCGCGTGGTCTACGAGGCGCTGAAGGGCGGACTCGACTTCGTCAAGGACGACGAGAACATCAATTCCCAGCCGTTCATGCACTGGCGCGACCGGTTCCTGTACTGCATGGAGGCGGTGAACAAGGCGTCCGCGGCGACCGGCGAGGTCAAGGGCCACTACCTGAACGTGACCGCGGCGACGATGGAGGACATGTACGAACGGGCCGATTTCGCCAAGGAACTCGGCTCGTGCATCGTGATGATCGACCTCGTGATCGGCTACACCGCGATCCAGTCGATGGCGAAATGGGCGCGGCGCAACGACATGATCCTGCACCTGCACCGGGCCGGCCACAGCACGTACACGCGCCAGAAGACGCACGGCGTCTCGTTCCGCGTGATCGCCAAGTGGATGCGCATGGCGGGCGTCGACCACCTCCACGCCGGTACGATCGTCGGCAAGCTCGAGGGCGATCCGAACGTGATCCAGGGGATCTACTCGGTGTGCCGCGACGCGGTCACCGCGAAGAACCTCCAGCAGGGGCTGTTCTTCGACCAGGATTGGGCGGGGCTTCGCAAGCTGATGCCGGTCGCCTCCGGGGGCATCCACGCCGGCCAGATGCACCAGTTGATCGGCTATCTCGGCGAGGACGTCGTGCTGCAGTTCGGTGGTGGGACGATCGGTCATCCGATGGGAATCCAGGCCGGTGCGACCGCGAATCGCGTCGCGCTGGAAGCGATGATCCTGGCGCGCAACGAGGGCCGCGACCTGTGGGCCGAGGGGCCGCAAATACTCGCCGACGCCGCGAAATGGTGCGCGCCCCTGGATGCGGCACTGAAGACCTGGAAGGACGTCTCGTTCGACTACGCGTCGACCGACACGGCCGATTTCGTGCCGACCGCGACGACCGCGTGAACCGGCGCCGACGCGCCCTCGGGAGACGACGATGCGAATCACTCAGGGGACTTTCTCGTTCCTGCCGGATTTGACCGATGCGCAGATCCTCGCGCAGCTCCGCTACGCCCTTGCGCAAGGCTGGGCGATCAGCATCGAAACCACGGACGATCCGCACCCGCGCAACTGTTACTGGGACATGTGGGGCAATCCGCTGTTCGACCTGCGCGATGCCGCCGGGGTGATGCAGGAGGTGAACGCGTGCCGCCGCGCGCATCCGAACGGGTACGTGCGGGTCAACGCGTTCGACTCGACGCGCGGCTTCGAGACGACCCGCCTGTCGTTCATCGTGAGCCGCCCGAGCGACGAGCCGGGGTTCGCGCTGACGCGCACGGAGGACGCGGGCCGGCGCATTCGGTACACGATCGCGAGCTATGCGGCCGGCGCGCCCGAAGGGCGGCGCTACCGGTCGCGCGACGGCGACGTCGGATGAACGAGCTCGCGCCGGCCGGGAGTCCGGGCGCCGCCTCCGCCGAGGTCGATCTGCGCGCGCTCGCCGCCGACACCCAGGTCCACGAGGTCCTCGAGGAGCTCGACGAGGCGCTGGTGGGGTTGAAGCCCGTGAAGGCGCGGGTCCGGGAGATCGCCGCCCTCCTCCTCGTCGAACGCGCCCGCAGGCAGCTCGGCCTGCTCGCCGGCTCGCCGTCGCTGCACATGTCCTTCACCGGCAACCCCGGCACGGGCAAGACGACGGTCGCGCTGCGGATGGCGCGGATCCTGCACCGCCTGGGTTACGTGCGCAAAGGCCACCTGGTGGCCGTCACGCGCGACGATCTCGTCGGGCAGTACATCGGGCACACCGCGCCGAAGACCAAGGACGTGTTGAAGAAGGCGATGGGCGGCGTGTTGTTCATCGACGAGGCCTACTATCTCTACCGTCCGGAGAACGAGCGCGATTACGGTCAGGAGGCGATCGAGATCCTGCTGCAGGTGATGGAGAACCAGCGCGACGACCTGGTGGTGATCCTCGCCGGATACGCCGACCGCATGGACGCGTTCTTCCGCTCGAACCCGGGACTGTCGTCACGGATCGCGCACCACGTGGAGTTCCCGGATTACGATGCCGCGGAACTCGAGCAGATCGCGCTGAAGATGCTGCAGACGATGCAATACCGGCTCAGCCCCTCGGGGCTCGAGGCGCTGCGCGAGTACATCCCGCGGCGGATGCGGCAGCCGCACTTCGCGAACGCCCGGTCCATGCGCAACGCGCTCGACCGCGCGCGGCTGCGGCAGGCGAACCGCCTGGTCGCGAGCCGCGAGCGGCCCCTGACCCGCGACGAGTTGATGACCATCGAGGCGCAAGACCTGCGCGCGAGCCGCGTGTTCGCCGGAACCGCGGAACGCGCCGGACCGGAGGCATGAGCGATGACCAGCCGGGAAATGACGATCACGGAGTTCATGATCTCGCAGCAGCGCTGCGTTCCGGGTGCGACCGGGGAGTTCACCGCGCTGCTCAACCACATGCGGCTCGCCTGCAAGCGAATCAGCTACCTCGTCGGCCGCGGCGCGCTCGCCGGCGCACCGGGCGGTGCGGGCGCGGCGATGCCGGACGAGGCGCCGATGACGCTCCATCGCGTCGCGAACGACATCTTCCTGCGCACGACCGAGTTCGGCGGTGACCTCGCCGGAATGGTCTCCGAGGAGCTCGAGGATCCCTACCCGATCCCCGAGGACTACCCCCGCGGCCGCTATCTCCTGTGCTTCGACCCGCTCGACGGCTCGACCAACGTCGACGTGAACGCGCCGGTCGGCAGCATCTTCTCGGTGCTGCGGGCGCCGCGCGGGACCGAACCGCCGGCGGTCGCGGACTTCCTGCAGGCCGGCACCGAGCAACTCGGTGCCGGCTACGCGATCTACGGCCCGACGACCATGCTGGTGCTGACCGTCGGGCGCGGCGTTCACGGTTTCACGCTCGATCGCGGCTTCGGCGAATTCGTGTTGACGCATCCGGACATGCGGATCCCGGAGGAGACCTGCGAGTTCGCGATCAATGCCTCCAAGGAGCGGTTCTGGGAGCCGCCGGTGAAGCGTTACGTCGCCGAATGCCTCGCCGGCAAGTCCGGCGTGCGCGGCAAGGACTTCAACATGCGCTGGATCGCGTCGCTGGTCGCGGAGGCCCACCGGATCCTGATCCGGGGCGGCCTGTGCATGGTCCCGCAGGACAAGAAGGATCCCGCGCGGGCGGGCCGCCTGCGCTTGCTGTACGAGGCGAATCCGATCGCGATGCTGATCGAGCAGGCCGGCGGCGCCGCATCGACCGGGCGCAGCCGCGTGCTCGAGCTGCCGCCGACCGGCCTGCATCAGCGGGTCCCGCTGGTGCTCGGCTGCAAGAGCGAGGTCGAGCGGATCGAGCGGTATCATCTCGAGCACGATCGGGGACTCGATACGGTCTACCGGTCGCCGTTGTTCAAAGAACGCTCGTTGTTCATCGACGAATGACCCTTCGAGACGCGAGCATCGCCAGGAGCGCCGCATGTCCGCCAAGCACCCGATCATCGCGGTGACCGGTTCCTCCGGCGCCGGAACGACGTCGGTGACCCGCACGTTCGCGTGGATCTTCCGGCGCGAGAAGATCCGCGCGGCGTTCGTCGAGGGCGACTCGTTCCATCGCTACGATCGCGAGGAGATGAAGGCGAAGATCGCCGAAGCCGCCGCCCGGGGCGATCAGCACCTGAGCCACTTCGGACCGGAGAACAACCTGTTCGCCGAGCTCGAGGCGCTGTTCCGCAGCTACGGGGAGACCGGCCTCGGGCGGATGCGCAGGTACCTGCACAACGAGCCGGAGGCCGCGCCCTACGGCCAGCCCCCCGGGACGTTCACCCCGTGGGAGGACATCCCGGGCGGCACGGACCTGTTGTTCTACGAGGGATTGCACGGCGCGGTGGTGACGCCGGAGGTGAACGTCGCGCAGCACGCGGATCTCACGATCGGCGTCGTGCCGATCATCAATCTCGAATGGATCCAGAAGCTGCATCGGGACCGCGATGCCCGCGGCTATTCGACCGAGGCGGTCGTCGACACGGTCCTGCGCCGCATGCCGGACTACGTGAATTACATCTGCCCGCAGTTCTCGCGGACGCACATCAACTTCCAGCGCGTGCCGACCGTCGACACCTCGAATCCGTTCGTCGCGCGGCACATCCCGACCGCCGACGAGAGTTTCGTGGTGATCCGTTTCGAGAACCCCAAGGGCATCGACTTCCCGTACCTGCTGTCGATGATCCACGATTCGTTCATGTCGCGCGCGAACATCATCGTGGTGCCCGGCGGCAAGATGGAGCTCGCGATGCAGCTCATCCTGACGCCGATGATCCTGAAGCTGATGGACGTGCGGCGCCGTGCGCTCGGCCTCGCCGGGCCGGCGGGCGGGTGATCTAGGCCGCGGGCGCCTCGACCGGGGCGCAGCTGCGCGGGCGGCGCGGGCAGCCGCCGCTGCGCGGACAGATCACCGAGGCCGGGGCGCCGGCCGCGGCGGCGATCCACGCGATGTTGAGCACTTGCGAGACCGCGCGGATGCTCGCCGCGGCCTGCGGGGGAATCGGCGCGTCGCCGCCCCGGGTGCGGCAGGACGCGGCGACCTCGGCGACGACGCCGTCCGCGTCGAAGCCCTGCGCCGCGAGCGCGGGCTGCAGGTCGACCCCGACCGAGAGCACGTGCGGCACCTGGTTCGCGTCCCGGGTGACCATCGAGTGGCAGCAGTAGAGCCGGTCGCGGACGCCGTCGTTCATCACCGAGATCTGCGAGGTCGGCGCGCTCGCGCGCGAGGCGGCCGGCGTCTTGCGCAACAGCCGGAACACCGCCCAGCGCGGACAGGGGTCCGAGACCTTGCTCATGTTGCCCCAGGGCAGGGGGATCCCGTTCGCGCGGTAGACCGCGCGCAGGTATCCGGGCGGGTACGCGTCGAAGAAATGCCAGTGCCGGTACGGCGAGACCGCGGTCATCCGTCGCATCACGAGCGCCGCGGTCACGTCGAGCTTCGTCGCCGCCGTGACGCTGTGCGCCTCGCGGATCAGGAAGCGCCGGAACGGCATCCGCGGACACAGCAGCGCGCCCGCGAAGAAGCTGCACTCGAAGTCGCGCCACGCGTGCAACACGTCCTGTGCGCCCATGCCGGCGGCGCTCCCGGGCACGTCGCGGTCGCCCGCCGGCGTCGCGCTGTGCGGGGAGATCAGGCCGTCGCCGTTGTGCAGGATCTTGTGGCCGACGAAGAACGCGAGGTCGTACTTCAGGCGCGCCGGCTGATTGCGCAAGCGGGAGTTCACGAGCACGGTGTCGGGTGCCTCGAAGCGGGCGCGCAGCAATGCGTCGCGGCCGTGGCCCGCCGCCGCGTCGAACCAGCGCAGCTTCAGCCCGTGGTGCTTGCAGATCTCGGCGACCTGCTCGGCCGACAGCGGCATGCGGCGCTGGCCCGCGGCCTCCGCGGCGCGTTCGATGTCCGGGAAGTCGTTGTGGTGCGTCTCCTGCCACACGCGGATCAGCAGCTGCGCGAACTGCCGTCCGGTCGTTCCGGTCTGCGACAGCAGCTCCGGCAGCGCGTTCTGCAGCAGCTCGTGCGAGAACAGGAACGCGGGCTCGAGCGGCATCGCCGCGAGCCCGCCGCGCTCGCGCTTCGGTGGCAGCGCCTCGATCTGGGTGTTCTCGTCGAGGAACCAGCGCGGCTCCTTGCTGAAGATGCCCGCGAGCATCTCCAGCATGTCCGCGGAGGGCATCCGCTTGCCGGTCTCGACCATGCTGAGATAGGACACCGACGGCGCCGCCGCCGCGTCGATCTGCACGCACCGGGCCGAGAGCTCGTCGAGGGTGAGGCCGTTGCGCTTGCGCAGCGCACGCAGCTTCGCGCCGAGGAAGTGGCCCTGGCGGATCAGTCCGGACATCGGTGCACCGATGTGAAGTTCACAATGTCAAATTTCATTTGTAAAAATTTAACATCGAATAATCTACCCTACTTCCGGACCCGAATCCATCCAACCGAGGAATCTCCGATGATCGATCTCTCGAGCAGTGCGAAGTCCCTGACGGCCGAATGGCGCAATGACCCTCGGTGGCGCGGCGTCCGCCGCCCGTACTCGGCCGAAGAGGTCGTGAAGCTCCGCGGCTCGGTTCGGATCGAACACACGCTCGCGCGCCTCGGCGCCGAGAAGTTCTGGCGGCAGCTGCACGAGTTGCCGGTGATCGGCGCGCTCGGGTGCATGAGCGGCAATCAGGCGGTGCAGGCGGTGCAAGCCGGACTGCGGGCGATCTACTGCTCCGGCTGGCAGGTCGCCGGCGATGCGAACACCGCCGGCGAGATGTACCCGGACCAGAGCCTCTATCCGGTCGATTCGGTCCCGCGGATGGTCGAGCGGCTGAACAACGCGCTGCTGCGCACCGACCAGATCCAGACCCTCGCGGGCAAGGGCGCGGTCGACTGGCTGGTGCCGATCGTCGCGGACGCCGAGGCGGGATTCGGCGGCAACCTGAACGCGTTCGAGCTGATGAAGGCGATGATCCGCGCGGGCGCCGCCGGGGTCCACTTCGAGGATCAGCTGTCCTCGGCGAAGAAGTGCGGGCACCTCGGCGGCAAGGTGCTGGTGTCCACCGAGGAAGCGGTCAACAAGCTGCTGGCCGCGCGGCTCGCGAGCGACGTCGCCGGGGTCCCGACGGTGCTGATCGCGCGGACCGACGCGGACGCGGCGAACCTGCTGCTCTCCGATCACGATCCGCGCGACCGGGGGTTCCTGACCGGAGAGCGCTCGAGCGAGGGTTTCTTCTACGTGAAGCCCGGCATCGATCAGGCGATCGCGCGCGGCCTCGCGTACGCGCCCTACGCGGATCTCGTGTGGTGCGAGACCTCGCGCCCGGATCTCGCGCAGGCGCAGCGGTTCGCCGAGGCGATCCGGCGCGAATTCCCGGACAAGCTCCTTGCGTACAACTGCTCGCCGAGCTTCAACTGGCAGGCCAACCTCGACGCGGACTCGATGCAGCGCTGGCGCGAGGAGCTCGCGGCGATGGGATACCGCTTCCAGTTCATCACGCTCGCCGGGTGGCATGCGCTCAACATGGCGATGTTCGAGCTCGCGTCGGCCTATCGCGACGACGGAATGCTCGGCTACTCGCGGCTGCAACAGCGCGAGTTCGCGGCGGAGGCGGCCGGGTATCGCGCGGTGAAGCACCAGGCGTTCGTCGGCACCGGCTACTTCGACGCGGTGCAGACCGCGGTCACCGCGGGCCAGAGCTCCACCGTCGCGCTCGCGGGCAGCACCGAGACCGAGCAGTTCACCGGCCACGGCGGGGACGCCGGCGCGCGCCAGCGGGTTGCCGGTTGAGGGTTCGAGGACGCTGAGTGCTCCGTCCGGTGGACGACTCGCGCGCCGCGGCGACCGGGCCGGACCGAGCCGCGGCGGCGATCGCCGCGGCGATCGCGGAGCACTTCCGCGCGTACAACGAGGAGTTCGGCCGGATCACCCGGCGCGCGGCCGCGCACTTCGCGGCGCGTGACTGGCGGGCGGCGGAGCGCGACTCGGTCGCGCGGATCGAACTGTACGAGCGCTGCGTCGGGGGCTGCCTCGCCGCGCTCGCCGACGATCTCGCGGCGCTGCGCGTCGACCGCCGGCCGTGGTCCGAGATCAAGCGGGTCTACGCGCGTCTCGTCGACGACCGGCCGGACCCGGATTTCTACCGGACCTTCTTCAACTCGGTCAGCCGCGACCTGTTCGGCACGGTCGGGGTCGATCCCGACCTCGAATTCTGCGCGAACAGCGGACGGACCGCGGGCGGCGTGCCGTTGCGGATCTACCGGGTCAGCGGCGCGCTGCCCGCCGCGGTCCGCGAGATGTTCGGCGATCTGCCCTTCGCCGCCCAGCTGCACGAGCTCGAGACGGCGGTGCACCGGGTCAGCGCCGACATCGGCCGTTACTTCGATGCGTATCGCTCCACCGCATCGCCGGAATCGATCGAGTGCGTCGAACCGCTGTTCCACCGCGGCCACTCCGCGTTTCTGGTCGCGCGCGTGGTCGACGAGACCTCGGTCACGCCGCTGGTGATCGAGTTCTCGAACGGCGAGGACGGAGTGCGCTTGGTCGGCGCGATGGTCTCGCGGATCGAGGTGGGCTCGCTGTTCGGCTTCGAGCGCTCGTATTTCCACGTGGACCTGCCGGCGGTCGGCGCCGCGATCACGTTGCTGCGCACCCTGATGCCGCGCAAGCCGATCGACGAGCTGTACACGGTGCTCGGTCGGGCGAAGCAGGGCAAGACCGAGCGCTACTTCGCGTTGCGCAAGCACCTGGACGGCTCGATCGACAGCTTCGTGCACGCTCCCGGCGAGAAGGGTCTGGTGATGATCGTGTTCACCCTGCCCTCGCACGACCTGGTGTTCAAAGTGATCCGAGATCGCTTCGGCGCGCCGAAACGCACCACGCGCGAGGAAGTCGTCGACCGTTACCGCTTCGTGTTCCAGCACGATCGCGCCGGGCGCCTCGTCGATGCGCAGGAATTCAAGCGGTTGCGCCTGCCGCGCGACCGGTTCATGCCGGCGCTCGCCGAGGAATTGCTGCACGACGCGGCGCGCACCTGCCGCGTCGACGGCGAAGACCTCACGATCGAGCACTGTTACGTCGAGCGGCGCCTGCGGCCCTTGAACCTGTTCCTGCGCGAGGCCGATCCGGCCGCGGCCGAGGCCGCGGTGATCGATTACGGACAGGCGCTGCGCGACCTGGCCGCGAGCAACGTCTTTCCGGGCGACCTGATGCCGAAGAATTTCGGCGTGACCGCGCATGGCGACGTCGTGTTCTACGACTACGACGAGATCTGCTTGCTCGACGAATGCGTGTTTCGCGACCTGCCGACCGCGCCCTCCGAGGACGAGGAGTCGAGCGCGGAGCCGTGGTTCTACGTCGGGCCGCACGACGTGTTTCCGGAGCAGTGGCTGCCGTTCCTGTCGATCCCTTCGCCGCTGCAGGGCGT
>JAJYAM010000097.1 GCA_021779535.1 Pseudomonadota bacterium
CGAGCAAGCCCCGCGCGGCCCGCGCGATCGCACCCGGATCGAGCGGCGCACGCGCGGCGATGCCCGCGGCCACCGCGCGGCCGATCCGCGCGCGCTGGTCGCGGGCGATCGGCACCGCGAGGCAAGGCGCCGCGCAGCCGATCGCCTGGACCATCGTCGACCCGCCGTTCGCGACGACCAGCCGGGCGCCACGCATCAGCTCGATCAGTTCCGCCTGCGGCAGGGAGCGGCGCCGGCGCAACGCCGGCGGGTCGGCACCGGTCGACGGCTCGGACGGGCCGACGAACACGGTGGCGATGCCACCGCTCGCGAGATCCACCGCGGCCTCGGCGAAACGCCGGGACGCGTCCTCGGCGCCCGGGTGCCCGGTGCCGCCGCCCGGGACGACGAGCACCGGCGGGGCCGCGAGCGCGAGTTCGGTGAACCCGCGCGCGCGGCGCGCCGGGTCCGCGGGCGGGAGGATCACGTCGAGGTGGCGCGGCGCGGGCCGGCGCAGGACGCGCCGTTTCAGCGTCTCGAGCGGCCCCGGCGGCGCGTCGAGCACCCGCGGATAGGCGATCCAGTGCTGGTCGATCAGGCGCAGCCAGCGCAACCGCCCGGCGCGCCGCCGTTGACGCCGGCGCGCGCTCACGAACACGACCGCCGCGCCGGCCGCGCGCGCCGCCCGCAGCTGCGCGGTGCGGCCGGCGTTGTCGAAGATCACGACGTCGGGTGCGAACGCCGCGATCGCCGCGTTCACCTGCGCGGTGCAGCGTGTCGGCGACGCCGGCAGCAACGTCGCGTCGAACGGCGGGTCCGCGGCATACGGGGCCTCGCGGCTCAGCAGGAAGCGGATCGCCGCCCGCGGCCAGCGGGCCTGCGCCGCGTGCGCGATCGCGACCGAGCGCGCGTACTCCCCCATCCCGTACGGTCCCGAGACGGGCACGAACAACAGCCGCGGCGACTCGCTCGGCATCGGGTCACGCGAACGCGCTGAACCAGCGGTCGAGCACCAGCAGGTACCAGGCGCGCCGGAACTCCGCCGGGACGGGCCGGCGCAGCACGCCGCGCTCGATCAGGCGATCGACCGCCTGCTTCAGCAGCTCTCGATGCTCGCGGATCCAGCCGCGGACCGGCAATCCGAATCCCGA
This sequence comes from Pseudomonadota bacterium, assembly GCA_021779535.1. GTDB lineage: Bacteria > Pseudomonadota > Gammaproteobacteria > Steroidobacterales > Steroidobacteraceae > Bog-1198. The sequence goes on from JAJYAM010000097.1 coordinate 1,131, forward strand.
CTTCGGCCGATCGAGATGGCCCGGCGGCAGCCGCGGCTCCATCAACGCGCGCACCAGCCGCTTGCCCTGCCGGTGAGGGATGTCGACCAGCAGGGCCGGATCGACGCCGAGCATGAACTCGACGAGACGGTGGTCGAGCAGCGGCGGACGCACCTCGAGCGAATGCGCCATGCTGGTGCGGTCCACCTTGGTCAGCAGTCCCTCGGGCAGGTCGGTATGCAGATCGAGCCAGCGCAGCCGCGCGAGCGGCGCCAGGTCGGGCCGCCAGAACTGGCGATAGAACCACAGGTAGTCGTAATCCGGCTCGCGCCATTCCGGCGCGAGCAAGCTCTCGATCTGCACCGGCGTCGCGCCGCCGAGCGCGGCCGCGAACGCCGGCAGGCCGGTGGTCGCCCGCCGCTGCATCGACTGGCCCCAGCGCGACAACGGCGGCAGCGCGCGCGCGAGCGCCCGGTTCAACGGGTTCGAGCGCTCGCCGACGTGCGACCAGTAGCGCGGATAACCGCAGAAGATCTCGTCGCCGCCCTCGCCGCTCAGCGCGACCGTGACCTCCCGGCGCGCGAATTGCGCGACGAGATAGTTCGACCAGGCGGCGCTGTCGCCGAACGGCTCGTCGAAGATCGCCGGCATCGCATCCAGCGCGGCCGCGAAATCCGCCGCATGCGCGGTCGTCTCGGTGTGCCGCGTGCCGAGGTGCGCCGCGACCCGGCGCGCATCGCCGGCCTCGGAGCGGCCGCGGCGCTCGAACGCGAGCGTGAACGTGTGCGGATGATCGAGGTAGTACGCGGTCAGCGCGGAATCGATGCCGCCGCTCAGGAACACGCCGACCGGGACGTCGGACAGGGTGTGCGCGGGCACGACCTCGCGCAGCAGCGCGTCGAGCGACTCGGTCGCCTCGTGCGCCTCGTGCGGACCGGGCTCGGCCCGCGGCGACCACCAGCGCTCGATCCGGACCCGCCCGTCCTCCCAGTCGAGCCAATGTCCCGCCGGCAATTTCGCGATGCCGCGGAAGATGGTCTTCGGCGCGGGCACGTAGCCGTGCAGCAGGAAGTCGCGCACCGCGCTGCGATCGATCGGCGGCGTGCCGAGCACGAGCAACGCCTTCAGCTCCGACGCGAAGGCGATGCCGTCCGGCAACAGCCGGTAGTACAGCGGCTTGATCCCGAGCCGATCGCGCGCGAGCAACAGCCGCCGCCGGCGGCGGTCCCACAGCCCGAACGCGAACATCCCGACGAGATGCTCGAGCGCCGCTTCGCGATCGCGCGCGAGCAGGCGCAGCAGCACTTCCGTGTCGCCGGTCGAGCGCCACGGACCGGGCAGCCGCGCGCGCAACGCCTGATGGTTGTACAGCTCGCCGTTGTAGGTGAGCACGTGATCGGCTTCGATCATCGGCTGCCGGCCGGAATCGGACAGATCGAGGATCGCGAGACGGCGGTGCGCGAGCGCGATCCCGGGCTCGTGGAACAGTCCGTCGCCGTCGGGACCGCGATGGCGCAAGCGTTGCGCCATCTCGACGGCCGTCTCGGGGGTCGCGGCGGCGCCGAGTATTCCAACGATTCCGCACATGCCGCGCAGTCTAACGCGACCGCCCGCCGGGCTGTCGCTCTTTGGCGAATGCGCGGCCCCTGGCGCCTCGGCGGCGGTTCGTTTAGGGTGCGCACAGGAGCCTCGACACCATGGCCACATCCGCGGACCAACGCTTGCTCGAGCTGCTGGAGAAATGGCTCGGCAGCCTCGATCGCCACCTCGAATACGCCTCGCTCGACGACGCGGCCTACCGGAAGGTCCAGGACTGGGTCGAGCATCAGCGGCCGACCCGCTGGATCATCGATCTCGCGAGGCAGCGCACGCTCGCATTGAAGGCGATGCTGGAGGAGCGCATCGCGGCCGGCGACGCGAACTTCGGCGACGCGCTCGAGCTGTCGATCTTCCTCGCGAACCTGGTCGGCGCGCAGCACATCGAGCGCTTCATTCCACTCGCCGAGCCGGCGCCGAAGCCCGCGGGCGCCGCGACGCCACCCACCGCGACGCCATCGCGAGCCGCGGACTCGGCCGAGAGTTCGACGACCGCAACGCGCGAGATGCCGAAGTACCTCGCGACCCGGCCGCGCAGCGATGCTCGCGCCGGATCGAAGCCGCGGACGCCGCCGGCCGCGGTGTCGGCGAAGTCGCAGCCGACCCCGGCACCGGCACAGCCGCCGGCGCCGGCACAGCCACCGGCATCGGCACCGGCAACGGCAACGGCAACGGCGTCGGCGACGGCATCGAAGCCGGCCACGGCGAAGCCGTCCGCGCGCGTATCGACGAAGGCCACCGCGCCGAAGCCCGCCGCGGGCGCGGCCGCGGCGCCCGGCACCCCGGAGGGTCGGGTCCTCGCCGACGCGGTGCGCTTGATCCAGTGGGGCCGCAAATGGTACGAGCTGCCCGAGCTCATCGCCCGGATGGCCGATCGACCGCCGCTCGCCGAGGTCCGGCGGATATTGACCGACAACAAGGCGCTGCTCGAGCGCCAGACCCGCTCCTCATGAGCGACCCGGCGGCGGCCGACGGCCGCAGGCGCAGCGGCACGAGCGCGCGCTTCGGACGCCGCTTCGCGGCACTCCTGTACGACGGCATCGTGATCCTCGCGCCGCTGATCTTCTTCACCTGGGCCGCGGTATGGCTCGCGGGCGGCCGCGCGTTGCTGCGCGACTCGGTCGGCGGCGTCGTGGCCGACCTGTATCACGGCGGACTGTTCTTGATCGTGGCCGGCTATTTCGTGCTGAACTGGGTGCACAGCGGCCAGACGGTCGGGATGCGCGCGTGGCGGCTGCACGCGGTGGATCCCCGGGGGCGACGCGTGACGTGGCGGGCCGCGATCTCGCGGTTCTTCTGGTCGTTCGTGGCGTGGGCGCCGGCCGGTCTCGGGGTGCTGTGGCTCTACCTCGACTCCGAAGGGCTCGCGCTCCAGGACCGGATGTCGAACACCCGCATCGTTCGCCTAACGAGTCCTTGAGATCGCGATCAGGGTGCCGACGGCGATCACCGCGGTCGGCAACCAGCCGATCACGATCGGGTTCAAGCCGAACAGCTGCCCACCCTTCTCGCCGATCCCGTTGATCACGAAGAACACGAGTCCGAGCAGCACCCCGACGACCGTCCGCGTGCCGGCACCGGTCGTGCGCAGCGGCCCGAACACGAACGGCAGCGCGAGCAGCGTGACCACGATCACCGCGAAGATCCTCGCGATCCGCGACCAGAAGCCGATCTCGTAGGGGATCGCCTGCAGGTGGTTGTGCCGCAGGTGCGCGATGTACGCCGCAAGCGAGCGCAACGTGAGCAGGTCCGGATCGGCCGCCGCGAGCCGCAGGAAATCCGGATTGATCGTCGAGCGGATCGTGACCTCGGGCGCGTGCGTCGCGACGGTCCGGTCCGGCTGGAACGTCGTCGTGCGCACGTTCTCGAGCATCCAGCGGCCGGGTTGCGCGACCGAGATCGAATCGGCGGTCTGGATCGACTGCAGCCGTTCCGCGCCGTTCAACTCGAACAGCGTCGCGCCGCCGAACACCTGGCCGACCTCGGCCGTTCGCAGGCGCAGGATCAGGTTGCCCTCCTTGATCCACGCGCTCGCGCGGCCGGCGAAACTCACGCCCGCGAGGCGGCTGGTCGTCTTCTCGGTGTGCGCGAACTGCGCGAGCGGCGGCGCGACGTACTCGCCGATCCCGTACATCGCGATCGCGAGCGTCGCGCCGGCGAGCGCGACCGGACGCGCGATGCGCCAGATCGACACGCCCGAAGCGCGCGTGATGACCAGCTCGCTGCCGGCCGCGAGGTTGCCGAGACCCATCAGCGCACCGATCATCGCGCCGATCGGCAGCAGCTCGAACAGCTGTTGCGGCAGGTTCAGCAGCGTGTACAGCACCGCGTCGGCCGCGGTGTAATTGCCGACGCCGATGTCGCTCTGCTCGCTGATGAACAGGAACAGTCCGCCGAGCGTGAGCAGCACGCTCGTCGCCATCGCCGTGTACCAGAGGATGGTCTTGTAGAGATACCGATCGAGGATGTTCATCGCGACCCCACGACGGCGCCGCGCGCCGCGCCGATCAGCCCCTGCCGCCACAGCAGGCGCAGGCCGAGGATGAGCGCGAGCCCGTGGATCCACCAGACCCCGATCCACGGCGACAGTTCGCCCCTTTCGAGCCAGACCTTCGCGAAGGACAGCAGGTTCGAATACACGAAGAACACGACGATCGCGACCCCGACCCGTCGATAGCGGCCCTCGCGCGGGCGCAGTCGCGACAGCGGCAGCGCGATCAGGGTCAGCATCAGCGCCATGATCGGCGAGGAACTGCGGAACTCCAGTTGCGCGATGTTGACCGGATCGAGGGTCGCGAGGAGCTCGAGGGTCGGGCGCGTGTCCGGATCGTTCGTCCCCTGGACCCCCGGCGGCAACTCGACCGGTATCCCGTGCTCGCGGAACTTGATCACCCGGAAGTCCGCGTGCCCGGGCACGCCTTCGTAGCGATGGCCGTCGTAGAGCGTCACCAGCCGCCGGCCGTCGTCGCCGGCGCGCGTGTAGGTCGCGGTCGCGGCGACCGCGACCTCGACCCGGCCCGACGCTCTCTCGCGCTGCAGGAAGACGTCGTGCAGCACGCCGTTCGCGTCGACGCGCTCGGCGTAGAACACCGCGCCGGCGTTCGCGAAGGTGCGGAATCGCCCCGCATCGAGCTGGCCGAACTCGGCCTCCTTCAAGGCCGCCTGGCGCAGCAGCTGCGAGCGGTGGTCGGCCCGCGGCACCTGCACGAAGGTGAGCCAGCCGAGCCCGATCGCGATCACCGCCGCGACCCCGAACAGCGGTCCGAGGAGCCGCGCCGGATTGAAGCCGCAGGCCTGCAGCGCCGCCATCTCCCCGTCGTGGTAGAGCCGGCCGAGCGCGAGCACGATCGACAGCAGCAGCCCGACCGGGACCACGACCGACAGGTTCATGATCGCCCCGAGCGCGATCAGGTCGAGCACCACGTGGCGGCCGAAATGATGGTCCGCGGCCTCGCCGAGCACCCGCGACAACTGATTCGCGAGCAGGATCGCCACCAGCACGCCGGTCACCGCGAGCCACGTCTGCACGACCTCGCGAAGCACGTAGCGCTGCACCGTCCACTTCATCGCCGAGAGCTTAACAAATCGCGGCCGCCCGGGTTTCCGCGCGCGCGGGGCCGCGCGACCGGCGGCGAATCCCGCCCGGTTCGCGGCGACTCACGCGCGGCTCGGGATCGCCGTCCGGCCGAATTATTTGACTAAATTTCACCAAAAAGTCATCTTTGCGGAAAAATCCGACCATCGCCGACGCGGCGCGCCGGCGACACCGAAGCCAGAAGGAGCGAGCATGGAATTCAAAGCGATCACCGATCCCCGGGCGCGTGCGGCGACCGCCTGCGCGGTCATCGGCATGCACGAGGACGGTGCACTCGGTCCGGCCGGCCAGCTCGTCGATCAGCGAATCGGTGGCACCGCGGCGCGCCTGTTCGCGTCCAAGGACTTCGCGGCGAAGCTCGGCGACACGCTGCTGATCACCCGCACCGGCCGCGACGGGCCCGCGCGCGTGCTGCTCGTCGGGCTCGGCGCGCAGAAGAAATTCGAACGCAAGCAATACCGCAAGGCCGCGCAGGCCGCGGCGCAGGCGCTGCTGAAGACCGGCGCGTCGGACGCGGTCGTGTATCTCGCGGTCGACGCCGGCACCGACCTCGGCCTCGACGCGTACCGCCGTGCCCGCGGGATCGCGGAGGCGTTCCGCGCCCAGGGCTATCGGATACCGGATCTCAAGACCGGACCGAAGCCGAAGCCGCCGCGCCTGCGCGAGGTCCGGGTCGCGACCGGCAGCGCGGCTGACGCGCGCCACGCGCAACGCGGGCTCGACGACGGCATCGCGATCGCCGAGGGCGTCGCGTTCGCGCGCGATCTCGCGAACCTGCCGCCGAACGTCTGCACGCCGACCCATCTCGGCGTGCGCGCGCAGTCGATGCGCGAGTTGCGCGGCGTCAAGGTCACGGTGCTCGGCGAACGGCAGATCAAGGCGCTCAAGATGGGCGCGTTCGCCGCGGTCGCCCAGGGCTCGACCGAGCCGCCGCGGCTGATCGTGTGCGAGTACCGGGGCGCGCCGCGCGCGCAGTCCCCGATCTGCCTGGTCGGCAAGGGGATCACCTTCGATTCCGGCGGCATCTCGCTGAAGGATCCGCCGGCGATGGACGAGATGAAGTTCGACATGTGCGGCGCAGCGACCGTGCTCGGCGCGTTCCGCACGGCCGCGCGCCTGCGGCTGCCGATCAACCTCGTCGCGATCGTGCCGACCTGCGAGAACATGCCGGCGGGCAACGCGGTGAAGCCCGCCGACGTCGTCACCACGATGTCCGGTCAGACGGTGGAGGTCTTGAACACCGATGCCGAGGGCCGGCTGATCCTCTGCGACGCGCTCACCTACAGCCGCCGCTTCAAGCCGGCCGCGGTGATCGACGTCGCGACCTTGACCGGCGCCTGCGTGATCGCGCTCGGCAACCACTACAGCGGCCTGATGAGCAACGACGACGAGTTCGCCGCCGAGATCGCCGCCGCGGGTCAGCGCGCCGACGACCGCGCGTGGCACCTGCCGATCGGCGAGGAGTACGTCGATCAGCTCAAGAGCAATTTCGCCGACATCGCCAACATCGGTGGCCGGGAGGGTGGCGCGTGCACGGCGGCCGCGTTCCTCTCGAAGTTCACCTCGGATCTCAAGTGGGCCCAT
>JAJYAM010000029.1 GCA_021779535.1 Pseudomonadota bacterium
ACGCCGGTTTTCAAGACCGGTGCATTCAACCGCTCTGCCACCTCTCCTCGGCGGTCGATCTTACCCGAACCCGTTCACCGCGGCGTCCGTGCCTGCATCAGCGCATCCAGGCGTTCGGTCACGGCGTCGGTCTCGATCAGGTCCATCACGCCGGGGCGCTCGATCTTCGTCCACCAGGGAAGTTCCTCGGGCGTCTTCCCGAGGAAGCGTTCGGCGGCTTCCGGGTAACGATCGACGCACCACGCGCGGCTGAGGTAAGGGCCGCTGCGTTGCGGGTTCGTCGCGGCATAGAGCCCGATCACCGGCGTGCCGACCGCGGTCGCCATGTGCACGGGTCCGGTGTCCGGCGCGAGGAGCGCCGTCGCGCGTGCGAGGAGCGCGAGCATCTGCGGCAAGGTGTCGCGGCCGATCTGGTCGATGAGCGGCGTCACCGCGGCCGCGGCGATCGCGGCGCCGAACTCGCGCTCGTGCACGCCAGGGCCGCCGCACAGGATCACGCGCATCCCGTGGCGGGTCGCGGCATGGTCCGCGACCACGGCGTAGCGCTTCGGTTCCCAGTTGCGCAGGCGATGGCTGGACGCGGGGTTGATCACGAGGGTCGGTCGTTCGTCGGGAATCAGACCGCGCGCGTACGCCTGCGCGTCTTCCGGGATCGCGAGGTTCCATTCGATCACGCGCTCGCGTGCGCCGAGCGCTGCGGCGAAGCCCAAGAAGCTGTCGAGCACGTGTTCTCTCCGCCGTGCCGGCACGCGCGCGTTCGTGAACAGCCACTGGAGCTCCCGCGCGCGCGCGCGATCGAACCCGAGCTTGCGATCGGCGCGCACCGCGGTGCTCAAGAGGCTCGCGCGCAGCGACAGCTGGAGGTGCAGCAGCGCATCGAACCGGCGCCCGCGGAGCTCGCGCCGCAGGCGCATCCATTCGCGGCGTGGCTGGCGCTTGTCGACCGGGATCAGCTCGACGTCCGGCACGAGCTGCATCAGCTTCGCCTCGACGCGGCCGATGATCCAGCTGATCCGGCAGTCGGGCCACGCGTGCTGCAGGGTGCGGATCAGCGGCACGACGTGGCAGGTGTCGCCGATCGCCGAGAGCCGCAGAAGGCACAGGCTCCGCGGCCCGGCCGCGGCGACCGGTCGCGCCTCGCTTGGGCTCGTTGCGCTCAAGCCGGCGCGAGCCGCTCGACCCCGCCGAGATACGGCACGAGCACGCGCGGGACCGCGACGCTGCCGTCGGCCTGCTGGTAGTTCTCGAGGATCGCGACCAGCGCGCGCCCGACCGCGACCCCGGAGCCGTTGAGCGTATGCACGAGCTCGGGTTTCCCGGTCGCGGGATTGCGCCAGCGGGCCTGCATGCGCCGCGCCTGGAAGGATTCGCAGTTGCTGCACGAGCTGATCTCGCGATAGCGCTGCTGGCTCGGCAGCCAGACCTCGAGGTCGTAGGTCTTCGCGCTCGAGAAGCCGACGTCCCCGGCGCACAGCGCGAGCACGCGGTACGGGAGCTCGAGCGCGCGCAGCACGGCCTCGGCGTGCCCGGTGAGTTCTTCGAGCGCCGCGTACGAATGCTCCGGCGCGACGATCTGCACGAGCTCGACCTTGTCGAACTGGTGCTGGCGGATCATCCCGCGGGTGTCCTTGCCGGCGGCGCCCGCCTCGGAGCGAAAGCACGGCGTGTGCGCGACGAAGCGCAGCGGGAGCTCCTCGGCGCGCACGATCCGGTCGCGCACGAGGTTCGTGACCGGGACCTCGGCGGTCGGGATCAGAAAGAACCCGGGGTCGCCGCGCACCGCAAAGAGATCCTGCTCGAACTTCGGCAGCTGTCCGGTTCCGACCAGCGCCTCGGCGTGCACGAGGTAGGGTGCATACACTTCCAGGTACCCGTGCTCGCGCGTGTGCAGATCCAGCATGAACTGCGCGAGCGCGCGGTGAAGACGGGCGATCGCGCCGGTCATCACCACGAAGCGTGCGCCGGAGATCCGCCCGGCCGCCTCGAAATCCATGCCGAGCGGCTCGCCGATCGCGACGTGATCGCGCGGCGCAAACCCGGGCGCGCGCGGTTCACTCCAGCGGCGCACCTCGACGTTCGCGGTCTCGTCGCGCCCGTCGGGCACGCTCTCGTGCAGGAGGTTCGGGAGCCCCTGCTGCAGGTCCTGCAGCTCGCGCTGCAGGTACTCGAGATCCTCGTCGATCGTCTTCAAGCGCGCGCCGAGCGACTCCCCGACCGCGAGCAAGCCGCTCGCATCCTCTCCGCGCGCCTTCGCGACGCCGATCGCCTTCGCGGTCGCGTTGCGCTCGGCCCGCAACCGGTCCGCCTCGATCTGCGCGGTCTTGCGTTTGTCCTCAATATCGAGCAGGCGCGGCAGATCGAGGATGAAGCCGCGGCGCGCGAGCCGGGACGCGACGCCCTCGGGGTCGCTGCGCAGGAGCTTGGGATCGAGCACGGTCGGTTCCTCGTGATGGGCCGGGCGGCGCGGCCGGGACCCTCATTGTAGGCGATACCGCCGCCGCGTCACCCGCCGCGCGGTGTGCGGTCGCGCGAGCGCCGGGCCTCGAGCGCCTCGGCGATCTTGATCTCGAGGCCTCGCGGCGCGGGGACGTAGTAGCGCCGCTCCGGCATCCCCTCCGGCAGGTAGCGCTCGCCCGCCGCGTACGCGTCCGGCTCGTCGTGAGCGTAGCGATATCCCTTGCCGTAGCCGATCTCCTTCATCAGCCGGGTCGGCGCGTTGCGAAGATGCAGCGGTACCCCGAGTGAACCGAAACGCTTCGCATCCTCGGTCGCGGCCTGGTAGGCGACGTACACGGCGTTGCTCTTCGCCGCGCAGGCCATGAACACGATCGCCTGGGCGATCGCCAGCTCCCCTTCGGGGCTCCCGAGCCGCTCGTAGACCGCACAGGCCTCGAGCGCGAGGGTGAGCGCGCGCGGGTCGGCGTTGCCGATGTCCTCGCTCGCCATCCGCAGCGCGCGCCGCGCGACGTAGAGCGGGTCGCACCCGCCGGCGAACATCCGGCACAGCCAGTACAGCGCGGCGTCCGGGTCGCTCCCGCGCACCGCCTTGTGGAGCGCGGAGATCTGGTCGTAGAAGTTCTCCCCGCCCTTGTCGAAGCGCAGGTACGTGCTGCCGATCGCGCCGCGCATCGCCTCGCCGGAGAGCACCCGCTCGCCCGCCACCGTCGTCGCGAGATCCGCGGCGGTCTCGAGCAGGTTCAGCATCCGCCGCGCATCGCCGTCGGCGGCGGCGATCAGCAGCTCGCGCGCCGCCGGCTCCAGGCGCAGCGCCGCGTCGCGAAGTCCGCGCGGGTCGCCGAGCGCGCGGTCGAGGAGCGCGCCGAGGTCGGTCTCGTCCAGCGACTTCAGCAAATAGACCCGCGCGCGCGACAGCAGCGCGTTGTTGACCTCGAACGACGGGTTCTCGGTCGTCGCGCCGATGAAGACGAAGGTGCCGTCCTCGACGTACGGCAGGAACGTGTCCTGCTGCGCCTTGTTGAAGCGGTGCACCTCGTCGAGGAACAGCACGGTGTTGCGGGTGCCGCGCAGGGCTTGCGCGCGCTCGACCGCGGCGCGGATCTCCTTCACGCCGGCGAGCACCGCGGAGATCGCGATGAACTCCGCGTCCGCGGTGCTCGCGACCAGGCGCGCGAGCGTCGTCTTGCCGGTGCCGGGGGGGCCCCAGAGGATCATCGAGTGCGGGTTGCCGGCCTCGAGCGCCCGGCGCAGCGAGGCCTCGGCGCCGACCAGGTGGCGCTGGCCGACGATCTCGTCGAGCTGGGTCGGCCGCAGGCGATCGGCGAGCGGCCGGTAGGCGCCGCTCCGAGCCGCGTTCACGGCGAGACGCGTCCGATCACGTCGACGCCCGGCGGCGGGTTGAACACGAACAGCTTCGGCGACAACGGGATGTTGCGCTTCGGGTGCGTGAATGTGAGCCGCGTGACCTGGTCGAGCTTGTCCGCGAACAGCATCCGCACGAGTTCCCCATGCGAGAACGCGATCCGGATCGCCTGGAAGTCGCTGTTCGGGCGCTTCGGGATCAACTGGTACCATTGATATCCGTCGGCGTCGGGCAGCGCGCTGATCTCGAACTGGCTGTTCACGGTCACGCCGCCGGCGAGCAGCACCGCGGGCGTGCTCGCGAGCGTCGAATCGAGGTCGCGCACGTTCGCCTGCTCGAGATCCTGGTCGTAGAACCACAGCAGCTTCCCGTCGGCGAGGATCAGCTGCCGCGACGGTTTCAGGTAATCCCAGCGGAACTTGCCCGGCCGCTCGAGGTACAGGTGCCCGGAGGCGCTGCGCAGCACCTTGCCGTTCGCGTCGTCGATTTCCTGGGTGAAATCCGCCGACCAGGTCTTCAGGCCCGAGAGGTACCGCTCGACCTGCGCGGCCGCGGCGGCGCTCGGCGTCTGCGCCGCGGCCGTCTGCAGCACGATCAGTACGCCGGCCGCGACGGCGGCCCAGCGATGGAACTTGAACATCGACTCACTCCTCGGGCGGCGGTGCGCCGTAAATCTCTCGGTTGCCATTCGGCTGCAGCGGTCCGACCAGGCCCGCGGCTTCCATGGCCTCGACCAGGCGCGCGGCGCGGTTGTAGCCGATCTTGAGGCGCCGTTGCACGCCGGAGATCGACGCCCTGCGGGATTCGGTGACGATCCGCACCGCTTCATCGTACAGCGGATCCTGCTCGGCATCCGATGCGGCTTCGCCGGACTCCTCGTCATCCGACGCGAATCCGGGGATGGGGTTCCGCGGTCCCTCGAGAATTTCATCGATATAGACCGGCGGTGAGGCGGACCTGAGCCCGGCGACCACCCGGTGGACCTCCTGGTCGGACACGAACGCACCGTGCACGCGGGTCGGAATCGCGGTGCCCGGGGGCAGGTACAGCATGTCGCCGTGGCCGAGGAGCGATTCCGCGCCGCTCTGGTCGAGGATCGTGCGCGAGTCGACCTTGGCCGAGACCTGGAACGCGATCCGCGTCGGGATGTTCGCCTTGATGAGCCCGGTGATCACGTCGACCGACGGCCGCTGCGTCGCGAGGATCAGGTGGATCCCCGACGCGCGCGCCTTCTGCGCGAGCCGCGCAATGAGCTCCTCGACCTTCTTGCCGACGATCATCATCAGGTCCGCGAGCTCGTCGATGATCACGACGACCAAGGGCATGGTCGCGAGGTCCGGGACGTCCTCGGCGGCGACGCCGGGTACGCCTTGCGAGACCTTTTGCATCCGGATCGGGTCCTTGATCGGCTTGCCGGCGTCGGTCGCGTCCTTGACCTTGCGGTTGAACCCGGCGAGGTTGCGCACACCGAGCGCGGACATCAGCTGATAGCGCCGCTCCATCTCCGCAACGCACCAGCGCAGCGCGTTCGCGGCCTGCTTCATGTCGGTGACGACCGGGGAGAGCAGGTGCGGGATCCCCTCGTACACCGAGAGCTCGAGCATCTTCGGGTCGATCATGATCAGCCGCACGTGCTCGGGGCTGGCCTTGTACACGAGGCTCAGCACCATCGCATTGATCCCGACGGACTTGCCGGAGCCGGTGGTGCCGGCGATCAACAGGTGCGGCATGCGCGCGAGGTCCGCGACGACCGGCGCGCCGCCGATGTCCTTGCCGAGCGCGAGCGCGAGCGGCGACCCCAGGTCGTCGTAGGCCTTCGACTTGATGATCTCGCCGAGCGTCACGATCTCGCGCTTCTCGTTCGGGATCTCGAGCCCGACGACCGACTTGCCCGGGATCACCTCGACCACCCGCACGCTGATCGCCGACAGCGCGCGCGCGAGATCCTTCGAGAGGTTGCTGATCTGGCTGACCTTCACGCCCGGCGCCGGACGCAGCTCGAAGCGGGTGACGACCGGCCCCGGCTGCACGGCGACGACCTCGGCGTCGACGCCGAAGTCCTTGAGCTTGAGCTCGACGAGCCGGGACATCGCCTCGAGCGCCTCGTCGGAGTACGAGGGCTCGCGCGCCGGCGGCTCGTCGAGCAGCGCGAGCGAGGGCAGTTCGCTCGACTTCGGCGCATCGAACAGCGGCACCTGCCGCTCGCGCTCGATGCGCTCGGAGCGCACCACCGCGGGCGCCGGCGCCTCGATCCGCGGCGGCGTACGCGGACCGGTTTTTTTCTGTTCCTCGCGGACCACGTCCTGCCGCGCCTGCTTGCGCTGCTGGCCGCCCGCGATCTCGCGGCGGCTCTCGATCCAGGCGCGCACGGCATCGACCGCGCGCAGCGCCGCCGCGCCGAGCCGATCCATGATCGTGAACCACGACACGCCGAGAAACAGCGCCACGCCCGCGAACCACAGCCCGAGGAGCAGCAGCGTCGCGCCGAGCATCCGCAGCCCGTGCGCCGTGCCCTCGCCGACCACTTGTCCGAGAGCCCCTCCGGCACTGCTCGGGAAACCCGCGCCATCCCAATGGAGCGCGGCCAGGCCGCAACTCGTGAGCAGGGTGAGCGCGAACCCTCCGGCCCGCAGCCAGGTGGTCGCGCGCGAGCGCACGCGCGGCGGCGCCGCGTCTTGGTGGATCAGCCAGCCGGCATAACCCATCAGCACCGGGAACAGATACGCGGGGCGGCCGAACAAGAACAAGAACAGCGCCGCGAGCCATGCGCCGACGGGGCCGATCCAGTTCGCGACCGGCCCCGCGTGGGCGCCGGTGTCGGCAAAGCCCCGGTCGGTGGCGTGATAGGACCACAGCGCGAGGAGCAGGATGAGGCCGAGCGCGCCGAGCACCCACAGCGCCCCCTCGCGCAACGAGCGCGCGACCGCGGCCGAGATCGCCGGCTTCGGCTTCTCGGTGCGCGTGTCGGCGGATTTATCGGCGTCGACTGCCTTAATGGTCGTTTACCCAACTCATTGGACGAAATAAACTAACGCGCCGATGCGAGCGTGCCTCGAGGGGCGCCGCGGACCCGCCACCGCCGCGAGGACAATTTTACATGAGCGAAGCGATCCATAGCCGCCTGATCGTGCTCGGTTCGGGCCCGGCCGGATATACCGCGGCGATCTACGCGGCGCGAGCGAACCGCGCGCCGCTCCTGGTCACCGGACTCGAACAGGGCGGCCAGCTGATGACGACGACCGACGTCGACAACTGGCCGGGCGACGTCGAGGGGCTCCAGGGCCCGGCGCTCATGGAGCGGATGCGCCGGCACGCGGAGCGCTTCGCGACGCGGATCGTCGTCGATCACGTGAACCGGGTCGACCTCGGCGTGCGCCCGTTCCGGCTCCTGGGCGATGCGGGCGAGTACCGCTGCGATGCGTTGATCATCGCGACCGGCGCGTCCGCGAAGTACCTGGGGTTGCCGTCCGAGGAGCGGTTCCGCGGCCAGGGCGTCTCCGCCTGCGCGACCTGCGACGGCTTCTTCTACCGCGGCAAGCGCGTCGCGGTGATCGGCGGCGGCAACACCGCGGTCGAGGAGGCGCTGTACCTGGCGAACCTCGCCTCCCACGTGACGCTCGTGCACCGGCGCGACACGCTGCGCGCCGAGCGGATCCTGCAGGACCGGCTGTTCGCGCTCGAGCGGGCGGGCAAGGTCGCGATCGCGTGGAACCACGAGGTCGAGGAGATCCTGGGCGATGCGACCGGCGTCACCGGCGTGCGGCTGCGGCCGACCACCGGCGCGGGCGCACCGCGGGAATTCGCGCTGGACGGCGTGTTCATCGCGGTCGGCCACCAGCCGAATACCGCGCTGTTCGAAGGCCAGGTCGAGATGCGCGGCGGCTACCTCGTGGTGCGCGGCGGCACCGCCGGGGACGCGACCGCGACCAGCGTCGCGGGCGTGTTCGCGGCGGGCGACGTCGCCGATCACGTGTACCGGCAGGCGGTGACCTCGGCGGGCACCGGCTGCATGGCCGCGCTCGATGCCGACCGGTATCTCGAGCATCTGGACTCGCCCGCCAGCGCCGCGGGGCGCACCGCGATCCCGTGAGCCGAACGGCCGCGCGGGATCCCGCCGGCGGCGCGCCGTATCGGGCGCGCTTCCTCGAGCACGTCACGGACGTCGCCGCTTCGGTCTGGAACCGGCTCGCCGGGGATGCGCAGCCGTTCCTGCGCCATGAATTCCTCGCGGCACTGGAAGAGACCGGCTGCGTCGGGCCGGCGCGCGGCTGGGTGCCGCGCCATCTGCTGCTCGAAGACCGTACCGGGCGAGTGGTCGGCGCGCTGCCGCTCTACGAGAAGCACCACTCGCGCGGGGAATTCGTGTTCGATTTCGCGTGGGCGAACGCCTACGACGCGCACGGGCTCGCGTACTACCCGAAGCTCCTGACCGCGGTGCCGTTCACGCCGGTGCACGGCGCGCGCTTGCTCTGCGCGCCGGACGCGGATGCGGCGGGAGTGCGCGCCGCGCTGATCGGCGCCGCGCGGGAACTCCTGCGCGGGGAGGAGCGGTCCACCTGGCACGTGCTGTTCGCGCAGGACGCGGACCTCGAGGAACTCGAGCACGCCGGTCTGGTGCGGCGGCTCGACTGCCAGTTCCACTGGTTCAACCGGGAATACGACTCATTCGAGGCGTTCCTCGCAAGCTTCAACGCCGAGAAGCGCAAGAAGGCGAAGCGGGAGCGGCGCCGGGTCGCCGAGGCCGGGATCCGCTTCGAGACGCGCCTGGGCGGCGAGATCGACACGCGGTTGTGGGGAATCCTGTACGGGTTCTACGCCGACACCTTCCACCGCCACGGCCACGAGCCGTATCTCGACCTCGGCTTCTTCCGCACGGTCGCGCGGGCGCTGCCGGAGAGCCTCCTGCTGAAGATCGCCTATCGCGGCGCCGAGCCGATCGCGGTCGCGATCTTCTTCGTCGGCACCGACGCGCTGTACGGCCGCTACTGGGGCGCGAACGATCAGTATCACAGCCTGCACTTCGAGACCTGCTACTACCAGGGGATCGAATGGTGCATCGAGCACTCCATCGGGCGGTTCGAGCCCGGCACGCAAGGCGAGCACAAGGTCCCGCGCGGCTTCGTGCCGACGCTCGTCGGCTCGGCGCACGCGATCGCCGACCCGCGCTTCGAACGGGCGATTCGCGACTTCGCCGCGCGCGAGGCGCGCGCGGTGCGCGCGTACGCGGCCGAGGTCGACGCGCATGCGCCGTATCGCCGGCCGGACGAGGAGCTTCGCGTCTGACGCGCCTGACCTGGCTCGCCGAGAGCGACCCCGCCGGCGCGTTCCCGCCGGTCGACGCGGCGCTCGCCGAACCGCCGGGACTCCTGGCCGCGGGCGGAGATCTCTCGCCGGCACGGATCCTCGCGGCGTACGAGCGCGGGATCTTTCCGTGGTATTCGGACCGTCAACCGATCCTGTGGTGGTCGCCCGATCCGCGGATGGTGCTCTTCCCCGCGGAGCTGCACGTCTCGAGGAGCCTGCACCGGCGCCTGCGTTCGGGTTGCCTCGAGACACGCGTGGACACGGACTTCGCGGCGACGATCCGCGCGTGCGCGGCACCGCGCCGGTCGGGGCCCGGTACCTGGATCAACCTCGAGATGATCGCCGCCTACGAGGCGCTGTACGCGGCGGGCTTCTGCCACTCGATCGAGACCTACGCGGCCGGGCGGCTGGTCGGCGGCGTGTACGGGCTCGCGCTCGGCGGCGTCTTCTTCGGCGAGTCGATGTTCAGCACGGCCGCCGACGCCTCCAAGGTCGCGCTGGTGAGGCTCGCCGCGGAGTGCCGCGAGCGCGGGATCGAGCTGATCGACTGTCAGGTCGCGAGCGCCCACCTCGCGAGCCTCGGCGCCCGCGAGATCCCGCGCCGCGAATTCATCGCACGGCTCACGCGCCTCGCCCGCCGTGACCCCGTCGGATCCTGGGCGGGGGCGTAAATTGCATTAGCGGGTCGCTTTATGCACAATGCGCGACTTCCAGCCCACCAGCAGTACGCATGTCAAAAGAAGAGGCGATCCAATTCGAGGGCGAGGTGATCGAAACCTTGCCGAACACGACGTTCCGGGTCAAGTTGAAGACCGGGCACGTGGTCACCGCGCACATCTCGGGAAAGATGCGCAAGAACTACATCCGCATCCTGACCGGCGACCAGGTGACCGTCGAGATGACGCCGTACGACCTCACCAAGGGCCGCATCGTCTACCGCGGCCGCTGACGGCGCGCCGCCCCGCGCGCCCCCCGGCCCCCGCGGCGGGTCAACCTTCGGATCAAGGCTCCTGGGACAGGAGCGCCGGCTCGTTCGCACCGCGCGTGACGAGCTCGAGCCGGTCGCCATCCGCGCTCAAGCGCACCTCGACCTGCCCGCCGTCGACGAGCCGCCCGAACAGCAGCTCCTCCGCGAGCGGACGCTTGATGAACTCCTGGATCACCCGCGCCATCGGCCGCGCGCCCATCTTCGGGTCGTAGCCGCGCTTCGCGATCCAGCGGCGCGCGCTCTCATCGACGCTGAGCAGCACCCGCTTCTGTTCGAGCTGCGCCTCGGCCTCGACCAGGAGCTTGTCGACGACCCGCTCGATCGTGTCCTCGTCGAGCGAGGCGAACTGGATCACCGCGTCGAGCCGGTTGCGGAACTCCGGCGAGAACAGCCGGCGGATCGCCTCCATCCCGTCGCTCGCGACCTCGGACTGCGTGAAGCCGATGTTCGGCCGGTTCATCTCGTACGCGCCCGCATTGGTCGTCATCACGATGATCACGTGGCGGAAGTCCGCCTTGCGGCCGTTGTTGTCGGTCAAGGTGCCGTGGTCCATCACCTGCAGCAACAGATTGAACACGTCCGGGTGCGCCTTCTCGATCTCGTCGAGCAGCAGCACGCAGTGCGGGTGCTTCGCGATCGCCTCGGTGAGGAGCCCGCCCTGGTCGAAGCCGACGTAGCCCGGCGGCGCGCCGATCAACCGGGAGACCGTGTGGCGCTCCATGTACTCGGACATGTCGAAGCGCACGAACTCGATGCCCATCGCGATCGCGAGCTGGCGGGTGACCTCGGTCTTGCCGACGCCGGTCGGGCCGGCGAACAGGAACGAGCCGACCGGCTTGCGCTGATCGCCGAGCCCGGAGCGGGACATCTTGATCGACGCGGCGAGCGCCTCGATCGCCTTGTCCTGGCCGAAGATCGTGAGCTTCAGGTTCCGCTCGAGGTTCCTGAGCACGTCGCGATCGGACACCGACACCGTCTTCGGCGGAATCCGCGCGATCCGCGCGACGACGTTCTCGACCTGACTGACCGTGACCGAGGCGGCACGCTCGCCGGCCGGCTTCAGGCGCAGGTTCGCGCCCGCCTCGTCGACGACGTCGATCGCCTTGTCCGGCAGGTGCCGGTCGTTGATGTGGCGGGCCGCGAGCTCGGCCGCGGCGCGCAGCGCCTCGTCCTCGTAGGTGACGCCGTGGTGTTCCTCGAACTTCGGCTTCAGGCCCCGCAGGATCTCGATCGTGTCCTGGACCGAGGGCTCGGTCACGTCGATCTTCTGGAAGCGCCGCGCGAGCGCGTGGTCCTTCTCGAAGATCCCGCGGTACTCGTTGTAGGTCGTCGAGCCGATGCAGCGCAGCTCGCCGTTCGCGAGCGCCGGTTTGATCAGGTTCGAGGCGTCCATCACCCCGCCGGAGGCGGCGCCCGCGCCGATCACGGTGTGGATCTCGTCGACGAACAGGATCGCGCCCGGCTGCTTCTTGAGCTCGGCGAGCACCGCCTTCAGGCGTTTCTCGAAATCGCCCCGGTACTTCGTGCCCGCGACCAGCGAGCCCATGTCGAGCGAGTAGATCGTCGCGTCGGCGAGCACGTCGGGCACCGCGTTCTCGACGATCAGCCGCGCGAGCCCTTCGGCGATCGCGGTCTTGCCGACCCCGGCCTCGCCGACGTACAGCGGGTTGTTCTTGCGCCGCCGGCACAGGATCTCGATCGTGCGTTCGATCTCGAGGCGCCGGCCGATCAGCGGGTCGATCTTGCCGCGGCGTGCGAGCTCGTTCAGGTTCGTCGCGAACTTCTCGAGCGCACTGCCCGCGCCCTCGCCGTCGCGCTCGGCGTCGGCGCCGGAGGCCGGCTCGTCGCGCTCGCTGCGCTCCTCGCCGCCGCTCTTCGAGAGCCCGTGCGCGATGAAGTTCACCACGTCGAGCCGCGACACGTCCTGCATCGACAGCAGGTAGGCGGCGTGCGACTGCTTCTCGCTGAAGGTCGCGACCAGCACGTTGGCGACCGTGACCTCCTTCTTGCCGCTCGACTGCACGTGGAACAAGGCGCGCTGCAGCACGCGCTGGAACCCGAGCGTCGGCTGCACCTCGCGCTCGTCATTGTCCGGCAGGCGCGGCGTGGTCTGGTCGATGAACTGGCGCAGCTCCGTCTTGAGCTTCGCGAGGTCCGCGCCGCAGGACTTCAGGATCTCGCGCACCTTCGGGGTGTCGAGGATCGCGAGCAGCAGGTGCTCGACGGTCATGAATTCGTGGCGCGCCTCGCGGGCGGCGGCGAACGCGTCGTTCAAGCAATACTCGAGTTCTTGGCTCAGCACGGTATCAAGCCTCTTCCAGCGTCGCCATCAGCGGATGCTGATGTTGTCTCGCGTAAGCGATCACCTGGGCCACCTTCGTCTCCGCGATCTCGTACGTGAAGACGCCGCAGACCCCCTTGCCCTTCATGTGCACCTCGAGCATCACCCGCGTCGCCTTCATCCGGTCCATCGCGAAGAACTGCTCGAGGATGTCGACGACGAACTCCATCGGCGTGTAGTCGTCGTTGAGCAATAGGACCTGGTACAACGGCGGCCGTTTCAGGCGCGGCGCCGCCTCCTCGGTCACGAGGCCGGTGCCGCCTCGCCCGGTGTCGATCGGATCGTTTTCGCTCATCGCTCCGACACTATATAGGGTGCATCCGACTCCCTGACAAGCCATCCCATCACGAGATAAATTGGCAAATAAAAACAAATACTTGCGAATTCAATCTGATAAACCTTATGATTGAGCGATCGATAAACTTCGGGCGGCATGCGGGTTCATGCTGGATGCACGCATCAACGAATGGAGGTCGCGCCTGCCGGCGCACGGGCCCTGGCTCGTGTCCGCACTGTTCGCGATCTTGATCGCGGTCGACCTCGCGCGGCTCGTGCTGATGCTGCTCGGCGGGCGTCCGGCGCAACCGCTCGTGCCGGCCGGACCGGGTCCGACGATCGCCGCGGCGCCCGCATTCGACGCGCAACGGGTTGCGGCGGCCCATCTGTTCGGCATCGCCCCGCTCGACGCGAGCGCACAGAACCCGGCCAACGCGCCGCCCGCCGGGGTGAACTGGACGCTCGCCGGCACGATCTCGACCTCGAACCCGAAGCGCGGCCTCGCGATCGTCGCGGCGAACGGACCCTCGAAGCTCTATTCGGTCGGCGACCGGATCGACGACGCGACGCTGTACGCGGTGTACGCGGACCGGATCGTGATCGCCCACAACGGCACGCTCGCGACGCTGCGCATGCCGCGACAGGTCCCCGGGGCTCCCGGGCCGGCCTATCCGATGCCGAACGCCGCGCCCGCGGGCACCGCGAACTACCGCGCGCTGAACCAGTTGCGCCAGATCGTGCAGCGCAACCCCAGCCTCCTCAACACCGTGCTGCGCGCGGTGCCCTCCTACGACAGCCGCGTCGGCCGGCTGCGCGGATTTCGGATCTACCCGGGTACCGACGCCCGGGCATTCGCGGGCCTCGGCCTGCGGGCGGGCGACCTCGTGACCGCGATCGACGGCACGCCGCTCGATGATCCGCAGCGCGGCCAGATGATTTTCGATACGCTGCAGACCTCGCCCCAGGCCCTCGTCACGGTCGACCGGGGCGGCCAGACCTTGAACCTGACCCTGAACATCGCGAAGGTGACCGCCGAGGCGACCCGGGACCTCACCGCGCCGGCGAGTCCGGCACCGATGATGGCGCCGGTGCGCCGACCGATGTCGTTCTCGGGGTCGGGACCGATCGATTAGCGCGCGAACCCGCTCGCCCCAACCGCACACGAGATCCGCCGATGCCGAAGCGCACCAATCCCCTCCTCCGAATCGCCGGCCGCGGCGTCGCCGCGCTCGCGCTGTCGGCGGCGCTCGCCGTGCTCGCGGGCGCCCAGGCCGCCGCGCCGGCCGCCGGCACGACGATCACGCCGAACTACAAGGATGCCGATCTCACCCAGATCATCCAGGCGGTGAGCGAGGTCACGGGCAAGAATTTCATCGTCGACCCGCGGGTGAACGCGAAGGTCACGATGCTGTCCGCGACGCCGATGTCGCCCGACGCGTTCTACCAGGCGTTCCTGTCGGTGCTGCAGGTCTACGGCTACGTCGCGGTGCCCGCCGGCAACGTGATCAAGATCATCCCGAACATCGACGCCCGCGAATATCCCTCCGGGGACTTGCCCCGGACGGTGAGCGCGACCTCGGACCAGCTGGTCACGCAGATCATCACCGTGAAGAACATCAACGCGGCGCAGCTCGTGCCGCTGCTGCGGCCGCTGATCCCGCAGTACGGTCAGCTCGCCGCCTACCCCGGCGGCAACATGCTGATCATCTCGGACCGTGCCAGCAACGTCGACCGGATCATGCGGATCGTGCACCGGATGGACCGGGAGAGCAACGAGCCGTTCGAGATCATCCGGCTGCACAATGCGAGCGCCGACAACGTGGTGCGCACCATCGACCAGCTCACCCAGGGCGCCGCCGCCCAGGGCGCTCCGGCGGTGCACGTGGTCGCGGACGAGCGCACCAACAGCGTGCTGCTGAGCGGCGACCAGGCGACGCGGCTGCGCATGCGGGCGCTGATCCTGAGCCTCGACACCCCGCTGAAGGCGGGCGGCGACACCCGCGTGCGCTACCTGCGCTACGCGGATGCCGACAAGCTCGCGAAGCAGCTGCGCGCGCAGGCCGCCGCGGCCGAGCAGGCGACCGCGGGCGCCAAGGGCGCCCCGACCGGCGCGGGGGGCGGCGCGAGCTACGGGCACGACGTGACGATCTGGGCCGATGAGCCGACCAACGCGCTCGTGATCACCGCGCCGCCGCGGACGATGAAATCGCTGATGGACGTGATCGACAAGCTCGACATTCGCCGCGCGCAGGTCAAGGTGCGCGCGATCATCGTCGAGATCGACGTGACCAAGAGCTCCGATCTCGGCGTGCAGTGGATCATCGACGGCGTGAACAGCGGCACGCTCGCCGGCGTGTCGAACCTGCCGACGACGAACGGGGTCAGCATCGTGAACCTCGCCGCCGCCGCGGCGACCGGCAACTACGCCGCGCTGAGCGGCGCCGCGCTCGGCACCGGCGCCTCGTTCGCGATCGGCCGGTACAACAAGTACTCCGGCACGAACTTCGCGGCGCTCCTGCAGGCGCTGCGCAGCGACGGCTCGAGCAACATCATTTCGACCCCGTCCGTGATCACGATGAACAACGAGCAGGCCGAGGTGAAGGTCACGCAGGAAGTGCCGATCATCACCGGGAGCTACGCGACGACCACGCAGAGCGTGAACGGCACGACGAGCCCGTTCCAGACGACCCAGCTGCAAGAGGTCGGCACGATCCTCAAGGTCACGCCGCACATCAACCAGGGAAGCATCGTGCAGCTGAAGATCTCGCAGGAGGACTCCTCGCCCGGCGCGGTGCTCGCCGGTACGAACCAGATTTCGCTGAACAAGCGCGCGATCAAGACCACGGTGTTGATCCAGAACCGCGGGATCGTGGTGCTCGGCGGCCTGATCTCGGACACCGTGAACGAGAACGAGGACCGGATCCCGTTCCTCGGGCGAATCCCGCTGATCGGCGCGCTGTTCCGCGCCCGCAACGGCTCGCACGAGAAGCGGGAACTGCTCGTGTTCATCCAGCCGACGATCCTGCGCGACCCGGACGCGCTCGAGGCGACGACCCGCCAGCAGTACCAGCACGTGCGTGAGGAACAGATGCGCCTGCACGGCGGCAAGGTGATGCTGCTTCCCGGCGAGCATCAACCGGTGATCCCGCGGATCGGACCCGGACCGCAGCCGACCCCGCCGGCGCAACCGGCGCCGTCACCCACGCCGGCGTCACCCACGCCGGCGTCGCCCGCGTCGGCACCAGCGGGCGGGCCACCGTGAGCGCCGACCCCAGCGCCGCCGCGCCGGCGCCCGCCGGCGCCGCCGTTCCCCCGACGGCGCCCACGCTGCTCGCGTTCCCGTTCGCGAACCGCCATGGCGTGCTGGTGCGCGGGATCGTCGACGGTGCCGCCGACACGGTCTACCGGCCGGGCGTGACCCCGCTCGCGCTCGCCGAGGTGCGCCGCTTCGTCGGCAGGCCGCTGAAGCTCACCCGCGTGTCGGACGAGGCCTTCGACGCACTGCTGCGCGCCGCGTACGAGTCCGGCTCCGGCGCCGCGATGCAGATGCTCGAGGGGCTCGACGGCGACGAAGACCTCGCGCACCTCGCCGAGGACATCCCGGAGTCCTCGGACCTCCTGGAGAGCGACGACGAGGCGCCGATCATCCGGCTGATCAACGCGCTGCTCACCCAGGCCGTGAAGGAGAACGCGTCCGACATCCACATCGAGCCGTACGAGAACCGGCTGGTGATCCGCTTCCGCGTCGACGGGGTGCTGCGCGAGGTGCTGCAGACCAAGCGCGCGGTCGCGCCACTCGTGGTCTCGCGCATCAAGGTGATGTCGAAGCTCGACATCGCCGAGCGCCGCCTGCCGCAGGACGGACGGATCAGCCTGCGGATCGCGGGGCGCGCGGTCGACGTGCGCGTGTCGACGCTCCCGTCGGGCCACGGCGAGCGGGTCGTGCTGCGGCTCCTCGACAAGCAGGCCGGGCGCATCGAGCTCACCTCGCTCGGGATGGATTCGAGCACCCAGGCGTTGATGGACGAGATCATCCACAAGCCCCACGGCATCATCCTGGTCACGGGTCCGACGGGTTCGGGCAAGACGACGACGCTGTACGCGGCGCTCGAGCGGATCAACGACAACACCCGCAACGTGATGACGGTCGAGGACCCGATCGAGTACTACATCGACGGGATCGGCCAAACGCAGGTGAACACCAAGGTCGAGATGACCTTCGCGCGCGGGCTGCGGGCGATCCTGCGCCAGGATCCCGACGTCGTGATGGTCGGCGAGATCCGCGATCTCGAGACCGCGCAGATCGCGGTGCAGGCGAGCTTGACCGGCCACCTCGTGCTCTCGACGCTGCATACGAACACCGCGGTCGGCGCGGTCACGCGCCTGCGCGACATGGGGATCGAGCCGTTCCTGCTGTCGTCGAGCCTGATCGGAGTGCTCGCGCAGCGGCTCGTGCGCGTGCTGAACCCCGAGACGAAGGAGCACTTCCTCGCGGGCGAATACGAGCGGCGGCTGCTGAACCTGCGCGAGTCCGCCGGCCCCGTCGAGCTCTGCCGTCCGAGCCGCGAACCGGGCACCGGCTATCGCGGCCGCACCGGAATCTACGAGTTGATCTCGGTCGACGATCACATGCGCACGATGATCCACGACGGCGCGTCGGAGCAGGAACTGGAACGCTACGCCCGCACGCGCGGACCGGGCATCCGCGACGACGGCCGCCGCAAGGTGCTCGCCGGGGAGACGACGCTCGAGGAAGTGCTGCGCGTGACGCGCGAGGACTGATGGGAGCGTTCGAGTACACCGCGCTCGACACCGAGGGCAAGGAGCGGCGCGGTCTGATCGAGGGCGACACGCCGAAGCACGTGCGCCAGCTGCTGCGCGACCGGCAGCTGCTGCCGATCCAGATCCAGGAGGCCGTCCAGAGCGAGCAGAAGCGCGGCCGCGCGCATCGGCTGATGCGGCGCGGGATCTCCTCGCTGGATTTGGCGATGCTGACCCGGCAGCTCGCCACCCTGGTGCGCTCGGGGCTCCCGCTCGACGAATCGCTCCAGGCGGTCGCCGAACAGACCGAGAAGCCGCGCGTGCAGCGGATCGTGCTCGGCGTGCGCAGCAAGGTCGTCGAGGGCCACCCGCTCGCGGACGGCTTCCGCGACTTCCCGCAGGCGTTCCCGGAGATCTACCGCGCGACGGTCGCGGCCGGCGAGCAGTCGGGGCGGCTCGACCACGTGCTCGAGCGGCTCGCGGACTTCACCGAGTCGCGCCAGGCGATGGGGCAGGAGGTCGGCAACGCGCTGGTCTACCCGATCGTGCTCGTGGTGCTGTCGTTCGCGATCGTCTCGTTCCTGCTCGCCTACGTGGTCCCGCAGGTCGTCGCGGTGTTCCAGTCGGGGCACGCGCAGCTGCCGCTCGCGACCCGGATCCTGATCGGCGCGAGCCACGCGGTCCGCCGCTACTGGATCTTCGGCCTGCTCGCGATCGGCGCCGCGGCCTGGGGGTTCGCGCGCTGGTTGAAGGGTGCGGAGGCGCGGCTGCGCTTCGACCGCTTCCTGCTGCGCCTGCCGCTCGCCGGCAAGCTGATCCGCGGCCTCAACACCGCGCGCTTCGCCCGCACCTTCAGCATCCTGACCGCGAGCGCGGTGCCGGTGCTCGAAGCGCTGCGGATCTCGGCCGACGTCGTCGACAACCAGCCGATGAAGCTCGCGGTGCTCGACACCGCGGCGCGGGTGCGCGAGGGTGCGCCGATCGGCAAGTCGCTCGCGGCGCACAAGCTGTTCCCGCCGATGATGATCCACATGATCTCGAGCGGCGAGTCGAGCGGCGAGCTCGAGAAGATGCTCGAGCGCGCGGCGTTGAACCAGGAGCGCGAGATGGAGGGCCTGATCGCGACGATGACGAACCTCCTCGGGCCGTTCATGGTCGTGTTCATGGGCGCGATCGTGATGTTCATCGTGATCGCATTGCTGTTGCCGATATTCGAGCTCAACGATCTCGTCAAGTGACGCGCCCCCCCGGCGCGACGTCCGTCGCGCATGGGTATTGCACGCGCGACGCGTTTTGGGATACAAACCGCGCGTGACGATCGAACATCGCAAGGCGCCGATCCCATGAGCGAGAAGCCCGAATCCGACGAGTTCGAGGAAGAGGACGGCGAGGGGCCCGACGTCGGCGGCGACGAGGACGTCGAGCACATCATCCGCGACGTCGAGTCGCAGCGCCGGCGCGGCCCGAAGGGCGGGGAGCCCGCGTGGCGGCGCCTCGAGCGGGTGATGGAGGAGCGGCGCACGGCGGAGCTGCTGAGCGACTTCGACGATTACCAGATCGGCGGCGACGGCGACGCCGGCAAGCCCCGCAAGAAGAAAAAGAAGGCGCGCTGACGCCCCGCCCCCCCGCGGCCCGCGCCGCGTTCACCGGAGTGAGCCCGTGAGCTTCAAGCGCACCGCCTTCGAATGGATCGAGCACCGTCGCGCGACCTTGTCCGAGTGGCACCGGACGATCTGGGAGTACGCCGAGCCGGCCTGGCGCGAGTACTCTTCCGCCGCGTGGTTCGTCGAGCGCTTGCGCGAGGCGGGCTTCGAGGTCGAGCCCGGCAGCGGCGGGATGCCGACCGCGTTCGCGGCGCGCTGGTCGAACGGCCCGGGCGCGACCGTCGCGGGGTACGCCGAGTATGACGCGGTGCCCGGGAACTGCCAGGCCGCGGCGACGACGCGCGCGCCGCGGGCCGGGCTCTCGACGCACGCGCCGGGGCACACCGACCCGCACTCGGCGCTCGGGGTCGGTGCGCTCGCGGGGATCCTCGCGGCCCAAGCCGCGATGCGCACGCACGGGATCCCGGGGAACCTGCGATTCTTCGGCGAGCCGGCCGAGAAGGTGCAGGGCTCGAAGCTGGTGCACGGCTTGCGCGGCTACTACGACGGGATCGACGCGATCGTGAGCTATCACCCGTTCTACATGCTGCCGCTGTGCAATACGACCCGGTGGGACACGCACTGCGGCGCCTATGCGAGCCGCGTGTATTCGTTCCTCTGCGACTCGCCGGAGACCTGGGCGCAGGCCGCCGGCGACAGCCCGATCCCCGCGGCCCACTCGGCCGCGCGCGCGCCCGGCGCGAACGTCGCGCTGTTCACGATGTACTCGCTCGGCAAGACGACGCTCGAGTCGATGCTCGCGCACACCGGCGGCTGGTCGCTGAACGAGGCGATCCTGAGCGCCGGCCAGGCGACCGCGGACAACCTCCCGGCGCAGCTCGCGCAACTGGTCTATGCGTGGCGCACGCCGGATCTCGGAATGGCGAACGCGATCCTCGAGGTGCTCGACCGCAATGCCGACCACGCCGCCGCGACCGCGCACTGCCGCGTGGTGAAGCGCTGGGTGTCGCGCACCCGTCCCGGCGTCGCGAATCACGTGCTCGCCGAGCTCGCGTTCCGCAACCTCGCCGAAGTCGGTCCGCCGCGCTACGACGACGAGGCGCGGCGGCTCGCGCGCGAGATCCAGCGCAACCTCGGTCTCGAACCGATGGACGCTCCGTTCCTGCCGGCCTGCGAGCGGCTGATCGATCCGCGCGAGGCCGAACGCGAGCTGCGCACGCAGATGCCGGGGTGGCAGACGAACTGGACGTCGGACGACTACGTCGAGATGACCTGGTACGCACCGACGGTGCGTCTGTACGTCGCCCGGCCGATGCTCGAGGCCCCGCCCGGCCACCCGGGCTACCCGCCCTGGGTCGCGAACGCCCTCGGCGGGCTCGCGCCGTGCATCGACCCGACGGTCCAGGTCGCCGGCAAGACGATCGCGGCGACGCTTCTCGAGGTGCTGACGGACGGCGCGGTCCGCGACGCGGCGCGCCGGGAGTTCGAGGAGCGCACCGGCGGGACGCGCCGGATCGAACCGCTCCTGCCGCGGGACTTCGCGCCGCCGATCGACTATCGCTGGCCGGAGTACGTCGCCACGGCGCGCGGCCGCGAGTGGTGGATTCCCGCGTCCGCCGATCTCGACGGTTGATCGCGGGGCGTCGCGCGGGCGACGCGGCAAACGCCCGCGATGCGCCGATCAGCGCGCGACACGCCCGCTCGCGAGCGTGCGCTCGCTCGCGGCGATCGCGGCGCGCTCGGTCGCCGGGTCGAACGAGCGGCTGAGCCACAAGTAGCTGCCGCCCGAGACCAGGAGCCCGGCGAGCCAGCCGACGTCGAGGCCGCCGAGCGCGCGCGCGGCCGGGCCGACGTAGATCCCGGGCAGCACGAAGAACGGCCAGGTCACCGCGAAGCCGGCGAGGTACGGTACCAGCCCGCGCCAGCCCCACGCACCGTAGATCCCGCGCGGGTCGAACAGGTCCGTGATCGCGTAGCGGCCGCGGCGCACGAAGAAGTAATCCGCGAGGTTCACCGCGGTCCACGGCACGAGCAGGTAGAACATCACCGTCAGGGTCGCGAACAGCAGCCCGATCGCGTCCATCGACAGCGCGAACGCGATCGCGCTCCAGGCCACCGCGAGCGCGAGGATCGCGCCGATCCGCAGCCGGAAGCTCGGCCGCGCGTTGAACAGGGAATTCGCGGCGGTGACCACGGTCAGCATGCCGCTGTACGCATTCAAGCCCATGGTCGCGACCAGCGCGGCGACCGACGCGAGCGCGAGCGTCACGCCGAAGCCCGCGAACAGCGCGTTGCCGGCGTCGTGCAGCGCGAGCAACCCGTCGGCCGCGCCGAGCCGGGTCGCGAGCCACGCGCCGAGCGCGATCAGCCAGATCGCCGAGGAGGTCGCGCCGGCGAACACCGCGACGATCAGCCGGCCGGGACGCGCCGTGCGCGGCAGGTAGCGCGAGTAGTCGGAGATCGACGGTGCGTAGGTGAGGTTGTAGCCCGCGCTCGCGGCGAACTGCGCGATGAACGCCGGCCAGGCGAACGCGCCGGTCGGCGCGTGTGCGACCGGCACATGCCCGACCGCGATCGCGACGCTGACCGCGAGGTAGAGCGGCAGGCAGATCCAGAAGCACCAGCGGAAGATCCGGTGCAGCCAGTCGTGACCGAGCACCGCGATCAGGATCGCGGCCGCGGTCGCGGCCAGGATCACCGGCGCCGGGGCCCAGCCGAGCATCGCCGCGAGGCCGTGCGCCATCAGCACGAGGTCCGCGACGTTGAACAGGATGAACATCAGCAGCGTCGCCAGCAGCACCAGCACCACGCCCCGGTAACCGAACTGCGCGCGCGACTGGATCATCTGCGGCAGGCCGAGTTCCGGGCCCTGCGACGCGTGGAACGCGACGAACACCGTGCCGAACAGGATCCCGAGCGTGCCCGCGAGCGCGGTGTAGCCGAAGCCGAGCCCGAGGCTCGGGCCGACGAAGCCGATCGCGAGCGTGAAGAAATGGAAATTGCCGAGGAACCAGAACGTGACCTGGTCGCGGATCCGGCCATGTCGATCGTGCTCGGGAATCCAGTCGATCGACCGATGTTCGATGTGCAGTGCCAAACGTCTCGCGGAACCGGACCGGGGAAGGGTACGCGCGACTATACCGGCATTCGCGCTGCCGGACCACGGCGGGTACGGCGCGGCCCGCGCACCGGGATTTGCGGCGTCCGCCGCGCACGCGTAGATTCGCGCGGACACGCACCCGACCCACAGGACCCCGCCCCGCATGATCGCCCCTTCGACCGGCGCCGACCGCGCCTCTCCCCCGCCCGCGACCCCGGCGGCCGCGCACGCGGCGATCGCCGCGCGGCTCGACCGGCTCCCGCCCTCGCGCGCGATCTGGTCGATCGTGCTGCTGATCTCCGCGGGCGGCGTGTTCGAGTACTACGACCTCTTCTTCACCGCGTACGTCGCGCCCGGAATGGTTCACAGCGGCCTGTTCACGCCCGCGAGCCTCGGGGTGTTCGCGACGCTCGTGCCGATCGGCGTCGCCGGCTTCGGCACGTTCGTGTTCGCGACCTTCGCGGGGCTCTGGTGCGGCGTGGTCGCGCTCGGCACCGTCGCCGACCGCCTCGGCCGCAAGCGCGTGTTCCTCGGCTCGCTCCTCTGGTACGTCGCGTGCACGACGGTCATGGCGGTCCAGCGCAGCGGCGAGGCGGTCGACCTGTGGCGGTTCATCGCCGGCGTCGGCTTCGGCGTGCAGCTCGTGACGATCGACGCGTACGTGTCCGAGCTCGTGCCCGCGCCGTACCGCGGCCGCGCGTTCTCGCTGAACCAGGTCGTGAGCTTCACCGCGGTGCCGATCGTCGCGCTGCTCGCGTGGCTGCTCGTGCCGCACCGGATCGACGGGGTGGACGGCTGGCGGATCGTCGTGCTGATCGGCTCAGTGGGCGCGCTCGTGGTGTTCGCGCTCGCGCGCGGGATCCCGGAGAGCCCGCGCTGGCTCGCGCTGCACGGCGAGTTCGCGCGAGCCGAGCGCATCGTCGCCGATCTGGAGCGGCGATCGGGCGACGCGCACGGCGCGGCGCCCGCGGCGCCGGTCGCGGTTCGCGCCGCGGTCCGGCCGCGCAGCGCACCCGAGTCGCACGCGCCCGCGGCCCGGTTGTTCGATTCGCGGCACCGCGGGCGCACGCTGATGCTCTCGGTGTTCAACGCCGCGCAGGTGATCGGGTTCTACGGCTTCAACGCGTGGGTCCCGACGCTGCTGATCTCGCGCGGGATCACCGTCACGCACAGCCTGGAATATTCGTTCATCATCGCGATCGCGCAACCGATCGGGCCCGCGGTCGGTGCGTTGTTCGCGGACCGGCTCGAGCGGCGCACCCAGATCGTCGCCGCGCTCGCGGTGATGGGCATCGCGATCGCGGCGTTCGCGCGCGCCGCGCACCCGGCCGCGTTGATCACGATCGGGGTCGTGTTCACGCTCGCCGCGAACGTGATGTCCTACGCGTTCCACAACTACCAGGCCGAGCTCTATCCGACCTCGATCCGCGCACGCGCGGTCGGGTTCGTGTACTCGTGGAGCCGGCTCGCGGCCGCGTTCAGCGGCCTCGCGGTCGACTACTTCCTGCGCGCGGGCGGCGTGCCCGCGGTCGCCGCGTTCATCGCGGGCGCGATGCTGGTCGCGATCGCCTCGATCGGGTTGTTCGGCCCGTCGACCAAGGGCCTGAGCCTCGAGCGGATCGACGACGCTCAGTGAAAGTCGCGCGAGGCGACCACGAGCTCGCCGAGCAGCGGCGAGCGGTCGCTCAGACGCCGCGCGATCACGTGCAGCACGTCGCCCTGCCGCTGCAGGCGGCCGCAGACCTCGAGTAGCCGCGCCTCCAGGAGCGCGGCGCGGTACGCGGTCGCGACCCGCTCCCAGACGATCAGGTTCACGTGGCCGGTCTCGTCCTCCAGCGTGACGAACGTGACTCCGCCGGCACTGCCCGGCCGCTGCCGCGTGATCACGAGCCCGGCGGTGCAGACCGCCTCCCCGTCAGGCAACGCCCAGAGCGTCTCGGCGGGCGCCGCACCGCGCGCCGCGAGCCGGGCCCGCAGCAGCGCGAGCGGATGGCGCCGCAGCGTGAGGCCGACGCTCGCGTAGTCGGCGACGATCGCCTCGCCCTCGCGCGGGGTCCGCAGCAAGGGCACGCCCTCGACGCGACCCGTCTCGGGCGGGAGCAGCGGCAACGCCCGTTCGATCCCGCCGACCGCCCACGCCGCCCGATGCCGATCGCCGCCGAGCGGCGCGAGCGCGTCGGCGTCCGCGAGCGCGGCGAGGTCGCCCCGGTCGAGCGCCGCGCGCGCCGCGAGGTCCGACACGCCCGCGAACGCGCGCTCGGCGCGCGCGGCGACGAGCCGTGCGGCACCGTCGCGGCTCAAGCCCTTCACGAGCCGCAAGCCGAGGCGCAGCGCCGCGCGCCCGTCCGCGCGGCGCTCGAGCGTCGCATCCCACTCGCTCGTGCCGACGTCGACCGCGCGCACCTCGACGCCGTGCGCGCGCGCGTCGCGCACGAGCTGCGCGGGCGCGTAGAAACCCATCGGCTGGCTGTTGAGCAGCGCCGCGCAGAACGCGGCCGGCTCGTAGCGCTTCAGCCACGCGGACGCGTAGACCAGCAGTGCGAAGCTCGCCGAGTGCGACTCCGGGAAGCCGTACTCGCCGAAGCCGAGGATCTGGTTGAAGACCTGCCGCGCGAAGCCTTCCGGGTAGCCGCGCGCGCGCATCCCCTCGATCAGGCGGTGCTCGAACGGCTCGAGTCCGCCCTTGCGCCGCCACGCGGCCATCGCCCGGCGCAGCTGATCCGCCTCGCCCGGCGTGAAACCGGCCGCGACGATCGCGAGCTGCATCACCTGCTCCTGGAAGATCGGCACGCCGAGCGTGCGGCGGAGCACCGCCTCGACCGCGGCGCTGGGATACGTGACCGGCTCCTCGCCGTTCCGGCGGCGCAGGTACGGGTGCACCATCTCGCCCTGGATCGGCCCGGGCCGGACGATCGCGACCTCGATCACGAGGTCGTAGAAGTTGCGCGGGCGCAGGCGCGGCAGCATCGCCATCTGCGCGCGCGACTCGATCTGGAACACGCCGACGGTGTCGGCGCGGCAGATCATCGCATAGACCGCCGGGTCCTCGGCCGGCAGCGCCGCGAGGTCGAGCGGACCGCCGCGGCGCGCCGGACCGCCGAACGCGTTCACCAGGTCGAACGTGCGGCGGATCGCGGCGAGCATCCCGAGCGCGAGCACGTCGACCTTGATCAAGCCGAGCGCGTCGATGTCGTCCTTGTCCCACTGGATCACGGTGCGTTCCGGCATCGCCGCGTTCTCGATCGGCACGAGCTCGTCGAGCCGGTCGCGCGCGATCACGAAGCCGCCGACGTGCTGCGACAGGTGCCGCGGAAACCCCAGGATCTCCCCGACCAGCGCCGCGAGGCGCCGGGTCGCGGGCGTCTCGGGATCGAAGCCCGCGGCGCGCAGCCGCTCCGGGTCGACGCGCCGGCCGTCCCACCACTGCACGCTCTTCGCGAGCCGGTCGAGCACCACCGGGTCCATCCCGAGCGCCTTGCCGAC
This sequence comes from Pseudomonadota bacterium, assembly GCA_021779535.1. Classification (GTDB taxonomy): domain Bacteria; phylum Pseudomonadota; class Gammaproteobacteria; order Steroidobacterales; family Steroidobacteraceae; genus Bog-1198. Next base: position 25,678 of record JAJYAM010000029.1, read on the forward strand.
GTCGCGCAGCGCGCTGCGCGGGCGATAGCGGATCACGGTCGCCGCGAGCGCGGCGCGCTCGCGGCCGTACTTGCGATACAGGTACTGGATCACCTCCTCGCGCCGCTCGTGCTCGAAGTCGACGTCGATGTCCGGCGGCTCGTCGCGCTCCCTCGAGATGAAGCGCTCGAACAGCATCGACATCCGCGCCGGGTCGACCTCGGTGATCCCGAGGCAGTAGCACACCGCGGAGTTCGCCGCGGAGCCGCGGCCCTGGCACAGGATCCCGCGCGAGCGGGCGAACTCGACGACGTCGTGCACCGTGAGGAAGAACGGCTCATAACGCAGCTCGGCGATCAGCGAGATCTCGTGCTCGAGCATCGCGCGCACCGGCGCCGGCACGCCGTCCGGCCAGCGCCGCCCGGCGCCGCGTTCGACGAGCGCGCGCAGGTGGCTCGTCGGCGTCGCCCCCGCGGGCACGAGCTCCTCGGGATACTCGTAGCGCAACTCCGCGAGGTCGAACCGGCAGCGCTCCGCGATCTCGAGCGTCGCCGCGAGCAAGCGCGCCGGATACCGCTCGCGCAAGCTTCGCAGCGCGCGCAGGTGCCGCTCGCCGTTCGGGTACAGCGCGAAGCCGGCGCGCGCGAGCGGCGTGTTCAGGCGGATCGCGGTCAGCACGTCCTGCAGCGCGCGGCGGCCGCGGCGGTGCATGTGCACGTCGCCGGCGGCGACGCAGGGCACGCCGAGCGCGGCACCGAGCGCCTCGAGCCCGGCGAGGCGGCGGGCGTCGGTGCCGTTGGTGTGGAGCTCGATCCCGAGCCACAACCGCCCGTCGAAGCGCTCGCGCAGCCACGCCCCCGGGTCGCGGCCGTGCGCGGCGGCGGCGTCCGCCGGCGGCAGCCAGAGGATCACGCAGTCCGCGAGCGCATCCGGCAGATCCTCCCGATCGAGCGCGTACCGGCCCTTCGGGCTCGCGCGCCGCGCGCGGCTGATCAGGCGGCTCAGCTGCCCGTAGCCGCGGCGCGAGGTCGCGAGCACGACGAGCTTCAGGCCGCAGGCGCAGACGAGCTCCGTGCCGACGATCAGCGCGAGCGCGTGCGCCCGCGCCGCGAGGTGGGCACGCACGACGCCGGCGAGCGAGCACTCGTCGGTGAGCGCGAGCGCGCGATAGCCGAGGCGCTTCGCCTGCGCGACGAGCTCCTCCGGCGAGGAAGCGCCGCGCAGGAACGAATAGTGGCTCAACGCGTGCAGCTCGGCGTACATCGCGCACGCTCAGGCGAACAGGCCGTGCAGGTACCAGTCGCGGCCGCGCCGCTCTTGAAAGATCCAGCCGCGTGCGCCGCGCCGATCGCGGGCGACGTAATAATCCCGCGCGACGTCCGCGCCGTCCCACCAGCCGCTCTCGATCCGCTCGGGGCCCCGTTCGAGGCGCCAGTCGCTCGGGCGTGCATCCGCCGCCGAGCCCGCCGCGAGCCGCTGCGGGCTCGGCAGCAGCAGCATCGGGCGCGGCACGCCCGCCGCATCGATCGGCGGCCGCGCGGCGGCGACGCCCGGCTCGCGCACGCGGCGCGAGGCGCCCTCGGGGCGGTGCTCGGCGATCGCCGCGACGCCATAGACCGCGTGCTCGCCGAGGCGCGCACGCAGGCGCTCGATCAGCGGCGGCGCGGCGGCATGCTCGGCGGCGCCACCGGCGCCGCCGAACGCATCGTCGGACCCGCCGGACAGGCTCTCGAGCGGGCCGGACACGAGCGCGGCGGCCCGGACCGGCGCGGCGAGCGCGAGCCGCGACAGGCGTTCCTCGAGCACCCGCTGCAAGCGACGCGGATCGCCGGTCACGCCGGCGAAGCCGGCGGTCACGCGCGTCACCGGCGCGGCCCGATGCCACAAGCGCAGCTGCAGCCGTTGCACGCCCGCGCGCCGCGCGCGCAGGAACCGCGCGCAGCGTTCGACGAGCGGCGCGAGCGCGACCGCGAGTCGCGCGGCCTCCTCGATCCCGACCTCGAAATCGCGGCGCGCCGCGAAGCGCTCGAGCGGCACGAACGCCCGGCGCGGTGCGCTCGCGCGCGCGAGCGCCGCATCGAGCTCGGCGACGAGCGCGGGGCCGAAGCGTCGCGCGAGACCGGCGCGCGGCAGGCGCAACAGCTCCCCGAGGCGCGTGACGCCGATCGCGCGCAGCCGCTCGAGCCGCGGCGCATCCCAGCCGGTGCACGCGAGCGGCAACGCCGCGAGGCGTCCCGCGAGCGCGGCCGGATCCTCGATCACGATCGACGCCCCGGCACGCGCGAGCCACAGCGCCGCGAGCGGCGACGGCGCGGCGGCGCTGCGCGCGCGCAGCCCGTCGCGCGCCCAGTCCGCGTCGATCCGTGCCTGCAACGCGTCCGGCGGACCGAACAGCCGCAGACTGCCGCGAATCTCGAGCAGGAGCGCCGCGGGCGGCTCGAGGCTCACGAGCGGCGTGTAGCGCTGCGCGCGGTGCGCGAGGCGGTGCAACCGCTCCTGCGGCGCCGGCAAGGCGAGCAGCGCGGGGAACAACACCGCGTACCACAGCGGGCGGCGCTGCGGCGCCGGCCTCGCGGCGGGTGGCACGGGCGGCACGGGCGGCGGCGGCACCGCGACCGGCTTGGGGGCCGGCACGGGCACGCTCGCCGCGGCGAGCTCCGCGGCGAACAAGTCCGCGGTCCGGGAGTCGCGCGCGCGTGCGCTCATCGTCACGGCTCGAGGGCGATCGACGCCGGTTGACCGCCGCGCACTTTCAGCAGCTCGAGCCGCAGCCCCGCCGCATCACGGCTCACCGCGAGCCGCAGCGTCGCGGGCGAGGACTCGAAGCGGTGCCGCTCGGGACGAAACAGCACCCCGAGCGCGCCGCCCTCCTCGGCGGCGAGCTTCAAGCGACGCAGCCACCGCATGTCGCTGCCTTTCAGCCAGAGGAAGACCGCCGCGCAGGCGCCCGATTGCAGCGCCTGCTCGGCGGCCCAGAGCGCCTCGGTCGCCGATTCCGGGCGCACGACCAGGAAGCGTCGCAGATCGAGGCCTTGCTGGGCGAGCGCGGGCGCGTACGGCTCGTACGGCGGCGCGATCCAGATCAGCCAGCGCCCGCCGCCGGCATCGCGCTGCGCGCCGTCGGCGAGCAACGCGGGCAGGAACAACTGCACCTCGCCGAGGCCGTAGTCGGCGAGCAGCACCTCGACGAGCGCCGCAGTCGGCCAGCCCCCGTCCGGCAGCCGCGCATCGAGCGCCGCCCGGCCGGTCGGCCAGACCGGCCGGGACGCCGCCGCCGTCGCGTCCTTGAGCCTCCAGACGCGCGCATCGGCGAGCAGCTCGGCGAGCGAGCGAGCGTCACGCGGCATCCAAGGTCTTACCGCGACGCAAGACGCCGACGACGACACCTTCGATGATCATCGGCTGGTGCTGCAGATCGACGCGGATCGGCTCGAAATCGGCGTTCTCCGGCAGCAACCAGACGATCCGGCCTTCCTGCCGATAGCGCTTGACCGTGACCTCGTTCTCCAGCCGCGCGACGACGATCTGCCGATTGCGGACCTCGGGCGTGCGGTGCACCGCGACCAGGTCGCCGTCGAGGATGCCCACGTCCTTCATGCTCATCCCGCGGACCTTCAACAGATAGTGCGGTTGCGGCTGGAACAGCCGCGGGTCGATCTGATAGCGCCCCTCGACGTGTTCCTCGGCGAGGATCGGCCGGCCGGCGGCGACGCGGCCGATCAGCGGCAAGCCGATCTGCTCGCGCAGCACGTCCTTCAGCTGGATTCCGCGCGAGGCGCCCGGGATCAGGTCGATCACGCCCTTGCGCTGGAGCGCGCGCAGGTGTTCCTCCGCGGCATTCGGCGACTTGAAGCCGAGCGCGCGGGCGATCTCGGCACGCGTCGGCGGCATTCCGCTTTCCGCGATGCTGTCCTGGATGAGCCGCAGAATCTGGGTTTGCCGGGGCGTGAGATCGGTCATACGGCACCTGGATATTTGAACAGTATTGGGATTATATACAGGAATGCCCGTCTGGCAAGTCGCGCCGCGCCGCGGTAACGTCGCCGTCCATCCACCGGCCGCGAGGAGATGCCATGGGCAACGGCGACGACGACCGCTCGAACGACCGGGTGCTCGGCATGGGCTGCCCGATCACCCGGCGCGACTTCCTGAACGGCGTCGCGATCGGTGCGACCACCCTCGCCTCGGGACCACTCCTCGCCGCCGCGCCCGGCGACCCGCCGGGCACCCTCGCGACGCCTTCCCAAGACATGCCGGGCTATTACCCGCCGGCGCTCACCGGGCTGCGCGGCGACCATCCGGGCTCGTTCGAGATCGCGCACGCGCTGCGCGACGGCCGCCACTGGACCCACGCGACCGACACCGGCGAGCACTACGACCTGATCGTCGTCGGCGGCGGGATCAGCGGCCTCGCCGCCGCGCACTTCCACCGCGCGAACGCCGGTCCGAACAGCCGGATCCTGATCATCGAGAACCACGACGACTTCGGCGGCCACGCGAAGCGCAACGAGTTCCACTTCGGCGACCGGATGGAGCTGATGAACGGCGGCACCGAGGACATCGACAGCCCGCGCCCGTACAGCCGGGTCGCGTACGGGCTGCTCGAGACCCTCGGGATCGACGTCCCGACGCTGCAAAAGTCGACGCAGCACCGCCAGTTCTACGCGCACGCCGGCCTCGAGCGCGCCGCGTTCTTCGATCGCGAGACCTTCGGCACCGACACGCTCTGCGTCGGCATCGGATCGCGCCCCTGGGCCGAGGCCCTCGCGGCTGCGCCGCTCCCGGCGCGCGCGAAGGCGCAGATCGCCGAGATCGAGGCAGGTCACGTCGACTACATGCCGGGCCTGTCCTCCGACGAGAAGAAGCAGCTGCTCTCGCGGATCAGCTACGAGGCATTCCTGCGCGACTACGTGCACGCCGAGCCCGCGGTGCTGCACTACTACCACGCGAGCACCAAGGGCGAGTGGGGCGTCGGCACGGACGCGGTCTCCGCGCTCGACTGCTGGGGATTCCACCTCCCGGGCTTCCAGGGGATGAACCTCGCGAAGGGCTCGATCGAGCGGATGGGGCCGACGCCGGCCGGCTACGAGGACACCGGCGGCTCGCCGTTCCTGCACTTCCCGGACGGCAATGCGACGATCGCGCGCTCGCTGGTGCGCAACCTGATCCCCGAGGCGCTGCCCGGCTCCGGCGTCGAGAACCTGATCACCGCGCGGGTCGACTATTCGAAGCTCGACCGCGCCGGCTCACCGGTGCGGATCCGGCTGAACAGCACCGTGATCCACGTGCGCAACCTCGGCGAGCCGCAGACCGCGCGCGAGGTCGAGGTCACCTACGTGCGCCACGGGCGGGCGTTCAAGGCGCGCGCGCGCGCCGCGGTGCTCGCCTGCTACAACATGATGATCCCCTACCTCGTGCCGGACCTGCCCGCCGTGCAGCGCGAGGCACTGCACAAGCTGGTGAAGACGCCGCTGGTCTACGCGTCGGTCGCAATCCGCAACTGGCGCGCGTTCGAGGCGCTGAAGACCTATTACGTGTACACGCCGGGCTGCTACTTCTCGTACTTCTATCTGAACCCACGGGTCGATCTCGGCGCTTACCGGGCGCCGGCCCGGCCCGACGAGCCGATCCTGGTGCACCTGACCCGCACGCCGTGCAAGCCGGGGCTGTCCGAGTTCGACCAGAACCGGGTCGGCCGGGCCGACCTGCTGGTGACCCCGTTCGCGACGTTCGAACGCCACATCCGCGACATCATGGGGCGCGCGCTCGCCGGCGGCGGCTTCGATCCGGCGCGCGACATCACCGCGCTCACGGTGAACCGCCACGCGCACGGCTACGCGCCTGAGTACAACCCCCTGTTCGATCCGGACCTGCCGATCGAGCAGCGGCCCTACGTCGTCGGGCGCGCGCAGTTCGGACGGATCGCGATCGCGAACTCCGACTCCGGCGGCGAGGCCTACACGGACTGCGCGATCAACCAGGGGCACCGCGCGGTAATGGAACTTTTGGAGAGCTGAAGGGGTCCCATGGGCACGTCGATCGTGACGCCGATTTAATACGCCGAAGGCGAAAATACGCATAAAAACGTCGCGTTATACCGACACTCAGTATATTTACGGTTGCATTTACCATTGAAAATTCGCTTTAATTGCAACGATTCGCAGCACGCGTGCCCACCCCCATGGCGGGCACCCGTGCGGCGATACGCTAGGTTCACTAAGACCAATGCCACAACCCTAGGGGAAGATGCTTATGAAACTCGCAACGGTAGTTAAGGTTTCGGCCGCGGCGGCCTGCTTGCTCGCGTTCACCGGCTGCACCGACCTGAAGCCGATCCAGTCGCAGATCGACGACCTGAAGTCGCAGGTCTCGAAGCTGCAGGGCGACACCGCGAAGGCGTCGAGCGACGCGGCGGCGGCGAACTCGGCCGCCTCGAGCGCGGCGTCCGCGGCGAATGCGGCGCAGAGCACCGCGAACCAGGCGCTCTCCACTGCTCAGGCGAACCAGACTTCGATCGAGCAGATCAACGAGAAGCTCAATCGGATGTTCAAGAAGTCGGTCTCGAAGTAATTCTTCGATCCCGGGAAACGCCGCGGCTCACGCCGCGGCGTTTTTTT
>JAJYAM010000030.1 GCA_021779535.1 Pseudomonadota bacterium
CACCGCCTGCCGCACCGCCTGCCGCACCGACGGCCGCGCCGGCAGCCGGCGCGGCACCTGCTGCGGCAACGGCCGCTGCGCCGGCGGCCGCCCGGGCGCCCAGGGCGTTCCCGTTGCGGGGGCCGATCCCGCCGGTCGACGACCTGCCGCTCGCGGTGATTCCGGCCGCACCGGGCACCCACAGCCCGTGGTTCGGGGTGTTCCTGTCGGGTGATGGCGGCTGGGTGGGCATCGATCGCCAGATCTCGCGGGCCTTGGCGGCGCACGGCATCCCGATGGTCGGGTGGGACTCGCTGCGGTATTTCTGGACACCGCGCACGCCGCAGGGCGGCGCGCAGGACCTGGACCGGGTGCTGCGGCATTTCGCGCTGCAATGGGGCAAGTCGCGGGTGCTCCTCGTCGGCTATTCGCAAGGGGCCGACACGCTGCCGTTCATGATCAACCGGTTGCCGGCGGCGACTCACGCAATGGTCGGCTTGACCGCGTTGCTCGGCATCAGTGACAGCGCGCAGTTCGAATTCCACGTCGCGAACTGGCTCGGCAGCAACCGTGGCGGGATTCCGACCGCACCGGAACTCGCTCGCTGGACCGGTGCGCACTACCTGTGCCTGTACGGCCGCAGCGATCGCGAGGCGACCTGCGCGCATTCGAAGAGCCGATGGGCGATCTCGGTCGAGATGCCGGGGGGGCATCACTTCGACGGTCATTACGCGGCGATCGCGGACCGGATCCTCGCGCACCTGCCGCGCGACTGAGCGCGACCCCGGCGGCCGCGGGTCAGCCGCGCTCGCGCGCGGGAGGCGTGATCGATGCGAGCGCGAGCAGCGCGCGGCCGCGTGCGGCCGCGTGATCGACGATCGGGCGCGGATAGTCGACGTCGAGCGTCACGCGCGCCGCCTGCAGCACCGCGACCGGCGCCTTCCAGGGTTCGTGTATCCATTCGGACGGAAGCCGCGCGAGCTCGGGCAGGAACCGGCGCACGTACGCCCCATCGGGGTCGAAGCGCCGGCCCTGGGATGTCGGATTGAAGATCCGGAAGTACGGCGCGGCGTCCGCGCCGCACCCGGTGACCCACTGCCAGCCGAGCGTATTCGCGGCGAGGTCGGCATCGACCAGGGTGTCCCAGAACCACGCGGCGCCGTCGGTCCACGGCAGCAGCAGATCCTTGACCAGGAACGAACCCGCGATCATGCGCACCCGGTTGTGCATCCAGCCCGTGCGCCACAGCTCCCGCATGCCCGCATCGACGATCGGGTAGCCGGTGCGCCCGCGCTGCCACGCGGCGAGCGCCGCCGGATCGTCCCGCCACGGGAAGCCCGCGAACGCGGGGCGCAGCGGCTCGGTCGCGGTTTGCGGAAAATGGTGCAGCAGGTGGTGCGCGAATTCGCGCCAACCGACCTCGGCGAGGAATTGCGACTCGCGCCAGCGCAGCCGGCGCGGTGCCGCGAACGTGCGTACCGCATGCCAGATCTGGCGCGGGCCGATCTCGCCGAAATGCAGATGCGGCGACAGGCGTGAGGTGCCCGTGCGATCGGGCCGATCGCGCTCGACCGTGTACTGGCCGAACGCCTCGCTCACGAACGCCGCGAGCCGGGCCGCGGCGCCGCGGCTCCCCGGTTGCCAGCTCTCCTCGAGACCCGCGTCCCAGCGCCGCGCGGGCCGCAACGCGAATTCATCGAGCGCCGCGGACTGCGGCCAGCGCGCCGGTGCCGGCAAGCGTCTCGGCGCGCGGAGCGGTTCCTGGGGATCGGGCAGTGCGAGGCAATGCCGCCAGAACGGCGTGAACACCTGGAACGGGCGGCCGGCCTGATTCGCGACGGTTCCGGGCTCGTGCAGGAGCGACGCGTTGAAGCGTTCGGTCGCGATTCCCGCGGCGTGCAGCGCCGCCTCGATGCGCCGCTCGCTCGCGGCCGCCGCGGGCTCGAAACGCCGATTCCAGACGACGCGGGTCGCCCCGGTCTCGCGCGCGAGCGCGAGGAGCGCGGCGTCCGTCTCGGGCGCGACCCGCAGCGTGAGCCGCGAGCCGGCGCGCCCGAGGTCCTCGGCCAACGCGGCGAGGCTATGGTGCAGCCACCAGCGGCTCGCGGCGCCGGGCGGCCAGGCATCATCGCGATCGTCCGCGTGCAGGTACACCGGAATCACCGCGGCATCGCGCGTGGCTGCGTCGAGCGCCGGATTGTCGTCGAGCCGCAAGTCCCGCCGAAACCACACCAAGGTCGCCATGGGCGCGAGCCTGCGGGATCGCGGGCGCGCACGCAAGCGCCGGCGAGCGGCCGCGGCGGCGCCTGCCGAACGCGCGCCATTCGGCTACAATTCGCCGCAGTTCGCCACACTCGCCGGGGAATTGCGCGCATGACGTCCGAAAACAGCCAGCCCTCCGCCACCGCCCGGATCGAAGCCGATGTCGTGATCATCGGTGCGGGACCCGCGGGCCTGTTCCAGGTGTTCGAGCTCGGCCTGCTCGGGATCCATGCGCACGTGATCGATACGCTCGCGCACGTCGGCGGCCAGTGCACCGAACTCTATCCGGACAAGCCGATCTACGACATCCCGGCGATCCCGGTGTGCGGCGCGCAGGAGCTCGTCGACCGTCTCCTGCAGCAGATCAAGCCGTTCAATCCGACCTTCCATTTGGGACAGGAAGTGACCGGACTCGAGCGCCAAGCGGACGGCCGGTTCCGGCTCGAGACGACGGCCGGCACGCGCTTCGATGCGCGTACCGTCGTGATCGCCGCGGGCGTCGGCTCGTTCCAGCCGCGGCGGCTCGCGGTCCCGGGGATCGAGGCGCTGGAAGGGGCGGCCCTGCATTACCGCGTGAAGAACGCGACCGATTTCCACGGCAAGGACCTCGTGATTTGCGGCGGCGGCGATTCCGCGCTCGACTGGACCGTCGCGCTGTGCGGCAAGGCGCGTTCGCTCACCCTCGTGCACCGTCGCGCGGAATTCCGCGGCGCGCCGGCGACCGTCGCGCAGATGCGCGAGCTCGTCGCGGCGAACCGCATGCAACTGCTCGAGGGCAACCTGATCGCGCATCGCAGCACCGGCGCGCGCCTCGAGTCGGTCGACGTGCGCAGCCCCGGGGATCACGTGGTCACGGTGCCCGCCGAGCAGCTCCTGGTGTTCTTCGGACTGCACCCGAAGCTCGGTCCGATCGCCGAATGGGGGCTCGAGCTCGACAAGAAGGCGCTCAAGGTCGACACGGAGAAGTTCGAGACCAGCGTTGCGGGCATCTTCGCGATCGGCGACATCAACACCTATCCCGGCAAGAAGAAGCTCATCCTGAGCGGATTCCACGAGGCGGCGCTCGCCGCGTTCGGGATCCAGCATCACCTGTATCCGGAGAAGCGGCAGTTCCTGCAGTACACGACCACGAGCCCGATCATGCAGAAGCGGCTCGGCGTCGACGGCGGCGAACCGGTCTGAGCGCGCGATGAACCGCCTGCTCGAAGATCTGTTGAAGGTGATGACGCTCGAGCGGCTGGAACTCGACCTGTTCCGCGGCGAGAGTCGCGACATCGGCAGTTCGCAGGTGTTCGGCGGGCAGGTGCTCGGGCAAGCGCTGACCGCCGCGACCGCGACCGTCGACGGCGGGCGCCGCGCGCACTCGCTGCACGCGTATTTCCTGCGGCGCGGGGATTTCAACGCGCCGATCGTCTACGAGGTGGATCGCGCCCGCGACGGCAACCATTTCGCGACCCGCCGGGTCGTCGCGATCCAGCACGGCGAGCAGATCTTCAACCTGTCCGCGTCGTTCCAGTCCGCCGAGGACGGCTTCGACCACCAGAGCCCGATGCCGTCCGTGCCGCCGCCGGAAGCGCTGCCGAATCCCGAGATCCAGCTGCGCGAACTGCTCGCGAGCCTGCCGGCACACCAGCGCCGCCGCCTCGAACAGAAGCGGCCGTTCGAGTTCCGCTTCGTCGAACCGATGGAATTGCCGGATCCGCCGAAGCGGCCGGCGCGACGGCATGTGTGGTTCCGCGCGATCGACCGCCTCCCGGACGACGAAGCGCTGCACCGGTCGTTGCTCGCCTACGTGTCCGATTATCATCTGCTCGACACGGCGGCGATGCCGCACGGTGTGTCGTTCGCATCCGATCGCATCGTGATGGCGAGCGTGGACCACGCGATGTGGTTCCATCGTCCGGTGCGCGTCGACGAGTGGTTGCTGTTCGCGACCGACAGCCCGAGCGCGTCCGGTGCGCGCGGCTTCGCGCGGGGCCAGATCTTCGCGACCGACGGTCGACTGGTCGCGAGCGCCTGCCAGGAGGGGCTGATCCGCCCGATCCGGCCATGATCCGCGCCGTCCTCGCGATCCTGGTGGTCGTCGGTGCGCTGGTCGGCGGACTCCTCACGCTGCGTGCCAGCACCCGGCTCGGGATGCCGAGCGAGGACGTGATCGAGCGTGCGAAGCGACGCGAACTCGCGCGCCGCGCGCAGGACGGCGGCGACGGCGAGGACGACGAGGACGAGTCCTCCTAGCCCTCGGGCGCGGATCGCGGGTCCGGGTCCGCCGCCCGCCGAGCCTGCTCGGTTTCCCACACTTCGCGTGGCAGCACGTACAGGTGGCAGTCCCACCACCGGTTCTTCGCGCGGCGGTGCTTGCGGTACACCGCCTCCCAGCGCATCCCGAGCTTCTCGAGCACGCGGATCGATGCGCGGTTGGCGACGTCGACGGTCGAGATCACGCGCGCCGCGCGCAGCTCGAGGAACGCCGCCTCGGCGAGTGAGCGCGCGATCTCGGTCGCGTAGCCCCGACCCCAGTGCGCGGTGCCCAGCATGTAGCCGAGGTCGAACACGCCGCGCTCGATCCGCGACAGGTCGCACGCGCCGATCACGCGTCCGGTGTCGCGCGCCACGACCGCGAGCTCGAAGCGGCTCCGCGGAGTCTCGCGCTGGGAGGCGAGCAGCCCATCGAGGTACTCGGCCGTGCGCTCGGCATCGCGCGGACCGAAGAACAGGTGGCGGGTCACGCGCGGATCGGACGAATACGCGAGGATCCCGTCGAAGTCATCCCGGGTGAAATCGCGCAGCACGAGCCGCGGCGTTTGCCTCGGCAGCGTCAGGCGGCGCATCGCCGAGCGATGCCGCTCAACGCAGCACCTTGCCGGGATTCATGATCCCCTTCGGATCGAGCGTGCGCTTCAGCGCCCGCATCAGCTCGAGCTCGACCGGATCGGTACGCCGCTCGAGTTCCTCGACCTTGAGGCGTCCGATCCCGTGCTCGGCGCTGAACGAACCGCCGAGGCTCGCCGTCAAGTCGAACATCGCCGCCTGCAGCGGCGCCTGCCGCGCGAGGAACGCCGCGCGGTCGGTCCCGGGCTTCTGGCTCACGTTGAAATGCAGATTGCCGTCGCCGACGTGACCGTAGGCGATCGTCTCGCCGTCGGGCACCAGGCGCGCGATCAGCGCGGTACCGAGGTCGATCAGCCGCGGTATCGCGGATATCGGCACCGACAGATCGTGCTTGAGGCTCGCGCCGTGACGCCGCTGGGCCTCCGGCACCGATTCGCGCAGCTTCCAGAACGCCTGCGCCTGCGCCGCGGAGGTCGCGAGCACCGCGCCCGAGAGGGTCGCGCTGTCGGCGGCCGAAGCGAGCGCCTCGCCGAGGCGCCCCGTCGGGTCGGTGACCGCGCGGCTCACGCCGATCTCGACGAGCACGAACCACGGCGCCGCATCGTCGGCGAGCGGGTTCGCGACGCCGTCGACGAGACCCACGGTGAGTTCGACCGCGCGCCGCGGCAGCAGCTCGAAACTCGAAATCGCCTCGCCGAAATGCTCGCGCAAGCGCATCAGCAGGTCGAGTGCGGCGGCCGGCGACGGCACGCCGGCGAGGGCGGTCGCGGTGTCCGCCGGCGACGCGAACAGCTTCAGCGCCGCGGCGGTGATCACGCCGAGGGTGCCCTCGGCGCCGATGAACAGCGACTTCCAGTCGTAGCCGGTATTGTCCTTGCGCAGCGGTTGCAGTGAGCGCAGGATCCGGCCGCCGGCGAGCACGACCTCGAGCCCGAGCGTCAAGTCGCGCATCATCCCGTAGCGCAGGACGGCGGTGCCGCCCGCGTTCGTCGACAGGTTGCCGCCGATTTGCGCGCTGCCTTCCGACCCTAAGGACAGCGGGAACAGCCGCCCCGCCGCGCGTGCCGCGTCCTGTACGGCCGCGAGCGTGCAGCCCGCCTCGACGACCATCGAGTCGTTCGCCACGTCGACCGCGCGAATCCGATTCAGGCGCCGCATCGCGATCACGATCTCGGCGCCGTGCTCGTGGGGGGTCGCGCCGCCGCAGTAGCCGGTGTTGCCGCCTTGCGGGACCACCGCGACGCCGTCCCGGTCGCAGATCGCGAGGATCCGCGCGACCTCCTCGACGCTCGCCGGCAGCAATACTAGCGGGGTCGTCCCGTGGTAGAGGCCGCGGAAGTCCTCGACGTACGGCGCGACGTCCGCGATCGCGTCGAGCGCGGCGGCGCGGCCGACCACGGCGCGCAGGTCCGCGAGCGTCGACGCGGCGGGCGGACGCGGCGGCATCGGTTGCGGATGCGTGTCAGGCGGCACGCAATGCCGCGATCCGCCGTTCGAGCGGCGGATGCGTCATGAACAGGTGCGTCAGGCCGCCGGATCGCTCGGTGTTGATCCCGAACGCCTGCATCGATCCGGGCATCGGCGCGCCCTGGCTGTGCTGCAGCGCTTCCAGCGCGCCGATCATGTTGGCTCGACCGGCGAGTTGCGCGCCGCCCCGGTCCGCGCGGAACTCGCGGTAGCGCGAGAACCACGCAACGATCATGCTCGCGAAGACGCCGAGCACGATCTGCGCGATCATCGTCGTCACGAACGAGCCGATGCCGGGTTCGTCGCGCTCATTACGCAGCACCGCGCGATCGACCACGTTGCCGATCACGCGCGCGAGGAAGATCACGAAGGTGTTGAGGACCCCTTGCAGCAGGGTCAGCGTGACCATGTCGCCGTTCGCGACGTGGCTCAGTTCGTGGCCGAGCACCGCCTCGACCTGCGAGGGCGTCATGCCGCGCAGCAGGCCGGTGCTCACCGCGACCAGGGCGGCGTCGCGCCTCGCACCGGTCGCGAACGCGTTCATCTCCTGCGACTCGAAGACGCCGACCTCGGGCATGCGGACGTGCGCCGATTCGGCGAGCCGCGCGACGGTCGCGAGCAGCCAGTGCTCGGAGGCGTTGGAGGGTTGGTCGATCACCCGAACGCCCATGGTGCGCTTCGCGATCCATTTCGACATCGCGAGGGAGATCAGTGCGCCGCCGAAGCCGAAGATCGCCGAGAACACGAGCAGCGCCCCGTAGCCACCGCCGCCGATCCGCAGTCCGAACACCCTCTCGACGATGAATACGACGAGAGACAGCAGCGCCAGCACGGCGATATTGGTGATCAGGAACAGCACGATGCGTTTCATGGGTGCCTCTTCACGGGGGATCGCGGTCGACCGGATCCGCGCCCCGACCGCCATGGTCGGGCCGCGGTCGCGCAATTTCAAGCCGGCGACCGGGGATCGATGGCCTTGAACTTGGCGCCGCCGCCCCCAACTCGGGCTGAACCGGGGCTATCGGCGCCCTTGATAGCGGACGTTCCATCGAGCACCACACCATGACGACCGACACGACCCCCGAGCGCAAGGAGTTTCAGGCCGAGACGCAGCAGGTGCTGCGCCTGGTGATCCACTCGCTGTACTCGCACAAGGAGATCTTCCTGCGGGAGTTGATCTCGAACGCGTCCGACGCCTGCGAGAAGCTGCGCTTCGAGGCGATCGGCAAGCCGGAGCTCCTCGGCGGCGACGAGCTCACGATCCGGCTGAAAGTCGACCCGGACGCCGGCACGATCGCGGTCGCGGACAACGGCGTCGGCATGAGCCGCGAGGAGGTCGTCGACAACCTCGGTACGATCGCGCGGTCGGGCACCAGGCGTTTCCTGGAGACCTTGAGCGGGGACGCGGCGAAGGACGCGCAGCTGATCGGACAGTTCGGGGTCGGTTTCTACTCGGCCTTCATCGTCGCCGACCGTGTGACCGTGATCAGCAAGCGGGCCGACGCCGACGCGGTGCGCTGGGAGTCGAACGGCGAGGGCGCCTACGAAATATCGCCGGACGCGCGGGCCGACCGCGGCACCGAGGTGATCCTGCATCTGCGCGACGACGACCGGGAGTTCCTCGAGGAGTGGCGCCTGCGGGAGCTGGTGCGCAAGTACTCCGATCATCTCGGCGTGCCGATCGTGCTGGAGGCGGGCGGCAAGAGCGAAACGCTGAACCAGGCGAAGGCGTTCTGGACGCGGCCGAAGGCCGAGCTCGGCGCGGACGATTATCAAGGCTTCTTCAAGCACCTCGTGCACGGCGAGGACGAGGCGCGCGCGTGGGCGCACAACAAGGTCGAGGGCGGGCTCGAGTACACGTCGCTGCTGTACTTGCCGAAGCGGGCGCCGTTCGAGTTGTTCGACCGGGAGCATCGCGCCGGCATCCAGCTGTACGTGAAGCGGGTATTCATCATGGACAAGGCGGCCGAACTCCTGCCGCCCTGGCTGCGCTTCATGCGCGGACTGGTCGACACCGCCGACCTCCCGTTGAACGTCTCGCGCGAGTTGCTGCAGAACAACCGCACCGTCGACAAGATCCGCGCGGCGCTGGTGAAGCGCACGCTCGACCTGCTCGAGGAACTCGCGGCATCGGACGCGGCGAGCTACGCCGAGTTCTGGACGACCTTCGGTGCGGTGCTGAAGGAGGGGATCATCGAGGATCCGGCGATGCGGCCGCGGATCGCGAAGCTGCTGCGCCTGCATTCGACGACCGAGTCCGGCTGGGTCACGCTCGCCGACTACGTCGCCCGGATGAAGCCGGACCAAAAATCCATTTACTACCTCACCGCGGACACCGAGACCGCCGCGCGCAACAGCCCGCAGCTCGAGGGCTTCCGCGCGCAGGGAATCGAGGTGCTCCTGCTGACCGACCGGATCGACGAGTGGGTGGTGAACCACCTGCGCGAGTTCGACGGCAAGCCGCTCGCGAGCGCCGCGAGCGCGGCCGCGGACGTCGCACCCGCGATCCAGACGCCGGACCGGATCGCCGAGGAAGCGGCCTTCAAGGAGCCGCTCGAACGTCTCGCGAAGGCGCTCGACGGGAAGATCGACCGCGCGCGCCTGTCGTCGCGCCTCACCGATTCGCCGGCCTGCCTGGTGTTCGCCGAGCACGGTATTTCGCTGCGGATGGCGCGGATCCTGAAACAGGCGGGCCAGAGTTCGTTCGAGAGCCCGCCGATCCTCGAGATCAACCCCAAGCACCGGCTGATCGCGCGGCTCAAGGAAACGCCGGACGAGGCCGCGTTCACGGAGCTTGCGCGCGTATTATTCGATCAGGCGCTGCTCGCCGAGGGCGGCGAACTGGAGGACCCGGCCGCGTTCGTCCGGCGCATGAATCAATTGATCGTCGACGGGTTGAACGAGAAGCCGAGGATCCTGGTGGGCTGAGCCCGGGAGGGCGAGGGTATGAAAACGCAACCGGCCGTGCTGGCGGTGCCGCCGCAGCCCGAGGATCACCGCCAGGGCCCGGCGCACGCGCGCCTCACGCTGATCGAGTACGGCGATTTCGAGTCGCCGGCGTGTCGTGCGGCCGCGCCGGTGGTGCGGATGCTGCGCGAACGCTACCCGACGCACCTGCAGGTCATCTATCGGCACTTTCCATCGGAGCTCGAGCACGCGCACGCCGTGCTCGCCGCGGAGGCCGCGGAAGCGGCCGCGGCGCAGGGCAAGTTCTGGGAAATGCACGACGCGTTGTTCCGGCACGCCGCGCGGCTCGGCCCGAAGGACCTGCATCGCTACGCGGTCGAGATCGGCGTGGATCCGGTGCGCTACACCGCCGAAATGGACGACCACATCTATCTTCAGAAGGTGCGCGAGCACATCGACGGCGCGCGGCGCAGCCATCTCGGCGCGGCGCCGGCGTTCTTTCTCGGTGGCGTCCACCAAGACACCGCGGCGGGGATGGGCCGACTCATCGACTCGGTCGGCGAGGCGGTCGCGCGCGAGCGCTGAAGCCGGCGCCGGATTCGCGCCGCGTCAGTTCCAGCCGCGGCCGTCGCCCGTTCCGCGGCCAGCGTCCCAGGAACCCGGGTCGTTCGCGACCCCAGCGTCGTTCCCGCCCATGTCGGCGTTGGACAGGCCCGGGTCCCCGAGGGTCTCGTCCGGGCCGCGGTTGAACAGGTGTTGAGCGGGCTCTTCGCGCGCGACCACTCCGGCGCCGAGGCCGCCCGCCGGCGGCACTCCCCCGTACGGGCCAGGCCCATAGGTGCCGGGGCCGCCGTAGGGTCCCGCAAAGAGTCCTCCGGGAGCGGCTGCGCCGAGCGTTCCGGCCGGCGAGACACCCGTGCCGTACGCGGGATCCGGGGTCCGCCGCCGCAGCAACGACAGCCCGATCACCGCGATCGCGCCGAGCAGCAGCACCCCGCCCCACGGGACGTGGTGACGCGGCGCTCGCGCGAGCCCGGCGCGGGCGGCCGGGTAGATCGGCTGGGAGGTCGGATGGTTCGCGGCCCAGCCCGGTACCGCGGCGAGCGCCGCGGTCGCGAGCATGAGCGCGGCCAGGCAATGCTTGATCATCGGAACCCCCGCCTGCGGCAAGCCGTGTGCTGGGTTGGATCCGCCGATCCTGCGCAAGTTCAACGGGGCGCGCGGGTGATCTCCTCCAGCGCGGCGAGCAGCCGGTCCACCTCCTCGCGGGTGTTGTAGAGCGAGAATCCGGTGCGCAGCAGTCCGCCGCGCTCGGCGAGTCCGAGCACCTCGATCACGCGCACCGCATAGAAGTCGCCATCCCAGACGCACAGTCCGCGCTCATCGAGCAGCGCGGCGAGCTCGCCGGCGTTGCGCCCGTCGAGCGTGATCGACACCGTCGGCGCCCGGGCGCGATCGTCGAAGCCGGGTCCGTACAGGCGCACCCCCGGCAACGCGGCGACGCGGCGATGATAATCGGCCGCGAGCGCGTGCTCGTAGGCCGCGATCCCGGTCATCGCGTCGACGATGCGCTCGCGCGCGTTCGCGCCGCGACCGAGGGACTCGATGTAGCCGATCGCCGCGCGCACCCCGTGGATCGCGGCGGCATTCAGGGTCCCGGTCTCGAACCGGTACGGCGGCGCCGGGTTCTGCGCCGAGAGTCGATCGGTCGGCAGCCGGTCGAGCGCACCCGGACGCGAGTACAGGATGCCGACGTGGGGTCCGTAGAACTTGTACGCCGAGCACAGCAGGAAGTCGGTGCCGAGCGCCTGGACGTCGATCGGGAAGTGCGGTGCGTAATGCACCGCGTCGACCACCATCAGCGCGCCGACCGCGGCCGACAGCCGCCGCACCAGCGCGAGATCGTTCACCGTGCCGAGGGCGTTCGAGGACGCCCCGATCGCGACCAGCTTGACGCGCGCGTCGAGCTTCGCCGCAAGGTCGTCGAGGTCGAGGCGGCCGTCCTGCCGCAAGCGCACCTCGCGCACGACCACGCCGCGCTCGCGCAGCATCAGCCACGGCCCACGGTTCGCTTCGTGGTCGAGTTCGGTGATCACGATCGCGTCGCCCGCCTCGAGCGTGCGGCCGATCGCGTGCGCGAGCGAGAAGCACAACGTCGTCATGTTCTGGCCGAAGGAGATCGTCTCCGGACCGGCCGCACCCAGCAACGTCGCGACCGCGCCGCGCGCCTCGTGCAGGCGGCGGCCGACTTCGCGCGACGGAGCGAACGCACCGCCGGTATTCACGTTGCAGTTCGCGTACACGTTCTCGATCGCGCGGATCACCGCGAGCGGAACCTGACTGCCGCCCGGGCCGTCGAGGAACGCGATCGGCGCGCCGCCGCGCATCGCGCCCAGCGCCGGGAAATCCGCGCGGCAGCGCGCGCAGTCGTCTGCGGTATAACTCATCGGCAACGCTCGCTTATAGCAGGTGGTAAATGAAGTCGTAGCTCGTCGACTTCGCGTCGCGCGCGTGCAGCGTCATCGAGCCGCGGGCGCCGGCGTACGCGCCGGTACCGCCGGTCACGGCCAGGGTCGAATCGCCGTGGTCGCGGAACGGTCCTTCGACCGTGATCTGCCCATGATCGAGCAGCAGCGTCCAGAAGCACTCCCAGCGCCTGCCCTTCACCACGCGGATGCAGAAACCCTGGTCGCTGCCGACCTGGGTCTTGTTGGCCGCATCGAACACCGGGTTCGCGAACGTCAACAGGTCGCCGCGCGAATCGCCCTTCGCGCCGAGGTCGAGAACACGGTCGGTCAGCGCGTGCTCGACGACGTGCAGCGTGCGTGCCGCGAACGCCGGCGGCGCGAGCGCGATCGCGGCGAGTGCCGCATAGGCGAGCGGTCGGTCAAACATGCTTCGGTCCCTCCGTGATCTCGATCAAGGTCGGCCCGTTCGCGGCAAGCGCCTCGCGCACCGCCGCGGTGAGGCCCTCGTCGCCGCGAATCCGCACCGCGCGCACGCCACAGGCGCGCGCGAGCGCCTGGAAGTCCGGGTTGCGCGCGATCACGCCAAGCGGCGGAATCCCCGCCGCGGTCATGTCGTCGCGAATCTGGCCGAGCGCCGCGTTGTTCCAAACGACGATCGGCAGCGCCAGCCCGTTCTCCGCCGCGGTCATCAATTCGCCGAGCGTGAACTGCAGGCCGAAATCCCCGGCCAGTGCGAGCACCGCGCGCGTCGGCAGCGCGATCTTCGCGCCGAGCGCGGCCGGCAGCGCAAACCCGAGCGTGCCGTAACCGGACGGGTGGAACCAGCAGCCGGGCCGATCGACCGGGAACGCATAGTTGCCGTGGTACGCGACCTGGGTCATGTCGCTGAACACGACGCCGTCGGCGGGCAGGCCCGCGCGGATCGCGGCGAGCACCATCGAATAGGTCCGCGCCGCCGGATTCCAGGACGCGTCGATCCGGGCGCGCACCGCCGCGGCGCCGCCGATCCGGGTGCGCCAACCGCTGCGCGGTTCGAGCCCGGGCAGCAGCGCCTCGAGCGCGCGCCGCGCGTCGCCCTGGATCGTCACCTCGGCGCCGTAGTGATCGGCGAGCTTCGCCGGGTCGACGTCGACGCGGATCATCCGGCCGCCGAGCGCGAGCCGGGTCGACCAGTAGATGTCCGTCTCCGCGATTTCCGTCCCGACCGCGAGCACGATGTCCGCGGACGCCGCGAGTTCCTGCGTCTCGCGATACGGCAGCGACGCGCCGAGGTGCGCATCGTGCCGGTCCGGCAGGACCCCCTTGCCGGCGGTCGTCGTCACGAGCAACGCATCGAGGCGCTCCGCGACGAGGCGCAATTCGGCCGCCGCGTGCACCGCGCCGCCTCCGGCGACGATCAGCGGCCGCTCGGCCCCGTTCAGCATCCGGGTCGCCTCCTCGAGCGCCGCCGGGTCGCCCGCGCCGGGCGAGGAGGGTGCGGGAAACCGCTCCGGCACGAGGTCGGTGTCCTCCCCGAGCAGATCGAGCGGCACCTCCAGATACGCCGGACGGGGCCGTCCGCCCCGCAGCGACGCGAGACACGCGCGCAGGTGGTCGCGCACGGCGTCGGCGGAAAGCGCCGAGCGGGCGACGCCGAACACGCGGTCGGCGAGCGCGTGCTGATCGCGCAACTCGTGCAAGACGCCCCACGCCTTGCCGAGCGTCGCCCGCGGCGGGGTGCTCGCGACCACCAGCAACGGGACCGAATCCGAGTACGCCTGCCCCGCCGGGGTGAGCACGTTGGTGAGCCCGGGACCGGAGATCACGAACGCGGCCGCCGGCCGGCCGCTCGCGCGCGCGTGGCCGTCCGCCGCGAACCCGGCGCCCTGTTCGTGGCGCACCAGCACGTGCCGTATCTTCGAATGCGCGAGCCCGCGATACAGTTCCAGGGTGTGAACCCCGGGAATTCCGAACGCAGTGTCGATATCATTGGCGGCCAAGGTTTCGACGAGATACCGCCCGACAGTGATCGACATCGGTGAGCCTTTGCTGAGTGCGCTCGAGTGCGCGTCACGGGGCCGGAAGTATGCAAGTCGGTCGTGCGCTAGGCAAGACGAGAGGATCGAGACGATGAAGTTTTCCACACTGGTCGAACGCATCGCCGGCGAAGGCGCCGACGCCTGGATCACGCACTACGAGGCGCGCGCGGCGCGCGAGCGCGGCGAGGACGTGATCCTGCTGAGCGCCGGGGATCCGGACCTCGATACGCCCGACCCGGTGCGCGAGCGCGCGATCGAGCGCATTCGCGCCGGCGATACGCACTATACCCCGACCACCGGACGGCAGCACCTGCGCGAGGCGATCGCCGGGATGCACGCGGCGCGAACCGGCCAGCAGGTCAGCGCCGACCAAATCGTCGTGCTCGCGGGCGCGCAGAACGGCCTGTTCGCGACGTCGTTGTGCCTCGCCGGCCCGGGCGACGAGGTGATCTCGTTCGATCCGATGTACACGACCTATCCGGCGACGATCGAGGTGTCCGGCGCCCGTTTGGTGCGCGTGCCGGCACCCGCGCATCGGGGCTTCCGGATCGACCTGGACGCGCTCGAGCGGGCGATCACCCCGAAGACCCGCGCGATCTTCCTCGCCACGCCGAGCAATCCCACCGGCGTGATCACGAACGACGCGGAGCTCGCGGTGATCGGCGACCTCGCCGAGCGGCATTCCCTGTGGGTCGTCGCCGACGAGGTGTACGCGGGCATCGCGCCCGGCGGACGGGTCCCGGGTCTCGCGACGCGCTTGCCGGAACAGGTGATCACGATCTGCAGCCTGTCGAAGACGCACGCGATGCCGGGCTGGCGCGCCGGCTGGGTCGTCGGTCCGCGCGCGTTCGCGGGTCACGTCGAGTCGCTGGTGATGTGCATGCTGTTCGGGTTGCCCGGCTTCGTGCAGGAGGCGGCCGTGACCGCGATCTCGATCGCGCCGCAGGCCGAGGCGCGCACCCGCGAGTACTGCGCCGCGCGCCGGGCGCTGCTGCTCGGTGAGCTGCGCGGCGCGAAGAATCTCGCGTGCGCGGTCCCGCAGACCGGGATGTTCATGCTGATCGACGTGCGCGCGACCGGGCTCACCGGCTACCAGTTCATGCGCGGACTCTACGAGGCCGAGCGCGTCGCGGTGCTCGACGGCGGCGCGTTCGGGCGGGAAACCGAGGGGTTCGTGCGCGTCTTCATCGCGACCGACGAGCCGGTGCTGCGCGAGGCGAGCGCGCGCATCCGGCGGTTCGCGGACTCGCTGCCGTCCACGCGCAGCCGCGCCGGCTGAACGTGGTGGGCGCCATGCGCTCAGCCGAGCGGCAGCGCGGTCGACTCCTTGATCACGGTGACCGCGACCGACGAGTTCACCGACTGCACGAACGGAATCCGCGACAGGTAGTCGAGGTAGAACGCCTCGAACGACTTGATGTTCTTCGTGACGATCTTCAACAGGAAATCCCACTCCCCGGTCAGCGTGTAGCACTCGAGGACTTCGCTGCGATCGCGGATCGCCTCCTCGAACTTCGCGATCGCGTCGCGGCCGGTGGTCGCGAGCTTCACGTGCGCGAGGATCGTGACGTCGAGCCCGAGCGCCGCGCGATCGAGCAGCGCGACCCGGCCCTTGATCACGCGCTGCTGTTCGAGTTGCTGGATGCGCCGCCAGCAGGTGGTCGTCGATTGGTGCACGCGTGCGGCGACCTCGGCGACCGGGAGCGCGCCTTCGTGCTGCAGGATCTTCAAGATCTTGAGATCGAGCGCATCGAGACGAGGGTGGCGATTATTTTCCATTAATGCCAATAAAACGGAATGAATTTTCCGTATTATTCGGTTTGGTTCAATGAAAATCAACACTCCGGCGGGCACGGACGTAAATTAACCAACATGCCGCGAAGTCCTCGTCTGCACCTGCCGCCCACCCCGGCCCGGCCCGGCGAATCGCCGGATTTCAGCTACCTGCAGCTCTCGCCGGCCGGCGCCGTGCCGCGGCCGGACGTGAATGTCCGCGCCCGCGACATCGGTTACCTGTCGCTCGAACTGGTGCGCGTGCTCGACGATGCGCACGATGCGGTCGGACCCTGGCACCCGCACCTCGACGCCGCGGAACTGCAGGTCGGGCTGCGGCACATGCTGCTGACGCGGATCTACGACGATCGCATGCAGCGCAATCAACGCTCGGGCAAGATCACGTTCTACATGCGCAGCCTCGGCGAGGAGGCCGTGTCGGTCGCGCAGTGCATGGCGCTGCGCCCGGGCGACATGCTGTTCCCGTCGTACCGCAACCAGGGCTTGCACATCGCGCGCGGCCTGCCGCTGGTCGACATGATGTGCCAACTCCTGTCGAACACGCGCGACATGTGCAAGGGCCGGCAGTTGCCGGTCATGTACCACTCGGCCGCGCAGCGCCTGTTCTCGATTTCCGGCAACCTCGCGACGCAGTTCCCGCAGGCGGTCGGCTGGGCGATGGCGGCCGCGATCAAGGGCGAGGACGATCTCGCGGCGGCCTGGATCGGCGAAGGCAGCAGCGCCGAGGCGGATTTTCACCACGCGCTGCTGTTCGCCGCGGTCTACCAGGCCCCGGTGATCCTGAACCTGGTGAACAACCAGTGGGCGATCTCGACGTTCCAGGGGTATGCGGGCGGCGAGCAGCGTTCGTTCGCCGCGCGCGGGCCGGGCTACGGGATCGCCGGGGTCCGCGTCGACGGCAACGATTTCCTCGCGGTGCACGCGGTCACGCAATGGGCCGCGGAGCGCGCGCGCATCGGCGCCGGCCCGACGCTGATCGAGCTCGTGACCTATCGGGCGGCGGCGCATTCGACCAGCGACGATCCATCGCGCTATCGCGCGAAGGACGATTACGCGCACTGGCCGCTCGGCGATCCGATCGAGCGGCTCAAGGCGCACCTGATCAAGCACGCCGGGTGGACGGAGGAGCGCCATCGCTCGCTCGTCGAGGAGCTCGACGCGCAGGTTACCGCGAGCTGGAAGGAGGCGGTCACCCACGGAACCCTCGCGGACGGGCCCCGGCTCGACCCGGACCTGATGTTCGAAGACGTGTTCAAGGTCATGCCGCCGAACCTCGAGCGGCAGCGCGCGGCGATGCACGCGGAGAGGAGCGACGCGCGATGGCGCAAATGAACATGACGCAGGCGCTGAACTCGGCGATGGACGTGATGCTCGGCCGCGATCCCGCCGTCGTCCTGATGGGCGAGGACATCGGCTATTTCGGCGGCGTGTTCCGCGTGACCGACGGGTTGCAGCGCAAGTACGGCGCACACCGGGTGCTCGACACGCCGATCGCCGAGGGCGGCATCGTCGCGGCCGCGATCGGCATGGCGGTGAACGGTTTGCGGCCCGTCGCCGAGATCCAGTTCGCCGACTACATCTATCCGGGCTTCGACCAGATCACGAGCGAGCTCGCGCGGCTGCGGTATCGCAGCGCCGGCGACTTCTACGCGCCGGTCACGATCCGCACGCCCTGCGGCGGCGGGATCCGCGGCGGACAGACCCATTCGCAGAGCCCGGAGGCGGTGTTCACGCACGTCTGCGGTCTCAAGGTGCTGATGCCGTCGAATCCGTACGACGCGAAGGGGCTGTTGATCGCCGCGATCGAGGACGACGATCCGGTGATCTTTTTCGAGCCGAAACGGCTCTACAACGGTCCGTTCGACGGCGATCCGGCCAAACCCGCCTCGCCCTGGAGCACCCACCCGAAGGGGGAGGTTCCGGAGGGCCATTATCGGGTGCCCTTGGGCAAGGCCGAGATCGTCCGCCCGGGCCGCGATCTCACGATCGTGAGCTACGGCACGATGGTGCACGTCGCCGCGGCCGCAGCGAGCGCGGCAGGACTCGACGCGGAGATCGTCGACGTGCGCTCGCTGGTGCCGCTCGATGCGGACACGATCTGCGAGTCGGTGCGCAAAACGGGACGCTGCGTGATCGCCCACGAGGCGACGCGATTCTCCGGATTCGGCGCCGAGCTCCTGTCGGTCATCCAAGAGGAATGTTTCTGGGACCTGCAGGCGCCGATCCAGCGCGTGACCGGCTGGGACACCCCGTACCCGCATGCGTTCGAATGGGAATACTTTCCGAGCCCGGCGCGTTTCGCCACGGCGTTTCGGACCGTGATGGAGCCGGCATGAGCGAGTACGTGTTCAAGCTGCCGGACCTCGGCGAGGGTACGGTCGAGGCGGAAGTCGTCCGCTGGCTCGTCGGACCGGGCGACCGCGTCGACGAGGATCAGCCGATCGTGGAACTGATGACCGACAAGGCGACCGTCGAAGTGCCCGCACCGGTTGCCGGGCGGGTGCTGCGGGTCACCGGCGAACCCGGCGACAAGGTGCCGGTCGGCAGCCCGCTGGTGGTCTTCGAGACCGCGCCGACCGGCGCGGCGGTCACCGCGGCGCCCACCGTTGCGCCGGCGCCCCTCGAGCCGGCGATCGAACGACCGACTGCGACTGCGACTGCGACTGCGACCGCGGCGGCGCCGCGCGCCGGTCGCGTGATGGCGTCGCCGGCAACGCGCCGCCGGGCACGCGAGGCGGGCATCGACCTCACGCAGATCGCAGGTTCCGGTCCCGGCGGACGCATCCTGCGCGCGGATCTCGCGACCGCGCGCGCGGTCGCCCCTGCTCACGACGAACCCGAGGCCGAGCGACCGGCACCGAACCCGATCGTCGCGACGGACAGGGTGACCGAGATCAAGGTGATCGGCTTGCGGCGCGTGATCGCGGAACGCATGAGCGAAGCCAAGCGAAGCATTCCGCACTTCACTTACGTCGAGGAGATCGACGTCACGGAGCTCGAGGCGCTGCGCGTGCACCTGAACGCGACCGCATCCGACGCGTCCGCGGCGCTCACGTACTTGCCGTTCGTCGTCGCCGCGCTGGTACGGGTGCTGGCGGCGTTTCCGCAGTGCAATTGCCGCTACGACGCGAGCCGCGGCGTCCTGCAGCGGCATCGAGCGGTGCACGTCGGCATCGCGACCCAAACGCCGGACGGCCTCAAGGTCCCGGTGCTGCGCGATGCTCAATCGAAACCGCTGGACGAGCTCGCGGCCGAGATCCGTCGCCTGGCCGAGCGCGCCCGCACGAACCAGTCGACCCGCGAGGAGCTCGCGGGCTCGACGATCACCGTGACCAGTCTCGGCAAGCTCGGCGGCATCGTCTCGACGCCGGTGATCAACGCCCCGGAGGTCGCGATCATCGGGTTGAACAAGGCCGTCGATCGCGTCGTGGCGCGGGACGGTGCGATCGCGGTGCGCCGGATCATGAATTTGTCTTCGTCGTTCGATCACCGCTTCGTCGACGGTTATGATGCGGCGGCGATGATCCAGCGCTTGAAAGACCTGCTCGAGCATCCGGCCACGATTTTCATACCGAAGGGTTCGCTTCCATGACCACCGCCACCCCAAGACCTGCGTTCGGCTCCGTGTTGACCCGCCAGATGGCGGTCGCCGCCTATCGTGCGGGCCGCTGGAGCGACTTCGAGGTCAAACCGGTCGCGCCGATCGAGCTCAGTCCCGCCGCGCACGTGCTGCACTATGCGAGCACCTGCTTCGAAGGGTTCAAGGCGTTTCGTCACGCGGACGGTTCGATCCGCACATTCCGGATGGACCGGCACATCCAGCGCATGCGCCAGAGCGCACGGCACCTCGTGCTGCCGGAGCCGGATGCGGCGCAACTCGCGGACATGGTCCGTACGCTGATCCGCGCGTGCCGCGACGAGGTTCCGGAAGCGCCGGGCGCGCTCTATCTGCGGCCACTGCTGATCGGCACCACCGCGAACATCGGCGCGGCCGCGACGCCGTCGGCCGACGCCGCGCTGTTCGTGCTCGCGAGTCCCGTCTGGGACTACTTCGCGGGCGGGATGAAGCCGCTGCGAATCGTGATCGACGACGTCAACACCCGCTCGGCCGCGCACCTCGGAATGGTCAAGACCGGCGGCAACTACGCGGCGGCGATGGGTCCGACGCTCGCGGCACGGCAGAAGTACCGCGCCGACCAGGTGTTGTTCTGTCCCGGGGGAGAGGTCCAGGAGACCGGCGCCGCGAACTTCGTCCTGCTTCGCGAGGGGCGGCTGCTCACGCGCAGCCTCGACAGCTCGTTCCTGCACGGCGTCACGCGCGATTCCCTGCTCACGATCGCCCGCGACTCGGGAATCGAGGTCGTCGAACGGCCGTTCGACGTCGCCGAGATGCTCGAATGGGTCCGTGACGGCGAGGCGGCGCTATCGGGGACCGCGGCGGTGCTCGCGGGCGTCGGTACCTTGATTCACCACGGGGCGGACGTCACCGTCGCCGGCGGCGACGTGGGCCCGATCACGCGCGACCTGCGCGCGAAACTCGTCGCGATCCAGCGGGGCGAGGCGCCGGACCGTCACGGCTGGCTCGAGCCGGTGTGACCCGGGCCGCGCGGGGAGACGTTCAGTACTCCTCGCGCTCCTCGTCCTCTTCGTCGTCGTCGAGGTCGTCGTCGTCGTCGTCGTCCTCATCCTCGTCGTCTTCTTCGTCCCAGTCGTCGTCCTCGTCCACGTCGCCCTCGTCCGGCGATCCCGACCAACCCTCCGGCTCGTCCGCGAGCTCGAGATCGAGCTCCGCCCACTCCTCGACGTCGAGCTCCTCGGTGTCGCCGTCGAGGTGCTGGATCTCGATGATCTCGCCGTCTTCGTCGACGCGGATCACCTGGAAGGTCTCGTCGTTCTCGAGGTCCTCGTACCATTGCCCGATGGTCGGCTCGTATTCTCTACCCACTGCGGTCGTCCTCATCTCGGAATGGAATGCGACGGTTTCGACGGGGTGAAGTGTAGGGGAGGCGCCAGAGGCAAGCAAATCGTCGCTGGCAACGCAACTTGCGCACGAGGCGTTACACTGGCGGCCGTATGAGTACCGAGCAACGCAGCGCCGCGCCGCGCCCGCTGATCGAGGCGAAGCGGATCGTCGTCAAGGTCGGATCGGCGCTCCTCGTCGACGCTCAGAAGGGGCGCTTGAACCGCCACTGGCTCGAAACCCTGGCCGACGACGTCGCCTGGTTGCGCGAGCGCGGACAAGAGGTCGTGCTGGTCTCCTCGGGCGCGATCGCGCTCGGACGGCGACACCTCGGACTCGCGGCGGGGAAGCTGAAGCTCGAGGAGAGCCAGGCGGCCGCGGCCGTCGGTCAGATCCGCCTCGCGCATGCCTACAAGGAATTGCTGGACGCGCACGGCATCGCGGTCGCGCAGATCCTCCTGACGCTCGGTGATACCGAGGAACGGCGCCGTTACCTCAATGCCCGCGGAACCTTGAATACGCTGCTCGCGCTCGGCGCGGTGCCGGTGATCAACGAGAACGACACGGTCGCGACCGCGGAGATCCGCTACGGGGACAACGACCGGCTGGCGGCGCGCGTCGCGCAGATGATCGGTGCCGACTGCCTCGTGCTGCTCTCGGACATCGATGGTCTGTACACCGCGAATCCGGCCGAAGACCCGGGCGCGCGCTTCATCCCGCACGTACCCGAGATCACGCCGGAGGTCGAGGCGATGGCGGGCGGCGCCGGCACTCCCATGGGATCGGGCGGGATGCAGACGAAGATCGCCGCGGCGAAGATCGCGGTCGGCGCGGGATGTCATCTGTGCATCGCGAAGGGGGCGCACGACCATCCGTTGCGCCGCGTCGCGCAAGGCGCGCGCTGCACCTGGTTCGTGCCGAGCGCGACGCCGCTCGCGATGCGCAAGCAGTGGATCGCGGGCACCTTGAATCCGCGCGGCGCGCTCGTCGTCGACGCGGGCGCCGCGCGGGCGCTGCGCCAGGGCAAGAGCTTGTTGCCCGCCGGAATGATCGGCACCGAGGGGCCGTTCGACCGGGGCGACACCGTGCGCATCGTCGACCCGGGCGGTACCGAAATCGCCCGCGGCATCAGCGCGTATTCGGCCCGTGACGCGCAGCGCATCGCGGGCCGTCGATCCACCGAGATCGAGCGTGTGCTAGGCTTTCGCGGTCGCGAGGAAATCGTGCATCGCGACGACCTGGTGTTGACGAAAGTGCCATGACTGCGGATCCGAGCCAATCCAGCGCGACCGGCCGGCCGATCGGCGACCTGATGCGCGCGCTCGGCGTCGCGGCGCGGGCGGCCGAACCGGTGCTCGCGTTCGCGCCGACCGAGCAAAAGAACCGCGCATTGCTCGCCGCCGCCGACGCGTTGATCGAGCGTCGCGGCGCGATCCTCGAGGCGAACGAACGGGATTGCCGCGAGGCGGATCGTCACGCGCTGTCCGCGGCGCTGCGCGACCGGCTGAGGCTCGATCAGACCCGGCTCGAGGCGGTCGCCGAGGGACTGCGCGCGGTCGCCGCACTCGACGACCCGATCGGCACCGTGCTCGCGGCGTGGCGCCGGCCGAACGGCCTGCTGATCGAACGGCGTCGCGTGCCGCTCGGCGTCGTCGGCGTGATCTACGAGAGCCGGCCGAACGTCACCGCCGACGCGGGCGCGCTGTGCTTGAAGTCGGGCAACCCGTCGATCCTGCGCGGCGGCTCGGAGAGCCTGCATTCGAACACCGCGATCCATGCGTGCCTCGTGACCGGCCTCGAGACCGCCGGTCTGCCCGCGAGCGGCATCCAGCTCGTACCGACCGCGGACCGGACCGCGGTCGGGCATCTGCTCGCGGACATGGTGGAGTTCGTCGACGTGATCGTGCCGCGCGGCGGAAAGGGTTTGATCGCGCGAGTGCAGAACGAGGCGCGCGTGCCGGTGATCGGCCACCTCGAGGGCATCTGCCACGTCTACGTCGACGCGGCGGCGGATCTCGAGATGGCGAAACGGATCGTCGTGAACTCGAAGATGCGTCGCACCGGCATCTGCGGTGCCGCCGAAACGCTGCTCGTCGACCGGCGTGGCGCGGCGACGATGCTCGGGCCGCTGGTCGCGGCGCTGCTCGAGGCGGGCTGCGAAGTCCGCGGCGACGCCGAGACGCTCGGCGTCGATCCGCGGGTCACGTTCGCGAGCGATGCGGACTGGCACGCCGAATACCTCGACGCGATCATCGCGGTGCGCGTCGTCGACGGAGTCGACGCGGCGATCGCGCACATCGCGCGCTACGGCTCGCAACACACCGACAGCATCGTGACCGGGGATCCGCAAGCCGCCGAGCGCTTCCTCGCGCGCGTCGACAGCGCGATCGTCCTGCACAACGCATCGACGCAGTTCGCCGACGGCGGCGAGTTCGGCATGGGCGCGGAAATCGGCATCAGCACCGACAAGTTCCACGCGCGGGGGCCGGTCGGCGTCGAACAATTGACGAGTTACAAATACCTGGTGCGCGGCACCGGTCAGGTCCGCCGCTGACCGTCCGCCCCCGCGGGACGGACCGCGGTCAGAGCATTTCCTCCCATGGGCGGCTCAGGCGCAACGCGCTCGTGATCACGCCGACCATGCTGTAGGTCTGCGGAAAATTCCCCCATTGCCGGCCGGACTTCGGATCGATGTCCTCCGAGAACAGGCCGGCGGCGTTGCGCCGGGTGAGCAGCGCCTCGAACAGGTCGCGCGCCTCGCGGCCCCGGCCGACGCCGGCCAGCGCGTTCACGTACCAGAACGAGCACATCGTGAACGTGTTCGACGGCGGACCGAAGTCGTCCCGATGCGCGTAGCGGAACACCAGGTCGTCACGCACGAGTTCCCGCTCGACCGCCGCGAGCGTCGCGACGAAGCGCGGGTCGGTGGCTTCCAGGAAACCGAGATCGGGCAGGAGCAGCACGGTCGCGTCGAGGTCCTGGCCTTCGAATGAGCCGACGAACGCCTGCTTCGCGTCGCTCCAGGCGCGCAGCAGGATCTCCGCCCGCATCGCGTCGGCCCGACGCCGCCAGAACCCGGCCCGGTCCTCGACCTTGAGTTGTGCGGCGATGCGCGCGAGGCGATCGCACGCCGCCCAGCACATCACCGCCGAGAAGGTGTGCACCTGCGCGATACCGCGGAATTCCCAGGGTCCCGCGTCCGGCTGAGCGAAGCGTGCCGCGGCGCGCTCGCCGAGGATCTCGAGCCGGGCGTACAAGGATCGGTCGCCGAGACTCGGCAGGCGTTGATCGAAGAACAGCTGACGGGCCGCGAGCACGATCGCCCCGTACACATCATGCTGCGTCTGCTCGTACGCGAGGTTGCCGATCCGCACCGGCCCCATGCCGAGGTAGCCTTCGAGCGACCCGACGGTGCGCTCGTCGATCCGTGCCTCGGCGCCGATCCCGTAGACCGGCTGCAGCACGCCGCCCGGCGAGCGTGCGACGACACGATCGAGGTAGCGAAGATAACCCTCCATCGTGTTCGTCGCGCCGAGGCGATTGAGCGCATGGATCACGAAGAAGCTGTCGCGCAGCCAGCAATACCGATAGTCCCAGTTGCGCCCGCTGTCCGCGATCTCGGGTATCGAGGTCGTGATCGCCGCGAGCACGGCGCCGGTGTCCTCGTACGTGCAGAGCTTCAAGGTGACCGCGGCCCGGATGACCGCCTCCTGCCAATCGAACGGGATCGCGAGGCCGTGCACCCACTCCTCCCAGTACTGGCGCGTCTCCTCGAGCCACGCCCGTGCGAGCGCGAGCGGCGCTTCCTCGACCGTCTCGTCGGGTGTCAGGACCAGCGCGACCGGTCCGTCGAGCACGAAGGGGCTCTCGTCGAGGAGCGATGCGAGCGACGCATTCGTGGTCACGCGGTACAGGAGCGGCGGCGCGACGAAACGGATGTGATGACTGCCCGCGACGCGCTGGGGCTCGCCGGCGCCGTAGTCGCGCTGCGGCTTCATCCGGATCGTCACCACCGGACGGCCGGCGAGCGGCTCGATCAAGCGCACGATGCTCATCGGGCGGAACACCCGTCCACGGCGCCGAAAGCGCGGACAGAAGTCCGTGATCCGCACGGCGTTTCCGTGCGCGTCCGTCAAGGTCGTCTGCAGTACCGCGGTGTTGCGCAAGTATCCCGACTGCGCGTCGACGAGATCGCGCAGCTCGACCGCGAAGACCCCCTCCCGCGACCGGGCGCCATCGCGCTTCAACAACGCGCAGAACACCGGATCACCGTCCGGTCGCGGCAGGCAGGCCCAGACGATGTTGCCGAGCCGGTCGACGAGCGCGGCCACCTGACAATTGCCGATCAGCGCGAGATCGAGCGCATCGGTCGTCGCCGGCGTCATCGAGGCTCTCCGAGGGCCGCGACCTGCTCGAGCCAGGCGCGCACCGCGCGCGGATCGGCGATGTGCCAGCGCGCCCGCACGCGCCCGCCGACCGCGATGGACATTCCGCCGCGCCGATCGACGACGCGGAAGCCATCCAGATCCGTGAGGTCGTCGCCGACGAAGACCGGGGTGTGGCCGCGGAACGGCGGCTCCTCGAGGAACGCCGCGATCGCCGTGGCTTTGGTCGACCGCGATGACTTGAGTTCCATCACCATGTTGCCTTCCTGCACGTGGAATGGGTCGCCGAGGCCCGCGGCGACATCGGCCAGGCACTCGCGCGCCGCGGGCTCGAGATGCGGGGCGCTGCGATAGTGCAATGCAACCGCGATGCCCTTGTCCTCGACCAGGGCCTGCGGATGGCGCATCACGAACCTTCGCATCGCCGCCCGCGCCCCGTCGAGCGCGTCCGCGTCGACCTCGAGCCGCTGCCGGACGCCGGATGCGTTGCGCCGTTCGAGGCCGTGCAGCCCCGCGGCCGCGAATCGCCGGGGCGCGAACAAACGATCCAGATTGTCGATCGTGCGCCCGCTGATCAGCGCGAGCCGGCCGTCGAGCGCGCGCCACACGCGGTCGAGCAGGCGGTTCAACGCATCGTCGCGATTCGTGGGAGACGGCGAGTCGCAAAACTCGATCAGCGTGCCATCGACGTCCAGGAACAGACACCAGTCCGCGGACGGCGCCGGTGGGGCGTTCGCCTTCATCGGAAAAACATAGCGCAGTTCCACCGGGATTCCAACGGCAAATCCGTCGCGGATGCGCCACACGGTGCGTGCCGCGCCACACCGGGGGGCGCGTGGACCGCGGCGCAGGGCGTGCATCCGTTCGATGTATTTATCATGTCCATTACATTTCCTGGTGCATTATCATGCCTGGGTGCGTCGCGATCCGTATCCGTGACGCCGTCGCTCCGCGCGGCATTTTCGAGCCGCTGCCGTCCGAAACGCCCGACCAGGAGCCACGATGCTGCGATCCATTCTGCTGCGTCTCGTCTTGCCCATCGCGCTCGCGTCGTGCGTGGTCGCGTTTTTCGGCGTTCCCTACGTTGACAAGCTGCTCGCCGATTGGTTTCGCGCGGACCTGCAGATGCGGGCGCAACTGGTGATGAGCTCGATGCAGCAGCCGATCGGCCAGCTGATCGCGTCCGGCGACCTGCCGAAGCTGCGGGCGTACCTGTCCGAGATCACCAACGACAAGCGCTTGCTCGCGATCGCGGTCTGCGGCGCCGACGGCCGGCCGATCGTCGAGACCGAGCTCACCCCGGTCACGGTGTCCTGCTCGTCCGCGGTCGATCCGCACGTGCCCGCCGAGCGCGTCGTCCATTTGCCGTCGGGATCCGTGCAGATCTCGCGTTTCGCGTTCGACCGCGCGAAGCCGCCGTACGAGGTGCTGCTCGTCCACGACCTGTCCTTCATCGACCGCCGGCAGCGGTCCGTCCGGGACTTCATCTTCGTGTTCGTCGGGATCACGGTGATATTGCTCGCGCTGCTGATCGTGCTCGCGGCGTGGCTGCAGCTGCGCCGCTGGGTCAACATGCTGATCGGCGACATTCGCGGCCGCCGCTTCCTCGACGACGCCGAGTCGCCGCGATCGTCCGTGCCGATCCTGTCGCAGGTCCGCCAGGTGCTCGCGGAGATCGAACAGCAGCAGCGGCTGGAGATCGACTTCCGGGAGAACTGGACCCCGCGCGCGTTGCGGCAGGTGGTCGAGAATCACCTGGACTCCGCCCAGGTGCTGATCGTTTCGAACCGCGAGCCGTACATCCACAACCGCAGCGACGACGGGCGCCCGGTCGTGCAGGTGCCCGCGAGCGGCATGGTCACCGCGCTCGAGCCGGTCGTCCGCGCGTGCGCCGGCGTGTGGATCGCGCACGGCTCCGGATCCGCGGATCGGGACGTGGTGGACCGCGACGACCACGTGCCCGCGCCCCCGGAGAATCCGGCCTACACGCTGCGGCGCGTCTGGCTCAGCGCCGAGGAGGAGGCGGGGTACTACTACGGCTTCGCGAACGAGGGTGTCTGGCCGCTCTGTCACCTCGCGTACGTGCGACCCGAGTTCCGCGCGAGCGACTGGCGCGCGTACCAGGCGGTCAACGAGAAATTCGCCGCGGCCTGCGCCGCGGAGGCGACGACCGACAGTCCGGTGGTGTTGATCCAGGATTTCCATTTCGCGCTGCTGCCGCGTCTGGTGCGCAAGAGGATCCCGAAGGCGACGATCGCGCTGTTCTGGCACATCCCCTGGCCGAATGCCGAGACGTTCGGCGTCTGCCCGTGGAAGAGCGAGATCCTCCTGCACATGCTGAGCGCCGACATCCTGGGTTTCCACACCCGCTATCACTGCCAGAACTTCCTCGAGACGATCGACCGCTACGCCGAGTGCCAGATCGATCGCGAGCACATGACGGTGACTCATCAGGGGCACGTGTGCCGGATCGCGCCGTACCCGATCTCGATCGAGTGGCCGCCGCGCTGGTTGAATTCGACGCCGGACGTCGCGACGTGTCGCGCGGCGGTGCGCGAACGCCACGGGATCGGCGCGAACGTGTTCCTCGGGCTCGGGGTCGAGCGCTGGGACTTCACCAAGGGCATCGTCGAGCGTTTCCATGCGCTCGAGGTGCTGCTCGACCGCAACCCGCGGCATCGCGGGCGGATCAGTCTGCTGCAGATCGCCGCGCCGTCGCGCGGCCAGCTCCCGGCATACCAAGCGCTGCAGGCGCAGACG
Organism: Pseudomonadota bacterium; assembly: GCA_021779535.1. Lineage (GTDB taxonomy): Bacteria > Pseudomonadota > Gammaproteobacteria > Steroidobacterales > Steroidobacteraceae > Bog-1198. The sequence goes on from JAJYAM010000030.1 coordinate 27,833, forward strand.
ATCGCCGAAGCCGCGCGAATCAACACGAAATTCGCCGAAGGGGGCTGGCAGCCGATCGTGCTGATCGGCGAGCACCAGTCGCCGCAGCGCGTGTTCGAGCTGTACCGTGCCGCGGACTTCTGCCTGGTCAACAGCCTGCACGACGGCATGAACCTGGTCGCGAAGGAGTTCGTCGCCGCGCGGGAGGACGAGGACGGCGTGCTGATCCTGAGCACCTTCGCCGGGGCCTCGCGGGAGCTGCCGGAGGCGTTGCTCGTGAATCCCTTCGACGTCACCGAGACCGCCGACGCGATCGAAGCGGCGCTGCGCATGGCGCGCGAGGAGCGTCGCGGGCGAATGCGGTTGATGCGGCGCACGGTGAAGGAAAACAACGTATACCGATGGGCGGGGCGCATGCTGATGGACCTCGCCCGGATCCGGCAACGCCAAGGCTTGCCATCGGTCGCGCAGCGGCGCGACGCCGAAGCGGACGCCTAGGCGCGCGCGGAGAACGCCCGCATCCGCTCGGCGGCGGCCTCCAGGGTCTCGTCACGTTTCGCGAGGCACAAACGCAGCAGCGTCATCGGGGGTGGCTCGGCGTAGAACGGCGACAGCGGGATCGTTGCGATCTTCGCTTCCCGGATCAACCGGTCCGCGAATACGAGATCGTTGTCGCGGCCGAGGTCGCGGTAGTCGACGAGCTGGAAATAGGTTCCGGCGGCGGGCAGCACGCGAAACCCCGTTCCCCGCAAGCGCGCGCTCAACAGGTCGCGCTTCGCTTCGAAGAACGCGCCGAGTCCGAGCACCGCCTGCGGGTCCGCGCGCAGGTACCGTGCGATCGCGTACTGGAGCGGCGCGGCGATGCTGAACGCATTGAACTGGTGGATCTTGCGCAACTCGCGGGTGAGGTCGGGCGGCGCGACGCAGTACCCGATCCGCCAGCCGGTGGCGTGCAGCGTCTTGCCGAACGAGAACACCGCGAACGAGCGCTCGCGCAGCTCCGGGTGCGCGAGCACGGAGGCGTGCCGGCGCCCGTCGAACAGCACGTGTTCGTAGACTTCGTCGGAGAGGACCGTGATCGGTCGATCGCGGATCAGCGCCGCGAGCGCGTCTAGCTCGGCCGGGTCGATCGCCGTGCAGCTCGGATTATGGGGGCTGTTGAGGATCAGCAGGCGGGTGCGATCGCCGAGCGCGCGCCCGACTTCCGCCCAATCGTAGGCAAACTCCGGCGGCCGCAGGGGGATCCGCACGCAGCGCCCGCCGGCGAGCCGGATCGCAGGCTCGTACGCATCGTAGGCCGGGTCGAACACGATCGCCTCGTCGCCGGCACCGACCGCTGCCTGAATCGCGTCGTAGATCGACTCGGTCGCGCCGCAGGTCACCGTGACCTCGGATTCCGGATCGACCGAGATGGCGTAACTCGCGGCCAGCTTGCGGGCGATCACCTCCCGCAATTCGCCGACCCCTTCCATCGGCGCGTACTGATTGCGTCCCTCGTCGATCGCCTGTTGGACGAAACCGGCGAGCCGCGGATCGATCGGGTAATCCGGAAAACCTTGCCCGACGTTCAGCGCGCCCTCGTCGGCCGCCCGGCGCGACATCACGGTGAAGATCGTCGTGCCGACGTCGGGCAGCTTGCTGCGGAAGCGCATTCAGCGGCCTCGATCGAATCGCGCGAGGCCGCCGGCCAGCGAACGTACGGAGTACCCGCGTCGCCGCAGCGCGCGCGCGGCCGCGAGGCTGCGGGTGCCGGTCGCGCACACCAGCACGTACTCGACTTCGCGGGCGAGGGGCGTTTCCGCCGCGAGGAGCTGCGCGACCGGGCAGTGTCTGCCGGCCGCGGGGCGAACAACGACTTCCTCGGCGCTGCGCACGTCGACGACCGTCCAGCCGCGTGCGGCCGCCTCGTCGAGCGACTCCAAGGTGACCTCGAGGCCGGGATCCTCGGGCTCGATCGCACGGACGCGGCAACAGCGCGGTGCGTCACAGGCGTGATGCCGGGGTGCGCGCAGCTTCAGCGTCGTGAACTCGAGGAAATCGATGAGCAGCACCTCGCCGCGCAGCTGCGTGCCGATGCCGAGCAGGAGCTCGAGCGCGAGAACGGCCTGCATCGCACCGAGCGCGCCCGGAACCGGACCGAGCACGCCGGCCTGCGCGCAGTTCCCGACGACGCCGTCGGCGGCGGCTTCCGGCCACAAGCAACGCAGGCACGCGTGCTCGCGATCGGGCTTGTACACCTGCAGCTGCCCCTCGTACTGATACGCGCTCGCGAACACGACCGGCCGCGCGGCGAGCACGGCCGCGTCGTTCACGAGGAATTTGGTCCGAAAATTGTCGCTGCACTCGACGACGAGATCGTGGCCGGCGACCAGGTCGAGGGCATTCGCGGGGCCGAAGCGCTCCGCGCGGACCTCGACGCGAACCCGCGGATTCAGCTTAGCGAGCGCGGCGGCCGCGAGCGCGGCCTTGGGGCGCCCCGCATCCTCGAGCGCATACAGGGGTTGTCGATGGAGATTGCTCGGATCGAGCGTGTCGTGATCGATCACGGTGAGCGAACCGACGCCCGCGCCCGCCAGATATTGAAGCACGGGACTGCCGAGACCGCCCGCGCCGACGACGAGCACGCGGCTGCGTTCGAGCAGCGCCTGCCCTGCGGCGCCGATCTCCTTCAGCGCGATCTGACGGGAATAATCCGGCTCCATCGGTCAGTCGTGCGCATGCGGCCGGTGCGCGTGCGAATCGTGATCGTGTCGCGGAGCCGTCGCGCAACGCTCGCAGTTGACCCAGCCGGAGTCGCCGTTGACGTAGTGCTCCTTCTTCCAGATCGGCAAGCGATGCTTGACCTCATCGATGATGTACCGGCACGCGTCGAACGCTTCGCCCCGATGTACCGCGCTCACGCCGACCCAGACGGCGAGATCGCCGATCGCCAATTCGCCGATGCGGTGCACGCAGCACGCACCGCGCAACGGAAACCGGTTCATCGCCTCCGCGACGATCCGGTCGCCTTCCTTGACCGCGAGTTCCACGAACGCCTCGTACTCCAGCCGTCGGACCGCGAGACCCTCATTATGATCGCGAACCCAGCCCTCGAAGCTCACGTAGCCGCCGGCCGCACCGTCCTGCAGCGAACCCCGTCCGGCCTCGGTGTCGATCGGCGTCGAGGAGAAACGAAACCCGGTCATCCGCCCGCCACCGGTGGAATGAAGACGACGACGTCGTCCGCGCTCAGCGCCCGCGACCACTCGCTGAAGTCACCGTTCACCGCGACCTTCAGCTGCGCAGGCGTCAGCGTGAAAGCGTGGCGCGCGCCGAGCTCGCGGTACAGCTCCGCCGGCGTGTCCGCCACGGTCTCGACGGTCTCGTCCGACCGCCCCGCCTGCTCGCGCATCAGTGCGTAATATCGTATCCGTATTCGCATGGCTTGGCGTGGCGTGCGCCCATCGAGCGCCGCGCGCGCACTCGCATATTCCTCCGGGGTGTTCACGTTGTCGAGAGCGTGCGCGTCGATCGGATCGAGCAGTGTCGCCGGATGCGCGCCGAGGAATTTGCGCGGGCACTTGT
>JAJYAM010000031.1 GCA_021779535.1 Pseudomonadota bacterium
GCTTGCGGCGCATGCGCCGCATCGAGTTCGACCGCGACGCCGAGTCCGTAGCCGAGCCCGAGCGAGTCGGCGCCGAAATAGTGGTACAGCGCGTCCGGTGGCACCTGGTCGTGGGCCATCAACCCGACCGTGATCGGCGACAGGATCTCATGGCCGTCCAGTGAACCCCCGTTCGCGAGCATTTGCGCGAAACGCAGGTAATCGCCCGCCGTGGAGATCAGTCCGCCACCGCCGGAGGGCCAGATGCGCCGGTCGGTCGGATCCATCAGCCACGGCGAGGGGCTCGGCGCGAGTTCGCCATCGGGCTCGCGCCGATACACGGTCGCGAGGAGCGGCGCCTGTGCCGCGGTCAGGTGGAACGCGGTCGCGTTCATCCCGAGCGGCGCGAAGATCTCCTGATGCAGGAACTGCGCGAAAGGCATCCCCGAGACCACTTCGACCAGGCGTCCCAGCACGTCGTCGGCATAACTGTAACGCCATCCCTGCCCCGGCTCGAAGTACAGCGGCATCGTCGCGATCTTGCGCACGACCTCGGCGAGCGAGGCGTGCGGATCGAGGTGCAGCGTGTCGTACATCTTCCCGAGCGGCGTGGTGCCGTCGAACACGTAGCCGAGACCGCCCTGCTGGGTCAGCAGGTCGCGGATCGTGATCGGCCTGCTGGCCGGCACGGTCACCGGCTTGCCGTCGGTACCCATCCGGACGAACACGCGAGGATGGGCGAATTCCGGCAGGAACCGCGCGACCGGATCGTCGAGCTGAAAGTCGCCGCGCTCGTAGAGCATCAGCACGGCGACCGTCGTGATCGGCTTCGACATGCTCGCGATCCGGAACCGGGTATCGAGCGTCATCGGCGTGCGGGCGGCGATATTTCGATAGCCGCTCGCGCCCTCGTCGACGAGTTTGCCGTCGCGGGCGACCATCCACACGTAGCCGGCGGCCCGGTGCCGCTCGGCCTGGATCCGGAAGAACTCGTCGAGGCGCCGCAATCGCGTGCGCGACAGCCCGACGGTGCGCGGGTTCGCCCGCGGCAGCGGTGCCGGTTCGCTCTTGGCGCACGCGGCGAACGCGGCCAGGATGGCGAGGGAAGGTATCCAACGGTGCGTACGCGGCGTCATCGGTCGTCCTCCAGTCGAAGATCCGCGAGGGTCTCACGAATCCAATCCACCAGGTGCTCGTAGAACACGCGTTCGACGAGCAACAGGTATTCATCGGCGTGCCAGCCCGCCACGGTCACCGTGACGTCGGCGAATCGTCCGGTGCGCGCCTCGCCGAGGCGCGGGATCGACAGCGACGATCCGAGCCGCCGCAATACCGCGAGCGCGCGGGTCCCCGCGAGATGAATCCCGAGGACGCCACCGCTCAGGTCCACGAGCCAGGCCGCTTCGGTCGTTCCGAGGCCGCGGCGCAGCGCGTCGATCGGCGCCGGCGAGCCGGCGAGCACCCAGGTCTCGCTCGGCGAGCGCCACAACATCGCGAACGGTTCTGCGCTGCCCGGCAGCCCGTGCCGCTCCAGGCGGCCGGCCGCCGGCGGCGCGCCGCCGAGCGCGGACGCGATGCGCGCGGCGCACTGCGCCGCGTCGAAATACCGCAGGCTCGCGACCTGGATCGTGCGGTCGCGCTCCGCGGTGACGCCGCCGCCGATCCAGCGCTCGGCCGTGTCGTGAGCGTCAACCATGCAGACGCTTCCCTTCCGGGTCGATCCACGAGGTCGCGACGACGATCGCGTCGATCCGCTGCCCGAGATGGTGCACGCCGACGGTCTCGCCGAGCCGCTCCGCGCCGCGCGCGAGCATCGCCAGCGCGACCGGCGCACGCAGCGTCGGGCTCCAGTGGCTCGAGGTCACGTGGCCCTCGGTCGCCGTCGGCGGGGGCGCGTTCGCGATCTGCGCGCCGACCGGCAGACGCGTGCGGCCGTCCGCGGGCTTCAGGCCGACGAGCCTCGACCGGCCTGGGTTCCGCGCGGCCGGCCGGAGCAGCGACCGGCGACCGACGAAATTCGCGCGCTTGCGCTCGAGTCCTCGCGCGAAACCGACGTCGCCCGGCAGCGTCGTGCCGTCGGTATCGACGCCGACGTGCAGATAGCCCTTCTCGGTCCGCAGGATCTCGAGCGCCTCGATCCCGTACGGGCACCCACCGAGCGGGGCCGCCGCCGCCCAGACACGCTCGAGCAGGTCGCGGGTCCGCTCGACCGGCACGTTGATCTCATAGGAGAGCTCGCCGGTGAAGCTCGCGCGCAGGATGCGCACCGGCGAGCCGTCGAATTCCCCGTCCGCGATCGTCATGTGCTGCATCGTCTCCGGTGCGAATCGTCGATCCAGACCGATCGTCGCGAGCGTCGCCCAGGCCTTCGGGCCCGATACGGTCACGTTGCCCCAGCGCGAGGTCACCGGAGTCACCAGCGCCCTGAGGTTCGGATACTCGCACTGCAGCCATTCTTCGAACGCGGCCGCGGTCCGCTCGACGCCGGCGCTCGTGGTGTTGACCCAGAAGTGCCCGGTGCCCAGGCGCGCGACCACGCCGTCGTCGACGATCACGCCGTGCTCGTTGAGCAGCAAGCCGTAACGGGCCTGGCCGGGCGCGAGCGAGGACATCGTTCCGACGTACATCAAGTCGAGGAACTCCGCCGCGTCCGCTCCCCAGATCTCGATCTTGCCGAGCGGCGACCCGTCGAACACGCCGACCGCGCCACGCACCGTCTCCGCTTCGCGCTGCGCGGCGCTCTCCAGCGACTCGTCCGCGCGGGGATACCCCGCCGGCCGGCTCCAGTTCCCGAACAACTCGAACAGCGCGCCATGCTCGGCATGCCAGCCCGCGGCCGGCAAGCGCTTCAGCGGCCGATACCGGTTCCCGACGCGCCGTCCGACGAGCGCGCCGAAGCTCACCGGCGCGAACGGCGGCCGGAACGTGGTCGTGCCGACCTCCGCGGGGGCGCGTTGGGTCGCCTCGCCCATCAGCACGAGCGCGTTCACGTTGCTGGTCTTGCCCTGATCGGTCGCCATGCCGGTCGTCGTGTAACGCTTCAAATGCTCGACCGACCGATAGTTCTCGGCCGCCGCGAGCGAGACGTCGCTCACGGTGACGTCGTTCTGCAGGTCCAGGAAGATCTTGCCGCGCACGCCGGGGATCCGGCTCGACGCGAGCGAGCGGCCCGCTCCGCCGACCGGCGGCGGCGGGACCGTGAAACCGAGTGCGAGCGAACGGCCCACTTCGGCGGCGTGCTCGAGCGCCGCGCTGCGCGCGAACACCCCGGCACACGCGCCGACGCTGTGGAGCCCCGGGGCCGCTCCGTCCGGCACGAACATGGCGGCATCCTCGAGCCAGCGCAGCCGTCCCTTCGCCTGCGAATGCAGGTGCACCGCGGGGGCGAATCCGCCGGCGCTCAGGATCAGATCGCAATCCAGTCGTTCGCCGCGATCACCCGGCGCATCGGCGTCCACCACGACGCAGCCCCGCACGCCGCGCCCGCCGATCACCTGCCGGATGCCGTGGTGCGCGAGGCAGCGGACGCCCTCCGCGTGGGCACCGATCGACTCCGGCGGGCGCCGATCGACTACTGCGACGATCTCGATTCCGGCGGCCCGCAACGAGCGGGCGACCGCGTACGCCGAGTCGGCGTTCGCCGCGATCACCGCCCGGCGGCCGCAGGCGGTCGCATGCGCATGCGCGTATTTCTCGGCGGCACCGGCGAGCATCACGCCGGGGCGGTCGTTCCCCGGGAAGAGCATCGGGCGCTCGAACGCGCCCTGCGCCGAGACGATCGAGCGCGCCCGGATCTTCCACAGGCGTTCGCGCAGCGCGCCGTGCGTTCCCGGCGTCGCGGCCGCGAGCGATTCGGTCGCGCACAGCAACCCGTGGTCGTACACGCCGAACGCGACGGTGCGGGTCAACAGCGTGACGCCCGCCCGACCCGCCTTCGCGAGCAGTGCCCGCACGGTCGCATCGCCGCGCCAGCCGAGCGCGCCGCCGGCGGCCGGCGCCGCGCACAGCAGCGTCGTCGCAGCGCCCGCCTCCGCCGCGGCGACCGCGGCGCTGAGTCCGGCGATCCCGCCGCCGACCACCGCGACGTCGGCGTCGACGCAAATCTCCTCGTAGCGGTCCCGGTCGGGCGCGAGCGAGGTCCTGCCGAGGCCCGCCATCCACCGGATCGCCGGCTCGAACCAATGCCAGTCCGGCCACATGAACGTCTTGTAGTAGAACCCGGCCGGCAGGAACGGCGCGAACGCGCCGAGGACCGCCCCGAAGTCGAGCCCGACGCTCGGCCAGCAGTTCACGCTCTGCGCGGCGAGGCCCTCGGTGAGCTCCAGCGTCGTGGCGCGCACGTCGGGGGTGCGGCGCTCGCCGTCGACGAGATCGACGATCGCGTTCGGCTCCTCGAACCCGCAACCGAACACGCCGCGCGCGCGGTGCAGCTTGTAGCTGCGGCCGACGAGGCGCACGCCGTTCGCGAGCAAGGCCGAGGCGAGCGTGTCGCCGCGGAATCCGGCCAAGACCTTGCCGTTGAACAGGAACGGGATCGGTCGGGTGCGGTCGATCCGCGTGCCGTGCGGCTCCGGGAGGCGAAATCCGCTCATCGGGCCGGCGTCTCCGTGATCGGGTAGACCGCCGAGATCTCGTGGGTCAGCGTGTCGCGCACGACATTGAACCAGCGGCCGCAGCCGTACGCGTGACGCCAGCGCTCGCGGTGGCTCCCCTTGGGATTGTCGCGAAAATACAGGTACTCGCCCCACTCGCGGTCGCTTGCGTCGAGCGCCGGCCGCGCGAGGTGCGCGGTGCCGCCGCACTGGAACTCGTTCTCGTCGCGCACTCCGCAGTGGGGACAGGGGATCTTCATCATCGCTCGCTCTCCTGCGCGCCGCGCGTCACCCGCTAGTGCGCGATGCCGGACGCGGCCGCTTCGTCGACCAGCCGGCCGGTCGTGAACCGGTCGAGCTGAAAGGGTTCCGCGAGCGGGTGATTCTCGCCGGTCGCGAGCACGTGCGCGAGCGTCCAGCCACCGACCGGGATGCCCTTGAAGCCGCCGGTACCCCAGCCGCAGTCGATGTAGAGCCCGGCCACCGGCGTCGGCCCGATGATCGGGCTCGAGTCGTGGACGACGTCCACGATCCCCGCCCATTGACGCAGCATCTTGAGGCGGGCGTACGCCGGGAACATCGCGAGCACCCCGGCCAGGATCGATTGCGTGATCGCGAAACTGCCGCGTTGCGCGTAGGACGGAAACAAGTCGAGCATCGCGCCGATCACGAGCTCGCCCTTGTCGGATTGGCTGAGGTACGCGCCGGTACCGGGCGACAGCACGACCGTGTCGAGCACCGGCTTCACGGGCTCCGAGACCAGGGCCTGCAGCGCGTAGCTCGTCACCGGCAATCGGAACCCGGCGAGCGCGGCGAGCACCGAACTGTGGCCGGCGGCGGCGATCCCGACCCGCCCGGCCGCGATGCGCCCGCGACTCGTCTCGATCCCGGTCACGCGCCCGTCCTTGGTCAGGAATCCCCGGACCTCGCAGTTCTGCAGGATGTCGACGCCGAGCGCCGAGGCCGCGCGAGCGTACCCCCACGCGACCGCGTCGTGCCGCGCGGTGCCGGCGCGGCGCTGGACGAAGCCGCCGAGCACCGGGATCCGGGCCCGCGGCGACAGATCGAGACCGGGCGCCAGGCTCGCGAGCTCGTCGCGTCCGATGATTTCGGCGTCGATGCCGTTCATCCGCATCGCGTTCGCCCAGCGCGACATCGCGTCGAGGTCGTGACGGCTGTGCGCGAGCATCACGAGTCCGCGCTGGCTCACCATCACGTTGTAGTTGAGTTCCACGGAGAGCTTCTCGTACAGCCGCAGCGAGAAGTCGTACAGCCGGGCGCTCTCCGGATACAGGTAATTCGAGCGGATGATCGTCGTGTTGCGGCCGGTGTTCCCGCCGCCGATCCAGCCGCGTTCGACCACGGCCACGTTCGTGATCCCGTGATTCTTCGCGAGGTAGTACGCGGCCGCCAGGCCGTGCCCGCCGCCGCCGACGATGATCACGTCGTAGGCCGGCTTCGGGCTCGCATCGCGCCAGGCGGCCGGCCAGTTCGCGTGGCGCGCGAACGCGCCGCGCAAGAGCGACCAGGCGGAGTACCGATGCGTCATCGCGCGTAGTCTGCCTGACCGGCAGCCGGTTTTGCCAGCGCGTCCGGACCTGCGCGCGGTCACGCCGCGTCGCCCGGGCGCAACTCGGCGTCGCAAACCGGATCGCGCCGATGGCCGCGCAATCCGTATGATTCGGGGATGGAATACCAGACAACCCACCCGTACGTCCTGACGGCGACCTGCGGCAGCCGGCTCGGCACCACCGCAAAGGTCGCGGGCTTCCTCGCGGCGCGGCGCCTGTACATCATGGAGATGCACCAGTTCGACGACGTGCTCACGCGGCGGTTCTTCGTGCGGGTCACGTTCTGCCCGGTCGAGGGGGAGCCTTTCGATCTCGAGCGTCTGCGCGCCGAGTTCGTCGAGGTCGCGCACGAGGAGCGGATGCACTGGGCGATCCACGACGGCAAATCGCGCAGCCGCGTGATGATCCTGGTCTCGAAGCTCGATCACTGCCTCGAGGACCTGTTGTACCGGCAGCGGATCGGCGAGCTGCGGATGGACGTGAGCGCGATCGTCTCGAACCACCCGGACATGCAGCCGATCGCGGACCGCTACCGCATTCCCTACCATTGGCTGCCGGTCACCGCCGCGACCAAGGCCGACCAGGAGGCGCGCCTGCTCGAGCTGATCGAGCGCACGCAGTCGGATTACGTCGTGCTGGCCCGCTACATGCAGATCTTCTCGGACGAGATGTGCAAGCGCCTCGTCGGCCGCGCGGTCAACATCCACCACTCGTTCCTGCCGGGATTCAAGGGCGCGAAGCCCTACCACCAGGCGCACGAGCGCGGAGTCAAGCTGATCGGCGCGACCGCGCACTTCGTCACCGGCGACCTCGACGAGGGGCCGATCATCGAACAGATCGTCGAGCGGGTCGACCACAGCGACACGCCGGAGATGCTCGCGGCGGTCGGCCGCGATTCGGAGCGACGGGCGCTGTCGACCGCGATGCGCCTCCTGCTCGAGCACCGCGTGTTCCTCGACGGCAGCAAGACCGTGGTCTTCCAATGAACGCGACCCGCGCGATGAGCACGACTCGCGCGATGAGCACGACTCGCGCGATGAGCACGACTCGCGCGATGAGCGCGCGCGACCCGCGGCCTCAGGCGCCCGCGCGCAGCGCGGTCGAGGCCTGCGCGGAGTGCCGCTGCGCCTTGCGCTCCGCGCTCGGCGGGTACCCGAACTGGCTGCGGTAGCACTTGGAGAAATGCGGCGGCGACTGGAAGCCGCAGGCGGCGGTGATGTCCATGATCGGCATCGCGGTCTGCAGGAGCAGTTCGCGCGCGCGCTTCAGGCGCATCTCGAGGTAATAGCGCTTCGGCACGCAGTTCAGGTCGCGCCGGAACAGCCGTTCGATCTGCCGCCGTGACATCCCGGTCGCCTTCGCGATCTTGTCGAGCGACAGCGGCCTCTCGATGTTCTCCTCCATCAGCTGCGCGACGCGGATCAGGCCGCGGCTCGCGGGCCCGATTTGCGCGCGCAGCGGCACGTACTGCCGGTCCGTGTCCTTGCGGACCCGCTCGACGATGAACTGCTCCGAGACCAGCTGCGAGATCCGCGCGCCGAGCTTCGACTGGATCAAGTGGAGCATCAGGTCGAGCGGCGCGGTGCCCCCGGAGCAGGTGAATCGGTCGCGGTCGATCGTGAACAGCTGATCGCTGATTCGCACGCGCGGAAACTCCTCGCGCAAGGCCGATAGATTCTCCCAGTGGATCGTCGCGCGAAATTGATCGAGCAGCCCCGCGCGGGCGAGCGCATAGCCGCCGGTGCACAGCGCGCCGAGCGCGACCCGGCGATCCGCGAGGCGGCGCAACTGGGTCAGCAAGGGTGCGCTGACGGCGTCGTGGACGTTCACGCCGCCGCAGACGAACAGGATGTCGACGACGCCGAGCTGATCGAGCGCGAGGGTCGGCGCGAGCGACATCCCGCTGCTCGAGGACACCGCCGCGCCGTTCAAGCTGACGATCGCCCATTCGTACACGTCGCGCCCGACCAGCCGGTTCGCCATCCGCAGCGGCTCGAGCGCGTTGGACACGGCGATCAAGGAATAATTGTGCAGGGTCAGGAACGCGTACCTGGACTTGCGCAGCGAGGCGGCGGTTTCCAAACGACCCTCCGGCGGTGTCGATTCGACGCGGGTATACCAATAAAATTATGCCACTGGTTGGGTCCGCGCGTCTCTTTCAGATAGGAATTTGTCGTATTTCGAACACGTTTGCGGCTCGGAACGGGGTTTCAACCGGCCGGGTTGACGCATTTCCAACAACCATTGTCGCAAATGGCGTCGCCTTCCGGCCGGCGCTCGATACACTGCCGCACAAGCCCCAAGACGGAGATCCTGATCGATGAAAACTCATGCCCGCGTCGTCGTGATCGGCGGCGGCGTCGTCGGTGTCAGCACGCTGTATCACTTGGCGCGCAAAGGGTGGTCGGACGTCGTGCTGCTCGAGCGGTCCGAACTGACGGCGGGGTCGACGTGGCATGCGGCCGGTCTGCTGCCGCTGTTCAACATGAGCTACACGGTGGGCCAGCTGCACAAGTATTCGGTCGACTTGTACAAGAAACTGCCCGCCGAGACCGGTCAGGACGTGAGCTTTCACGTGACCGGGAATCTGCGGCTCGCGACCTGCCGCGACCGCATGGACGAGTACCTCAAGTACTGCGGCACGGCGAACACGATCGGGGTGCCCTTCCAGGTGATCGGCCCGAACGAGGTCCGCGACCTGTGGCCGCTGATCGACCTCGGCGACGATCGCGAGACGCCGAAGGTGATCGGGGCGCTGTATCACCCCGACGACGGCCACATCGCACCGGCCGACCTCACGATGGCGCTGCGCAAGGGCGCGCGCAGCCGCGGTGCGGAGATCCACGAGCACACCGAAGTGACCGGCGTGCGCCGCACGCCCTCGGGCGAGTGGGCCTTGACCACCTCCAAGGGCGAGATCGTCGCCGAGCACGTGGTCTGCGCGACCGGCAATTACGCGCGGCAGACCGGACGGCTGTTCGGGATCAACGTCCCGTCCATCCCGGTCGAGCACCAGTACATCGTCTACGACGAGTCCGACGACCTCAAGGCGTACCGGCAGCGCGGGGGTCGCGAGCTCGCGGTGCTGCGCGAGTCCGACAAGTCCTATTACCTGCGCGAGGAGCGGATGGGCTGGATCCTCGGGCCCTACGAGGCCGGCGCGCCGGCCCGCTTCGCCGACGGCGTACCCGACTGGTTCGGCAAGAGCCTGTTCGAAGGCGATCTCGAGCGCATGTTGCCGCACGTCGAGGCGGCGATGCGGCGCGTGCCGTCGATCGCGGCGTGCGGGATCAAGGAGATCGTGAACGGCCCGATCGCCTACACGCCGGACGGCAGCCCGCTGATCGGGCCCGCCTGGGGTGCCCGCAACCTGTGGCTCAACGAGGGTCATAGCTTCGGCATCACCGCGGCCGGCGGCGCCGGCTGGCAGCTCGCCGAATGGATCGTCGAGGGTCAACCGGGGATCGACATGGCGGCCGCGGATCCGCGCCGCTTCGGCCCCTACACGAGCAAGCGCTACGTCGTCACGAAGAACGAGGAAACCTACCGCAACGTCTTCACGATCCACTTCCCGGACGAGGAGCGCGAGGATGCGCGGCCGGCGAAGACCAGCCCGGTCTACGACAAGCTCGCGCGCATGGGCGCGGTGTTCGGCCAGCGCTACGGCTGGGAGCGCCCGAACTGGTTCGCCCCGCCGGGCGTCGAACGGAAGGACCGGTGGAGCTTCCGCCGCACGAACTACTTCGAGCACGTCGGCAACGAGGCGCGGCGGATGCGCGAGTCGGTCGGGATCATCGACCTGTCGCCGTTCACCAAGCACGAGGTGTCGGGACCCGGGGCGGAAGCCTGGCTCGACAGCCTGGTCGCGAACAAGGTGCCGACGAAGGTCGGCCGGATGGCGCTGTCGCACGCGCTGACCCCGCGCGGCGGAATCCGCACCGAGTTCACGATCACCAAGCTCGGCGAGGACCATTTCTACGTGGTCAGCGCCGGCGCGGCCGAGCGCTACGACAGCGACTACCTGCAAAAGATGCTGCCCGCCGACGCGGCCGGCAGGATCCACGTGCGCAACATCACCACGTGCCGCGGCTGCTTCGTGGTGGCCGGGCCGCGCTCGCGCGACGTGCTCGCGCCGCTCGTGGACGGTGCGCTCGACAACGCGGCGTTCCCGTGGCTCACCGGCCGCGTCGCCGAGGTCGGCCTCGCGAGCGACGTCTACCTGCTGCGCGTGAACTTCGTCGGCGCGCTCGGCTGGGAACTGCATTTTCCGATCGAGTACGCGCACCATCTGTTCGATGCGCTGCTCGCGGCCGGGGCGCCGCATGGAATCGGGATGGTCGGGACGCGCGCGATGGAGTCCTTGCGCATGGAGAAGTCGTATCGGATGTGGGGCACCGATCTCACGCCCGACTACACGCCGCTCGAAGCGGGATTGGACCGGTTCGTGCGGATGAACAAGGGCGAGTTCATCGGCCGGGAGGCGCTCGAGAAGCAGCTCGCGGCCGGGGTGCCGCACCGCTTCGTCACGCTCGAGGTGCACGGCGTGACGGACGCGGATCCGCTCGGCAACGAACCGCTGTTCGATACCCGGGGACGGCTGATCGGCCGGGCGACGTCCGGCTACTACGGTCATGCGCTCCGCAAGAGCCTCGCGATCGGCTACATCGATCCGGCGTTCGCCGCGGTCGGCACCGAGCTGCAGATCGAGATCCTCGGCGAGCGCAAGTCCGCGACGGTGCTCGTCGACTCGCCGTACGATCCGGAGAACAAGGACCTTCGGGCCTGAGATCCGCGGGTGACGTCCGAATGAGCAAGCAACGTTTTTCCGCGCTGTCGCTGCTGCGCCGATCGCTGGGCGGCCATCGCTCCTGGGAGCCGCAGTGGCGCAAGAGCGAGCCCAAGCCAGCCTACGACGTCGTGATCGTCGGTGGCGGCGGTCATGGGCTCGGCGCCGCGTACTATCTCGCGGCGGAGCATCGGGTCGGCCGCATCGCGGTCGTCGAGAAGGGCTGGATCGGCGGCGGCAACACCGGGCGGAACACGACGATCATCCGGTCGAACTACCTGTTCGCCGAGAGCGCGGCGCTCTACGACCATTCCGTGAAGCTCTGGGAGGACCTCTCCCAGGTGCTGAACTACAACGTGATGTTCTCGCAGCGCGGCGTGATGATGCTCGCCCACACGGTGCACGACGTGCAGGTGTTCAAGCGTCATGTCCATGCGAACCGTTGCAGCGGCGTCGACAACGAATGGCTCACGCCCGAGGAGGCGAAGGCGTTCTGCCCGCCCTTGAACATCGATCCGGACATCCGCTATCCGGTGCTCGGCGCGGCGTTGCAGCGCCGCGGCGGCACCGCCCGGCACGACGCGGTCGCGTGGGGTTATGCGCGCGCCGCGAGCGAGCTCGGCGTGGACATCATCGAGAACTGCGAGGTCACCGGGATTCGCCGCGATGCGCAGGGACGGGTCGAGGGGCTCGAGACCACGCGCGGGTCGATCCGCGCGGGCAAGGTCGGTGTGTCCGCGGCCGGCAACACGAGCGCGGTGCTCTCCCTCGCCGGCGTACGGCTGCCGCTCGAGAGCTATCCGTTGCAGGCGCTGGTGTCCGAGCCGGTGAAGCCGGTATTCCCCTGCGTCGCGATGTCGAACACGATCCACGCGTACATCAGCCAGTCCGACAAGGGGGATCTCGTGATCGGCGCCGGCACCGACGCGTACACCTCGTACACGCAGCGCGGCGCGCTGCACATCAACATGCACACGCTCGACGCGATCTGCGAGCTGTTCCCGATGTTCCGCCGGCTGCGGATGATGCGCAACTGGGGCGGGATCGTCGACGTGACGCCGGACCGCTCGCCGATCATCGCGAAGACGCCGGTGCCGGGACTGTACGTGAACTGCGGCTGGGGCACCGGCGGGTTCAAGGCGACGCCGGGTTCGGCGCACCTGTTCGCGTGGACCATCGCGAACGACGCGCCTCACCCGATCAACGCGCCTTTCACGATCGAACGATTCCGCGACGGACACCTGATCGACGAAGCCGCGGCGGCCGCGGTCGCGCACTGAACGAGACGTCCCATGCTGCTGATTCCTTGCCCGCACTGCGGCGAACGGCCTGAAATCGAGTTCACCTACGGCGGTGAGGCGCACCTCGTCCGTCCCGCCGACCCGTCGACGCTCGACGACGCGGCCTGGGCGGACTATCTCTACATGCGCACCAACACCAAGGGGGTGCACGCGGAGCGCTGGCGCCACGCGCGAGGCTGCGGGCGTTTCTTCAACGCGCTGCGCGACACGACCACCGATCAGTTCCTCGGCTCGTACCGGATCGGGGAGCCGAAGCCCGCGTTGTCGATGGGAGAGCCGCGATGAGCCGATGGCGAACCGCGAGCGGCGGGCGCATCGACCGGACGCGCGCCCTGGCGTTCCGGTTCGACGGGGTTCGCTACGAGGGGCTCGCCGGAGACACGCTCGCATCGGCGCTGCTCGCGAACGGCGTGCACCTGGTCGGACGCTCGTTCAAGTATCACCGTCCGCGCGGAATCGTGACCGCCGGCGCCGAAGAGCCGAGCGCGCTGGTCGCGGTGCGGCGCGACGGCGCGCGCGAGACGCCGAATCTGCGCGCGACGCAGGTCGAGCTGTACGAGGGGCTCGACGCCCTGAGCCAGAACCGCTGGCCGAGCCTCGCGCGCGACGTCGGCCGCATCAACGATTGGCTGTCGCCGCTGTTTCCGGCGGGCTTCTACTACAAGACCTTCATGTGGCCGAAAAGCGCGTGGAAGTCGGTCTACGAACCGGTGATCCGCCGCGCGGCGGGTCTCGGGGTCGCGCCCACGGAGCCCGATCCCGACCGATATGCGCAATGCTATGCGCACTGCGACGTCCTGGTGGTCGGCGCCGGCCCCGCCGGCCTCGCGGCCGCGCTCGCCGCCGCCGATCAGGGCGCGCGGGTGATGATCTGCGACGAGCAGAGCGAATTCGGCGGCTCGCTCCTCGCCGACCGGCATGCGACGATCGACGGCGCGAGCGCCGCGGCCTGGGTCGCGCGCGCGGTCGCGGACCTCGCGGCCCATCCGCGCGTGGTGTGCCTGACGCGCACGACCGCGTTCGGCTATTTCCCGCACAACCTGATCGGCCTCGCCGAACGATTGACCGACCACCTCGACGCCCCCGCGCCGCAGGCGGCGCGCGAGCGGCTCTGGCAGGTGCGCGCGCGATCGGTGGTGCTCGCGACCGGAGCGGTCGAGCGCCCGCTGGTGTTTCCCGGCAACGACCGGCCGGGCGTGATGCTCGCCGGCGCGGCGCGAACCTATCTGAACCGGTACGGCGTGCGCGTCGGCGACCGCGTCGTGCTGGTCACGGCCACGGACGCGGGCTACCAGGCGGCGATCGACCTGCGCGACGCGGGCGTCGCGGTCGTCGGGATCGCGGACCTGCGCCCGACGGTGAGCGGCGAGCTGCCGGCGGCGGCCCGCGCGGCCGGGATCGAGGTCACCGAATCGGCGACCGTGCTCGGGACCAGCGGCAACCGGCGCGTCGCGGGGATCACGATCGCGCGCACGACGTCCGCCGGCACGGGCGGTGATCGACGGACCCTCGCCTGCGATGCGGTGCTGATGTCCGGCGGTTTTACGCCGAGCGTGCACCTGTTCTCGCAGTCTCGCGGGAAACTGCGCTGGAGCGACGACCATCAGGCGTTCCTGCCGGATCGCTCGGCGGAGCGCGAGCGTTCCGCCGGGGCGTGCCGGGGCGCGACCGATCTCGCCGCGGCGATCGCCGACGGTCTCGAGGCGGGCGCCGAATCGGCGCCGACGCGCACCGCGGCGGCACGGCGGATCACGGCGAGGAGCCCGCGGTCGGCCGACCGCGGCTATCTCGGCGCGGTGCCGCTCGCGAGCGACGCCTCGCAGAAGTCCTTCGTCGACTGGCAGCACGACGTCACGATCAAGGACCTCGCGATCGCGACCCGGGAGGGTTTCCGCTCGATCGAGCACGTGAAGCGATTCACGACCATGGGAATGGCCACCGATCAGGGCAAGACCTCGAACCTGAACGCGCTCGCGATCGTCGCGCGCGCGATCGACGCGCCGATTCCGAGCGTCGGATTGACCACGTTCCGGATGCCGTACACCCCGACGACCTTCGGGGCGTTCGCGGGCCCGTCCCGAGGCGACCTGTTCGATCCGGTGCGGCGCACGCCGATCCACGCCTGGGCCGCGGCCGCGGGTGCGGTGTTCGAGGACGTCGGGATGTGGAAACGGGCCCGTTACTTCCCAGAGCGCGGCGAGGACATGCACGCCGCGGTCGCGCGCGAGTGCCGCGCGGTGCGGTCGGCCTGTGGGTTGTTCGACGCCTCGACCCTCGGCAAGATCGAGGTGGTCGGCCCGGGCGCGGCCGAATTCCTCGAACGCCTGTACGTGAACAGCTGGGCGAATCTCGGCGTCGGCCGGTGCCGGTACGGGATCCTGTGCCGCGAGGACGGCTTCATCTACGACGACGGCGTGATCGCCCGCCTGGCGGCGGACCGCTTCCACGTGACCACGACCACCGGCGGCGCGCCGCGGGTGCTCGCGATGATGGAGGATTACCGGCAGACGGAATGGCCGGATCTCGAGGTCTGGCTCACGTCGACGACCGAGCAGTGGGCGGTGATCGCGGTGCAGGGACCGGACGCACGCGAGGTGCTGCGCGGATGCGTCGAGGGAATCGATCTCGACGCCGCGGCCCTGCCCCACATGAGCGTCGCGGCCGCGCGGATCTGCGGGATCGAGGGGCTCGTGATGCGGGTGAGCTTCAGCGGCGAGCTCGGCTACGAGCTCAACGTGCCCGCCGATCACGGACTCGGCGTCTGGAAGGCCGTGCATGCGGCCGGCGCCGCGCACGGGATCACCTGCTACGGCACCGAGACCATGCACGTGCTGCGCGCCGAGAAGGGCTACATCATCGTCGGCCAGGACACCGACGGCACGGTCACGCCGGACGATGCCGGATTGTCGTGGGCCGTGGGCCGCAAGAAGCCGGATTTCGTCGGACGCCGCTCGTTGCAACGGCAATCGATGCAGGCGCCGGATCGCAAGCAACTCGTCGGCTTGCGCCCGCGCGACGGACGGACGCTGCTCGACGAGGGTGCGCAGGTGGCGGAGCGGCCGGATCAACGGCCCCCGATGCGCCTGGTCGGGCACGTGACGTCCTCCTATCAGAGCGCGGTGCTCGGCGTCCCGATCGCGCTCGCGATGGTCGCGGGCGGCCGCGCGCGGCTCGGACAGACGCTCTACATTCCGATGCCCGGCGGTGACGTCGAGGTCGAGGTCGTCTCACCGGTGTTCTACGATCCCAAGGGAGAACGGATCAATGCCTGAATCGGCCGTGCGCGACGTTCCCGAACTCCCGTCGGCGGCTTGGCTCGGGCCGCTGCCGCCGGCGACGCGGCTCGCGTTTCAAGGCGGTTCCGCCGCGCGCGCGGCCGCGGCTCGGATCTTCCCGCTGCCGGACGCGCAGGACGTGTGCCGCGCCCGTCGCGACGGGGACCGCGCCGGCCTGTGGCTCGGACCGGACGAATGCCTGTTGATCGCGCCCGCGACGACCGGCGCCGCGTCGCTGCTCGGGGAGCTGCGGGCGGCGATCGGGACGAACGCGCATTCGCTGGTCGACGTCAGCCACCGTCAAGTCGGGCTCGAGGTCCGCGGTCCGCTCGCGGAGCGAATCTTGAACGGCGCCTGCGCGCTCGACCTGTCGCTCGATCGGTTTCCGGTCGGCATGTGTACCCGCACCGCGTTCGCGAAGGCGGAAATCGTGCTGTGGCGAACCGAGGCGCAGCACTTCCAGGTCGAGGTGTGGCGCTCGTTCGCACCGTACGTGGCCGCCCTGCTCCAGGAGATTGCCCGGGACTACGTCGGGTAGAGACCGGCTCGCGGGGCGGCGCGTGCCCCGCCGGGTCCCCGCCGGCGCCCGTGGTGTTCGCGCAACGTTAAACGAGTCTTCAACCTGCCGCCGGATCCTTGCCGGTCCGGCCGTCCCTGGCTCCGTCGGTGCGAAAGCCTTAATTCACCCCGCAACGGGGGTGTGTTCCCGAATGCTTGATTCTCGGCGACAGTTGCTACAAGATTCACCGGTCGAGTGTGGGTCGAATGAATTGATCGATTATTCAATTCGGACCCGAGGCGACCGCGCTCGACCGACTTCTCCGGGGGATGAACTGGCTCATTCCAATGCAACCGGACCCACCGCGTTCGCTGCGCGTGCACGCGGCGGTTCGACCGAATAACCCAATGACAAGGGATTGAATCATGAACTCGAAGCTCTCGATCGCGATTGCCGCCGTGCTCGGCAGCGCCTCCCTCGGCGGGATGGCGGCTGCCGCGACCTCGAGCGGCGCGACGAATCCGACCGACGTCCTGCAGGCGATCACGGTGACCGCGCAGCGGCGCGCGCAGAACATGCAGGACGTGCCGATCGCGATGCAGGCGTTCACCGCCAAGTCGCTCGGCCAGCTGAACGTCAAGACCTTCGACGACTACATCAAGTACCTGCCGAACGTCACCGCGCAGGACAACGGCCCCGGGCAGAACGAAGTGTTCATGCGCGGCTTGAGCGCCGGCGCGCAGGGCACCCAGGGCAGCGGATCGACCGCGTTCTTCCCGAACGTCGCGATCTACCTCGACAACCAGTCGGCGCAGCTGCCGAACCGCAACCTCGACATCTACGCCGCGGACCTGAACCGCATCGAAGTGCTCGAAGGACCGCAGGGAACGCTGTTCGGCTCCGGCGCCGAGGCCGGCGTGATCCGCTACATCACCAACAAGCCGGTGCTCGACCGCACCGAGGGCAACGTCAACGCGGGCTACAGCGTCACCGCGCACGGCGATCCGAACACGAACCTGTCCGCGGTGCTGAACGTCCCGCTGATCGATAACAAGATGGCGCTGCGCGTGGTGCTCTACAACGACAGCCGCGGCGGCTACATCGACAACGTGCCGGCGACCTTCACCCGCAAGAACACCGACATCGGGATCCACTACGCCGGCTACCCGGCGGTCAATGGCCAGTGTCCCGACGGGCAGCCGAACACCGGCTACTGCGTGCCGCCGAATACGCCGGCGATCAACAACTACAACCTCGCGCAACGCGCGATCAACCCGGCGACCTACAAGGGCGGCCGGGCCGAGCTCCTGTACAAGTTCAACGACGACTGGGACATCCTGATCACGCAGATGTACCAGAACCTAGACACCCAGGGGGTGTTCTACCAGCAGCCGAACGCCTCCGACGGCCAGCCGCTCGCGCCGCTCGAGGTCACGCTGTTCAATCCGTCGTTCAACCGGGACAAGTTCGAGAACACCGCGTGGACCGTGCACGGGCGCTTCGGGGTGCTGCGCGCGGTGTACACCGGCGGTTACCTCGTACGCCACTCGGAGACGGTCGGCGACTACACGAATTACGCGCGCGGCGTGTACGCCGACTACTACCAGTGCTACGGAGCGAACCCGAGCGCGGGTCTCCAGTCGACGTGCTTCTCGCCGAGCGCGACCTGGCAGTCGATCGAGCGCAACGAGCACATGCAGCACGAGTTCCGTCTGAGCACGCCGAGCGACTGGCGGTGGCGCGGGATCGCGGGCGTCTACTACGAGACGAACAAGGTGTTCGACCAGACCCGCTGGACCTACAAGTCGATCCCGAACTGCACCTCGAACACGCCGGGAACGCCGGGGGATACCGGGTGCATGTCCGACGTCGGCACCTTTCCGGGCTCGAGCGTCGAACTGCCGGGCGTGCAGAGCGACAACACCTCGTTCTACCAGGACACCCGGCGCGAGACCAAGCAGCTCGCGTTCTTCGTGTCGATGGACTACGACATCATCCCGAAGGTGCTCACGGCCACGGTCGGCACGCGGCATTTCCGCTTCGACAACAGTTCCGCGGGCAGCGTGCTGAGCAGCTTTGGGTGCTTCCAGGCGGGCACGCCCGCCGGGGGCTGCATCAGCGGCTATTCGTACGACCTCAACGCGCAGAACCTCTCCGACACCGAAACCGGCTGGAAGAGCCGTGCGAACCTGAGCTGGCACGTCACGCCGGACGTGATGCTCTACTACACCTGGTCGCAAGGGTTCCGGCCGGGTGGCTTCAACCAGAATGGCGGCTCGCCGAAGATCACGGGCCCCGACGGCAACGCCCAGTACCTGTTGCCGGCGTCGTATCACTCCGACTCGCTGACGAACAACGAGATCGGCTGGAAGACCGAGTGGCTCGGGCATCGGGTCGAGTGGAACGGCGCGGTCTACCGCGAGAACTGGAACGACGCCCAGATCGCGATCTTCGATCCCGGCATCGGCCTCGGGAACATCTACTTCGACACGAACGGCCAGAACTTCGTGATCAAGGGGATCGAGACCTCGGTGATCGCGCGCGTGATGCGGGGACTCACCTTGCAGGGCGCGGCCTCGTGGAACCAGAGCCGGCAGACCAACTCGCCGGCGCTGGTCGACAACGTGCCCGGGAGCGCGAATATCGGCAAGCCGATCACGCAGTACTGCCCGACCGGTCCGTCGAGCTGCTTCGCGATCTCCGATCCGTTCGGCCCGATCGGCAGCCCGAGCGCGAACTCGCCGCCGATGCAGTTCAGCCTGCGCGCGCGCTACGAGTGGTCGATCGGCGACTACGACTGGTTCGCGCAGGCGGGTGCGGTGCATACCGACCACTCGTTCACCCAGGCGGGCTCCGCGCAGTCGTTCTCGCAGTCCGGATCGATCAGCGGCCGCCTGCGCTGGGAGAACCCCGCCTACACGATCTACGACGCGTCGTTCGGCGTCGCGAAGGGCGCGTGGAACGCGAAGCTGTACGGCGAGAACCTGTCGAACTCGAACGCCAGCGTGAACACCAACAGCGACCAGTTCATCGTCGCGCAGACGCCGCTGCGGCCGCGGGTGATCGGGATCCAGTTCGGCTATCACTTCTGACGGCCGTGCCGGCGCCGGCCGGTGTGACCGGCGCACTCCCCGCGGGGTGCGCCGGTCCGCCGACGGTCCGGGGCGGCGTCAGCGCTGTGCGTCGCGCCAGTGGGTCGCGCGATGGAACGGCGCGTCGGAGGGTGAGAGCATTCCGCGGCCGAGGATGTGGTCGGCCGCCTTCTCCGCGATCATGATCGTCGGCGCATTCAAGTTGCCGGTGGTGATCGACGGCATGATCGAGGAGTCGACGACGCGCAGTCCCTCGATGCCGTGCACCCGCGTCTGCGGGTCGACGACCGCGGTCCGGTCCGACGCCGCTCCCATCTTGCAGGAACACGACGGGTGGTATGCGCTCTCGACCTTCGAGCGGATGAACTCGTCGATCGGCGCGTCGTCCACGACGTCCGCGCCCGGCTGGATCTCGCGGCCCCGGTAACGGTCGAACGCGGACTGCGCGAGGATCTCGCGGGTCAGGCGCACGCAGGCACGCATCTCGATCCAGTCCTCGGGTTGGCTGAGGTAATTGAACAGGATTCTCGGCTTCTCGAACGGGTCGCGCGAGCGCAGGCGCACCCAGCCGCGGCTCTTCGAGCGCATCGGGCCGACGTGCGCCTGGTAGCCGTGCTCCTTCGCGAGCGTCGAGCCGTCGTACGCGACCGCGAGCGGCAGGAAGTGATACTGGATGTCGGGATACTCGATCCCGGGGCGGCTGCGGATGAAGCCGCAGGTCTCGAAGTGGTTCGTCGCGCCGAGCCCGTCCTTGAACAGCAGCCACCGCAAGCCCACCCGCAGCTTGCCGAGCGGCTTCACCGACGGATACAGGCTCACCGGCTCGCGACACGCAACCTGGAAATAGAATTCCAGGTGATCCTGCAGGTTCTCGCCGACTCCCGGCAGATCGTGCACGACCGGGATCCCGAGTTCGGCGAGCTCCGCCGCCGGACCGAGCCCCGAGAGCTTCAGTAGCTGCGGGGAGTTGATCGGCCCGCCCGCGACGATCACTTCACGCGCCGCGCGGGCCGTCTGCAGCCGATCGCCGCGACGGAACTCGACGCCGACCGCGCGCTTCCCCTCGAACAGCACGCGGGTCGCCATCGCATGGGTGACGACCGCGAGATTCGGGCGGCGCATCGCCGGTCGAAGGTACGCGTTCGCCGTGCTCGCGCGCCGCCCGTTCGCGACGGTCATGTCCATGCGCCCGAAGCCTTCCTGGCGCGCGCCGTTGATGTCGGGCGTCCGCGCGTAGCCCGCCTGCTCGGCGGCGGCGAGCCAGGCCGCGTGCAGCGGATTCGCGACCGTGCCGTAGCGCGTGCCGAGCGGGCCGCGATCGCCGCGATACGCATCCCCTCCCTCGGCGCGGGTCTCGGCGCGCTTGAAATACGGCAGCACGTCCGCGTAGCGCCAGCCGGTCGCGCCCTCCGCCGCCCAGCGCTCGAAATCCTGGGGGTTGCCGCGCACGTACACCAGGCCGTTGATGGACGAGGAGCCGCCGAGCACCTTGCCGCGCGGCGTGTGCATCTGCCGGCCGCCCAGATGCGGCTCCGGCTCGGTGTGGTAGAACCAGTTGTACTTCGGCATGTTCATCGGGATCGACAAGGCCGAAGGCATCTGGATGAAGACCGAGCGATCCGATCCGCCGTACTCGAGCACGAGCACGCGCGTCTTGCCGTCGGCGCTCAGCCGGTCCGCGAGCACGCAGCCCGCCGAGCCCGCGCCGACGATCACATAGTCGAAGTTCATGTCGCTCACGGTCGCAATCCCCATCAGTAGGGAGCTTCGACGTCGCCCATCGCGACGTAGACGCTCTTGAGCTGCGTGTAGTGCTCGATCGCGGCGCGCCCGTTCTCGCGACCGAGGCCCGAGGCCTTGTATCCGCCGAACGGCAGCTCGATCGGCGTCACGTTGTAATGGTTGATCCAGCAGGTACCGGCCTGCAGCCGCGCGATCACGCGGTGCGCCCGCGTCAGGTCGTTCGTGAACACGCCCGCGGAGAGTCCGAACTCGGTCGCGTTCGCGCGCTCGACGACGTCGTCCTCGTCGTCGAAGTCGAGGATCGACATCACCGGCCCGAAGATCTCCTCGCGGACGATCGTCATGTCGTCGTGGCAGCCGTCGAACACCGTGGGCGCGACGTAGAACCCGTTCGCGAGGTCCCCGGTCGTCACGCGCGAGCCGCCGATCAGCGCGCGCGCGCCCTCGGCCTTGCCGCGCTCGATGTAGCCGAGCACCTTGTGCATGTGCGCTTCGCTGACCAACGGGCCGATCTGGGTCGCGGGATCGAGCGGATTGCCGATCCGCATCGCGGCGACCCGCGCGAGCAGGCGCTCGATGAACGCGGCCTTGATCGAGCGATGCACGAACACCCGCGTCGCGTTCGAGCAGACCTGGCCGCTCGAGTAGAAATTCGCGAGCAGCGCGCCACCGACCGCGTTGTCGAGCTTCGCGTCGTCGAACACGATCAGCGGCGACTTGCCGCCGAGCTCGAGGGTGACGTACTTGAGCGTCGCGGACGCATCGTTCATCACCGCCTTGCCGGTCCCGACCTCGCCGGTCAGCGAGACCTTGCGGATGCCCGGGTGGCGGGTGAGCGCCCGGCCGGTGTCCGCGAAGCCTTGCACGACCTGGAACACGCCGGCCGGCAGACCCGCCTCGAGGAGGATCTCCTCGAGCTTGACCGCGGTCATCGGGGTGATCTCCGCCGGCTTGAACAGCATCGCGTTGCCGCAGGCGAGCGCCGGCGCGCTCTTCCAGCAGGCGATCTGCAACGGATAGTTCCACGCGCCGATCCCGGCGACGACGCCGAGCGGCTCGCGGCGCGTGTAGCCGAACGCCTGGGCGCCGAGATCGACGTGCTCGCCGCTCAGCGACTGCGCGAGCGAGGCGAAGTACTCGAAGCACTCGGCGCCGGAGATCGCGTCGACGACGCGCGTCTCCTGGATCGGCTTGCCGGTGTCGAGGGTCTCGAGCTCCGCGAGCGCGTCGTTCCGTTCGCGTATCAGCGCCGCGGCGCGCCGCAGCACCCGGGCGCGCTGCGCGCCGGGCCAGGCGCCCCAGTCGGCCTGCGCGCGTCGTGCACGCTCGACCGCGGCGTCGACGTCGCTCGTGCCGGCGACGATGAACTGCGCGAGCACCGCGCCGGTCGCCGGATTGATCGTCGCGAAGCGCTCGCCCGCGCGCGGCACCGCCGGCGCGGCGCCGGCGGCGGCGGGTCGTGCCGGCGCCTCGGCCGCGGCGGTGGACGCGATCTCACGCAGGCGACCGTCGACGAACGCGGTGACGAGCGCCCTCGCCGACTCGCTGTCCGCCTCGCGCCACTCCGACAGCGCCGCGCGCAGGTACACGCCGTCGATCATCGCCGCGATCATCGCGGCGATCCGGCCCGCCTGCTCCGGCGGCACGAGCTTCGCAAGCGAGGCCTTCAAGGTCGAGAGCGTGCGTCGCTGATATACCGACTGTACGCGCCGCAAGCCTTCGAACTGCAGCGCCTGGCCCCAAAACTGCAGCCACGCGGTTCCGCTGCGGCGCTCGAATTCCTCGGGCGCGAGATTCGCGTCGATCACCGCCTGGATCCGTCCCCGCGGCGTATGCGCGCGGCGCAGGCGCGCGCGCACGTGGTCGCCGACCCGGCGGGCGAGCGAGCGGAACGCGGCCACCAGCAGCCCGTCCTTGTCGCCGAAGTAATGCGCGACGAGGCCGGGCGAGACGTCGGCGCGCGCGGCGATCTGCGCCAGGGTCGTGCCTGTGAATCCGACTTCCGCTAGGCTATCGATCGTGACCTCGATCAGTTGCCGGCGGCGCATGTCCTCGACCGTGGCCCGAGGGGCCTCGCCACGCGGAGTTGAGTGGTTGTTCAATCGGAGGATCCTCGGTGCTGGCGCGACCGCTCGTTATGGACGGCCGCCGGAAATTCGTCTACGATCGGAAAAATTATAATCGATTAATGATTTCAATTAATTAGGAAGTAATCGTTGAGCGCTGGCGAGACCAAGTTAAACGTACGTTCAAGCGGGTATCCCGGACCGCCATCATGCGACCGCACGGCGGTCGTGGTCAATACCCGGCGAGTGCGCGCGGCGACGCTCCTCGGGGTGCTGTGGAGCATGCTCGCGACCGCGTTCGCCGGCGCGCCGATCGCCGCGCACGCGGCGGCCGATCCGGCCGCCTGCCGGATCGTGCGCTTCTCGGACGTCGGCTGGACCGACGTGACCTCGACGACCGCGATCACCACCGAATTGCTGCGCCGGCTCGGCTATTCGCCGCGCATCACCGTGCTCTCGGTGCCGGTCACGTTCGCGTCGCTCGCGGACAACGACATGGACGTGTTCCTCGGCAACTGGATGCCGACCCAGGAAGCCGACCGCCACCGCTACGTCGCCGCCGGCACGGTCGCCGTCGTGCGCGCGAACCTCGTCGGGGCGAAGTACACGCTCGCGGTCCCCGCGTACAGTTACGCGGCGGGCTTGAAGAGCTTCGCCGACATCGAACGGTTCGGGCCGCAGTTGAAGTATCGGATCTACGGGATCGAGCCCGGCAACGACGGCAACCGCAAGATCCTGATGATGCTGAAGAAGAACTTGTTCGGACTCGGCAACTTCCACCTGGTCGAGTCGAGCGAGCAAGGCATGCTCTCGCAGGTCGCCCGCGCGTTCGAGGCGAAGCAGCCGCTCGTGTTCCTCGCCTGGGAACCGCACCCGATGAACATGCGTTTCGACCTGCGCTACCTGAACGGCGGTCACGCGGTGTTCGGCCCCCACTTCGGCGGCGCGACCGTCTACACGGTCACCCGCGCGCACTACCTGGCGCAATGCCCGAACGTCGGCCGCCTGCTGCAGAACCTGCAGTTCTCGCTGCAAGGCGAGAACCAGATGATGGACGCGATCCTGGATCGGCACGAGCAGCCGCGGGCCGCGGCCGCGGCATGGCTGAAAGCGCACGCGAGCACGGTGAACGGCTGGCTGAAAGGGGTCACGACCTTCGACGGGGCGCCGGTCGGCGCCGCGGTGATCGCCGGCGGGCCGAAGCACACGCCGGCCGATTTCGAGCAATGGATCGTCGCGCACAAGATCCCGGTCGGCGACGCGGTCGCGCGGATGATCGACGCGATCAAGACGCACGGCACCCGGTTCTTCAACGGCGTGTCGAGCACCATCGGTTTCACCGTCGACGGATTGACCACGGTGATGCGCGTGGTGTCGGCGCCGGTGTTCATCGTGATCGTCGCGCTCGCGGTCTGGGCGCTGCGCCGATCCTGGCGCCTCGCCGTGTTCGTCGCGCTCGGGCTGCTGTTCATCCTGAACCAAGGCTACTGGGCCGAGACCCTGGAGACGCTGTCGCTGGTGATCGTGTCGACGGTACTGTCGACCGCGATCGGCGTGCCGCTTGGAATAGCGGCCGCGCACCGGCCGCGGCTGTACGCGGCGATGCACCCGGTACTCGACCTGATGCAGACCTTGCCGACGTTCGTGTACCTGATCCCGACGCTGGTGCTGTTCGGGCTCGGGGTCGTTCCGGGCCTGATCTCGACGGTGATCTTCGCGTTGCCGGCGCCGATACGGCTCACGCATCTCGGGATCTCGTCGGTGCCCCGCCCGCTGATCGAGGCCGGCGAGGCGTTCGGCGCGACGCCCACGCAGCTGCTGTGGAAGGTCGAGCTGCCGAGCGCATCCCGGACGATCGTCGCCGGCGTGACCCAGTGCATCATGCTGAGCTTGTCGATGGTCGTGATCGCCGCGCTGGTCGGTGCCGGCGGTCTCGGCGTCCCGGTGGTGCGGGCGCTGAACACGGTGCAGGTCGGGATGGGCTTCGAGGCGGGATTCGCGATCGTGCTGCTCGCGATCATCCTCGACCGGGTTAGCCGTCCGAAGGAACCCGGAGCGTCCCGATGAGCGTCGCGATCGAATTCAAGTCCGTCGACATCCTGTTCCCGCCGCACGACCGGCGCGACGCCCGCAAGGCGCAGCGGGACGCGCTCGCGCTGCTGGATGCGGGGCGCTCGCGGTCCGAGATCGCGGAGCAGGTCGCGGTGATCGTCGGCGTCGCCGGCGCCTCGCTCGCGGTCGAGCACGGTGATATCTCGGTGCTGATGGGCCTGTCGGGCTCCGGCAAGTCGACCCTGCTGCGCGCGGCGAACGGCCTGAACCGGGTCGCCCGGGGTTCCGTGCTCGTGCACCTGCCGGACGGCGCGATCGACGTCGCGAGCTGCGACGCGACCGCGCTGCGACGCCTGCGCCGCGAGCGGATCGCGATGGTGTTCCAGCAGTTCGGACTGCTGCCGTGGCGAAGCGTGCGCGACAACGTCGGTTTCGGTCTGGAGTTGCGCGGCGAATCGGTCGCGGCGCGCCGCCGCGTCGTCGACGAGAAGCTCGAGCTCGTCGGCCTGACGCAGTGGGCCGACCGGCACGTCGGCGAGCTCTCCGGCGGGATGCAGCAGCGGGTCGGCCTCGCGCGCGCCTTCGCGACCGACGCGGACATCCTGCTGATGGACGAGCCCTTCTCGGCGCTGGACCCGCTGATTCGCGGGAAGCTGCAGGACGAGCTGCTGGCGCTGCAGGCGCGCGTGAAGAAGACGATCCTGTTCGTGAGCCACGACATGGACGAGGCGCTGCGGCTCGGCGATCGGATCACGATCCTCGAGGGCGGACGCATCGTTCAGTCGGGCACCGCCGAGGACATCGTGCTCGCGCCCGCGAACGAATACGTCGCCGAGTTCGTGCGGCACATGAATCCGCTCGACGTGCTCACCGGGGGGATGATCATGCGCCATCGCGGCGCCCTGCCCGGCGGCGACGGCGCGCTGCGCCTCGATCCGGCCGGGCGGTACCTGCTCGCGCTCGACCCCGACGGCCGCGCGGTCGAGCTGCGCGCCGACGGCCAGCCGCTGCCGCTCGCCCCCGTGGCCGCCGACCGGGAGTTCCCCGCGACGATCGCCGGGCTCGCGCTCGCGCCGGCCTCGGTGTCCCTGCACGACATCATCGCGCTGCGCCAGCGCTCGGGGGGCCACCCGGTGGTGCTGACCGAGGGCGACCGGGTCGTCGGCGTCTGCGGCGCGGACGAGATCCTCACCGCGCTCGCCGGCGCCCGGGGCCGCAACGCGGCCTGAGCGAACCCGGGACCGGCCGCGCCCGCCTGGCGTAAATATTATCATCAAGATAATATAATCGGATCACGCCCTCCCATCGGACCCAGGAGCCGCCATGAACCCCGAAGTGATCATCAGCTGCGCCGTGACCGGCGACGACACCAAAGTCACCAAGAGCCCGCATTGCGCGGTCACGCCGGCCGAGATCGCGGCGACCGCGATCGAGGCGGCCAAGGCCGGCGCGGCGATCGTGCACATCCACGTGCGCGATCCGGATACCGGCTCCTTCAGCATGGAGACCCGGCACTACCGCGAGGTCGTCAAGCGGATCCGCGAGAGCGGTGTCGACGTGATCGTGAACCTGACCTGCGGCATGGGCGGCTACATCGTCGTCGGCGACCGGGGCCTCGCGGACACACCCGGCCCCGGCAGCGACTTCGTGAACCAGGAAGATCGCATGCGGCACGTGATCGACCTGTGCCAGGAGGGACGATATCGTCCCGACATCGCGACGCTCGACTGCGGGAGCCTGAACTTCGGCGACGGCAACCGCGCGTACGTCTCGACCCCGAACTACCTGCGCCAGGGCGCGGCGATCCTGAAGGACCTGAAGGTCAAGCCCGAGCTCGAGGTGTTCGACACCGGCAACCTCTGGTTCGTGAAGCAGATGATCAAGGAGGGGCTGCTCGAGTCGCCGTCCCTGATCCAGCTGTGCATGGGAATCCCGTACGGCGTGCCCGCGGACGTCGGCCATCTGCTCGCGATGGTCAACGCGCTGCCGCCGGACTGCAACTGGGGCACGTTCGCGATCAGCCGGATGCAGATGCCCTGGGTCGCGCAGTCGGTGCTGCTCGGCGGCAACGTTCGGGTCGGGCTCGAGGACAACCTCTACCTCAGCAAGGGCGTGTACGCGAGCAACGCACAGCTCGTCACGAAGGCGCGGACGATCATCGAGGCGATGGGCGCGCGCGTGCTCACCCCGGCCGAGGCGCGCGGGCGCCTGAAGCTCGGCTGAGCGGACGGCGCGCGGGATGGAGGCGCTGACACCGTACGAGGTCGCGATCGAGCCGGCCTGGATCGACTACAACGGCCACCTGCGCGACGCGTATTACGGCGTCGCGTTCAGCCTGGCGATCGACGACGTGATGGACCAGCTCGGCCTCGACGCCGACTATCGCGCGCGCACCCGGGGCACGCTCTACACGCTCGAGATGCACTACCATTACCTGCACGAGGTGAAGCGGACGGATCCGCTGCGCGTGCGCTGCGTCGTGCTCGACGGCGATGCGAAGCGCATCCTGCTCGCGGGCGTGTTCGAGCGCGGCGCGGAACGGACCGTCGCCGCGGTCGCCGAAGCGATGTTGTTGCACGTGGTCCAGGCCGAGCCGCCGAAGAGCGCCCCGCTCCCGGTCGCGACCGCCGATCGCGTCGAGCGGCTGAAGCGCGCCGCCGAGTGGCCGGCCGCGTGGCCGCGGTCGCGCGCGCTCGCGATCCGCCGGGGATGACCGGGATGGATTCCGCCGCCCTTCGCCGGTTGATCGCGCCGCGCAGCATCGCGCTGATCGGCGCGAGTGCCTGGACCGACGCGGTCGCCGCGGGGAGTCGGACGATCGGCTTCGCCGGTCCGATCTGGCGCGTGCACCCGAGCCGGCCGTCGACCGCGGACGCGCCGGTGGTCCGCGCGGTCGACGAGTTGCCCGCGGCGCCCGACGCGGCGTTCGTCGCGGTCCCGAACGTGGAGGTGCCGGGCGTCGCCGCCGCGCTCGCGCGGTGCGGAGCCGGCGGCTTCGTGTGCTTCAGCTCGGGATTCTCGGAGACCGGCACCGATCTCGGGCGGCGCTTGACCGACGAGCTGTGCGAGCGCGCGGCCGACCAGCCGTTCTTCGGTCCGAACTGCTATGGGTTCGTGAACTTCTTCGACCGTGTCGCGATGATGCCGGACCAGATCGTCGGGGCGTCGCCCGATCGCGGCGTCGCGGTGATCTGCCAGAGCGGAACGCTCGCGCTCACGCTGATGTTCAACCAGCGCTCGCTGCCGATCGGTTACCTGTTCTCGGTCGGCAATCAGACCCGAATCGCGGTCGAGGACCTGATCGAGGCGCTCGCGGACGATCCGCGGGTGACCGCGTTCGGGCTGTACCTCGAAGGGATCAAGGACCCGGTGCGCTTCGCGCGTGCCGCGGACATCGCGCGTCGCGCCGGCAAGCCGATCGCGGCGATCAAATCCGGACGCACCGCCGCGGCCGCGCGAACCGCGCACAGCCACACCGGCGCACTCGCGGGCGCGGACTCGGTGTTCGACGCGTTCTGCCGGCAGGCCGGCGTCGCGCGCTGCGACACGCTCGGCGCGTTATGCGAAACCCTGAAGGTGTTCCACGTCGGCGGTCCGACCGGCGGCGGGAAGGTCGCGATCATCGGCGCCTCCGGCGGCGACATGGCGATGACCGCGGACGTCGCCCGGGACCTGCCGATCGAGTTTCCGCCGATTCCGGCGCCCCAGGCGGAGCGCCTCGCGGCGCTGCTCGGCGACCGGGTGACCATCGCGAACCCGTTCGACATGCACACGTACCTGTGGTTCGACCCGCCGGCGCTGCGCAAGGTGTTCGCCGCGGTACTCGAGAGCGGATACGATGCGGTCGGCTTCATGCTCGACTGTCCGCCGGACGGCAAGACCGACACGGCGGCGTTCGACGTCGTGATCGACGAGTACATCGACGTCGCCGCGGGGGCCGCGCCGCGCGTCGCGCTGCTCTCCTCGCTCCCGGAGACGTTGGGGGAGCGGATCCGCAACCACTGTCTGCGCGGAGGCGTCGTGCCGCTGCAGGGCTTGCGCGAGGGCCTCGAGGCGCTCGCGGCCGCGGGCGCGGTGGGTCGCGCCTGGCGGGGCCCCGGGGTCGAGTTGCGGCTACCACGACGGCGGATCGACGTGGCGCGAGCGCGCGGATCGGACGAGCGGGCCGGCAAGGCGGCGCTCGCACGCCACGGCATCGCGATCCCGCGCAGCGCGGTCGTGACGCACGGCGAAGCGGCGGACGCCGCCGCGGCGATCGGATTCCCGGTCGTGATCAAGGCGCTCGCGGCGCACCTCGAGCACAAGACCGAGGTCGGGGGCGTGGTTCTCGACGTGCGCGACCGGACGGCCGCGGCCGCGGCCGCGGCGCGGCTCGCGTCCTTGTCGGACACGCTGCTCGTCGAGGAGATGATCGTCGACGGGATCGCCGAGGTGCTGGTCGGGGTGATCGTCGACCCGCAGTTCGGACAGGTGCTCGTGCTCGGCGCGGGCGGCGTCCTCACCGAATGGCTCGCCGATTCGGTCGCCCTGCTCCCGCCCTGGACCGACGCGGCGATCCGGGACGCGCTCGGGCGGACCCGGGTCGGCCGGCTGCTCGCGGGCTTCCGCGGCAAGCCGTCCGGCGACCTGCCCGCGCTGGTGGAGGCGGTCCGGCGGATCGGCGAGTTCGCCGCTGAGAACGTCGATCGGCTCGCCGAGATCGACGTGAATCCCTTGATCGTGAGACCGGCGGGCCGCGGCGTCGCGGCCGTCGACGCATTGATACGTTGGACGGAGGAGTGAACGATGTCCGAAGCGACCATGAAGGATGGCATCCGAACCGAGAAGCGCGGCGCGATCCTCGAAGTGACGATCGACCGTCCGAAGGCGAATGCGATCGATCTGGCGGCCAGCCGCCGGCTGAACGACGTGTTCAGCGCGTTCCGTGACGATCCGGCGCTGCGCGTCGGGATCGTGACCGGCGCCGGCGAGCGGTTCTTCTGCCCGGGGTGGGACCTGAAGGCCGCGGCCGCGGGGGAGAAATCGGACGAGGACTGGGGCGTCGGCGGATTCGGCGGCCTGAATTATCCCCGCAACCTCGACAAGCCGCTGATCTCGGCGGTGAACGGGATCGCGTGCGGCGGCGGCTTCGAGATCGTGCTGGGCACGGACATCATCGTGATGGAGGAGCACGCGAAGTTCGCGCTGCCCGAGATCAACGTCGGGGTGCTCGCCGATGCCGGCACGATCAAGCTGCCGCGCCGCATCCCCTATCACGTCGCGGTCGAGTTCCTGATGACCGGCCGCTGGATGGACGCGAGCGAGGCGAAGCACTGGGGCCTCGCGAATCACATCGTGCCGAAGGGCCAGGCGATCGCGAAGGCGCGCGAGATCGCGCAGCAGCTCGCCGACGGCCCGCCGCTGCTGTTCCCGGCGATCAAGCAGTTGATCCGCCGCACCGAGGCGGCGTCGGAGAACGAGGCGTTCCTGTTGCACGACGCGCTGGACGCGGTGCAAAAGGTGATCCGCTCCGAGGACCTGAAGGAAGGCACGCGGGCGTTCGCGGAGAAGCGCGCGCCGCGCTGGAGCGGGCGCTAGCCGAACCTTCCGTCGGGTCGATGGCGCGGAGCTGCGGATAATGCAGCGACGATGCCAATGGCAACGTGACCCGCCGCGATGACTGCGCGATCGGATGGACGAGCTACGACTCCCCGAGCGCGATCAGTTCCTCCGGCGAATCGCCTGCGTTCCGGTGCGGGCCGTTCCGGCAACGCTGGATGACGCAGCAATTCGAGGAGGTCGTCGGCGGCGGTGCGGCGGACTGCCGGAATTAGATCTTCGCGGGCAACGAGCTCGTCGCGATCGGCTACCGATCCTCGACCGGCACGAACACGATGACTTACGTGTTCTCGGATCATCAGGCGGATGTCTATCAAGCCTATAATGTCCATGCCTCGTGTATGACCGGCAAATAATGGTGGTTAGCATGGTCGTCAACGAACAAGGTTCGATGGAACGACGAAGGCGAACCGATTGGACAGGCATCATAGTGACGGCGCTGATGTCGCCTGTCTTTTTTT
>JAJYAM010000032.1 GCA_021779535.1 Pseudomonadota bacterium
GCCGGCCCCAGCGCGCGGCCGTCCGGCGCGGTCGCGCGCGAAGCGTTCGCCGGATCCGGCGGTGCGCCGCGGCGCGTGCTGCTGCC
Source organism: Pseudomonadota bacterium (assembly GCA_021779535.1). Taxonomy (GTDB): domain Bacteria; phylum Pseudomonadota; class Gammaproteobacteria; order Steroidobacterales; family Steroidobacteraceae; genus Bog-1198. The sequence continues at coordinate 87 of JAJYAM010000032.1, forward strand.
CGCCGGATGCGTGCAGCCGAGCTTGCTGCCGGACATCGACCGCGCGACCGAGCGCGTGCTCGCGGCGGCGGGAATCGAAACGCGCGTCGCCGCGGCCGCGGGCTGCTGCGGGGCGCTGCGCGAGCACCTCTCGGATCACCCGGGCGCGTTGCACGCGATGCGCCGGAATGTCGATGCGTGGTGGCCGCTGCTCGCGTCCGGCGAGGTCGATGCGATCGTCGTGAACGCGTCGGCCTGCGCGCTGATGGTGAAGGGCTACCCGCGGGCGCTCGCCGGCGAGCCGGCGCATGCCGCGAAGGCGGCGGCCGTCGGGGCGGCGGCCCGCGATCTCGGCGAGCTCGTCGCCGCGATCGCGCCGCGGCTGCGCGGACGGGTTCGCGCGGATCGCGCCGGCCCGATCGCGTTCCACCCGCCGTGCACGCTGCAGCACGGCCAGCGGCTGGCGGGCGTGGTCGAGACGGCGCTGCGCGAGCTGGGCTTCGACCTGCGGCCGGCGGTGCGCGACGCGAACCTGTGCTGCGGGTCGGCCGGCGCGTACTCGATCCTCGAGCCGGCGATCGCGACGGCGCTGCGCGACCAGAAGCTGCGGGCGCTCGAGGAGACCGGCGCCGGCACGATCGCTTCGGCGAACGTCGGCTGCATTCTGCACCTCGCGGCCGGCACGACGGCGCGCGTGCGGCACTGGATCGAGATCGTCGCGGACGCGCTCGAGCCGGGTTGACCGCGGCCGGCCGCGCGGACCGGCGCTTTTAAGTTTTGCCGGGGCTTGGTGCATAATCGAGGCGCGCCCCCGCCACCGATCCACAGCTACCAGGAGGGTTTCCATGGCACTCGTCTCGCTGCGCCAATTGCTCGATCACGCCGCGGAGCACGACTACGGCTTGCCGGCGTTCAACGTGAACAACCTCGAGCAGATCCACGCGATCATGGAAGCCGCCCAGGAAACCCAGGCGCCGGTGATCCTGCAGGCCTCGGCCGGGGCCCGCAAGTACGCCGGCGAGGCGTACCTGCGGCACATGGTGCTCGCGGCGGTCGAATCCTGTCCGGACATCCCGGTCGTGCTGCACCAGGACCATGGCCCCTCGCCCGCGGTCTGCATCCAGGCGATCCGCTCGGGCTTCGGCAGCGTGATGATGGACGGCTCGCTCCGGGAGGACGCGAAGACGCCGTCCAGCTACGACTACAACGTCGACGTCACCCGCAAGGTCGTCGAGATCGCGCACGCGGTCGGGGTGTCCGTCGAGGGCGAGCTCGGCTGCCTCGGCTCGCTCGAGACCGGCACCGCCGGCAAGGAGGACGGGGTCGGCGCCGAAGGCACGCTGACCCACGAGATGCTGCTCACCGACCCGGCCCAGGCGAAGGATTTCGTCGCGCGCACCGGCGTCGACGCGCTGGCCATCGCGATCGGCACGAGCCACGGCGCGTACAAGTTCTCGCGCAAGCCGACCGGCGAGATCCTCGCGATCGGCCGGATCGCCGAGATCCACGCGGCGATCCCGTCCACGCACCTGGTGATGCACGGCTCCTCGAGCGTGCCGCAGGAACTGCTCGCGATCATCCGCAAGTACGGCGGCGACATGAAGGAGACCTACGGGGTCCCGGTCGAGGAGATCCAGCGCGGGATCAAGCACGGCGTCCGCAAGATCAACATCGACACGGACATCCGGCTCGCGATGACCGGCGCGATCCGGCACACGTTCGCCGAGCACCCGAGCGAGTTCGATCCGCGCAAGTACCTCGGCGAAGCGCGCAAGGCCGCGCGCGCGGTCTGCAAGGCGCGCTTCGAGGCGTTCGGCTGCGCGGGCCAGGCGGCGCGGATCAAACCCATCGCGCTCGAGGCGTTCGCGCAGAGGTATCGATAGGTGGTGTCGCGGCGCGCCGCGCGCGGGGATCAGCACCCCGCGGCGTGGCTGTGCGGTCTCGCGCTGCTGCTCGCGGGACTCGCGCCGGCGGCGCGCGCCGAACGCCCACCCAGCGAATTCGGGCCCGATGCGCCGCAACTCGCGCCGCTCGGCCCGCACGCGGTCGGCTTCGAGACGATCACGCTCGTCCAGCACGCGCAGGTGGACGTGCTCGCCTACGATCCGGCGACCCACCACGCGCCGAAGCGGGACCGCCGGCTGGTCGTCGACGTGTGGTACCCGGCGGTCGCCGGAGCGGACGCGCCGCGGATGGTGTACTCGGGAACCTTCCCGTCCGATCCGCCGGCGCCGCCGGCGCACTTCACCGTGCCCGGGATCGCGGTGCGCGGCGCGCCGTTCGCCGGTGCGAACCATCCGCTGGTGGTCGTCTCGCACGGCTACAGCAACGATCCGCTCACGATGAGCTGGATCACCGAGAATCTCGCGTCGAAGGGTTACGTCGTCGCCGCGATCCGGCACGAGGATCCGCCGATCACCGACAAGGCGAAGTTCATCGGGCCGCTGCTGCGCCGTCCCCTCGACATCGCGTTCGTCGCCGCGACCCTGCAGCGCGAGCTCGCGGCGACGCATTGGGTCGATCCGCGGCGGACCGCGCTGCTGGGTTATTCGATGGGCGGCTACGGCGTGCTGACCGCGGCCGGCGCGGTGCTCGATCCGCACGGCCCGGCCGCGAAGGCCGTGCCCGATGGCTTGCTGCTGCCGTACTGCCGCGGGGGCGCGCGGCAGCGCTCGCTGCTCGTCGCGCACCTGCGCGCGGTCGTCGCGATCTCGCCGGCGGGCGGCCCGCCCGTCGACGCCTGGGGTCGGGACGGCCTCGCCGCGATCCGGGCGCCCCTGCTACTGATCAATGGCAATCGGGACCGCACGGTCGGCTACCGGCGGGCCGGCAAGAGGGTGTTCGACCAGGCGGTCCACGCGCCGCGCTACCTGCTCACCTTCGAGGAGGGCGGGCACGACATCGGGCTCGATCCGGCGCCGTCCGGGATGCGCGCGACGCTGTGGAACCTCGGCTGGTTCCAGGATCCGGTCTGGAGCACGGCGCGGGTCAACGCGATCAACGCGCATTTCATCACCGCGTTCCTCGATCGCTACGTCCGCGGCGAGCGGCGCTACTCGGCGTATCTCGACGTGCCGGTGGTGCATGCCGGCCGCGGCGTCTGGCCGGACGATCACGCGCCGTACGCGGCCTACAGCCCGGGCACGGGCGGCGTGACGGTGTGGAAAGGATTCCAGCGCGCGTTCGCGGTCGGGCTCGAGCTGCGCCGGGCGGACGCGGCGCCGATCACGCGCTAGCGCGGCGCGGCCCGCGGCGCATCAGCGCGATCGCGAGCAGCGCGGAGCCGGCCATCAGGAACACGCTGACCGCGTTCAGCACCGGCGTCGCGCCCTCGTGCATCCGGCCGTACATCAGCACCGTGAGCGGCGGGTTGCCGCCGACGAGCATCAGGGTGGTGTTGAAGTCGGCGAACGACAGCAGGAACGCCATCATCGCGGTGCCGATCAGCGCGGGCCGCAGGTAGGGCAGCAGGATCGTGCGGAACGTGGCCGCGTTCGATGCGCCGAGGTTCAGCGCGGCGTCCTCGAGGGTCCGGTCGAAGCGGCTCAGGCGCGCGCGCAGCGTGAGCGTCGCGATCGTCGCGATGTAGGAGAACTGGCCGAGGACCACGAGCGGCAGGCCCGGGCGCAGGAAGCGCACGTACAGGTCGAAGTGGTCGTTCAGGAACTGCGCGATCTGGCTCGCGAACGCGAGGATCGAGATCCCGAGTATCACGCCGGGGATCACCAGCGGCACGAGCATCAGGATCGACAGCGCCTGCTTGCCGCGGAACTCGTGGCGCTCGAGCAGCAGCGCGTTCACGAGCCCGACCAGCACCGACAGCAGCGTGACCCAGATGCCGACCTTGCAGCTCGTCCAGATGCTGTGCATCAGCTCGTCGTCGTGGAACATCCCGAGCCGGCCGGTCGGGTCGTTCGCGAAGAACCAGTCCAGCGTGAAGCCGTGCCACGGCGGCGCCGGGTACGGCGCGTCGTTGAACGCGAACACGGACACGACGATCAACGGCAGGAACAGGAAGCCGAGGAAGGCGGCGACGTACAGCGCGGTCGCGGCGCGCAGCCACGCGGGCCGGGGGAGCGAGGGGATCACGTGCGCCCCATCACGTCGCCGAAGCGCTGCCCGCTCAGCTTCAGCCCGGCGATCACGATCAGCGTCGACAGCACCAGCAGCAGGAAGCCGAACGCGGCGCCCTGGCCCCAGTCGAACCGGGTGATGAACTCGGTGTAGATCTGCTCGGTGAACCAGCCGGAATCCTTGCCGCCGAGCAAGGTCGGGGTGATGTAGTCGCCGAGCGTGAGCATGAACACGATGATGCAGCCGGCGGTGATGCCGGGCGCCGCGTGCGGGATCACGATCTTGCGCAGCACCGTGAGGCCGTTCGCGCCGAGGTCGTAGGCGGCCTCGATCAGCGCGTTGTCGAGGCTCTCCAGGCTCGACACCAGCGGCACGATCATGAACAGCATCGAGTTGTAGATCAGGCCGACCATGATCGTCGTGTCGTGGTAGAGGAGCTCGACCGGGTGCGCGACGATCCCGAGCTTCACGAGCACCGCCGGCAGCACGCCGGTCTCCCGCAGCAGGATCATCCAGCCGAGCGTGCGCACCGTCTCGCTGATCCAGAACGGGATCATGCACGCGAGGAACAACCAGGCCGCGGCGCGGCCGCGCGCGATCTTCGCGATCACCCACGCGATCGGGAACGCGAGGCACAGCGTCGCGAAGGTCGCGACGATCGACATCCACGCGGTGCGCACGAACGTGTGCCAGTACTCCGGTTCGTGGAAGAATTCGCGGTAATGCGACAGGCTCGGCACGTAGTGCCGCAGGCCCGCCTGCTCGCGGAACGAGAGCACCGCGAGCTCGGCGTGCGGCAGCACGATCAGCAGAGCGAGCCACGCGAGCGCCGGGCTCATCAGCAGCGCCTTGCGCCACCCGGCGCCGCTCATCGGGGCGGCCGCCGCGTCAGCCATCGCGGTCGCTCCGCACCCGGAAGCACACCGCCCGCGCGGCGTCGAAGCGGAACGCGATGGGCTCGCCGGTGCGCAGGTCGGCGAATTCCCCGGTCTGCGGCAGCGCGACCCGGACCTCGCGCCGCGAACGCCGCTCGCGCAACAGCACCGCGGACTTCGCGCCGTCGAACAGCAGGCTCTCGACGGTACCCTCGTGGGGGGCGGACCCGGACTCGCCCGCGCGGCTCAGCGTCGCGGCCTCGGGGCGCACGAACACCTCGACCGCATCCCCGTCCGCGACCGCGCCCTCGCGGCGCGCCTCGACGGTCCAGCCGTCGCCGGTGTCGACGCGCACGCGGTCGCCGGCGACGTCGGTCGCGCGGCCGGTCAGCCGGTTGCTGTCGCCGACGAAACCCGCGACGAACGGCGTTCGCGGCCGGTAGTAGAGGTCCTGCGGCGTGCCGATCTGCTCGAAGCGGCCGTGGTTCATCACGCCGACGTGGTCGGAGAGCACCAGCGCCTCGGACTGGTCGTGGGTGATGTAGACGAACGTCGTCCCGAACTCGGCCTGCAGCTGCTTCAGCTCGATCTTCATGTGCTCGCGCAGCTTCAGGTCGAGCGCGCCGAGCGGCTCGTCGAGCAGCAGCAGGGTCGGCTCGAGCACGAGGCTGCGCGCGATCGCGACGCGCTGCCGCTGGCCGCCGGAGAGCTCGTCGACCCGCTTCGCGGCCGCGCCGGCGAGGCCGACCCGCTCGAGCATCGCGCCGGCCTTGTTGCGCCGCTCGGTGCGCGCGACGCCGCGCCGCGCGAGGCCGAACTCGACGTTCTCGCCGACGGACATCATCGGGAACAGCGCGAGCTGCTGGAACACCATGTTCACGGGCCGGCGGTTCGGCGCGACCCCGCGCATGGTCCGGCCGCCGATCGCGATCTCGCCGCCGTCCGGCTCGAGGAACCCCGCGATCATCCGCAGCAGCGTCGTCTTGCCGCAGCCGGAGGGTCCGAGGATCGAGAAGAAGCTGCCGCGCGCGACCTCGAACGAGATCGAGTCGACCGCGACGTGGTCGCCGAAGCGCTTCACGACGGACTGAGCGGTGAGGTCGGGCTGGTTCATCGGGTATTCAGTGCCTCGAGCAGCGCGCCCCGCGAGCCGCTGCGGTTGGTCATGCCTGCACGACGGAACGCAGCGGAGGGTATCCCGAACGCCCGGTCCGGGTCGACCCCCCGGACCCGGCGACCGGCCGGGCCGCCGCCGCGGGGACCCCGGCGGGCCGGCCGCGCCGCGCGCAAGTTTCGCACGTGGAATCCCGGATACTGGCGGATGCGCGCGGGGTTACCATAGAGGGCGGCAACGCGATCATCGGAAGGAGACGGCGATGAGCCAAGTAAGCACCAAGACTCTGATCGAGGACCTGCGCTCGCTGGTCGCCGACGCCGAAGCGCTGGTCGCAGCGACGGCGGGCGATGCGAGCGACCGGGCGTCGGCCGCCCGGCGGCGCGCCGCGGGCTCGGTCGAGAGCGCGCGGGCGCGCCTCGTCGAGATCGAGGACGATCTCAAGAAGCGCGCGCAGGCGGTGAAGGACGACGCGACCCAGTACGTCCAGGACAACCCCTGGCAATCGATCGGCGTCGCCGCCGCGGTCGGCATCGTCGTCGGCGTGCTGCTCGGGCGCCGCTAGACTCATGCGCGACGCCGCGCCCGACCCGGGGCCGATCGCGTCCCTGCGCCGGATCCTCGCGACGCTGCTCGACCTGGGGCGCACCCGGATCGAGCTGATCGCGGTCGAGATCGAGGAGCAGATCGAGCACGCCGCGAAGCTGCTGCTGTGGGGCATCGCCGCCGTGTACTTCGGCTCATTGGCGCTGCTCCTGCTCGCGTTCACGATCGTGATCGCGTTCTGGGACACGCACCGGATGCTCGCCGCGATCGGGGTCACGGTCGCGTTCGCGCTCGCCGCCGCCGGCGCGGGGCTCAGCGTGCGCAAGCGGCTGCGGCAACGTCCGCGGATCCTGTCGGCGACGACCACCGAGCTGAAGCGCGATGCCGGCGCGTTCCGCGAGGACCCGCCGTGAGCGCCCGCGCCGCGGTGCTCGCCGAACGGCGCGAAGCGCTGCTCGCGCGCAGCGCGACGCTGCGGGCCGCCTTGCGCGAGGACGGCGCGCGGGTCGCCGCGAGCGTCGGCGCGATCGATCGGCTGGTCGCGCGTGCGAACTCGCGCAGCGGCCGCATGCTGCTCGGGGCGGCGGCGGCGCTGTTGCTGTTGCGCCGTCCGCGGCGGCTGTTGCGGCTCGCGCTGCGCATCGCGCCGTTCGTGCCCGCGTTCCGGCCGTGGATCGGACGCTGGTTCCGCGCGCGGCGCGAGCGGGACGATCCGGCCGCGATCAGTCCGCCGCCTTGATCCGGTCGAGGATGCGTCCCTCGATCTGCTCGAGGCCCGCCGGAATCGCCGGATACCAATGGATCCGGTCGAGCGACGCTTCGGTCGGGAAGTCCGCGGCGTACTGCGCCTTCAGCTTCGGTTCGATGTAGGGCTCGGCGCCTTTCGCGGCCGAGAAGCTGCCGACCCGGTTCACGATCTGCGCGGCGATTCGCGGCTGCATCACGAAATTGATCCACGCGTACGCGGCGGCGTCGTTGCGGCCGTGCGCGGGCAGCGCGAAGGTGTCGAGCCAGCCGAGGGCGCCGGACTTCGGCACGAGGTACTGGATGTTCGGGTTCTCCCGGTTCAGCGTCCAGCCGCCGGTGTCCCACATCATCGCCGCGACGACCTCGCCGCTGCGGAACGCGTTCAGCAGCTGGTCCTTGTTGTCGTAGAAGAACCGGAAGTTCGGCTTGCAGGCGATCAGCGCCGCGCCGACGCGGTCCATCAGCGCCTTGTACGCGGTGGGGTTCCCGTACAGCGCGAACGGATCCTGGCCCATCGCGAACGCGAACGCGATCAAGGTCGGGCGCTTCAGCCGCACCGCGGTCCGGCCTTTCAGCGCCGGCTGGCACAGGTCCGGATAGTCCTTCACCTGCGGCGCGACCTTGGTGTTCACGACCAGGCCGTCGGTGCCGAACAGGTACGGCAGGCCGTAGACCTTGCCGCCGATCGTCGTGGTCCGCCGGGTCACCGCGAGCAGCGACGGCCGGAACTCGTTCAGGTCGACCTTGCCGAGATCGAGCGGCTTGTAGATCCCGAACTCCTCCTGCGGCCCGAGGATCCGGTCCTGGGACGGCTGGACGAGGTCGTAGCCGCCGCCGCCGGTCGCGCGCAGCTTCGAGATCATCTCCTCGTTGTTCGACACCGTGACCTCGACGTGGATGCCGGTCTGGCGCTCGAACTGCTGGACGACGCTGCGCGGCGCGTAGTCCGCCCAGGTGAGGATCCGCAGGGTGCCGCCGGCGGCGTGACCGACGCCGGCGACCAGGGCCGCGCACAGCGCGATGCCGCTCGCGAGGATTCGCTTCATCGATGCTCTCCCGAGGAGCCGTGATTCGGAGCGAGCATCTTACCGAAAAGGCGCCTCGGGCGTCTGCCGTGGCCTAGGCGACGCCGCCGACGGCGAGTGCCGGCGGCGCGCCCACGAGCTGTTCGAGCGTGTCGCCGAGCAGCTGCGCGCGGCCGTAGAAGTAGCCCTGGGCGTAGTGCACGCCGAGCCGGCGGACATGCTCGGCGATCGCGGCGTCCTCGACGAATTCGGCGACCGTTTCGAGCCCGAGTTCCTCGGCGATCTGCACGATCGCGCGGATCAGGGCCCGCGAACGGGCGCTCTGCTGGACGTCGCGGACGAACCTGCCGTCGATCTTGATCCGGAAGACGTCGAGGTCCTTCAGGTGCACGAGCGAGGATACGCCGGTGCCGAAGTCGTCGAGCGCGACCCGCGAGCCGATCTCGGCCATGCGCTCGATGAAGCGGCGCGTCGCGTTCAGGTTGCGCGCGGCCGCGATCTCGGTGAACTCGAAGTCCAGGAGTCCCCGCGGCAGCGCGTGGCGCTTGATCTCGGTGCGCACGAAATCCGCGAACTCCGGCTGGCTCAGGGATTGGCCGGTCAGGTTCAGTGCGAAACTCGCCCCGAGCGCGCCGAGCGGCGCGGCGACCGGCGCGACCATGCCGACCGCGCGCGCGACGACCCAGCGGTCCAGGCGCTCGAGGAGTTGATAGCGCTCGGCGGCCTCGAGGAAACTGCCGAGGGAGACCGTGTCGCCGTCGGCGCCTTGCACGCGCGCGAGGATCTCGTAGTGATGCGGCGTCGCGCCGGCCGCGAGCGGCAGGATCGGTTGCGCATAGAGCACCAGCCGATCGCCGTCCAGGGTTTCGGCGAGCGTGTCGGAATCGCGCACCGCGACGTGGCGGCGGATGATCGTGTTGTCGCCGTCCTCGTAGATCTCCACCCGGTTGCGGCCACGTTCCTTCGCGACGCGGCAGGCGGTCTCCGCCGCCGCCAGCGCGTGCTGATAGCCCTGATCCGGCGGAATCGCGACGACGCCGAAGCTCGCGCTGATCCCGCGGTGGCGCCCGTCGACCCGGATCTCGCCGATCGCCTCGCGCATCCGCTCGGCCCAGGTGCGCGCGTGATTCAAGGTTTGATCGAACAGCACCGCGACGAAACGATCGCCGGACAGGTGCGTCCCGAGCGCCTCGAGCGGCAGCAGCTGCGACCGCCAGGCCCGGCCGGCGTGGCGGATCAGCCGGTCGCCGGTCTCGAATCCCGCGACCTCGTTCACGAGGTGCATCTGATCGAGATTGCCGTACACCAGGCTCGAGAGGCGCGACCGGCCGCGCCGCGCGATCTCCTCCTCGAAAGCGCTCCAGCGCAGCAGTCCGGTTTCGGGTTCGACTTGCGTCGCGATCGCGCGCGCGATCCGCGGGACCGCACCGGTCAGGTGAGCCAACTCCTCGCTCGTGAACGGCGCTTGCTCGAGCAGGCGGAACGCGGCGACGACTCCGGCGCCGGGTTCGGCGGGGTCGAGCGGAGCGATCGCGATCCGGAAGTTCAACACCGGCGCTTCCGGCTGTAGCCGGATCCGGTTCAGGAGCCGCGCGCCCGCACCGTCGCGCAGGAGCGGACCGAGCACCTCGCGCGTGATCGCGACGAGCGTGCCGGTCGCTTCGCTCGAGCCGCTCGCGTGGATGCGCTCCGCGATCGCCGCGGCATTCACGGCGATGTGGGTGCAATCGAGTTCGCGGGCGAGTTCCGTGAGTAGCGATTCCGTGGCCTGGCTTCCTTCGAGTGGGATCGGTGCCTGCGGAACGGCCGACTCGATGTCGGTCGCGTGCCGGCTCCCTGGCCTTTCGGAGGCATTCTCCGGGAAGGCGCGAGGACCGCGCCGTTCGCTCGATCACAGATTTCGACGGATGTCCTGGCGGAGGCGGGCGCGGTTATTGCGATGCAGCGACGGTTCGGCGTGGCCCGAGGCGGCCGCGCAGGCCGTGCCACCAGCCTTGGCCGAGCGCCGCGAGCTTGCGGGCCTTCGCGTCCTCGTAGAGCAGCACGCGCTTCGCCGAGCGCAGGCGCCGGGCAAGACTCTTCAGCGCCCACGCGCCGCGCGGATACCGTCCACCCTCGCGCAGCATCACCGTGTCGTTGCGCGCGATGTAGTACTGCCGGTCGACCGCGTGATTCAGCGTCCACTTCTCGAACCAGAGCCACCGATGCGCGGCGGGCGCGCCGATCGCATGCGACATCAGCGGCCGGCGGGTCGTCGCGATCGCGTATCCGGCCGCGCGCGCGCGCCGGCAATAGTCGGTGTCGACGTAATCGATGAACAGCTCGTCGCGGAACGCGCCGACCCGCCGGTAGGTCGCGATCGACAGCAACGAGCCGGAGGTGATCGCGGTCTCGACTTCCTCCCAGGGCGGCGCGCCGCCGGCGCTCGCGTTCGCCGCGTCGCCGGGGTGCACGCCGTCGCCCGCCCGGGCGTGGCGCCCGCGCGCGGGCTCGACGAAGCCCGCGCCGACGATCGCGAGGCGTTCAGGATCCGGGTAGGCGGCGCGCGCGTCGAACAGTGCGCGAACCAGGTCGGGCTCGACCTCGCTGTCCTGGTCGAGCAGCAGCAGCCACGCGAAACCGCGCTCCGCGGCGCGCGCCGCGCCGAGGTTCAACGCGCGGGCGACCCCGAGGTTCGCGTGATTCTCGATCACCTCGATCGCGCGATTCGCCGCGGCGAGCTCGCGCAGCATCCCGATCGCCGCCGCGCCGGAGCCGTTGTCGACGATCACCACGCCGCCGGTCTGTGCGGCGACCGCGGCCACCCGCCGCGGCAGCTCCGCGTCCGGATGGAAGCTGACGAGGACCGCGCAGACCTCGGGGCCCGATCCGGCGCTCAAGCGGGCCGTGGCGTCAGAACGAATACCCCACCGACAGGATGATCGAGGTCGGCCGGAAGTTCACATGGGTCCTGCGGATCTCGCCCGCGGTGTTCGCGGTCAGGTCGGATTCGATCTGCGCGTAGGCGAACGATGCATACGCGTGCCAGTTGGGCGCAATCCGATAGGACATGCCGAGCGTCGCCGCCGGTCCGACCGAGGCGCTGAGCGACAGCCGCGTCGGTCCGCCGCTCGCGGCATTCCCCGCCGCGGTCGACTGCCGGTCGATGAAGGTCGTGTAGTTCACGCCGAGGCCGATGTACGGGCGCAGCCGCGCGTTCGGCTCGCCGAACTCATAGTTCAGCAGCAGCGTCGGCGATACCCATCGCGCGGACGAGATCACCACGCCGTTGTAGGGAACCGAGCCCAAGGTCGCCGGCCCCTTGCCCTCCGTTTTGGTGAGCGGCGGCCAGCCGAACGCGAGCTCCATCACGAAGTGCGGCGACAGCCGGCGGATGTACGCGGCATAGAGCGTCTGCACGTCCTGCACCTTGAGGTTCACCCCGGGCGGCACGAACGGTCCCGACAGATCGTCCGCGGACGCGTTGTAGAACACGAGGTAGGCGCCGAGGCGCAGCTCGTTGTTCGCCGATGAATCGGCGACGGCCGGCGATGCCATCGAGAGCGATGCGGCGAGCACGAGCAGGGCGGCCGCGGCGGTCTCGAGCGAGCGAAGCGAATTGCGGTTCATGACCGTTCCTTCGTTAGAACTGGCTGAAGAAGCTGCGGAAGAAGCTGCGGGCGGCGAGGCTGCAGAACGGGGCGACCGCGGTGTGGTAGCCCTCGACGAGGAGCTGCTGCGCCTGCGCGGCCGTGTAGCCCCCGCCCGCGGCGGACTCGTAATACGCGAACTCGGCCGCCTGGCTCTGCTGGAACGCCTGTTGGATCGGTGCGAACGGACCCGACGGGGTCGCGTTCACGTCGAGCACGCTGATCAGCGGCGCCGCCGGCGTTGCGCTCCAGAACGCCTGCATCGTTCCGGTGTTCAACGCGAAGAACACCGTCGGGTCTTGATCGCCGCCGCACATCAGGGTCGGCGCGGACGGGGCCCAGCCGCCGTAGCGCATGTCGTTCAGATAGAACGCCTTGCGCAAGGTTTGTTGCGGCGGGTTCGCCGCGAGCGGTACCCCCGGCGACGGGGTAGGCACCGCGCCGTCCGGATCCGCGGCCGCATCGAGCGCGTAGCTCACCCGGTACGCGTTGGTGATCAGGTACGACGGGCCGAAGCCGAGATCGAACAGCGGCGTGTCCGGGTTGGTCGGATCGGAAGGCACCGCGAGCGCCGCGGTCAATTCCTGGGAGAGCACCGGGTCGTTCGGGATCGTGACCGTCGGCGTCGCGCTGTCGAACAGCGCGGTCTCCGGCAGGAGGTTGGCGGCGAAGATCGTCGCCAGCGGTGTCGTCGACGGCAGCAGCGTGTCGATCCCGTTCGCGTAGGTCGGGGAATAGATGTCGGTGGTCGCGGTGTAGATGTTCCCGTATTCATGCTGGTAGCTCGTCGTCAGCAACGGCGCGAACACCGTCGCGCCGAGGTCGACGTGGCCGAAGAACATCGCGTCGCCGAACGCCTCGAGCGCGTACGGACCCGACATCGGCGCCGCGGCGGTGACCGTCGCGCCGGCCGCGAGCATCGCCCGTTCGGTCGCCATCGCGACATAGCCGCCTTGCGAGTAGCCGGTGATGAACAGCTTGCCGCTGTCGCTGGTCGCGCTGGAGAGCGTGTTCGGCAGCGCGGTTCGGGCGGCCGCGAGCGCATCGATCATCTCGTCCGATTGCTGGGTGGCGTTCAGGTACGGATGGTAGCCGAGCGTCGAGATGTCGTAGCCCGCGTAGTTCGGCGCGACCACGATGAAGCCCTGCGCCGCGAAGGTCGCGGCGATCAACGCACCCTCGGTGTTGCCGGGGTCGGCGATGTTCGCGATGTTCGCAGCCTTGTTGGTCTGCGTGCCGTGCGCGTAGAGCACGACCGGCCGTGGTCCGGTGCAGGCGGGGGGCGAACCGGTCGGCACCATCAGCGCACCCGATGACTCGGTCGGCTCGCCCGCGCCGCCGACGGTCCAGAACTTGAAGTAGTAGAAGTCGACGCCGCAGGTCGGGTTGCCGGTGAGCTGCAGGAGCTGCGCGCCGGCGGCGCTCGCGCCGAGATCCGCCTGCAAGGTCGGCGCATCCAGCGACGCGAGCCGCAGTGGCGGGTTGTCGACCAGGGTGCCGCGACTCGTCGACGCGCTTTGCGCGGCGGTCGGGGAGTTGGTGCCGCCGCAGGCGGCCAATGCGAGCGTCGCGGCGAACGCGCCGCAGCGCCAAAGGAGCTTCCGCATCGTCATCACCCCTCGGTTCACTCGGGGTCGGCGGCGCCGATTGTTCGTTCTTTCGCGCTCGTCGATCCAGGCCGCCGATCGTCCCGCGATGTTGCTAATCTACCGTCGAACGGCGGAAAACGCACCTCCCCACCCGGCGCGCGTCCCGCGCCGGCCCGGGGATCTACCGGACGAGAATCGCTCTAATTCGTAGCCGCGTGTGCGTGTGCTCGACCCGGGGCCGCCGGGGGGCTCGGTGTCGCGGCGAGACCGTCGGGAGCGGCCGCGTCGAGCAGCGGTTGCGCGGTCGTCGAGTCGATCGAGAAATACCAGGGCTCGCCGCTGCTCTTCAGCACGAAGTGGTCGGCGGCCTGCGGCTTCGACAGCGTCCAGGTCACCGCGTGCCCACCCTGGCGATCGATCGTGAGCGTCGCTTGCGGCGCGTCGGTCCGCCAGTCGGGCGAGGCCTGTTCGCCGAGCACGTCGTCGACGCGCAACTCGTCGATCGCGCGGACCAGCGCGTCGGCCTTCGCCGCGTCGAGCGCATGCCCGGCCGCGAGTCCGGTCGCGTGCCACGGTCCCGGCGCCTGTTTCCCCGAGATCACCCGCGTGAGCTCGACGCCGCCGCCATGCGGGCCGCGCACGTCGATCCCGGCGATCTCGTCGGCCGGGACCTGCAGCAGCTTCGCGTCGATCCAGGCGCCGGGCGACACCGGCAGATGGTAGGTCGCGACGCCGAGCGCGTAGATCGCGGGGTCGCCGGCGGCGCGCCCGTACGACTTGCGCAGGCCCGCGGACTTGCCGAGGTACACCGTCGCGATCGCGTGGCCGCCACGATCGAAGCGGATTCGACGCGAGTAGCGATCGGCGGCGACCTCGAAGCGCGCGCGCGCATCCGGCGTGTTCGCGACCGGCAGGCCGCGGCGCAGACCGCCGAATTGCTCGATCAGCGCCGACACGCGCGCCTTCGCGGCCGGCACGTCGAATGCGCTGTGCACCACCCAGGCGCCATTGCGCTCGAGGAGCTCGACCGGCGCCGCCGCGGGGCGACCCGGCTTCGCCGGGCCGTCGATCAGGATCCGGTCGGCCGTGCCGATCGCGTTGGTCAGGAACGGCGCGTTCGGTGGACGCCTCGACAACGCATCGTGGCGCATCACGAGTGCGCCGGCGATCACGAGCTGCACGCCGAGCAGGGCCGCGAGAGTCGGTATCCGGGATCGCATCGTTCAGGCTCCGCCGAGGAGTTCGAGATGTTTCGCGAGCATCCGCCGGCGCCGGCGTCGCGAGATCAGCCAGATCGCGACCAGGCCGCCGAGCGCGAGACCGTAGTTCAGGTACTCCCAGAATTCCTCGGTCGCCCGCGCCATCGGCCGCAAGGTCCGCGCGAACCGGTCGCGGCCCCGGATGCTGAGGAGTGCGGGGTCCTCGACCGACCAATCGACGACGTCGTGCGCGAACTGCGCCCCCTTCGAATACCGCGTACCGAGGGTCTGGCTGATCAGGTCGCCGACGCGGTCCTCGAACATCGCGTTCGACGCGACCAGGATCAGGCGGGCCGACGGCGGCGAGTGAGTGATCACGTTCGCGATCGCCGCGGTGGTCGGACCCGCGGCGGCGGGCGTGGCGGGAGTCGCCGGGGCGTGCGCGGCGCTCGCCGGCGGCGCGGCCGCCGTCTCGAGCGGCGAGGGCGCGTGCGCGAACGCCGACGTGAAGCGGCCCTGGACCATCACCGCGATCGTGTGCGGCCCGGTCTCGTGGCCCGGCGGGAACCCGAGATCCGGGTATTGCGCGTAATCCGGCATCAAGCTCGGGGACGCGCTCAGCCAGCTGCTGCTCGAGGACCGCAGCAGCGGCGTCACGGTACGCCCGGCGTTCGCCTTCGCATCGACGCGGATCGAGCCCGCCCACGGCGCGTAGACCTGGTCGAGGTTGCGAGTGATCGGCGACGCGGGGTTCAGGTCGCGTCCGCGCAGGTCGACGATGTACGGGTATTTGACCAGCCGGATCTCCTGCAGCACGATGCCGCCGAGATCGCGTTGCTCGGGGATCGGCAGCGCGCCGCTCGCGGTGTCGAGGACCAGGCGCTTGCTGACCGAGAGCCCGAAGCCGGCGAGCCAGTGCGCGAGCCCGCTGTGGGTCGGGGTGCCGGTGATGCTCTGACGGATCTGCACGTCCTGGGGCGCGGTCGCGATCATCACGGTGCCGCCTTCCATCAGGAACTGATCGGTCGCGAACACCTGCTTCGGATCGAGGTTCTGCGGGTCGAGCAGCATCAGCATGTCGGCATCGCTCGGCACCCGGCCGTCCTTCAGGTCGGTGTCCTCCCAGCGCACGGTCGTGCCCAGCTGGCGCCGCAGCGTCGCGTAGTCCGCGCCCTGGTTCGGCGCGAGCACCACGACGGTCTTCAGGAATCCCGGCGAGAAGCGCTTCAATCCCGCTTCGATCGCGTTCTTCAGGCTGTTCGCGTCGAGCGCGGCGGGCAGCGCGACCGGCTCGTGGTGCTTGCCGTCGTTCAGGGTCATGTAGAACCAGAACGGCTTCTGGTCGAGCAGGCTCACGACCATCGGCCGGAATCCGTAGGACTGCGTCAGGCGTTTCGCGAGCGCCGGGTCGGTGCCGGGATCCTGGAACGCGAACTGGAATTTTCCGCCCGAGCTCGCGCGGATCTCGCCGAGCGCCTGGGTGAGCGCCGTTCGCGCGGTCTGCAGCGGCTGCGGCAGTTCGTCGTTCGCGGAGAAGTAGCCGTGGAAGGTCACCGGCCGGCGCAGCGTGTCGAACAGGCTGCCGCCCGCCTGATAGCTCAGCAGGTCCTTGCGGATCGCGCTGGTGATCGCATACTCGGGATTCTTGAGCTCCACCCGCAGGTTCGTCTCCGAACGCTGCTTGACGTCGATCAGCTTGCGGAAATCGAGCACCTGGTACTGGTCGCCGTACTTCACGAGGATGTCGAAGTACGAGTTCACGACCGAGGTCCGGTACTTGCTCGCGACCTGGAACGGGGTCGGCCGGATCCCGTAGCGGTTGCCGGCTTCGGCCGCGAGCTTCGGATGGTGCTCGGGGTCGACGAACTCGACGTGCACCCGGCGGCCCCCGGCGACCGCGTATTCCGCGAGGAGGTTGCGCAGCTCCGGGACGAGCGGGGCGAGCAACGGGTGGGTCTCGGCGCTGAAATAGCCGCGGATCAGCAGCGGCTCGCGCAGCTGCCGCAGCGTCTGGCGCGTCGCGGGCGACAAGGTGTACAGGTGGTCGCGGGTGAGGTCGACGCGCGCCCAGGTGATCTGCTGCAGCCACAGGTTCGCGGCCAGCGCGTTCGCCGCGAGCAGCACGGTCGCCCAGACCCAGCGGCGGTGCGCCCGCTGCGCGGGGTTGTTCGCCCAGCGCAACCGCTCGAGGCTCAACCGGTTCAGCGCGAGGAACACGACCGTGATCGACAGGTAATAGTACAGGTCGCGCAGGTCGAGCACCCCCCGGGTGATCGACGCGAAGCGCGAACCGGCGCCGAGCAGGCGCAGCCAGTCGCCGGTGCCGTAACCGAAGAACGCGGTGATCGCGGGCGACCCGATCAGATAGAACGCGCCGGCGATCGCCGTGGTCACGATCAGGCTGACGACCTGGTTGTCGGTGCGCGCCGAGACCCACAGGCCGATCGACACGTACGCGGCCGCGAGCACGATCGCGGCGACGTAGCCGCCGACGACCGGACCCCAGTCGAGCGAGCCCATGAACGACACCGTGACCGGCAGCGGCAGCGTCAGCGCGAGCGCGATCAGCACGAGGCCCATGATCCCGAGGAACTTGCCGAGCACGTGCTCGGTGAGTCCGGTCGGCGAGGTCAGCAACAGCTCGATCGTGCCGGCGCGGCGCTCTTCGGCCCACGCGCGCATCGTCAGCGCCGCGACCAGGAAGATCAGCAGGATCGGCATCCACTCGAACAGCGGCCGGACGTCGGCGATGTTGCGCGAGAAGAAGGTCGCGACCCAGAAGAACACGAACAAGGTCACCGTGAGGAACGCGCTCAGGAACAACAGCGCCGCGAGCGAGGAGAAATAACCGCGCAGCTCGCGGCCCGCGATCGTCAGGGTCTTACGCAGCATCGCGAACCTCCGTCTGCGGCGCGGCGTTGACCTCGGCGAACACCGCCTCGAGCGTGCGTTGCTCGCGCACCAGCTCGTACAGCGCGCCGCCGGCGGCGAGCACCGCCGCGGCGACCGCCGGCGCGCAGTCCGCGTCGGCCGCGAGCGCGAGCCGCGGCCTTCCGCCGGCTGCCTCGAGCGGCGCCACCGCGCGCACCCCCGGGACCGCGGCGAGCGCGGCGCGCAGCGCCGGTTCCGCGCGGTCGAGCGTGACCACGAGCCGCCCTTCGCGGCGCAACTCGTCGAGGCGCGAATCGACCACCTTGCGCCCGCCGCGCAGGATCAGCACCCGCTGGCAGACCGCCTGCACCTCCTGCAGGATGTGCGTCGACACGATCACCGTCGCCGATTTCGCCAGCTCGCGGATCAGTTCGCGCATCTGCAGGATCTGCGTCGGGTCCAGGCCGTTGGTGGGTTCGTCGAGGATCACGATGTCCGGCCGGTGCAATATCGCCTGCGCGACGCCGACCCGCTGGCGGTAGCCGCGCGAGAGCGTGTGGATCGGTTGCGCCGCCTTGTCGGTGAGCGCGGTGCGCCGGATCGCCTCGGCGATCGCGGCCGCGCGCCGCGCCGGCGGGATGTCGTGCAGCGCCGCCTGGAATTCGAGGAACTCGACCACCGCCATCTCCGGCCACAGCGGGCAGTTCTCCGGCAGGTAGCCGATGCGCCGCTGGATCGCGGCGGTGTCGCGGCCGATCGCCAGATCGTCGATCTCGATCGTGCCCGAGGTCGGCTCGAGGAAGCCGGTCAGCATCTTCATGATCGTCGTCTTGCCGGCGCCGTTGTGGCCGAGCAGGCCGACGACCTCGCCGCGGTCGATCGTGAAGCTCACGTCGTCGACCGCGAGCAGATCGCCGTAGCGGCGGGTCAGGCGCGTCAGTTTGATCATGCAAGGTCCTTCGCGGCGCTGGGTCGGCTGTCGCGAGAGACCGACACGGCGGGCGCGAGTTCCCCGGGAATGCTTCGATGAATGGTTTGTAATCCGGCGCGCCCCGGGGGAGGGGCGCGGAGCGATCCCCGCGCGAATCGGCATCGGCGGATCGGGAAAAGGCATTTGCCGCGGGCCGCCGGGTGCTGCAACCTCGACCGCGACCGCGACCGCGGTCGGGCCGCCCGCGGCGGGGCGCGCCGCGTACAATGATCCACGATCACCCGCGAAGAGCGGCAGGAGTGACGCGAACGATGAGCGAACGAGAGACACCCGCGGGCCGCCGCGGCCGGCGCCGGCCCGCGGCGGCGGCGGACGCGCACGCGGTATTCGACCGGACCCGCTACTACCGCAGGCTCCGCAACCCGTTCACGCCGCTCAAGGTGTTCTCGGAGGATCAGGTCGCGGCGATGCACGATGCGGCGCTCGGCATGCTCGAGACCCAGGGCATGAAGGTGCTGTCGGCGGATGCGCGCGCGATCTACCGCAAGGCGGGCGCGCAGGTCGACGAGGCGACGCTGGTCGTGCGCCTCGACCGGGGGCTCGTGAGCGAGTGCCTCGCGAAGGCGCCGCGCGACATCACCCTGCACTCGGTCGATCCCGAGCGGCACGTGCCGCTGTCGGACGGGCACGTGGCCTTCGCACCGACCTCCGGGCCGCCGAACGTGATGGACAGCGCCGGCGGACGGCGCGCCGGCACCCTCGAGGACTTCCGCAACCTGATCAAGCTCTGCCAGAGCTTCGAGGTGATCCACGTGCTCGGCGGCGCGACCGAGGCACAGGACGTCCCGGTGCACCTGCGGCACCTGGAGTTCATGCGGTCCCAGCTCGAGCTGAGCGACAAGATCCCGTTCGTGTTCTCGCGCGGCCACGGCCAGGTCGCCGACGTGTTCGAGCTGCTGCGGATCGCGCATCGCGTGAGCGCGGAGGAGTTCCGGCAGCGTCCCTACACCTACACGGTGATCAACACCAACTCGCCGCTGCAGCTCGACGTGCCGATGGCGGACGGGATCGTCGACTTCGCGACCGCCGGTCAGGTGCTGATCATCACGCCGTTCACCCTGGCCGGCGCGATGGCGCCGGTCACGATCGCCGGCGCGCTCACGCTCGCGCATGCCGAGGCGCTCGCGGGCCTGACCCTCGCCGAGATCGTCCGTCCCGGCGCGCCGGTGGTCTACGGGAGCTTCACCTCGAACGTGGACATGAAGTCGGGGTCGCCGGCGTTCGGGACGCCGGAGTACGTGAAGGCCTCGTTCGGCGCCGGACAGCTCGCCCGTCACCTCGGGCTGCCCTGGCGTTCCTCGAACGCGACCGCATCCAACGCACCCGATGCGCAGGCGGCGTACGAGTCGCAGATGAGCCTTTGGGGCGCCTTGCTCGGCGGCTGCAACTTCATGCTGCACGCCGCCGGCTGGCTCGAGAGCGGGCTCACGACCAGCTACGAGAAGTTCATCCTGGACATCGAGATGCTGCAGATGTTCGCGGAGACGTTCCTGCCGGTCGGCGCCGACGAGGCGGATCTCGCGGTGCAGGCGGTCGCCGAGGTCGGCCCCGGCGGGCATTTCTTCGGCTGTGCGCACACGATGGAGCGGTATCGCTCCGCGTTCTACTCGCCGCTGGTGTCCGACTGGCGAAACTACGGCAGCTGGGCCGAGGACGGCGCGAAGAACGCGACCGAGCGCGCGAGCGGGATCTGGCGGGAGACGCTCGCGCGGTACGTTGCGCCCGCGCGCGATCCGGCCGTGACCGAGGAGCTGAACGAGTACGTCGCCCGGCGCACCGCGGCCGGCGGCGCGCCGCCGGCGTCCTGAGCCCCGTTACAGCCCGCCGACCGCGCGTTCGAGCCGGAAATCCGCGATCACGAGGTCGTACTTCGCGGCGTCGCGGTTCGTGAGCGCGGTCGTGCGCAGCGCGTCCGCCTCGAGCACCTGGGTGTTCGTGCCGAGGCCGCTCCGATACAGCTCGTCGGCGACGCGCACGTTCTCCTTCGCCTGCGCGACCGCGACCGCCGTCGCGCGCAGCCGCGCGGCGGCATCGTCGCGGTTCAGCAGGCTCATCCGCACTTCGAGCGCGATCTTCGAGCGAAGGTCCTGAAGACGCCGCTCGGCGGCCCGGGCGCGCTCGTCGATCGCGTCGGTCTGCTCGCGGATCTGCCCGCTCGCGAACAACCGCCACTTCAGGGTGACGCCGACCGACGCGAAGTTCTGCCGGTCGAGGATCTGGTTGTCGAAGTGGTTGTAGCCGGCGTGCAACGCGATCTGCGGCCGCCCCTGCGCCCGCTCGGCGCGTGCGGAGTCGAGGAGCCGTGCGTGAAGGGCGTCGAGCGCGGCGACTTCGGGGCGGCGTGCGTCGGCCTGCGCGACCAATGCCGCGAGCGAACCGCTCGTCTGCGGCGGGGACGGATCGATCAGCTGTGGCCGGCGGTCGAGGGGTTCGCCGACCCAGCGGTTGTACGCGGCGGTCGCGATCGCGACCGCGTTCTCGGCGCGCAGATGCGACTGCTCGGCGTTCGCGAGCGCGACCTCGGCGGACAGCAGGTCCGACTTCGCGACCGCCTGCTTGTCGTACATCACCTGCACGTCCGCGGCGTGGGCGCGCAGGCTCGCCAGATCGGAGTCGGCGACACCGAGCGCGCTGCGGGCGCGCAGCACGCCGACGTAGGCCTCGGCGACCGCGAGCTTCACGTCGGCGGTCGTCATCCGCTCCTCCGCGGCGGCGCCGCGGGCGCCGGCGCGCGCGGCGCCGATCGAGCCCGCGAGCCCTCCCGAGGTCCACACCGGGATCGACAGGTCCGCGGCGGCGCTCGCGAACCCGTCGTGCCGCCAGATCTTCGGCGACCGGAACGGCCCGTTCGGCGTCTGGATGTCGAGGATCGGCGACTGGTTGAGCTGCGTGTAGCCGCCGCCGACGTCGAGGGTGGGCCAGCGCCCGCGCTCGGCGGCCGAGCGCTGCGCGCGGGCCGCCGCGAGATCGTCGCGGGCGGCGGCGACGGTGCCGTCGGTGTGCATCGCCATGCGCCAGGCGTCGGCGAGCGTCTCGGCGCCGCCGGCACGCGGCAGCGCGAATGCGACCGCGAGCAGCGCGCCGCCCGCGCGATGCGTCCATCGCGCGGGCTGCCGGGGTTGCGCCGGGATCGCCCGGGCCATCAGCGGCCGTCGCCCTTCAAGGACACGATCCCGAGCGCCTTCAGCACGTAGGTCTCGTACACCGGCGTCAGCGAGCCGGTCCGCACCTTGCGCAGGAAGTACTTCTCGAACGCGATCTTCGCGAGGTGCACCCACTTGCCCTTGCGCGACCAGGTGGTGTTGCGCGGCGGGATCTGCGGGAGCGCGACGAACGCGGCGCCGGTGTCGCCGAAGTCGGCGAGGCAGAGCGCGTTCCAGGTCGCCTCGGCATCGGCGGGCTTGCCGTCGATCGCGGCGACGATGTTCGCGCACGCCGCGGAGACCATCGACTCGATCATGTAACCGGTCTTCGGCGCGCCGGTCGGCACCGGCGTCGCCTCGACCGGCGGGATCGCGACACAGACGCCGACCGAGTAGATGTTCGGGTACTTCGGGTTGCGCTGGTGCTTGTCGATCAGCACGAAGCCGCGCGGATTGCACAGGCCGGGCACCGCCGCGACCGCGTCGACGCCCTTGAAGGCCGGGATGATCGCGCTGAACGCGAACGAGAGCTTGTGCTCCTTCTTCAAGGCGCCGCCCTCGTCGAGCTCCTGCACGCTCATCTCGCCCGGCGTGACCCCGGTGATCTTCGCGTTGGTGATCCACTTGATGTGGCGCTCGCGCAGCTCCGACTCCATCAGCCCCTTGCTGTCGCCGACGCCGCCGAGGCCCATGTGGCCGATGTACGGCTCGCTGGTCACGTAGGTGATCGGCACGCGATCGCGGAGCTTGCGCTTGCGCAGATCCGCGTCGATGATCATCGCGGTTTCATAGGCCGGGCCGAAGCAGCTCGCGGCGGGGGCCGCGCCGATCACCACGGGGCCGGGCTTGTCGAGGAACTCCTTGTAACGGAGCCAGGTCTGCTCCGCATGGCCCTGTGTGCACACCGACAGGGTGTGGTTCTCCGGGCCGAGTCCCGGTATCTCCTCGAACGCGAGCCGCGGGCCGGTCGCGATCACCAGGTAGTCGTAGCTCAGGGTCTTGCCGTCGGCGAGGGTGAGCGAGTTCTTCTCCGCGTCGATGCGCTCGACGCGGCCGACGATCCAGTCGATGCCCTTGCGCCCGAGCGGCTCGCTCATCTCGACCCGTGTCTGCTCGCAGGTGCGCCAGCCGACCGCGATCCACGGGTTCGACGGCGTGAACTCGAAATACGGCCGTTCGCCGATCAGCGTCACGTGATGTTCTTTCGACAGGTGCTTGCGCAGGTCGAAGGCGGCCGGAACGCCGCCGACCCCTGCGCCGATCACGATTACGGTTGCCATTGCAAACCTCCCCTCTTTTATTGGGCGGCGTGCGCGCGTCGCCGCACGACGTAGCCATAGTAGAGCAACGGAATCACCAGCAAGGTCAACGCGGTGGACACGAGGATCCCGAAGATCAGCGAGATCGCCAGTCCCTGGAAGATCGGGTCATCGACGATGAAGAACGCACCGAGCATCGCGGCGAGCCCGGTCAACACGATCGGACGCGCCCGGATGGCCGCGGCGCGGATCACCGCGCTTTCCGGCGGCTGCCCGGCCTCGATCTCGGTGTTGATGAAGTCCACCAGCAGTATCGAGTTGCGCACGATGATGCCCGCGAGCGCGATCATCCCGATCATCGACGTCGCGGTGAACTGCGCGCCGAGCAGCGCGTGCCCGGGCATCACTCCGATGATCGTCATCGGGATCGGCGCCATGATGATCAGCGGCACCGTGTAGGAGCGGAACTGCGCGACCACCAGCAGATAGATGATCACCAGGCCGACCGCGTACGCGATGCCCATGTCGCGGAACGTCTCGTAGGTGATCGTCCATTCGCCGTCCCACTTGATCGTGAAGTGATCGAGCCGGCTCGGCGGGCTGATGAACCGCTGGCGGATCCAGTGTCCGGCGAGCGGGATCCGGTCGATCCGGGAGACGAGACGGAACATCCCGTACAGCGGGCTGTCGATCCGGCCGCCCATGTCGCCGGTCACGAACACCACCGGCAGGAGGTCCTTGTGATAGATCGTCGCCTCCCAGGGCTTCTTCTCGACCCGGACGATCTCCGACAGCGGCACCAGCGCACCGCTCGCCGAGCGCACGGGCATCGCGAGCGCCTGGCCGAGCCCGTCCTTGTCCTTCGGCGGCAGCTCCAGGCGGACCGCGATCGGATAACGCTCGGCGCCGGTGTGCACGAAGGTCGCGTCGTAGCCGGAGAGCGCGGTCGTGAGCGTTTCGGTGACCTGCTGCTGGGAGACGCCGAGCAGCGCCGCTTTCGCCCGCTCCAGCCGGATCTCGTAGCGCGGAACCGGCGACGGCAGCGAGTCGTCGGTGTCGACGATGTCCGGTGTCGAGTCGAACAGCTTGCGCAGCGCGAGGCCGACGCGCTCCTGGGCCGCGTAGTTCGGCCCGTAGATCTCGGCGACGATCGGCGCCTGCACCGGCGGGCCGGGCGGCACCTCGACGACCTGGATCGACTCCGCGCCGAGGCGCTTGCCGAGCGCGGCGAGCGCCGGGCGCACGGCCATCACGATCTGGTGGCTCTCGCGGCTGCGGTCGCTCTTGCCGACGAGGTTGACCTCCAGATCCCCCTCGCTGCCTTCCTGGCGCAGGTAGTACTGGCGGACGAGCCCGTTGAAGTTGATCGGCGCGGCGGTCCCGGCGTAGGCCTGGTAGTTCGTGACCTCCGGCACCCGGCGGATCACGCCGGCGAGCGCGGACAGCACCCGGGCGGTGTCCTCGACCGGCGTCCCGTCCGGCATGTTCACGATCACGTCGAACTCGGACTTGTTGTCGAACGGCAGCATCTTCAGCACGACGAGCCGGACCGCGACCAGGAGTCCCGCGACCGCGATCGCGCCGGCCATCGCCAGATACAGCCGATGGCGGTTGCGCCGGGCGTTCGGGCTCGACAGGAACGGCCGCATCAGCCGCGCGAACAGCCGGTGGATCCGCGTCTCCGGCGGCGCCTCGTCGGTCTCGCGGAACGGCCGGTGCCCGCCGCCGTGCGCGCCGCCGAGGAGCTTGCGGCACATCCAGGGGGTGAACGAGAGCGCTATTCCAAGCGAGATCAGCATGCCCATGCTCGCGTTGATCGGGATCGGGCTCATGTACGGCCCCATCAACCCCGACACGAACGCCATCGGCAACAGCGCGGCGATCACCGTGAACGTCGCCAGGATCGTCGGGCCGCCGACCTCGTCGACCGCGCGCGGGATCACCTCGGAGAGCGGCGCGCCGTCGAACTCGCGATGCCGGTGCACGTTCTCGACGATCACGATCGCATCGTCGACGAGGATGCCGATCGCGAATATCAGCGCGAACAGCGACACGCGGTTGATCGTGAATCCCCAGGCCCAGGACGCGAACAGGGTCGCGGCCAGCGTGACGACCACGGCCGCGCCGACCACGACCGCCTCGCGCCGGCCCATCGTGAGCAGCACGAGCACGACGACCGAGGTCGTCGCGAACAGCAGCTTCTCGATCAGCTTCTGCGCCTTCTGGTTCGCGCTGACCCCGTAGTTGCGGGTCACGGTGACCTCGACGCCCTTCGGGATGATGATTCCCTTGAGGTCGTTCACCCGGCGGATCACCGCGGTCGCGACGTCGATCGCGTTGGTCCCGGGTTTCTTCGCGACCGCGATCGTCACCGCCGGCGTCTGCGTGACCGCCGGCAGGCCGGCCTTCACGCCGGCCGGTCCGGCGCCGAACCACACGTACTGCGACGGCGTCTGCGGGCGGGACGTGACCTTCGCGACATCGTCGAGATAGACCGGCTGGCCGTCGTGCGTCGCGACGATCAGGCGGCCGACGTCGGCGCGATTCGCGAGGAAGGTCCCCGCCTGGACCGGCGTCGAGCGCCCGTCGTGGATCACGTCGCCCGCCTGCCGGACGAAGTTCGCCGCCTGGAGCGAGGCGGCGAGATCGGCGGCGGTCAAGCCGTTCGCGGCGAGCCGCTGCGGATCGAGCTCGACGCGCACCACCGGCTTGATGTCGCCGACGGTGTATACGTTGCGGGTGTTCGGCACGCGCTTGATCTCGCTGATCATCGCGCGCGCGACCTTGCCGAGCGCGAAACCGGTGAGCGCCGGGTCACGGCTCCACAGCGTCAGCGTGACGATCGGCACGTCGTCGATGCCCTTCGGCTTGATCAGCGGCCGCAGGATGCCGGTGCCGGGCGGACGCCAGTCCTCGTTCGAGTAGACCGCGTTGTACAGCCGCACGATCGCATCGTTGCGGTGGACGCCGACCTGGTACTGGACCGTGAGGACCGCGAGTCCCGGCCGGGACACCGAGTAGATGTGCTTCACGCCGGAGATCTCGCCGAGCACCTTCTCCATCGGCGTCGCGACGAGGTTCTCCACCTGCTTCGCGCTCGCGCCCGGGAACGGGATGAAGATGTTCGCGAACGTCACGTCGATCTGCGGGTCTTCCTCGCGCGGCGTCACGATCAGCGCGAACACGCCCAGCAGCAGCGCGGTCAGCGCGAGCAGCGGCGTCAGCTGGTTGTCGAGGAACAGGCGGGCGACGCGCCCGCTGAAGCCGAGCGGTCGGCTCACGGGCGCGCGTCCCGGTCGGCGACGACCCGCGCCGCGGCCGCGATCGGGTCGAGCGCGACGCGTTCACCCGGCGCGAGCCCCGCGAGGATCTCGATCTGGTCGCCGATCCGCCGGCCCGGCCGCACATAACGCAGCGAGGGCCGCCCGTTCGAGTCGAGCACGTAGAGCCCGGTGACCTCGCTCTGCACCACCAGCGCCGACGCGGGCACCAGGATGCGGGTCGCGGACCCGATCACCAGGCCCACCTTCACGTACATCCCGGGCGCGAGATCGAGCGCACCGGCCGGCACGTCGATGCGCGCGCGGAACGTCCCGGACGCGGTCGCCGCTTCCGGGAATATGGTGATCTTCGTGCCGGGAATCCGCCGTGCGCCGACGTAGATCGCCGCCTGCCTCAAGCGGCTCACCGCCATCATGTCGCTCTGCGGCACGTCGGTGTCCACGCGCAGCTCGTCGAGCGACAGGCCGGTCATCAGCGGCGTCCCCGGATTCACGGTCTCGCCGACCTGGACCAGCCGCTTGCCGACGATCCCGCCGTACGGCGCCCGCACCTCGGTGTAGCCGACGCCTTCGCGCGCGGCGACCACGCCCGCCTCGGCCGCCTGCAGGCGGCCCGCGGCGGCGGCGCGGTTCGCGGCCGCCTGGTCGTACTGGGCCTTGGAGACCACGCGCTGCTGGAACATCGCCGCGATCCGCCGGTAATTCGACTGCGCCTCGGCGTCGCGCGCGCGCGCTTCCGCGAGCGCGGCCTGCGCGGCCTGCAGCCCGGCGCGCTGCTGGGTTCCCTTGAGCCGCATGATCACCGCGCCCGCGGGCACGACGTCGCCGACGTCGTAGTAGATCGCGACGACCCGTCCGCTGGTCTGCGCCGACACGGTCGCTTGATGGACCGCCTCGACGGTCCCGTCGACGAAGCGCTCGAGCGGAATCCGCTGCGCGCGGGCGACGATGGACGCGAGCGGCGGCGTCGCCGCGGCCGGGGAACGCGCCGGCCGGTCGTGGCCGCAGCCGGCGAGGGCGAGCGACAGCGCCGCGAGCGTCGCGGCGGTCAGGGTCGAGCGCATCGCATTCACGGGCGGCGCGCCGATCAGGAGAACGCGTTGCCGGGCCGCACGCCGAGCTTCTTCAGCATGATCGCGAGCGGGCAGAATCCGGTGAACGAGGCTTGCAGCAGGTTCGCGCCGACGAACGCGGTGAACCAGAGCCAGTGCGTGCTCACGTAATGCGCGAGCACGAGACTCAGCAACACGAACACACCGGCGAAACGCATGACCAGGCGGTCGAGACACATGGAATGGCTCCTGCGGCGGGTGGCCGCGGCGACGTCGTTTGTGGCGAATTATAACATCGTATGCTAAATTAGCAATTACTGATGAAAGCACGGAGCGAATGCGCAACCGCGGTCGCGGACGTCAGCGGCCACGCCGACGAGGCGGCGCGATTCCTGAAGGCGCTTGCGAATGAGCAGCGTTTGCGGGTGTTGTGCGCGCTGCTGTCGGGCCCGCGATCGGTCGGCGAGCTCAATGCCGAGCGGCCGCTCAGCCAGTCGGCGCTGTCGCAGCATCTCGGCGTGCTGCGCGAGGCGGGCGTGGTGCGCACCGAGCGCCGCTCGCAAACGGTCTACTACTCCCTCGCGCCGGGGCCCGCGCTCGAGATCATGGGCATCCTGCATCACAGCTACTGCGCGACCGCGACTCCGCCACGCGGTCTCACGACTCCTCCACGAGGACCTCGATCTCCAGCAGGCGCTCCCCGCGCAGCGAGTTCGAGACCAGACACACCTTCTCGGCGCGCTCGAGGATCTCGCGCGCCTTCTCGCGGTCGGCCCCGCGCGGGACGCGCAGGCGCACGGCGGTCGTGAACCGCGTGAACTGCGTGACCCCGGAGACCCGTTCCAGCACCCCGGCGACCCGGCAACGCATGCCGGTCCACTCGAAGCCCGCCGCGCGGGCGACCGCCCGGAACGAGAGCACGTAGCAATCGGCGACCGCGGCGACGAGGAACGCTTCCGGCGACCAATGGCCGGGTGGACCGTCGAACTCCGGCGGTGCCGTGGTCTCGATGGCCGGCAGGCCGGCCGCGCCGACGGAGACCGCGCCGGTCGCCGCGGCCTCGGCATCGACGACGTAGCGATGCGGGTAGGGTTGCATGGCGGTGGATCCCGTGCCGGCTCAGACCAGGGAGATCACGGGGAGTCCCGCGGCCTTCCACGCGGTGATTCCGCCGCGCATGTGGGCCGCGCGGGCGTGTCCCGCCGCGAGCCGCTTCTCCGCCGCGGCGAGCGATCGCTTGCCGCTGCCGCAATGAAAGATCACGCGCCGGTCGCCGTCGTCGGGGAGAACCGTGGCGTCGAAGGTCGACAACGGGAACAGCAGGGCCCCGTGAATCCGCTCCATCGCGTACTCGGCCGGTTCACGCACGTCGATCAACAGCGTCTGGCCCGATCGCAGCAATTCGGCGATCTGCTCCGGCTCCATCGTCTCGATCGGAATCGCGTGCCTCGTCATCGTCGAGCTCCTGTGATGCGGGATGGGTGGGACGCGCGGCGCCGCCGCGGTGGCACGCGCCGCCGCGGTGGCGCTCGCCGCGCGTCGGGGAACAATCGATTCAACAGCAGGATCCGTGCGCGAGTCCGCGCGGTCGACAGGCCGTACATCACGATGCGGCCGATGCGGCGCCGGGTGATCAATCCCGAGGCTTCGAGGATCGTCGCCTGCTGCGACAGGGCGGGCGCGGCGATCCGGGCGCGCCGCGCGAGCCGGTTCGCCGGCAGCTCCCCGTCGAGCAGCGCGCAGACGATCCGCAGCCGTCCGGCGTGGGCGAGCGTTCGCAGCAACTCCGCGGTGCGCTCGGCCGAGCGGCTGAGCGTCACGACGGCGCCGCGACCCGGCGCGCGGCACACCGCGCGGCGGTAGGCGGTTCCCACCGGGTTCGTTCGAAGGGCAGAGTTCGCCATGAGGGCTCCAGGTTTCGCGTGGCTCCAAGGTAATCCGCGCTTGCCCGCTTTCGCAACCGTGAAATCGAGCGGCGCGTATAAGGGGTTGCCACAGCGGGCCGCGCTTGCCGCGCGCGGTGCCCGGCCCGTAGGATGATCCATGGCAGCGACGATCGATACCGCGGCTCCCGCGATTGCACCGCAGCGCGATTGCGCGCTGCGCCTCGCCCCCGGCTACCGGCGCTTGCCGGCGCGGTTCCATGCCCGCGTCGCGCCGGAGCCGGTGTCCCGGCCGCGCCTGATCGCGTTCAATGCCCCGCTCGCGGCGGCGCTCGGGCTCGAGCGGGATCTGGATGATGCCGACGATGCCGAGCTCGCGGCGTTGTTCAGCGGCAACGCGCCCGAGCGCCTGGGCGACCCGGTCGCGGTCGCGTACGCGGGACATCAGTTCGGCCAGTTCGTCCCGCAGCTCGGCGACGGCCGCGCGCTCCTGCTCGGCGACGCGCAGGGTGGCGACGGCATCCCGCGGGAGATCCAGCTCAAGGGCAGCGGCAGGACGCCGTTCTCCCGCGGCGGCGACGGCCGTGCGGCGCTCGGGCCCGTGCTGCGCGAGTACCTCGTCAGCGAAGCGATGCAGGCGCTCGGGGTGCCGACCACGCGCGCGCTCGCCGCGGTCACGACCGGCGAGATGGTGTGGCGGGAAGGTCCGTTGCCGGGGGCGATCCTCACGCGGGTCGCGGCCAGTCACGTGCGCATCGGCACCTTCGAGTACTTCGCCGCGCGCGGCGATCGCGAGGCGCTCGAGTTGCTGGTCGATCACGTGATGCGACGCAATGCCCCGGACGCGGCGCTCGAGCCGCGGCCCGCGCTCGCGCTGCTCGCCTCGGTCGTCGAGCGCCAGGCGTGCCTGGTCGCCGCGTGGATGCAGGTCGGGTTCGTGCACGGCGTGATGAACACCGACAACACCAGCATCGCCGGTGAGACGATCGATTACGGACCCTGCGCGTTCCTCGACCGCTACGATCCTGCGACCGTGTTCAGCTCGATCGATCGGCAGGGCCGTTATGCGTTCGCGAATCAACCGCAGGCGGCGCGCTGGAACCTCGCGCGTCTCGCCGAGAGCCTGCTGCCGCTGATCGATCCGGCGCAGGAGCGGGCGATCGAGCTGGCGAACGCGGCGCTCGAGGAGTTTCCGCGACGATTCGAGGCGGCATGGCTCGACGGGATGCGCCGCAAGCTCGGCCTCGCGACCGCCCGTGCCGAGGACGCGGCGCTGGCGCACGCCTGGCTCGATGCCCTGCATCGCGGGCGCGTCGATTACACGCTGGCGTTCCGCGATCTCGCCGCGCTGGCCGCGCCGGCCGGGCCGGCCGCGCCTGCCGCCGGCGGCGGCCCGGCGCGCG
>JAJYAM010000098.1 GCA_021779535.1 Pseudomonadota bacterium
CGGCGAAGCCGACATGGCGTTCGTCCTGCAGGCAAACGACGTCCATCGCCCGCCCGGCGAGCGCTTCGCGCGGCATCAGCCGTTGTGGCTGAAGCTTCTCGCAGCCCAAGCTGACCACCATCACTTCGCCGCCGAAGTTCGGGTTCATGCTGATGTTGCGCAGCGTGCGGATCGGAATGTCGGCGCCGGGTGCATCGATCGCCACCCCGCATCCGAAACTGTGTTCCAGTCCGACGACGTCATCGACGTTCGGGTAGAGCGGCAGTAGTTCGGTCTTGATGCGTCGCACCGCATGCTCCACGACGCCGGCCACGCATTGCACTGTGGTTGTGATCGCGAGGATATTGCGCGTACCCACCGATCCGTCGGCATTGCGATAGCCTTCGAACACGTGGCCTTCGAGCGGAGATGACGCCGGTCGCGCCGCGCCTGGCGGTAGATCGTCGAGCGCCGGTGCACACGGCATTCTCATGACGTGTTCATGCACCCATCCGCCGGCAGCGATCTCACGCGTAGCGTAGCCGATCGTCACGCCATAACGCAGCACCGGGGAGTCGGCACGGAGCCGGGAGAGCGCCACCTTGTGGCCCTGCGGCACGTGTTCGACCAGCGTCAGTCCGTCCGTCAACACCGCGCCTGCCGGCAAGCCGCCCGCATTGACGACAATGGCGACGTTGTCTTTAGCGTGCACACGGATGGTGCGCGGACGATTATCGCCCTCGTGATTGCATTGCGCATCAGTCATCGTCGGTACTCGGTTCCTTGAGTAGAACGTGGAATTACAGTGGATCGACCGTCATTGGCAACTTCAATGCGTGGCACCCCTGATGTCGACTGCGGATTGATTCACCCGTGGCCCCTGCTCGGCAAGGTCCGCGTCCGGCCATTCGCTGATGCCGCGTTCCGGTTTTCTGCTCGGTGCCTCCGCCGCTGGTGGCGCTAGTTCCCGGCAGGCTCCTTGACCTGGACGCGCTCGAAGGGCCCGGCAATCCAGGTGTACGCGATGACG
Organism: Pseudomonadota bacterium; assembly: GCA_021779535.1. Classification (GTDB taxonomy): domain Bacteria; phylum Pseudomonadota; class Gammaproteobacteria; order Steroidobacterales; family Steroidobacteraceae; genus Bog-1198. The sequence goes on from JAJYAM010000098.1 coordinate 1,010, forward strand.
GCGAGCAGCGCGTTCACACCGACGTAGACCAGCGCAGCGGCGAACGATCCGGTTGCTGCCACCAGGTATCCGATGACGATCGGAGTCGTGATCGCGCCAATGTTGCCGAAGGTGTTGAACAGCGCGCCATAGAGGCCGGTCATCTCCTTGGGACCCGTGTCGGCCACGACCGCCCAGCCGAGCGAGCCGAGACCCTTGCCGAAGAAGGCGAGCGACATGATGAGCACCACAATCCAGTTCGCCTGGACGTAATTGCAGATGATCATGCTGGTCGAGAGCAACATGCCTGCCACGATGGGGGCCTTGCGCGCGAGCGAGATCGAGACACCCTGACGCAGCAATGCATCAGATGCGACACCGCCGAGGACGCCTCCCGCAAAGCCGCAGAGCGCCGGCAATATGATCACGATGCCCGCCTTGAGGATGGACATGCCCCGCTGCTCGACCAGGTACACCGGGAACCAGGTGAGAAAGAAGTAGGTGAGCACGCCGACACAGTACTGCCCGATGTAGATGCCGATGAGCATCCGCCGGCTGAGCAACAGCTTCAGGTGATCCCAGCGAAGCGGCTGGGGGGCACCGCGCCCCCGGTCCATGTCGATGAGCCCGCCGCCGGCGGCGATGTAGTCGAGTTCGGCTCGTCTGACTCGCGGATGCCGGCTTGGGGCATACACCGTCTTCATCCAGGCAACGAACAGTACGATCCCCGTGCCGCCCAGAAACACGAACACGGACTCCCAGCCGAATCTGTTCGTGAGCCAGCCCATGACGGGAGCAAACATCACGGTGGCGAAGTATTGCGCAGAATTGAATATCGCGGCGGCGGTGGCGCGTTCGCCACCCGGAAACCAGGCCGCGACGATACGGCTATTACCCGGAAAGGCTGGCGCCTCGGCAAATCCCACGAGCAGACGCAGGGTGAAGAGTGCTGCTACCAACAAGCCGCCGGTCAGCAGTCCGGTCATGCCCTGCAGCAAGGTGAACAACGACCAGAGCAGAATGCTTCCCGCATATACCGCTCTGGAGCCGAAGCGATCGAGCAACCAACCGCCCGGCAGCTGGGCAATCACATAGGCCCAGCCGAATGCGGAGAAAATATAACCGAGGGTGATCGCGTCGACGTGCAACTGCGACTGCATCGCCGGTCCCACGATCGACAGGCTGGCACGATCTGCGTAGTTGACCGTGGTCGCGGCGAACAGCATGAAGACCATGAGGTAACGCACGCGGCCGCGGTGAGGCGCGTCGGAAGTGTACGCACCAGTCATCGACCGTTCCTCCTCGGCGGCGCGTCGTGATGGGAACCCGACGCGCCCGTGGCAGGCTCGCGGCCGATCAGCATCCATCCGGTCACCGGCATGGCATGGCCCTCAATGCCGGTCCGCGACCAGCGCGGCGAGTTCTTCCATCTCTTGCGGCGTCAGATCGGTGAGCGGTGGACGCACCGGGCCGCAATCGCGCCCGACCAGTCTCATTCCGGCTTTCACGATCGACACGGCATAGCCCTTGCGACGGCGACGGATGGCGACGTAGGGAAGCACGAAGTTTCGCAACGCGGCGTAAACGGTCGCATGATCCCGGCGCCGTACCGCAGCGTAGAAATCGAGCGCGAACTTGGGCAGAAAGTTGTAGATGGCCGAGGAGTACGTGTTCACGCCGAGCTCGAGGTACGGCAGCGCGAACGTCTCGGCGGTCGGCAGGCCACCGAGATAGGTGAGTCGAGCGCCGATCCGGGCGTAAATGCGGGTCATCATTTCGATATCGCCGGCGCCGTCCTTGATACCCACGAGATTCGGGCAGCGCTCGCAAAGACGCTCGAGTGTCACATCATCAATGGTTGCACTGGCACGGTTGTAGAAGATCACACCGAGAGTGGTGGCGCTGCATACGGCTTCGACGTGCGCCGCGATACCCTCTCGCTCGAATTCTGTGAGATACGGCGGCATCAGCAGCAGACCGTCCGCACCGGCATTCTCCGCGTTCCGCGCGAGCACTTTCGCCATCTCCGTGCCGTAGCCGCACGGCGCGATCAGCGGCAGCCGCCCCCCGACCTCCGCCACCGCGATCCTGACGACCTCGGCGACCTCGCCAGGCGTGAGCGAGAAGAACTCGCCGGTCCCTCCGGCCACGAACAACCCGGCCGGTCCGTGGCTGCACGCCCAGGCAATGTTGTCCCGATATCCCTTGGGATCGAACGAACCGTCGGCGCGGAACGTGGTGACGGGAAATGAAAGCAGGCCTTTGCCCAGGGCAGACGCCATTTCGGCGGGTGAGTTGGCGGTCATGGGAACGGGATTCCTTGCAGCGCTGGGTCGACTTGACCCGGGGTTTCAGGATGCAGGCTCGGTGGCATGAAGGAGACCGCGCAGATAGCCGTACGCAAACGCGAACGACTCACGATGACCGTCGGCCGCAGGATTCGCCGCACCATAGTTGTACGCATACGGATCGCCCGCGTCCGCGAGCGGTAGCAGCGGCACGTGGTCCGGCATCAACATGCCGTCATACCCGACCTCGCGATAGGTTTTGACCGCTCGCACCATGTCGATGTCGCCGTCGTCGGGGTAAGTTTCGACGAAATCACCCAGGCGGCCGCGGATGTTCCGGATATGCACGTTGAACAGCTGGCCGCGCTCGCCGAAGCGTCGGATCACGTCGAAAATCTCGCGAGCCGGGTCGCTGAGCTGCGAACAGACCGTTCCCTGGCAGAAGTTGAGCCCGTGGTAAGGACTCGCCTCGATCGACAGGAAACGCTCGAGCCCGGCAACGCTGCCGAGAACGCACTGCACGCCGCGATAACCCTCTGCCGGTAGCCCGGGATCCTGCGGATGGCAGGCGATGCGCACCTTGCATTCGGTGGCAACCGGCACGACCCGCTCCAGGAAGTACCGGATGCGCTCCCAATAGATGGACTCGTCCACGTGGCCGGCGCGGGTGAGCGCAACGTCCTGCGCGTCCACTCCCGCCTTCCAGCCGCCGTACACGACCCCGCCCCGTCCGGCCTCCGCTCGATTGCGTACCACACCGAGCAGGGTCAGGTTGTACTTGACCGTTCCGATGCCGACTGCTGCGCAGTTGCGCAGCAGCTGCTGAAACTCCTCGATGTCACGGTCACGCTGCGGGTCCGCGCCGAGCATGATGGCCGGGCGCCTCTCGGCATCGATGCACGTCGAACGCAGCAGCAGGCTGTCGGTCATGTCGAGGCTGAGACCGTGGCGCTCCACCCGCGTGCGCAGTTCGGCTAGCTCCTCAACCGTCGGACACAGACGGCCCGGCTCCCGGATGATCGGGCTCGCGCAGACGTGCCGCACGCCAAAGCGCGCGAGAAACTCGAAATGTTCGTCGGTCGAGGGGCCGCTCTGGCAACCCAGTTTGGGACCGCGGTTCGCCACCCGTGTCACTCCGTCGGTTGAATTTTGTAGACCAATACCTGCGCCGGCCGATGTCCGGCTGCTGGCGTCATCACGATGTATTCGCCGAGCGAAGCGACCAGGTGCGAAGTGGCGGCCCCCGGCTCCGTGGCCACTTCACCGAGCGATCGGTAGTGGTCCGCGTCATCCTCGCGGTATACGTCCACCCAGCCCCGATCACCACCGCCGGAAACGAAAATCTTGCGGGAAGCCGGGTCGAAGGCGATGTAATCGGACCCCTGCCCGATGGGCAGCACCTGCAACTGCTTGCCGTTGTCGCTGTCAAGCACGAGCAGGTGCCCGTCGTGACAGGCGACGAACAACCGGTGGGAACGTTCGTCGAGCGCGGAGACCGTATTGAGCCTGGCGCGAGTAATCGGCCATACCGCCATCGGCTTGAAGGTTAGTCGATTGACGACGTCGATCTGGTTGAGCGCACGGACGTTCGCAAACAGTCGCGGGCCGTCATGCTCCACCGTCATGCCTTCGATCTCGTTGCCGTCGAGCCTGATGTTGCCAATCTGCCGCTCCGCGACCGAATCGAATACGGTGATGTGCGAGTATCCGTGCCTGGCTTTTGCGCCACCGTTCACCGCGAAGATATGGCCGGTCGCCGGGTCATACGCGATCGGATCGGCGTCGATCTCGATCTTGAGCGATCGCAGCAGCGCATAAGTCCGTGAATCATAGATGCGCAGCGCTCCGCTGCCATCGGTGATGTACAACCGATGTAGGTGCGCTCGATACACCACGCCGCGAGGAGTCTCGATCGGAATCGATTTGATGAGCTTTCCCGCGCCAAAATCAAATACTACCAGCCGGTGCGCCTCGACCGCAGTGCCAAAGAGCCGCCGGCCCGCCGGATCCACCTCGAAATGGTCGAAATGGCCCCTGATCGCAGCCGGTAGATCGTAGCGGTGCTCGAGTACCAGGGGCGGTGCATTCGCCGCTCCCGCTTCGATGGAGAACAATCCGAGGATCGCCCCGACCAGACTCCAATAGACGCGACGCATCGTACGCTCCTCGCTCAGAATTGAACCTCGAATCGAGCCGCTGGTTCGTCGAGTGCTGCGAATGACTCAAGCAGCACCGGGTGGCAATCGTCCGCCGTACCATGGAGCCGCGTGCCGGCGGCGCGGTCGACGCCGGGCGCTGGGGCGGCGGATTCGCCGCCCCAGCCACCATCAAAACTTGACGTTGGCCCGGATACCGAACTGCCGCGGCGGTCCGATGAAATAATCCGGTGGCGACTGACCACTCACATAGATCTTGTCAGTGAGGTTTTTGACGAATGCCGTAACGCCGTAGCGGCCGTGTTGATATGCCAACTGCGCATTCACGAGGCCATGGCCGGGTGAATAGTCAACCGGATAGACTTCGACCGGCGACATCCACTGACTCCCTTCATAGGTAAAACCCACGAGAGGAGTCAACGTATCCCCCTGGCCCACCAGGAACGTGTACCTCAGCAGCGCCGCAAACGTCCACTTCGGTGCGTACGGCAGCGGCTTGTTCGCCAAGTGCAGGAGGAGCGGCCCGTAGTCCTGGCAAACCCCCGGAGTCGGGGTCTCCCCCGGAGCACATTGCGGAATCGGCACGGCGATGCTGGAGATGTAGTGCAGATTGAGAACGTCGAACGGGCCCATTTTCGTTTGGTTGAAGGCCGCGGACAGATTCGCACCGAATCCATGGAACTGCATCTGCAGAGCGGCCTCCACACCTTCGCTTGTCGAGGTCGGAAAATTGGTCGGTGTGACCGCCCCGGTGACCGGCGTTATGGCGTCGAACTGCTGGTTCTTGATGTTCATGCGATAGCCATTGAGCTGCAGTCGCGCATGACCACGGAAGAAGGTGGACTTCCATCCGCCCTCGTAATCCCAGTTGGTCGTCGGCTCGAAGGGCACACCATTCGACGTGCCGCCGGAATTCGCGCCTCTGGCGGCGAGGATATAGAGAAGATTGTCGTGATTGAGCTGATAATCCAGTGATACCTTCCCGGTGACGTTCGATCCGGAGTAGCGCCCACCGAGCAGAACCGGCGGCGGCTGCGGGGTCCCAATCCCCTGCCCGCCCGTAACCTGACCTGCGGAATGTGCATGGTCCTGCGTGAACCGGGCACCGGCAGTGACTTTCCACTGCTTCGTCAACTGATAGGCGCCGTGTGCAAAGAACGCATCCGTGTATTTGCGCGCGAGGACATCGATGAAGGCGGGTTCGGATCCGGTCTGCGTGACGTAATTTCTACTCGGCAAGTTACTATGAATGAAGAAACCGCCGACGAGCCACTGAAAACGGCCATCGGTCGGCGAAAGGACGTCGAGTTCCTCCTGCATGTCCTGTTGCCCTTGGTCGGCATGTTCGATGACCAACGGAAAATCCGCCGTGGCCACGGCGTTCGCATTGTCATCGAGCATCTCGAGCGTGCGGGCACTCGCCATTCCGGTCAGTGATCGGATGGTGATGCCGTTGTCCAGCCTCCATTTCGCCTCCACGGTCGACCGCCAGACCGTTTCGTTATCCTGTGACTGAACGTCGTAGATGACGCGAGTGCACGTCGGATAACAGGTCGAAGGATAGAACTCCGTCGGTGACGGCTGACCCGGC
>JAJYAM010000033.1 GCA_021779535.1 Pseudomonadota bacterium
CGGCGGGGTGGCGGCCGCCGCCGCTCGTCGCCGACCTCGTCGCGCCGCTCGCGCCGGCCGCGGTGGCGCCGCGCCCGGAGGCGCCGCCGTTCGACTGGGTCGGCGAGACCGCGCGGCAGGTCGGCATCCTGGTGCACGCCGAGCTGCAGCGCCTCGAGCCCGCGACGATGCCGGTGGCCGGATTCGGCGCGCGCGAGCCGCAGTTCCGTCGCTGGCTCGCGGCGCGCGGCGTGCCGCGCGACTGGCTGACCGACGCGAGCCGGCGCGTGGTCGCGGCGCTCGACGCGGTCTGCGAGGATCCGCGGGCGCGCTGGATCCTGGCCGGCGGCCGGCGCGAGGCGCTGCGCGAGGGCGCGCTGTCCGGTGTCGTCGACGGCGAGATCGTGCACGTGGTGCTCGATCGCAGCTTCGTCGATGAGGCCGGTGTGCGCTGGGTGATCGACTACAAGACCGGCGAGCATCGCGGCGGCGACCCCGACGCGTTCCTCGACCGGGAGGTCGAGCGCTACCGCGCGCAGATGGCGCGCTACGCGGCGCTCGCGCGCCGGCTCGGTCCCGAGCCGGTGCGCCTGGCGCTGTATTTTCCGTTGATGCGCGCGTGGCGCGAGTGGGCGGCCGGGTGACGCCCGCGCCCTCAGAAATTGAAATCCAGCGAGACCGGCACGTTGCCGGCGGCATCGCGCCCGCGCATCGCCGCGAGCTGCTGGACGGCGGCGGCGACCGCCGGCGCGGCGTCCGGCCGCGCCGCGATCGTTCCCGAGACGAGGCCGTGTCGCGCGAGCAGGTTCGCGCTCAGGTGGGCGTTCAGCCGTAACGGGCCGCCCGCGTCCTCGATGGTCGCGTGCAGCACCGAGCCGGGGTCGTCGCCCGCGGCGCCGATGCGCGCGCGGTACGCACCGAGATCGGCGCCACCGGCGACCGCGGCCGACGCGAGCTGTGCGACCGCGATCGTGCCGCGCAGCGCCGCGAGGCGGCCGCCGGTCACGGCGATGGTCTCGAGATCCCAGCGCGCCTCGCCGCGCCAGCCCGGCGCGACTCCGAAGGACGCGAGATCCTCGATGCGGCCGTCGCCCCGGACCGCGTGTGCGACGAGTCGCGTCGGCGCCAGATCGACCGTCGCGACCGACGTGAGGCTTCGGTCGACCCAGCGAAGCTCGAGCTCCGCCTGGCCGCGCAGCAAGCCGAGCGGCTGCAGCCGCCACTCGACCGCGCCGACCGCGCGACCGTCGAGCACGATCCGCTGTGCGGTGCCGTGCCAGAGCGTGCCCGACAGTTCGTCGAGCCGTACCGTCGGCGGCACGAAGCGCCGCACGATCGTCGCCGGCAACGCGACGATCACGACCGCGGCCGTGACCAGGAGCGCGAGCGGGATCAGCAGCCAGTACGCGCGCCGCGCGCCGCGGCCGGCGGCCGGCGCCGGCTCAGGTCGGCGGCGGCGCGAGCGTGACGTTCGCATCGACGGTGCCGGGATGTGCGCCGTGGTCGACGGTGATCGCCTCGACCGTGATTCCGTAGCGCTGATCGAGCGTGCCGAACCAGATCATCATCGCGTCGAACGGCGCGCCTTCGAGCCGGACGCGGATCCCGCGGCCGGCGGGCTCGGTCCCCCGCAACGCGGCCGCGAGCCCGGCGTCGCGGGCGCTGCGGTCGATCAACACCAGCGGCGGCTCGTCGCTCGGCGCGCGCAGGGTCGCGGACCCCGCGCGAATCGCGTTCGCGTGAGTGCGCATCCACGCAAGGTCCTCGCGACGCCGCTCGCTGCGCGCGACCGCGGTCGCGACCGCGCCGTGCAACGGCAGCAGCACGCCGCCGATCAGCACGAGCGCGACGACCGCGATCGCGCCGCCGGCGACCATCCGCCGCTCGCGTGCCTCGAGTTTCGCGTACCACGCGCGCACCGCGGCGACGTTCATTGCGATCCCTGGCCGGCGCCGCGGATCCGCAGGTGCGCCTCGACGCCCCCGGCGGTCGGGGTCGAGGACTGGATTTGGGCGTGCAAGCCCTGCCGCGCGAGCGTCTGGCTCAGGCGACCGATCGCATCGACGCTCTGCGAGGACACGTTGAGATCCCAGGTCCCGCGCTGGAACGCGAAGGACTTGAGCTGCGTCGACGGCGCCTCGCCGATCGCCGTGCTCAGCGACTGCATCGTCCGCAGGAACGCGCTCGGCCCGGCTCCGGCCGCGCGGATCGCGTGCAGCCGTGCCTGCATCTGCGCGCGGGCGTCGCGCATCGGCACGCCCGGCATCGTCGCCGCGTACAGCGTCGCGATGGCGCGTTCGCTGCGCGCGCTCGAGACGTCGGCGAAATGGATCCGCGCCGCCTCGGTCGCGACGTGCACGCCGAGCAGCGCGATCCCGAGGAACGCGGCCACGCGCCACTCGCGCCAGCGGTCGACGTAGGCCGGCGCGCGCACGAAATCGCCTTGCAGCAGGTTCACCGCGTCGCGCGCGTCGCGCCCGCGGGCGAGCCACGGCAGCGGCCCCTCCGGCAGCAGCTGCACGCGCAGCGTCTCGAAGCGGGGCAGCAGCCCCTCGACGTCGTCGCGAACCCGGTCCCAGTCCTGCGGCGTGAGGTACAGGAGCGCGCTCTCGAGCGCGCGCGGTTCGTCGTCGATCCCCGGCGCATCGCCGATCAGCCCCGCCGCCTCGAATGCGCTCGCGAGCGGCGCCGCCTCGACCATGAACGGCGGGTGGTGCGGCCGGCGCACCGCGAGCCGCTCGCCTTCGAGCCAGAGCACCGCTTGTCCTGGATTCTCCGCGATCCATGCGGTATCCGCGACCATCGTCCGCGGCGCGAGGCCCGCGGCCTCGAGCGCGCGGATCCAGCCATCGAGCGTATCGCGTGCGACGACCGCGACCGCGGTCGCGCCGTCGGCCGCGCGCGAGCCGATCGCGAAATGCAGCCGGTCGATGTCCTCGGACAATTGATCTTCCAGCGCGAACGGCGTCGCGCGGGCGAGCTTCGCGGCGTTGCCGGGCGGCAGCACCGGCGCGGCCAGCCACACGTCGGTCCCGGGCGCGAGCACGACGACGTCGAGGCCGGCCGCGGCGCCCGCGACTTGCGCGAGCGATCCGCGCTGCACCGGCCCGGCCGGCTGTCCGGCCGCGTCGATCGCCAGCCACTCGGTCTCGGCGGCCGGGGGCGAGGGGAGACGGACGATCAAGGTCTGCGCCATGGGGGTTTACAGGGTTCCAATGCTACGGATCAAAGGCACGACCTTGCCGTCGGTTCTGCGCTGCAAAAGACTGTACAAGGTGATCTCGGTGGTGCCAAGCGTCACGCGCGAGGTCAGGCGGAAATAGGCGCCGGTGTCGGTCACGAGATCGCTGATCGTGTTCCAGGTCGCCGGCCCCACGGTCGCCTGGAACGTCTGCAGATCGGGGAAACAACCGTTCTTGCGTCCGGTCGCGAGCGCCGCCGGGTCCGCGGAGTATTCGCCGTTCAGGTTCGGCGCGAGACTCTCGAGCACCAGCGCGGGGGCGGTGCAGATGTCGATCTTCGCGGTCGCGGTCGGCAGCGCGGTCACGTACGGGGCGATCGCGAGGTAGCGCCGCCGGCCGAATCCGGGCAGCGCCATCAATTCCGTCGGACTCGTCATCGGCCAGTTGCCGGTCCAGTACGGGGGCGTCAGCCGCGTGTAGACGTCGTCCTCGGCGCCGTCGGGCTGGCTCGGGATGCGATCCGCATCGATCCAGTCGCGCGCGATTCCCGCCCACTTCGGTTCGAGGTTCACCGCGGCCAGCAGCCGCTGGAACTCGGCGAGCGGCTGGGGATCCTCGGTGCCGTTCGCGAGCAGGTGCCCGAGGTTGTTCAGGTTGAACCGCCCGTCCAGGTTCACGAGGCTCCCCTGCACGGAGCCGATCGGCGGGCCGTCGGCATCGCCCGGCGCGGTGATCGGCAACGGCGGCGTGGGTTGCGCCCAGGGTTGCGCGAGCGTGACCTGCGGCGTCTGCTGCAATTGCCGCGCGAGCGCGTCGCCCGCGAGCGCTTCGGCGCCGAGCCCGAACTGCATCGCCTGCTCGAGCGACAGCATCGCGACGGTGCGTTGCCGCTCGAGGTAGCTGTCGTAGCCGATCTTCCACGCGAGCACGGTCGCGAGCGCGACGATCACCAGCGCGATGATCATCGCGATCCCGCGCTGGCGATGCGGGTGAACGCCGCGGCGGCGCGGGTGGCCACGGTGATTCGCAACGACTCGGCGCTTCATCCGGCCACCTCGACCAGGCGGCGGATCTCGCCCCAATCCTCGAACACGATGTCGATCTCCACCGCGATCGGGCGGATGGTGAGCTGCTGGGCCGGCGGCAGCCCCGCCGGCGGCCACTGCGTGACCCAGGCCTGGTTCATGTCGAGGTAGCGGATCCGCACGCTCTTGACCCGCGTCAGCAGTTTCTCGACGACCGGCGCATCGTTCGAGGTCGGGTCGAGCACGGTGTAGTAATAGCGCTCGAGCGTCGTGCCGTTCAAGCGATAGCCGACGCGCTGCAGCGTGCTGCGTTGCAAGCCCGCGGTGTTCGACCAGCCGTCGCGGGTGAACACGGCCAGATCGTCGCCGCCGGCGCCGCCGACGAGGCTCGGCAGGCGGCTTTCGCCGAGCGGATCGCGGATCGGCCGCGGGACGATTTGCGCGAAGTCCTGCACCATCATCCGCAGTCCGAACTCGATCTGCCGGGTTCGCCGCATCGACTGGGCGGCCCGCGCGGCCGAGACGCGCGCTTCGCGATAAGTGCCGTAGGCGAGCCCGGAGAGGATCGCGAGGATCACGACCGCGACCAGCATCTCGATCAGCGTGAAGCCCGCGTGCGCCGTGCCGGCCGCGGACCGCGCGATTCCGGCGCGGCGGTTCGACCGGAGGGTCGCGCAGCGCCGCGTCACGGCAAGCCCCCGGGGACGTTCGGCGCGGTGCCCGCGCCCGCGGTTGTGCCCGCGGCCGCGGCCGTGCCGCTGGTCACGGGCACGCTGCCCGTGGTCCAGTCGACCGCGTTCGAGCTGCCGGGCGGCGCGACGTCGGTGCCGACGAAGCCGATCGCCTCGGCGAGCGGCGCACCCTTCGTGCCGCGCTTGCCGGCCCAGACCCGCACGGTGACCCGCCGCATCGACGGCACCGTGGTGTTCGCGTAGCGGGTGTCGTAGTGCCATTCGCGGTTCGCGTAGCGAAGCTCCGCTCGGTTGCCGTGACCGCCGGTCTGCGGCAGGTTCAACCGCACCTCGACGAGGCGGTTCATCGCGATCCACTCGGCGATGGTCTTGTCGCGCAGGATCGCGCTGGTGTTCGCCGCACTGCCGATCGTGGTCATCAGCGCCGCGAGCCCGAGCGCGACGATCAGCAGTGCGACCAGCACCTCGACCAGCGTGAAGCCGCGCTCGCTCACGAGGCCGCGCTCGCGACCGCGCCGGGGCGGACGATCTTGGTGTGGCCGAGCGCGTCGCCGCGAATCACCCGGGTGCGCCCGGTCGCGTCGCGCACCAGCGTGAGCTCGAACGGCGTGCCTTCCCCGCTCGCCGCGATCGCGATCTGCGGCGCGGGCGGCGTGTCGCCGACGGCCTGGGGGTCCGGCGCCTTCAGCACGACGCGCTGGCCGTCGAGGTCGAGCCGGAAGCTCAAGCCCTTCGGCAGTTCCCGGCGCCGCGTCTGCGGATCCGCCGGGTCGGGTTCCCAGCGATTCAGCTGATCGTCGTAGATCAGGAACTGGTAGGCGTGCGGTTCGATCCACAAGCCGTAGTCGTGGCCCTCGAGCAGCGCCCGATCGTGCAGCAGGTTCATCAGTCCGACGATGCGGCGGCTTTCCTGGTTGAGCGGCGTGTCGTGGCCGGCGACGTCGATCGACAGCACCGCGAGCGAGACCATCACCGTGATGATCACGATCACGACCAGGATCTCGACCAGCGTGAAGCCTCGGCTGCGCATGCGGCGCCGTTCCGGGCCGGGACCGCGGCGGCTAGTTCTGGTCGAGCGTGTTGCTGCTGATGTCCGCGTCGTAGCCGGTACCGCCCGGTTTGCCGTCGCGTCCGTACGAGATGATCAGGTAAGGCTCGCCGTCCGGCCCGGGGCTCTCGTAGTGATAGGGGTTCCCCCACGGGTCCTTCGGCACCGCCTTGAGGTAGCCGCCTTCGCGATAGTTCGTGAGCGAGGGGTCGGGCGGCTTCTTGACCAGCGCCTCCAGACCCTGGTCGGTGGTCGGGTACTTGTAATTGTCCAGCCGGTACAGGTCGAGCGCGGTCTCGATCGCGCGGATGTCGCTCTGCGCGCGCGCGGCGCGCGCCTTGTCGACGTTCTCGAGCACCCGCGGGACCACGAGCGCGCCGAGCACCGCGAGGATGACCACGACGACCATGATCTCGATCAACGTGAAGCCGCGAGGGCGATTGCGCATGGGGAGTCCCGAATCCTCGGAAAGAGGGGAATGATACCAAAAAGGCCGTGGCGGCCGCGGCCGATCGCGCGCGGCTCCGCCGGGCCCGCGTTGCGCCGCGGCCACCCGGCGCGATCGGGGCTGCACTCCGCGGCCGTATCGTTATAATCCGTCGGCTTCGGGCAGCACAGGAACCGTCCGGTTCGAGGGAGCGTCGATGTCGCTGGCATTCGTCTTTCCGGGGCAGGGGTCCCAGTCGGTCGGGATGATGCGCGAGCTCGGCGAGCGCTATCCGCGGGTCCGACGCACCTTCGACGAGGCCTCGGCGGTGCTGGGCGAGGATCTGTGGGCGGTGTGCCAGGACGGACCGGCCGCGGCGCTCGATGCGACCGAGACGACCCAGCCGGCGATGTTGACCGCGGCGGTCGCGACCTACCGCGTGTGGCGGGACCAGGGCGGCCCGGTCCCCGCGATGATGGCCGGGCACAGTCTCGGCGAGTTCTCCGCGCTGGTCGCGGCCGGTGCGCTCGCGTTCTCCGAAGCGGTCGCGCTGGTGCGCTTTCGCGCGCAGGCGATGCAGGCGGCCGTCCCGCCGGGCGAAGGCGCGATGGCCGCGGTGCTCGGCCTCGAGGACAGCGACGTCGAAGCGGCATGCGCCGAAGCCGCGCAGGGCGAGGTCGTCGAGGCGGTGAACTTCAACGCGCCGGGTCAGGTCGTGATCGCGGGCCGGGCGGGCGCGGTCGCGCGGGCGATCGAGGCGGCGCGTGCGCGCGGCGCGAAGCGCGCGATCGCGTTGCCGATCAGCGTGCCGGCGCACAGTTCGCTGATGGCGCCGGCGGCGCAGCGGCTCGGCGGGCGGCTCGCGGCCACGGCGGTCGTGAAGCCGGCCGGCGTCGACGTCTACGGCGTCGACGTCCGCGTCCACGCCAACGCCGACGCGATCCGCGCCGGGCTCGTGAAGCAACTGCAGACGCCGGTCTACTGGGCGGCGACGGTGCGCACGATGATCGGCGCGGGCGCGACCCTGATCGTCGAGTGCGGACCCGGCAAGGTGCTCACGGGGCTCAACCGCCGGATCGACAAGAGTCGCGAGCTGAAGATGCTCGCGCTCGAGGATCCGAAGTCCCTCGAAGAAACGCTGCAGGCCGCGGGCGGCTGAGCGGCGCAACCAGGAGTTCACGCGATGCAGACGTTGCAAGGAGAGGTCGCGCTCGTCACGGGCGCATCGCGGGGCATCGGCGCGGCGATCGCGCGCCGGCTCGCCGCCGACGGGGCGCGGGTGATCGGAACCGCGACCAGCGCCGCCGGCGCCGCCGCGATCGACGCGGCGCTCGCCGCGTCCGGCGGGCGTGGCGCGGTGCTCGACGTGGTCGATCAGGCCGCGATCGACGCGCTGCTCGCGGACGTCGAAGCGCGCGAGGGAGCGGTCGGGATCCTGTGCAACAACGCCGGGATCACCCGCGACACCTTGTTGCTGCGGATGAAGGCCGACGACTGGGACGCGGTGATCGACACCGATCTCGCGTCGGTCTACCGGATGTCGAAGGGCGTGTTGCGCGGGATGATGAAGGCGCGCAAGGGGCGCATCGTGAACATCGCGTCGGTCGTCGGCCTGACCGGCAATCCCGGCCAGACGAACTATGCGGCCGCGAAGGCCGGGATGATCGGCTTCACCAAATCGCTCGCGCGCGAGGTCGGCTCGCGCGGGATCACGGTCAACGCCGTCGCACCGGGCTTCATCGACACCGACATGACGCGCTCGCTCGGCGAGGCGCAGCGCGCCGCGCTCGAAGGGCAGATCCCGCTCGGCCGCCTCGGTTCGGCGGACGACGTCGCGGCCGCGGTCGCCTACCTCGCGTCGCCGGCGGCGGCGTACGTGACCGGCGAGACGCTGCACGTGAACGGCGGGATGTACATGCCGTGAGGGAGCCGCGCACGGCCGACGCTGGCGATGGACGGCCGGCGGCGGCGATCTGCGGGGCCAGGGGCCGTCCGCCCGGCCGTCGCCGCGGCGGTCGAACTGGCCGCGCCGGTTGAAGTAGCCGCGGCGGTCCCGTTCACTTAAAATACCGCGCCGCCTACCAGAGGTCGGTTGCCGTAACTGGGCCGCTTCGTCGCGGCACGTCAAATATCGAGAGGACACCAAAACGATGAGCACTGTCGAACAGCAAGTAAAGAAGATCGTCGCGGAGCAGTTGGGCGTCAAAGAAGAAGAAGTGACCAACGACGCGTCGTTCGTCGACGATCTCGGCGCCGACTCGCTGGACACCGTTGAACTGGTCATGGCGCTGGAAGAAGAGTTCGAGACCGAGATTCCCGACGAGGACGCCGAGAAGATCACGACGGTCCAGCAAGCCATCGATTACATCAACAGCCACAAGAGCAAGGCCTGACCCGTCAGGGTCCTGCCGCCCACGGTCGCGAGGAAACTGCGTTGAGTCAGCGGCGCGTCGTCGTCACGGGGTTGGGGATCGTGTGTCCGGTCGGTCATGACGTCGCGACCGCCTGGAACGCGATCGTCGAGGGCCGCAGCGGGATCGCACCGATCACGCGGTTCGATTCGACCTCGTTTCCGGTGCATTTCGGCGGCGAGATCCGCGGCCTCGACCTCGGTCCCTTCATCGGCGCGAAGGAAGCGCGCCGGATGGACGCATTCATGCAGTACGGCGTCGTCGCCGGCGTCCAGGCGATGCGCGACTCGGGCCTGAACGTGACCGAGGCGGACAGCGATCGCGTCGGCGTGCTGATGGGCTCCGGGATGGGCGGGCTCGAGTCGATCGAGCAGACCTACGACAAGTTCCTCGAGACCGGCTCGCCGAAGAAGGTGTCGCCGTTCTTCATTCCGGGAAGCATCATCAACCTGGTCAGCGGCCACCTGTCGATGATGTTCAACCTCACCGGCCCGAACCTCGCGGTCGCGACCGCGTGCACGACCTCGACGCACGCGATCGGCCTGGCGACGCGCTTGATCCAGTACGGCGAGGCCGACGCGATGCTCGCGGGCGGGTCGGAGATGGCGACCTGCGTGACCGGCGTCAGCGGGTTCGCGCAGGCCAAGGCGGTCTCGCAACGCAACGACGATCCGACCGGCGCGAGCCGGCCCTGGGACAAGGATCGCGACGGCTTCGTGATGGGTGACGGCGCCGGCGCGGTCGTGCTCGAGGAGTACGAGCGTGCCCGGGCGCGCGGCGCGACGATCCATGCCGAGGTCGTCGGCTTCGGGATGAGCGGCGACGCATACCACGTGACCGCGCCGCCGGAGAACGGCGAGGGCGCGCGCAAGGCGATGTCCAAGGCGCTCGCCGACGCGCGGCTCGATCCCGGCGAGGTGCAGTACGTGAACGCGCACGCGACCTCCACGGAGCTCGGCGACCGCGTGGAGACCGTCGCGATCCGCCGCGCATTCGGCGCCGCCGCGGATCGGCTGGCGGTGAGTTCCACCAAATCGATGACCGGGCACCTGCTGGGCGCGGCCGGCGTCGTCGAGGCGATCTTCACGATATTGGCGCTGCGCGACCAGGTCGCGCCGCCGACGATCAACCTCCACGAGCCAGGTGAGGGCTGCGATCTCGACTATGTGCCGAACGTCGCGCGGCGGATGCCGTTGCGAAACGCATTGTCGAACTCGTTCGGTTTCGGTGGCACCAACGGTTCGCTCATTTTCCGCCGAATTTGACCCTCTGGGCCTCGTCGCCCGGGCTCCGGAGCGCTATCCGGGGATACTCGAGAGCGGCGCGGTCGCGGCGGCCGGGGCGACGGACCTGTGCCGTTACGACCTCTTGCCGATCGCGTCCGGCGAGACGCTGACCGCCGCGTCGCCCGGCGCTCGCGACGCCGGCGGCGGCTTCTTCGCATCGCTGGACCGATGGTGGCGGGATCTCGCGACCGCGCGATCCGAAGCGCCGGGGCCGTTCAGCGGCGGCTGGCTCGTGTTCCTGGGATACGAGCTCGCGCAGGAGGTCGAACCGCGGCTGGACCTGCCGGCGTCGCCCGATCCGTTCGCCGGGATCGCGATCCGCACGCCCGCCGCGTGGGTCCGCGATCGTGCCGCGGGTCGCGCGTGGCTGATCGCCGAAGAGGGCCACGAGGCGCTGCTCGACCGGTTCGTCGAGGACGTGGCGGCGATGCAGCGATTCGCGCCGCGGCGGCCGCCCGCACCGCTGCCGCGGCGTGAGCCCTGGACCGTCGAGGAGGAGGCGCCCGAGCGCTTCGTGCACGCGGTGCGCGGCGCGCTCGCGCACATCGCCGCGGGCGACGTGTATCAGGCGAACCTGTCGCGCCGCTGGTGGGGCCGCGCGCCGGGCGGCGTCGATCCGGTCGCGCTGTTCGCGCGCCTGCGGGAGACGAACCCGAGTCCGTTCGCCGCGCTGCTGCGCTACCGGGACTTCGCGGTGGTGAGCTCCTCGCCCGAGCGGTTGCTCGCGATCCGCGACGGCGTCGCGTCGACGCGGCCGATCGCGGGGACGCGGCCGCGCGGCGCGACTCCCGCGGACGATGCGGCGCTCGTGCGGGCGCTGCTCTCGAACGACAAGGAGCGCGCCGAGCACGTGATGCTGATCGACCTCGAACGCAACGACCTCGGCCGGATCTGCCGGGGCGGGAGCGTCGAGGTGGACGAATTCATGACGATCGAAACCTACGCGCACGTGCATCACATCGTCTCCAACGTGACCGGGCGGCTGCGCGAGGGCGTCTCGCCGGTCGATGCGCTGCGTGCGGTGTTCCCGGGCGGCACGATCACCGGCTGCCCGAAGGTGCGCTGCATGCAGATCGTCGCCGAGCTCGAGGCCGAGGGGCGCGGCGCGTACACCGGCTCGATCGGCTACCTGAACCGCGACGGCAGCGCCGACTTCAACATCCTGATCCGCACGCTCACGACCGGTCCCGACGGGTTCGCGCTGCGCGCGGGCGCGGGGATCGTCGCCGATTCCGATCCCGAGCTCGAGCTCGCCGAGACGCGCGCGAAGGCGAAGGGATTGCTGCGCGCACTGCCGGGATCGGCATGATCAGCTGGATCGACGGCGCGCGCGGGACCCGGATCGACTGGCGCGACCGGGGCCTGCAGTACGGCGACGGACTGTTCGAGACGATGCGGGTGCGCGCCGGCCGGGTCCGTCTGCTCGACGCGCATCTCGAGCGGCTGCTCGCGGGCTGCGCGCGGCTCGGGATCACGCCGCCGCCGGCCGCGCGGCTGCGCCGGGAGCTCGCGGCCGCCGCGGCCGGGCACGGCGACGCGGTGCTGAAGCTGATCGTCACGCGCGGGCGCGGCGAGCGCGGCTACCGGCCGACCGGCCGCGAGCGGTCGACACGGATCCTCTCCCGGTGGCCGGCACCGCCATCGGCGGGCTGCGACCCCGCGCGGCCGATCACGGTGCGCGTCTGCCGGACCCGGCTCGGGCTGAACCCCGCGCTCGCCGGACTGAAGACGCTGAATCGCCTGGAATCGGTGCTCGCGCGGGCCGAATGGCGCGATGCGCGGATCGCCGAGGGGCTGATGCTGGACGTCGAGGGGCACGTGGTCTGCGGCACGATGTCGAACCTGTTCCTGCGGCAGGGGACCGTGCTCGCGACGCCGCTCCTCGACCGCTGCGGCGTCGCCGGGGTGATGCGGCGTTTCGTGCTCGGCGAGGCACGCTCGCTCGGCCTGCGGCCGTCCGAGCGGCGCATCGGCTTGCAGGATCTCGCGTCCGCCGAGGAAGTGTTCGTCACCAATGCGCTCGCCGGACCGGTGCCGATCGGCGTGATCCGCCACGGCCGCGAGCGCTGGCGACCGTTCGCGACGGAGACGGCGCGGCGGCTGCGCGAGCGCCTGGACGCCTCGCGATGAAGCGGCGCGCGTGGCTCGTGGTGACGATCGCCGCGACCCTCGGCGCGGTCGCGGCCGGCACGATCGCGGTGCGCCGCGTGAGCGCCGATCTCGACCGGCCGCTGCCGATCGCGGCGCCGCTGGTATACCGGATCGCCCCGGGCTCGAGCCTCGCGCGGATCGCCGCGGGCCTCGACCGGCGCGGCGTGCTGCCGGCGCCGAGGCTGTGGACGCTGTACGCACGCTGGCGCGGCGACGCGGGCGCGGTCCGCGCCGGCGAGTACGAGCTGCGTCCCGGGCTGACCGCGCGCCAGCTCCTCGAGCAGCTCGTGAAGGGCCAGATCCTGCTGCGGTCGTTCACGATCGTCGACGGCTGGCGCGTCGCCGACCTGCTCGCGGCGATGCGCGCGAGCCCGTATCTGACGACGACCCTGCCGCCCGCGCCGAAGGACCTGATGGCGCGCTTCGGCGAGGCCGGGCGCAACCCCGAGGGCGAGTTCCTGCCGGAGACCTACGAGTTCCCGCGCGGGACGAGCGACGTCGCGCTGCTCGCGATCGCGCATCGCGCGCTCGTGAAGACGCTCGCGGCGGCGTGGCAGTCCCGCGCACCGGGTCTGCCGCTGCGGGACCCGCGGCAGCTGCTGATCCTCGCGTCGATCGTCGAGAAGGAATCGGCGCTGCCCGACGAACGCGCGCAGATCGCGGGCGTGTACCTGCACCGGCTCGCGATCGGGATGCGGTTGCAGGCGGATCCGACCGTGATCTACGGCCTCGGCGACCGGTACCGCGGCCGCTTGCACGAAGCGGACCTGCGCGCGGACGGACCGTACAACACCTACACCCGCGCCGGCCTGCCGCCGGCGCCGATCGCGCTGCCCGCCGCCGCCGCGATCGACGCCTGCGCGCACCCCGCGAAGACCGACGCGCTATACTTCGTCGCGTCCGGCAAGGGCGACGGTCGCCACGTGTTCTCCGCGACGCTCGCCGAGCAGAATGCCGCGGTCAAGCGCTACCTGCGGCGCCTGAAGCGCCGCGAGGCGGCCGCACCGAAGGAGCGACGATGAGCCTCGGGCGCTTCATCACGGTCGAAGGCATCGAGGGCGTCGGCAAGTCGACGCAGGTCGCGGCGCTCGCGCGCGGGCTCGAGGCGCGGGGCCTCGAGGTCCGCGTGACGCGCGAGCCCGGCGGCACGCCGCTCGCGGAGCGGATCCGGTCGCTGGTGCTCGAGCACGGCACCGAGGAACTGCCGCCGGTCGCCGAGCTCCTGCTGATGTTCGCGGCGCGCGCGGTGCATCTCGGCGGATTGATCGAACCGGCGCTGCGCGCGGGCCGCTGGGTATTGTGCGATCGCTTCACCGACGCGACCTACGCTTACCAGGGCGGCGGGCGCGGCCTCGACCCGGCGACGATCGAATCGCTGGAAGAGTGGGTGCAGGGCGCGCGGCGGCCCGACTTGACGCTGCTGCTCGACCTGCCGGTCGCGCGGGCGCTCGAGCGCGCGCGCCGGCGCGGCGCCGCGACCGATCGCTTCGAATCGCAGCGGGTGGAGTTCTTCGAGCGCGTGCGCCGCGCGTACCTCGAGCGCGCGGCGCGCGAGCCCGGGCGGATCGTGGTGATCGATGCGGCCGGACCGCCCGAACAGGTCGCGCACGCGATGTCGCGGGCGATCGAGGAGCGCGGATGGATTACTTGAAGGCGGCGACCCTGCCCTGGCTCGCCGAGCCGATCGGGCGCCTGCGCGCCGCGGGCGCGGCGGCCCGCCTGCCGCATTCCCTGCTGATCCTCGCCGCGCCCGGCCTCGGCGCCGCGGCGCTCGCCGCATGGGCCGGCGCGTTCGCGCTGTGCGAGGCGGCGGCGCCCGCCGCGCGCCCGTGCGGCGAGTGCACCGCGTGCGCGCTGCTGCGCGCCGACGCGCACCCGGACTGGCACGTCGTGCGGGTCGAACCGGACGCGCAGCAGATCAAGGTCGATCAGGTGCGCGAGCTGATCGAGCGCCTGGTGCAGAAGAGCTATCGCGGCGGATACAAGGTCGGACTGATCGAGGGCGCGGAGGCCTTGAACACCAGCGGTGCGAACGCGTTCCTGAAGACGCTCGAGGAGCCGACCGCGAGCACGCTGCTGATGCTGACCGCGGCGCGCAGCCATCGCCTGCCGCCGACGGTCGCGAGCCGTTGCCTGAAGCTCGCGCTGCGAACCCCGGAGCGCGAGTCCGCGCTCGCGTGGCTGCGCGCGGACTCCGGCGAGCCGGACGGCTGGGAAGTCCCGCTCGCGCTCGCGGGCGGCGCACCCCTGCGGGCGATCGAGCTGCGCCGGGCCGACGTCGCGCAGCTCGACGCGGACATGCGCCGCGGCCTGGCGGATCTCGCCGCGGGGACGCTCGACCTCACGCTGCTCGCCGAGCGCTGGGTGCGGACCGATCCGGGGCCGCGTGCCGCGTGGCTTGAGAACTGGATCACAACGCGGATTCTTGCCGGGGTCGATCGTGCGGCCGATTCGAAAACTGCGGAACCCGTCCGCTTGCCTGCCGGTGCGCGCGGGCCCAAGATAACGTCCATGTACGCGCTGCTCGATGCGGTCCGGGACTTCCGGCGGCTCGCGACGACCGGTGTGAACCCGCAACTCGCGCTGGAGGCGCTGTTGCTCCGCGTCCGATCGCTGTCGTCCTGATCCCATGGTGAACTACAACTTGACGTCACTGCGTATGCCGAACAACAAACCGGGTCTGCTCACGCTGACGATCAAGGACAAGAGCGCGCTGTATCTCGCGTACATGCCGTTCGTGAAGAACGGCGGCCTGTTCATCCCGACGAACAGCAATTACCGGCTCGGCGACGAAGTGTTCATGCTGCTGAACCTGATGGGCGAAGAGGAGAAGATCCCGGTCGCCGGGCGCGTGATCTGGATGACGCCGAAGGGTGCGCAGGGCAAACGCACCGCCGGCATCGGCGTGCAGTTCAGCGAACAGGACCGCGGCGTCACTCAGAAGAAGATCGAGACCTACCTCGCCGGCGCGCTCGGCGGGGAGAAGGCGACGCATACGATGTAGCGCCGGGCCGGCCGCCGCCGGATCCGCGCATCAGCCGAGCTGCCCCCGTGCCGCTTCGGTGTCCGACAATCCGCCCTTGAGCACGTACGCGTCGAAGCCGCGCTCGCAGAGGATGTACGCGGCCGCCGAGCTGCGGCGCCCGGTGTCGCAGCACACGACGTACTGGACGTTCTTGTCGAGCGTGTTGAGCTTCAGACGGATGAAGTACAGCGGGATGTTGGTCGCGTCCTCGATCCGGTAGTTCTGGAATTCGCTCGGCAGGCGCACGTCGAGCCAGCGGCCGCCGCGTGCGACGATCTCCTGCGCCTGGGCGTAGTCGACCCACTGCAGCAGCGGCTCGTTCAGCAGCGTTTGGAAGTCCTGCTTGCCGAGCCGCATCAGCGTCCCTTCGGTGACCATCGTGACGGTCGCGTTGCGCTTCGCCTCCGCGATCAGCGCTTCCTCGCCGAAGCTGTCGCCGGGGCCGAGCTCGGCGAGCTTGATGCCTTCGCGGTTCAGCGGGGTCTCGCGCGTGACCACGCATTTCCCGCTGATCACGACGTAGAAGTAGTCACCCTCGGTGCCTTGCTTGATCACGAGGTCGCCGGCGCGGTACTGGATCCGCTGCATCCGCATGAAGATCGCCTGGATGTTCGCCGGCGGGATGCGGTGGAACGCCTTGGTCTGCAGCAAGGTCGTCATCCAATCGCCTTCCCCGCTCGGATGATCGGCATTGAGCTCGGAGACTTCGTATTGCCCGGTCTGGTCCCAGGTGAGCAGCACGTCGAGCAGGTCGCTGTCGATCGAGATGTACTCGAGATCGGTCAACGCCTTCGCGGTGAATTTTCGCGGCAGGATCGGCGCGAGCGCGGTGCGCGCCTCGGGGGTGCGCGCGGCGACGATGCCGACCGGACGGTTGTCCGCGAGATACTCGACCCGGCCCGACACGAGATAGAACGTGCGCTTGTCGGTGTCGCCTTCCTTGAACAGCGCGCGGCCGGCGTCGAGCGTGCGGATCTGGGTCTTGCGCGCGAGCGCGTGCAGATTCTCCGCCTTGAGCCCGTCGAGCGGCGAAAACCCTCTCAGCAGGGCGAGATCGGTGGGTCGGTCATCCATCCAGGCTCAGCGACGCGATCGTCGGGTCAACTCCATGATTCTGCGCAGATGCTACCACAGGCGGCGCTGCCACCTGGGCACTCCGTCACAGGCCCAGCGTGTTCCAGCCGGGATCCGGACGAAACCGCTCGCCGTACTGCGCGGCGAGTTGCTCGAGACGCTGCCTCACGGCCGCGATTCCGCGCTCGCGCGCGGTCTGGATCGGGCCTCCGCGGAACGGCGCGAAGCCGGTGCCGAAGATCGCGCCGGCGTCGAGCAGATCCGCATCGGCGACGACCCCCTCGCGCAGCGTCGCGACCGCCTCGTTCAGCATCGGCAGCATCAAGCGATCCTCGAGATCCTCGGGGATCTCGGGCGGGGCGCTCGCGAGCTTGAGCGGCTTGCCGTCGCGCCAGGTGTAGAAGCCCTGGCCGCTCTTGCGCCCGAGCTTCTTCTCCTCGACCAGGCGCACGAGCACCTCGGGCACGCGCCCGCCGAACGCGGTCGCGAGCACGCGACCGACGTTGAGCGTGACGTCGAGGCCGATCACGTCCGCGAGCTCGATCGGCCCCATCGGCATCCCGAAGCGCCTGGCGACCTCGTCGATCGTCGTGCCCGGCACGCCTTGCTCGTAAGCGAAGATCGCTTCGTTCACGTACGGCAGCAGGATCCGGTTCACGACGAAGCCGGGCGCGCTCCGGCACGGCAGCGGCAGCTTGTCGAGCCGGCGGGTGAACGCGAGCGCGTTCTGCATCGCGTCGGGGCGGGTCCTCGCGCCCTGGACGACCTCGACGAGCGGCATCTGCGCCACGGGATTGAAGAAATGGATGCCGACGAGCCGTGAGGGGTCGGCGAGCCGGGCGCCGAGGTCTTCCAGCACGATGCTCGAGGTGTTCGTCGCGAACACGGCGTCCGCCTTCAGGCGCGGCTCGATCGCCGCGTACAGCGCGCGCTTCGCGTCGAGGTCCTCGTAGATCGCCTCGATCAAGACGTCGGCGTCCGCGACGCCGTCGCCCGCGACGTCGCCGCGCAGCCGTCGCAGCGCCGCCGCGACCGCGTCGGGATCCTTGAGCCGCTTCTCGAAGAATTTTCGCGCGCGCGCGAGCGCGCCGTCGACGAGCGCGTCGGTGCGATCCTGCAGGGTCACGTCGAGGCCGCGGAACGCCGCCCAGGTCGCGATGTCCCCGCCCATCACGCCGGCCCCGATCACGTGCACGCGCTTGAACTCGCGCGCGGCCTTGCCGCCGAGGCTCTTCATCCGATCCTGCAGCAGGAACACCCGGACGAGGTTGCGCGAGGAGGGCGAGCACATCAGCTCGCCGAGCGACTGCGCTTCGCCGAGGTAGCCGCTGCGCGGCGAGGCGCCGTGGCGCCGCCACAGGTCCACGATCGCGAACGGCGCCGGGTACTGATCCGGGCGTACGCGCCGCGCCACCTGCGCGCGCAGCCGGCCGGCGACCAGCGGACGCAACGGCGCGAGGTTCAGCAGCTTGTCCGCGACCGGCGCGGACCGCGGCGCCGGACGTTCGGCGATCAGCCGTTTCGCCGCGGCGAGCAGCTCGGCGCCCGGCACGAGACGGTCCAGCAAACCGAGCGCCGCGGCGCGTGCACCGTCGACCGGCTTGCCCTGGAGCATGAGCTCCATCGCCGCGCGGACGCCGATCAGCCGCACCGAGCGTACCGTGCCGCCGAACCCCGGGTGGATCCCGAGCTGCACCTCGGGCATGCCGAGGGAGAGCTTGCTGTCGGCCGCGCCGACGCGATACCGGCACGCGAGCGCGATCTCGAGGCCCCCGCCGAGCGCGAAACCGTGGATCGCCGCGACCGTCGGGAACGGCAGGTCCTCGATCCGCTGGAATGCGATCTGTCCGGCGCGCACGAGCTCGAGGCCTTCCGCGGGCGTCCGGACCGCGGTGAATTCCTTGATGTTCGCGCCGGCGACGAAGCCGCTCTTCTTCGCCGAGCGCAGGATCAGCCCCGCGGGCCGCTTCGCGGCCAGGTCGTCGAGCCGTGCGGAGAGATCCGCGATCGCGGACCGCGACAGCACGTTCGTGGACGCTCCGGGGGCGTCGAAGATCAGGTGGACGATGCGGTCCTGATCCTCTTCCAGGTTCCAGTAGGCGTCGGCGGTCATCGCAGTGCTCCTCGTGAAGGATCGCGTGCGCTCAGGCGGCCCGCTGCGCGTGGGCACGGACCGTGAAGTCGCAGATCAGTGGCAGGTGGTCCGACAGGCGCACGTCGGGAATCTCGAACCGGTCGATCTCGATGTGCTCGCTGTGCAGGATGAAGTCGAGTTCCTTGCGGGGGCTGCGGCTCGGGTAGGACGGCAAGCCGCGCACGTTCGCGTTGCTGAGCCGCGCCGCCTCGGTGAACAGGTAGATCTCGTGGTCACCCCAGTAGGTGTTGAAATCGCCGGCGACGATCACGGGCTTGCGCGACTTGCGGATCAGGTCGTACAGGTGGCGCAACTGGTATTGGCGGTGGCGGAACTTGAGGCTGAGGTGCACGAGGAAGATCGCGACGTCGTCGAGCTCGAGCTCGATGATCAGGCGCTTGATCCCGGTGTCGAAGTAGTGGAAGCGTTCGCCTTGCACGCGCGGCGCCGCGAGGAACGCGTTCGACTGCTTGCGCACGATCGGCATCAGCTGGTTCACCGAGCTGACCCCGTACTTGCATTCGTAGGTCGAGTAGTGGCCGAGCGAATGCGCGATGAACTCCGCCTGGTTCACCATCCCGGTGCGGATCGAGCCGGTGTCGACCTCGATCAGCCCGACGACGTCCGGGTCCTGGCCCCTGATGAACCGGGTGATCTCCGTGAGGACCTGGGGGTTCGATCGGAGGTAGCCGGCGCCGGGCACCGGCAAATGAAATGCCGGCCCTACGCCGGTCGCGTATCGGATGTTGTAAACCAGCAGTCGCACGCGCAACATTGTATCGGCGCGGGCCGCTTCGCGCACGGCGGAGGCGCCGAAACGGCGAAGGAGGCGTCGAAACGAAACCATGTCCACTCCCGCGAACCCGATCCGCATCTTCGTCACGCACGCGTGGTCCGAGAGCGACGAGTACCTGCGAGTCTTCGAGTATCTCGAGGCGCCGGGCACGTTCTACTACGCCAATACCAGCCAGCCGCGCTCGCGGCGGCCGACCGACCGCGAGAGCGAGCGCGAGGAGCTGCGGCGCCAGATCGCGCCCTGCGAGGCGTTGATCGCGCTGGGTTCCGTGTACCGCACGGCGCCGGAGCTGCTGACCTTTCAGCTGCACTTCGCGAAATCGGCGGACCGGCCGGTGATCGCGATGGAGAGCTTCGGCTCGACCGAGCCGATTCCGAAGGCGATTCGCGACCTGGCCGACGAGGTCGTGCCCTGGAACGAGCGCGAGTTGATCGACGCGCTACGGCGCCAGGCGCGCCATCAGGAAACCACGCGCTGGGACACGATCGAGTTCAAGCTCGACTGAGACGATCAGGCCTTCGCGACCCACTGCGGGATCGCGACCTCTTCGGATTCCGCGTCGCTCGGCCGCTCCTCGCTCGCGCGGCGCGGCTTCAACGGCACCGCGGCCGGGCGCAGCAGCGTCGCGTTCGCCCGGGAGATCGACCCGAAGATCTCGACGATCAGCGCCGCGCACTCGTCGGCGTCGTGGTTGGACATCTTGCGAACCGACGCGGCGACCGCGTCCTCGCCGCGCAACGGCGGCACGCCGCTCAACGATCGCTGTACCTGACCGAACGGCTCGCGGATCTCACCCGGCAACTGCTCTTCCTGCAGATCCGACAAGTGGCGCCGGTACGCGCTGATCAAGCGTTGTTTGATCGGAGCGGAACGAACCAGCTCGAGAGTCGCGTTATGGAAGCGTTCCCAAGCATTGACCATGCATGACCCCTTAACTCGAAACCGTCGTTTCTTCAAGTGGTTTCGAGGACGAATACGGCGTGTGAGCTTAAGTAAATCAACGTTCTATGATCGAAATATACAAGACCGTCCAGAGAACGCAATCAGGAATTTCGCGCGACGAACCTGGTCACGGCTCGACTCGAGCGCGGCGCCGGGACCGCTCGGCGGCGGCTCCTTGATCAGAATTTACCTAAGAAAAACCATATAACATAATGTTTCGAATACCTAATGGGCGCCGCCTGCCGCTTCGGGCGGGAGCCGGGCGCTCGGTCGTTCCGCGAGCCAGACGACTGCGATCAACAGGGCGAACGCGACCGCGGACAGCCAGAACACGTCGATCGCCGCGAGGGTCTGTGCCTGCACGTCGACCTGACGGTTCACGAACGCCGCGATCTGCGGTGTCGACAGCCCGATCGCGTGGAGCGCGCCGACGTATGCACGGGTCGCAGGCTGCGCCGGCGTCAGCGACTCGATCAGGCGCGCGTGATGGAACTTCGCGCGATCGTCCCAGAGCGTGATCGCGAGCGAGGTGCCGAAGCTCCCGGCGGTGATGCGCGCGAAGTTCGCCAGCCCCGAGGCGTCGGGGATCTTCGAGGGCGGGAGCCCCGCGAGGATCAGGTTCACCAGCGGCACGAAGAAGAACGCCATCGCCGCACCCTGGACGATGATCGGGATGACCAGCACGCCGTAGCTCGCGTCGGTGTCGTACAGCGTGCGCAGGTACAGCGAGACCGCGAACACCGCGAACGCGACGCTTGCGAGGGTCCGTGAGTCGGTGCGTCCGATCCGCCGGCCGACGATCGGCGACAGCAGCAGCGCGAGCACGCCGACCGGCGCGGTCAGCAGGCCCGCCCAGGTCGCCGTGTAGCCCATCGTCTCCTGCAGCCACAGCGGCAGCAACACGACGTTGCCGAAGAACACCCCGTAGCCGAGCGCGAACGCGAGCGTGCCGCTCCGGAAGTTGCGGCGGGCGAACAGGCGCAGGTCGACGATCGGATGCGGGTTCTCGACGAGTTCCCACACCAGGAACACGCAGAACCCGAGCGCCGCGACGCACGCGAGCGCGACGATCGTGCGCGACGCGAACCAGTCGAGCTCCTCGCCCTTGTCGAGCAGGATCTGCAGCGATCCGACCCAGAGGATCAGCAGGCCGAGCCCGACCGCATCGACCGGCCGCGACGTGCGCGGCGTCTCCCGGGTCCGGTACACCCCCCAGGTCACCGCGGCCGCGAACAGGCCGACCGGCAGGTTGATGTAGAAGATCCACGGCCACGAGAGGTTGTCGGTGATCCAGCCCCCGAGCATCGGCCCCATCACCGGCGCGACCAGGGTCGTCATCGCCCACACCGCGAGCGCGGTGCCCGCGCGCGATTTCGGGAACGTCGACAGCAGCAGCGCCTGGGACAGCGGGATCATCGGTCCCGCGACCGCGCCCTGCAGCACCCGGAACAGCACCAGCATCCGCAGCGAGGTGGCGAGGCCGCACAGCACGGAGAACAGCGTGAACGCGAGGATCGAGGCGACGAACAGCCGCACCGCGCCGAAGCGCTGGGTGAGCCAGCCGGTCAGCGGCACCGAGACCGCGTTCGCGACCGCGAACGAGGTGATCACCCAGGTGAGCTCCGAGGCGCCCGCGCCGAGGTCGCCGCCGATCGCGGACAGCGACACGTTCGCGATCGACGTGTCGAGCACGTTCATGAACGTCGCGAGCGCGAGCGCGAACGCGCCGACGACCTGCGCGGAGCCGGTCAGCGGCCCCGGGTCTCCGTCCGGGTTCATCGGCGGATCAGGGTCCGCCGCTCGTCGACGCGGTTTCGGCGAGCTCGAAGCGGTTGGCGCCGATCAGCATGTACACGCCCGGAACGACGAACAGCGTGAACAGCGTCCCGATCGCGAGCCCGGTCGAGATCACCAGGCCGATCGCATATCTGGACGCGGCGCCGGCGCCGCCGGCGAACACCAGCGGCAGCACGCCGAGCACCATCGCCGCGGTCGTCATCAGGATCGGCCGCAGGCGGGTGCAGGCCGCGATCACGATCGCCTCGTATTTCGAGCGGCCCTGCTGCTGCTCCTTGTTCGCGACCTCGACGATCAGGATGCCATGCTTGCTGATCAAGCCCATCAGCGTGACGAGGCCGACCTCGGTGTAGATGTTCAGCGAGGCGCCGCCGACCCCGAGCGCGATGAACAGCAGTGCGCCGGCGATCGACATCGGCACCGAGATCATGATCACCAGCGGGTCGCGGAAGCTCTCGAACAGCGCCGCGAGCGCGAGGAACACGATGATGATCGCGAAGCCGAAGGTCGCCAGCATCCCGCTCGACTCCTGCACGTACTGTCGCGCCTGGCCCGCGTAGTCGACCGAGTAGCCCTGGGGCAGCACGCGGCCGGCGAGCCCGCGCAGGTACTGCAGCGCCTCGCCGAGCGAGACCCCGGGCGCCATCACCCCGGAGATCGTCGCGGCGGTCTGCTGCTGGAAGTGATTCAGCGTCTCCGGAACGGTCTCGGTGCGGATCGTCGCGATCGTCGACAACGGGATCGACACGCCGCCGATCGTCGCGATCGGGTAATCCAGCAGCTGCTGGACGTTGAGCCGCGAGATGCGCTGCACCTGCGGGATCACCTTGTACGAACGCGTGTCCATGCTGAAGTAGTTCACGTAGCCGCCACCGAGCATGCCGCTCATCGCCGCGCCGACCTGGCTCATCGTGAGCCCGAGCTGCGCCGCCTTGTCGCGGTCGATCACGATCACCGACTGCGGCAGGTCGTACTTGAGGTCGGTGTCGAGGAACGCGAACTTGCCGCTCGCGCGCGCATCCGCGAGGAATTTCTGCGAGACCGCGTTCAGCCGCAGCGGCGGATCGGTCGTCTTGATCACGAACTGCAGCGGCAGGCCGAATGCGCCCGGGAGCGACGGCGGCTGGAATGCGACGATCCGCTGGCCGGCGATCGCGCCGTTCATCGCTTGCTGCAGCCGTTGCTGCAGCTCCGTCGCGTTGCGTTTGCGGTCGTTCCAGGGGGGCAGGTTCAATCCGGTGATCGACACCCCGGGCGCGTCGATGTGGAACACGTGCGCCGGGTGCGCGAGGCGGGTCGCGATGCGGTAGACCTCGTTGAAGTAGTCGACCTTCGTCTGCAGCGTCGCGTCGGGCGCGGACTTGGCCTGCAGCAGCACGAAGCCCTGGTCCTCCTGCGGCGCGAGCTCCGATTTCGAGTGCGTCGCGAGGAAGTAGATGCTCGCGAGCACGACCAGGACCGTGACCGCGGTGACCGGCGTGTACGCGAGGCTGCGCTCGAGCTTGCGCTGGTACCAGCCGCGCAGCCGGTCGAAGCGGGCGTCGATCGCATGCACGAGCCGGTCCTCCCAGTGCGCGCCGTCGCCCTGGTGCGGCCGCAGCATGCGCGAGCACATCATCGGCGAAAGCGTCAGCGCGATCACCGCGGACACCGTGACGGTGCCGGCGAGGGTGAACGCGAACTCGACGAACAGCGCGCCGGTCAAGCCGCCCTGGAAGCCGATCGGCACGAACACCGCGAGCAGCACGACGGTCATCGCGATGATCGGCGCGCCGAGCTCGCGGGCGGCGACCAGCGCGGCGGAGAGCGGCGGCTTGCCTTCCGCGAGGTGGCGGTTCACGTTCTCGACGACGATGATCGCGTCGTCGACGACGAGGCCGATCGCGAGCACGAGCGCGAGCAAGGTCAGCAGGTTGATCGAGAAGTGCAGCGCCAGCATGATCATGAACGTCCCGATGATCGACAGCGGGATCGCGAGGATCGGGATGACCACCGAACGCGGCGAGCCGAGGAACGCGAAGATCACGAGGACCACGATCACGACCGCCTCGATCAGCGTGCTCGCGACCTCGTGGATCGACGCATTCACGAACGAGGTGGAGTCGTAGACGATCGCGGCCCGAAGGCCTTCCGGCAGCTGCGCGCGGATCCGCGGGAAGACCCGCTTCACCCCGCCGATCACCGACAGCAGGTTCGCGCTCGGCGCGATCTGCACGCCGACGAACACGCCGCCGACGCCGTCGAACGCGACCCGCTCGTCGTAATTGTCGGCGCCGAGGGTGACCGTCGCGACGTCGCGCAGCCGCACGATCGCGCCGCCGGCCTGCTTCACGACCAGGTCGCGGAATTCCCGCAGGCTGTGCAGGTTCGTGGTCGAGGTCAGCGTGACCTGGACCCACTCCCCCTTGGTGTTGCCGACCGCCGAGATGTAGTCGTTTTCGGCGAGGGCCTTCTGCACGTCGGTCGCGGTGAGGCCGTACGCGGCGAGCTTCTTCGGGTCGAGCCACGCGCGCAGCGAGAAGTATTGCGCGCCGCGGATCTCGGCGGTCTGCACGCCCGGCACCGCCTGTATCTGCGGGACGACGACGCGTTGCACGTAGTCGGTGATCTGGTTGCGGTCGAGACGCGTGCTCGAGAAGCCGATGTACATCGCGTCGATCGTCTGGCCGACGGACACCGTGATCGACGGCAGCTGCGAGCCGGTCGGCAGCTGGTTCAACACGGAGTTCACCTTGATGTTGATCTCCGCCGCCGCCTTCGAGGTGTCGTAGTTCTGGCGCAAGACCGCGGTGATCGTGCTGACGCCGCTCTGGCTGCTCGAGGTCAGGTAGTCGATGCCGTCCGCCTGCGCGATCGCCGCCTCCAGCGGCGTCGTGATGAACCCCGCGATCGAGTCCGGGTCCGCGCCCGGATAGGTGGTCGTGACGGTGACGACGCCGTTCTCGGTCTTCGGGTACTCGAGCACCTGCAGCGAGCTGAAGCTGCGCAGCCCGACGACCAGGATCACGAGGCTGACGACGGTCGCGAGGACCGGTCGGCGGATGAAGATGTCGGTGAAGTTCACGGCGTGGCCCCGGCGCTCATTCGTTCGGCGGCGACGGGTTCGGCGAATCGCTCGGCACGATCGAGTTGTTCACCGCGATCGCGCTGCCGTTGTGGAGCTTCAGCTGGCCCGCGCTGACGATCGTGTCGCCGGCCCGCAGGCCGGAGAGCACCGCGACCTGGTTGCCGCGCGCCGGCCCGATCTTCACGAAGCGCTGGCGCGCGACGAGCCGCGGCTTGCCGTGCGCGTCGACGCCGGCGTGCTCGACGACGAACACCGTGTCGCCGTACGGGTTGTAGGCGATCGCGGTCTGCGGAACGGTCACGTACGGGTGCGGCGCACCGTCGTCGACGGTCACGTCGGCGTACATGCCGGGCACGAGGCGGCCGTTCGGGTTCGGGAACGAGGCGCGGACCTGGACGTTGCGGCTCGCGCCGTCGACCTTCGAGTTGATCGCGACGATGCGGCCGCGGAAGCGCCGGCCCGGGTAGGTGTCGACGGTCGCCTCGACGGTCTGGTCGCGGCGGATCACCGCGAGCGCCTGTTGCGGGACGAAGAAGTCGACCAGGATCGGATCGACCGATTGCAGCGTGACGATCGACGTCCCGGCCGCGAGGTACTGCCCGACGTCGACCTGACGGATCCCGAGCCGGCCGGCGAACGGCGCGCGCACGATCTTCTCGGCGATCAGCGCGCGTTGCGCGGCGACTTGCGCGCGCGCGGATTGCAGGGCCGCGAGGTCCGCGTCGACGGTCGCGCGGCTGATCGCCTGGACGGCGAGCTGCCGCCGGTCGCGGCGGTAGTTCACCGCCGCGAGCCGCGCCTGGGCTTCGAGCTGGGCGAGCTTCGCGGGATCGTCGTTCATCCGCAAGGTCAGCAACGTCTCACCGGCGCGCGCGGCGTCACCGGATTTGAAGTGGACCGCGGCGACGATGCCCGCGATCTGCGCGGCGAGGTCGGCGCCCTGGCGGGCGCGGACGTTGCCGACCGCGTGGGTTTCGGCCTGCCACGGCAAGCTCACCGCGACGAACGTCGACACCGTCTGCGGCGCGCTCGCGCTCGCGGCCATGAATTCGGCGATCTTGCGGCCGACGAACAGGTGGAACCCATAGATCCCGCCGGTCACGACGAGCGCGACCGCGAGCACGATCGCGATCGGTTTCACGAGCGCGCTGCGCGCGACCTTCGGCGGAACGCCGCCGGCGCCGCCCATTTCCTGATTGCTCACAGAGACCCCTTGCAGCAGTCGTTCCTACCGGGTTTCGCGTCCTGTCGATGCCACCAGCCCCCGCCGAGCGCCTGGTAGAGCGCGGCGGTGTCCGCGAAGCGTTGCGCGCGCGCCTTCACGAGCGCGATGCGCGCGGTTTGCTCGGCCTGCTCGGCGAGGAGCACCTGCGGCAGGCTCGCCGCGCCGGTCGCGTACTGCAGGCGCACGAGGCGCAAGGACTGCGACGCCGATCGTGCCGCGACCGCGTCGGCCGCGACGCTGCGGGCGTCGGCCTCGAGCGCGACCAGCACGTCGGCGACGTTGCGGAACGCGGTGAGCACGGTGGCCTTGTAGTTCGCCGCCGCCTCCTGGGCCGCGGCGATCGCCGCCCGGCGGGTGTGCCAGAGCGCGCCGCCCTCGAAGATCGGCTGCCCGATCGACGCCGCCGCGTTCCAGATCGCCGAGGCGGGCGAGAAGATGTCGGAGAAATGCACCCCTTCGCCGCCGTACGCGCCGGACAACGTGACGTGCGGCAGCAGGTTCGCGGTCGCGACGCCGACCTCGGCGGTCGCCGCGTGCAGCAGGGCCGCGTAAGCGCGCACGTCCGGGCGCTGCTCGACCAGGCGCGAGGGCAGCGTGACCGGCAGATCGCGCGGCAGCCGCAGGGTCGCGAGGTCGATCGCGCCGGCGGTGAACTGCGTCGGCGGCGCACCGGTGTACGCGGCGAGCAGGTTGCGGTCCTGGGAACGCGCGGCCTCGAGCGCGGGCAGCGCCGCGAGCGTCGTCGCGAGCACCGACTGCTGCTGCAGGACGTCCGCGCGCGACGCCCCGCCGAGCGCGAGGCGCCGGCGGACGATCGAGAGCGCCGCGCGCTGCGAGGCCGCGATGCGCCGCGTCGCCTCGATCTGGGCGCCGAGCGACGCTTCGTCGATCGCCG
>JAJYAM010000099.1 GCA_021779535.1 Pseudomonadota bacterium
CGGAACTCGCGGACCCGGACCCCGCCGGCACTCCCCCAACGGCCCGCGAGCGCCCCCTGCGCGAGGTTCACCCGGGGCGCGCGGGCGACTCCCGCGGCGGCATCGCGCGGGCCCGCGCCGAGCGCGAGCACGGCGAGGGTCGACAGCGCGACCAGCCGCGGCACGGTGCGGAGTCCGCCGGTCCGGCCCCGCGAGCCGCGACTCGCCCAGTGTCGGTCTGCGTTCGTCATGCCGGCATCTTAGGGAAACCCGCCCACCGACGGGAAGCGTGGATTCACGAATGCGGGTTTCGCCGGCCGATCGCACCCCGGGGATGCGCCGCTCCCGACCGCGCCCGACGAGTCGTGGCATGCTGGCGGCAGGACACTCGACTCGAGGAGCAAGCCGCCGATGGTCAACGACCCGACGCGCATCATCACTCTGCAATCGCACATCCTCGCCGA
Organism: Pseudomonadota bacterium; assembly: GCA_021779535.1. Classification (GTDB taxonomy): domain Bacteria; phylum Pseudomonadota; class Gammaproteobacteria; order Steroidobacterales; family Steroidobacteraceae; genus Bog-1198. The sequence goes on from JAJYAM010000099.1 coordinate 444, forward strand.
ACAGGCGCAGTTCCCCGAATCCACCGGCACGCTCTCGTGGATCCTCTCCGCGCTGTCGATCTCGGCGAAGATCATCGCCGACAAGGTCCGGCGGGCGCGCCTCGAGAACGTGCTCGGACCGGCCGGCGCGGAGAACGTGCAGGGCGAAGCGCAGCAGAAGCTCGACGTGCTCGCGAACGAGGTCCTGCTCGCCTCGCTCGGCCGGCGCGAGGGCGTCGCGATGGTCGCGTCGGAAGAGAACGAGGAGCCGGTGATCCTGCGCGACGAGGCCGACGGCGCGCGCCGCTACGCGGTGTTGTTCGATCCGCTCGACGGCTCCTCGAACCTCGACGTCTGCGGAGCGGTCGGCACGATCTTCAGCATCCTGCCGCACGAGGCCGGCGTGCCGGCGCGCGCATCGCTCCTGCAGCGCGGCGCGGCGCAGGTTGCCGCGGGCTACGTGCTGTACGGCTCCTCGACGGTGTTCGTGCTCACGCTCGGGCGCGGCGTGGACCTGTTCGTGCTCGACCCTTCCGTCGGCGCGTTCATCCTGGTCGAGCGCGGGCTGCGGATCCCCGCGGGCAACCGCAGCTACTCGGTGAACGAAGGCAATCGGCTCAGTTTCCCGGAAGGCTATCGACGCTACCTCGACTGGGCGCAGCGCGAGGGTTATTCCAGCCGTTACACCGGCGCGATGGTCGCGGACGTCCACCGGATCCTGCTGAAGGGCGGCGTGTTCCTCTACCCGCCGACCGCGAAGGCGCACCACGGCAAGCTGCGGCTGATGTACGAGGCGAACCCGATCGCGTTCCTGATCGAGCAAGCCGGCGGACGGGCGCTCGCCGGACCGACCGAGCGGCTCCTCGAGATTGCGCCGACCGGGATCCACCAGCGCACGCCGGTGATCGTCGGCGCCGCCGATCAGGTCGACGCGGTCGTCGCGCACCTCGACGAGTCGTGAGCCGGGCGCGCCCGAACCCGGCGCCGCGGACGCCCGCCGGGTCAGTGGCCGCCCTGCACGAAGAACCCTTCCCCCCGTAGTGCCTCGGCGAGCGCCTCCTCGATGCGCGCCGCGTCGGCACGGGCGATGCGCTGCAAATGCCGCGTGGGGCCGGCGAGCAATTCCAATCCCCGCTGCAGCACGCTGCCGGCCGCGCGAATGCCCGCCTTGTGCTGATCGAAGCGCCGTGCGGGCGGGTAACTCGTCATTCCGACGTAGAGCCCGTAGGGCTCGTCCCGGCTGTCGCGATAATCCAGCAGCACGAGATACAGGTTCGAGCGCCCCTTGGAATCGGCGCGAAAACGCGCCGCGGTCGCGTAGATCTCGGGCAAGCGATCGACGTAGCGCATCGGCAGCCAGTCCGGGATCGTCTCGGCCGCGGCGTCCCACAGGCGCGCGAGCATCCGCTCGATGTTCGCCGGGAACGCGCCCCGCATCCAGGTCTCGTGGATCGCCTGGGCGCCGCCCGTGCCATCGCGGGATCCGATCGCACGCTCGAACGCCGCGGCGAGCGCCGCATCCGACAGGCGCGCGAGGGACGCACAGAACGGGGATTCACGCGAGGACGGCATCGATCGGACTCGTGGCAACCGCGTCGGTACGATGCCGCCGGGGCCGCCCGCGGTCAATCCGGGCGCACCCTCAGCGCGTGCGCACCGCGTCCCCGCGCCGCCAGCGAATCTCACCGGCGCAGGGTGCGGCGAGCCGCGGGAGCGCGGTCACGTAGCCCAGGGTGCGCATCAGCGCGAGCGCGACGATCGGTGTCTGCGGGAAGCGCTCGCGGAGCCGGCAGGCCGCGGCGAGCAGCGTACGGCCGCGTGAGACGACGTCGTCGACGAGCACGAGCCCCGCGACGGCGGGTTCGACCGGCGCTTGGATGATCCGCAACGACGCGAAGTGCTCGGCGACCGAGGGTCTTGCGCCGATCGGTGCCGTCGCGGACTTGCGCACCGGCACGGCTCGAACGAGCAGCTCGCGAACGTCGGCACCGATGCCGCAGTGCACGAGCGCGGCCGCGATGCCGGCGCTCACGTGGGTCTCGTCCATTGGTCGCGGCACGCTCGCCGGCACGGGCACGAGCACCGCGTCCCGGTCGAGATAGGCCGCCCAATCCGTACCGCCCCGCACGAACCCCGCGATCGTGCGCGCACCGGCCGCGAGCGCTTCCGGATCGGCCGCCTTGATCGCCGCGCAAAGGCGGCGCGAACGACGCGACGGCGGATCGACACCGGAGGGCGAATACGCATACGCGGCGAGAAACCGCAGGACCTCGACGCGCGCAGCCGCCGGAACCGCGGGGAGCGGCGAATGCGCGCCGGAACGCGCCGCGCAACGCCCGTCATCGACCGTGATCGTCATCGATCCCCCGATTCCGCGCACCCGGCTCCGGCGTTGCGATCTCGCGCCGGCGCATCTCGAGCCAGGCCTCGCGCGCGCGCCGCCGCACCGTCTCGAGATTCTCCGGGCCCGCCGCGTGACCGCGCTCGACCGGTGCCGCCGGGTCCCGGACGACCGCCGCGGTCGTCGTCGCGGTCCGCGAGGCGCGCGCCGCGACGCGCGCCTGGTATTCGGCGCGGATCCGTTCGCCGAGGACGCTGCGCTCGCCGCGCTGCTCGATCAGCCAGACCGGCCGCGGCAATTGCGGTCGCGGCTCACGGTCGATTCCCTGCGCTTCGAGACTGCGATGATCGACCCGAACCGGCACGTTCGCCGCGGCCAGCGCGGCATTGGTCGCGATCGCCCAGCGCTCACGCAAGCCGAGCACCTCGCGATAGAACGGCTCGAGGCCGAGCGCACCGCGCCGGGCATCGTCGACCTCGAGCGTCGTCTTCGCGCCGAAGCCCTCGATGCCGAGCTCCCGGGTCGTCGCCAGCAGATGCGCATGGTGATTGCGCGGATCGGTCCGCGGCGCATGGACCGCGAGATCGATTGCAAACCGATACCGGTCGGACAGGCTCCGGGCGAAGGCCACCGCCAGCTCGCGGCGCCGGGTATCGTCGAGCTCCGCCGGCAGCGCGACCAGGAATTCCCGCGCGACCCGCGCATTCTTGCGCGTTTCGGCGGCTTCGGCGGCGTTCCACAGCGACGCACGCTCATTCGCCCATCCGAGATCGGAGTCCGCGAATTTCGACGGCAGCACGATCTCCTGGTGCAAGACCCCGCCGCGGAACGAGTGATCGTAAGTGCGGCCGGTCCGCTCGTCGCGCAGCCGTTCTCCGGCACGGTACGCCGCCGCATTCACGGCACTGCTGCCGTTCGCGCGGCCGAACGTCTTCATGTAGAGGAAGTACACGGCCATCGGCACGCCTCACTCGAGCGCGCGGTCGATCCGGCGCATCGCGCCGAACAGCGGCGGATCGTCGCAGTGGCCGCCGATCGCGGCCGCGAACGGCGCATCGACCGCGTGCAATTCGATGCGCTGCGCGGCATCCACCGTGAACGGCATGAACGCGACGTCCGGTTCCCCGTGCAGATAATCGTCGTCCTGCACCGCGCCGCAATGCGGACAATGATTCAGCCAACGGCGGCCGCCGGTCGTCGGGTTGTCGGCGAGCCGATACCCCGGCGACAGCCGTTGCAACCGACCGCGCACCCGACGCGCCAGGTACTCGACGTCGAACAACCAGGCCGGTGACCGGACCGTGCGCCACCCGCGCGCGACGAACCCGATCGAGTCCGGTTCGCCGTCGTCGACGCGAATTCGATGTCCGGCGCCGAGTGCCAGCCCGATCGCGACCATCTCGCGCGCGCACCGGGCACACGCACAGACCGCACAAGCGGCGAAGTAGCGCGGCGCGCGCACGTTGATCGACGGGTGACGGAGCCTCGCTAACACACGCCAGCCTTCAGGCGCGCTTCGCGCCACACCGGCGAGGACGCGAGCTTCAGATATCCGTGCAGGTCGGGCAGCCGCTCGATCTCGGACGACAGCACCGCGGTTTCGACGACGGTCTGATCGCTGACGTTCGTCGACCGTCGTGACGCCCTCGATCCGATCACGCCCGCGTGATCGCGACCGCGGGCGGTCTGCCGGCGGCGGACCTCCCGGTCGCCGATCAGCCGGGACGCGAACTGCGACGTGCCGCCGTTCTCGCTGCCCGCGCAACGCAGGATCAAGGTATTGCCGCAATTTTCCACGATGGTTTGCGCGCTGCCGTGCCCGTACGCCGAGGAGACCTGGGCGATGGACTGGAAGCCGAGCACGCAGCGCCCGCCGAATTTGCGCAGGCGCGCGAGCGCATCCTTCAACCCGTCGATCGGCCCAAGCGCATCCAATTCGTCGACGACGAACCACAGTCTCTGGTCGCGGCCCTCCGCGGCGTTCATCGCCTCGAAGACCGCGAGACGCATCCACGCGGATATCAACGAGCGCAACGCCGCGATCTGGGTGGCCTTGTACGGAATGAACAATGCCCCCGAGGTTTCCGCCGCCGTGATCCAGCGACGCACCGAGAACCGGCGCGCCCGCTGGGCGTCCACGTGCTCGAGCGCCGCGACTGCGGACGCCGCGACCGAGCGAATCGACCCGAACATGCGTGCGTTGTCGGGCTCGAGAAAGGGCTGCGCCGCGCTGCCGGCGACCAGGGGACGCAACTGCGCTGCCGGCGCGAACGCGACGAGCCGCCACAGGTCGGCGACCGGACCGGGTCCGATCTCCCAGGAACGACGGATCACCGCGGCGAGGAAGGTGCGCGCGTAGCCGCGCCACTCCTCGCCGGCCGCATCAGGCGACACGGGAACCAGCGCGCTCGCGAGCAGTTCCGCGTCGTAGGGATTGCGCATTTCCGCACGCCAGTCCCAGCGCACGGACGCGGGGTCGAACGGATTCAAGATCAAGTCGCCCCGGCGGGCCCGGTGGTACCGGCCGAGGTAGCCTCCGTCGGGATCCGCAATCACCGCCCGATCGCCCCGCGCGAGCGCGCCGCCGAGAATCTCGCGAATCGCCGTCGACTTGCCGGTCCCGGTGGTGCCGAGGATCTTGAAGTGCTTGGTCTCGTCGGCGGCCGGCACCGCAAGCCCCGCGATCGTGATCCGTCCGAACTCGCCGTGGCGATCGGCCGCAACCCGCACCCGGTGACGCAAGACCATGGCGCCGCGCCGTACGCCGTCGCTCGAGCGACGCTGCCGGCGCAGCCGCCAGAATCCCGCGGTCAGCATCGGTACCGCGGCGATCGCGAATGCCGCGATCTCGTGGGACCGCGAATCGACGAGCGCCTGCAGCGGCCACGGCAGCACGTCAGCCTCCGTCGACGATCGCGAATTCGCCGTGTCCACCGTACCGTGGCGCGCGGCGATCGATGCGCACGCACCAACGCCGGCGCCGACCGCAGCGGCGCAAGTCGACGAATCCGCCGGCGGCCCGCAGCGTCGCGAGGTTCCGCTCGAGGGCGGTGCGCCGCGCTTCGAGTTGGCCGATCCGGCGAATCGCCGGGTGAACCGCTCCCAGGACCGCGCCGCACAGCAGCGGCATCGCGATCGCCGCACCGATCGTCCACGCCGCCGCGCGCACCGAGACGAGCCGCCGCAGGCGGCGCAACTGCGCGATGCTCGCGGCGATCTCGGCATCGAGCCCCTTGAGTTCCTCGATCAAGGTCCGTCGGATTTCGTCGCGCACGACGTCGTCGAGACCGTGCACGAGCGAGTGCAACTGATCGATCGATTCGGCCGCGCCCTGTTGCTGCGCCTGCGCGTTCTCCAGCAGCAAACCGAGCCGCACGGTCTCCTCGGGCGTCGCGCCGCGCTCACTCATGGTCGAACCCCGTGTCGAGCGCGCGCGGGAGGCGTCCGCCCGCGCCGTCCGGCTCGAGATCGACCCGCCGCCACGTTCCGGCGGATGCGTGCTTCAGGTAGCCACGCAAGTCCGGCAAACGCTCGATCTGCGAGGGCAGCAAGGTCGGTTCGATGCTGAAGTGTTCCGATCGCGTGGTCGCGCCGAAGAACTCGGTCGCGCGCCGGCTCCTCGACACGGTGATCCGCCGGACTTCGCGGTCGCCGATCAGTTGCGAGGCGAACTTCGCGGTGCCGCCGCCCTCGCTCGCCGAGCAGCGCAGGATCAAGGTGTTGCCGCAATTCTCCACGATGGTATGGGCTTCGCCCTGGCCGTACGTACTCGAGACCTGGGCGACG
>JAJYAM010000034.1:0-21727 GCA_021779535.1 Pseudomonadota bacterium
TGATCTGGCCGCTGCTGTGCGGGCTCGCGAAAGCGCGTTACCACCTGCTGACGAACCGGCCGATCTCGGGCGAGGAAGCCGAGCGGATCGGACTGGTCGCGCTGTGCGTCGACGACGAGGCGGTGCGAGACACCGCGCTCGGTATCGCGGTCGACCTCGCCGCGGGCAGCGCGACCGCGATGCGCTGGACCAAACACGCGCTCAACAACTGGCTGCGCCTCGCGGGGCCGAGCTTCGATGCGTCGCTCGCGCTCGAGTTCCTCGGCTTTCGACTGCAGGACGCGCGCGACGGCCTCGCGAACGTCCGCTCGCGCGGCCGCTGAGCGGAGGTGGCGGAGCGGATCCGGGCTCAGCCGGTCCGCGGGCGGCGCGGCGTCGCGGCGCGCAGCACGACGGGCACGCCGAACGCGGCCGCGAGATCGCGGCGGGCGCGGCGCCCGACGCTCAAGCTCCGGCTGTTCACGATCGCCAGGCGGAAGCCGCCCGGCGGCATCGCGTGCGCCCGCGGCGAGCGCGTCTCGTCGAACGGAATCTGCACGCTCGACACCGCTTCGCGACCCCGGATCGCCGCGACCCGGTCCGGAGGCGGATGTCGATAGCGCCGGCCGTGCGGCCCGAACAGGACGACGCTGTAGCCGTCCACGCGCGCGCGTTCGTCGTAGTGCCAGCGGCGGTCGGCGTACAGGCCGACGACCGCATCGACCCAGCCGGGGCCGTAGAGATCCGGCCATTGATCCGCGAAGCGCAGGTGCGCCTCGATGATCCGCTCGCCGATCGTCTCCAGATTGAGCATCCCGGTGTAGCCGGCGAGGTGTGCGTGGGTCCACGCGCGGCAATAGTCCGCGAGCGCGGGCCGGGGCGACGCCTCGATCACCCAGTGATCGAAGGTGCCCCGGGGCCCCGGAATGCCCACCGCGTGCCGCAGCCAGCGCACCGTGCCGTTTTGTACCGCGAGATCGGTGCTCACGTGCGCGCCGGTGAGCAGCGTCATCCACAGGTGTCCCGGCCGCCGGTGGCGGGCATACGCGCTCGCATCGGCGAGCACGCGGCTCTCGAGGCCCATCCCGCGCAGGTTCACGATCGGCTTGCTGAACACCGGATAGCGCCGCGGCGCGACGCCGTGCGGGGCGCATTCGATGCCCTGCGATTCGGCGATCCGCAGCTTGTCGTACACCCAACGATGGCGCGGTTGCAGCGACCACGCATCGGGGTCGTCGGTCGGTATCGACACGTCCGTCGGGCAGGCGACGCCGTCGAAGTATTGCCGCCGCCAGGGGTCGCGTTCGATGATCGGCATGGCGCGCGGGCCGCGGTTCCCTCGAGACCGCGCGCCCCGCTCAGCCGCCGCGGCGAGCGCGCTGATCGACGATGCGCCGCGCCTTGCCTCCGGAGCGCTCGATGCCTTGCGGGCCGACCGGCGTGACCTTCGCGCTCACGCCGACGTACGCCTTGATGTGATGGCGCAGCTCCGCGGCGATCGTCTCGATCCCGCCGGTCGAGAGCTCCTCCCAGGCCTCGGCGCGCACCTCGACCTTCACCTCCAGCTCGTCGAGGTGACCCTCGCGGGTGACGACCAACTGGTAGTGCGGCATCAGCTGCGGCATGCGCAGGATCAGCTCCTCGAGCTGGGTCGGGAACAGGTTCACGCCGCGGATGATCAGCATGTCGTCGCTGCGCCCGCTGATCCGGTCCATCCGGCGCATCGAACGGGCGGTCGGCGGCAGGAGCCGCGTGAGGTCGCGGGTCCGGTAGCGGATCACCGGCAGCCCTTCCTTCGTCAGCGACGTGAACACGAGCTCGCCGAGCTCGTTGTCCGGCAGCACCCGACCGGTCTGCGGGTCGACGATCTCCGGGTAGAAATGGTCTTCCCAGATCACCGCGCCGTCCTTGGTCTCGACGCACTCGCTCGCGACCCCCGGACCCATCACTTCGGAGAGCCCGTAGATGTCGACCGCGTCGATGTCCGCGGTGGTCTCGATCTCCTCGCGCATCGCGTTCGTCCAGGGCTCGGCGCCGAACAGGCCGACCTCGAGCGAGCAGCGCCGCGGGTCCTGGCCCTGTCGGATCATCTCCTCCAGCAGCACCAGCATGTAGGACGGCGTGACCATGATGATCCGCGGCCGGAAGTCGGCGATCAGCTGCACCTGCCGCTCGGTCTGGCCGCCCGACACCGGCACGACCGTGCAACCCAGCCGCTCGGCGCCGTAGTGCGCGCCGAGCCCGCCCGTGAACAGTCCGTAACCGTAGGCGACGTGCACGATGTCGCCGGGCCGCCCGCCCGCCGCGCGGATCGAGCGTGCGACCAGCGTCGCCCAGGTGTCGATGTCGCGCGCGGTATAGCCGACCACGGTCGGCTTGCCGGTCGTGCCGCTCGACGCGTGCACCCGCACGATGCGTTCGCGCGGCACCGCGAACAGTCCGAACGGGTAGTGCTCGCGCAGATCGGCCTTCGACATCATCGGGAACTTCGCGAGGTCCGCGAGCTCGTGCAGGTCGGACGGGTGCACGCCGGCCTCGTCGAAGCGGCGCCGGTAGTGCTCGACGTTCTCGTAGGCATGCCGCAGGGACCCGCGCAGCCGCTCGAGCTGCAACGCGCGAAGCTCGTCGAGACTCGCGGTCTCGATCGGCTCGAGATCCGCGGCGTGATGCGAACGCGACATCGGTCCTGCCTCCCCCCGCCGGCGCGACGTGACCGGGCATAGTGTAGCGGATTCCGGTGCGACGCTGGCCAACCGAGCGCCGCGATTGTAGACTCGAACCCTCGCTGCCGACCTCACGGACACTCGCCATGCGCGCTCCGACGATCGCGATTCTCCGATGCGACATCCGCGCCGAACGCCGCTCTCGCGGCGTCCGTGCGCTCGCCGCGCTCGCCGCGCTCGCCGGGCTGCTCGGTGCCGCGACGCTCGCGAACGCCGCGCCGGTGAAATCCGCGCCGGCGGAACTGCCACCGGATCCCGGTCGTCATCCGACGGTCGCGGTACTGCCGACGCCCGCGTCGAAGCACTGGGTCTGGGTCAACGATTTCGTGTTCCCGCACATGGCGGACGGGACCGCGCACCTCGTCGACGGCGATACCGGCCGCTACCTCGGGACCTTGAGCACCGGCTACAGCTATTCGCATCTGGTGCTGTCCGCGGACGGCCGGTGGATCTATTCGCCGGAGACCTATTTCTCGCGCGGCACGCGCGGCACGCGCACCGACGTCGTGACGATCTACGACGCCCGCACCCTCGATCCGGCGGGCGAGATCCGCATCCCGCCGAAGCGGGCGTCGGACATGCCGGTGATGGGCGACGTCGCGCTGACCGACGACGGCCGCTACCTGCTGATCTACAATTTCAATCCCGCGCAGAGCATTACGGTCGTCGACATGAAGACGCGCCGCTTCGTGCGCGAGATTCCGATCCCGGGCTGCGCCTTCGCCTATCCGTCGGGACCCCGTTCGTTCTTCTCGGTCTGCGGCGACGGCTCGGCGGTGCTGATCGATCTGGCGCGCAACGGCCAGGTCGTGCGCCACCACACCGCGCGGCTCCTGCCGATGGGTGCGGACCCCGTCACCGAAAAACCGGTGCGGGTCGGCGACGTGTGGTATTTCGTGACCTTCGACGGGCGCATCGTGCCGTTCGAGGTCAAGGGCGAACGGGCCGTCGTCGAACCGTCCTGGTCGCTGACGAGCGCCGCCGAGCGCGCCCAGGGCTGGCGGCCCGGCGGGTTGCAACAACTCGCGGTCAGCGTGCGCCTGCATCGTCTGTACGCGATCATGCACCAGGGCGGCCTCGCGACTCACAAGGATCCGGGCAAGACCGTCTGGGTCTACGACCTCGCGACCCGGCGGAAGGTCCAGGAGATCCCGCTGAAGCGGCTCGCGAGCTCGATCCAGGTCACGACCGACGCAGCGCCGCTGCTGTTCACGGTGTTCATCGACGGTCCGGACCTCGATGTCTACGACGCGGTGAGCGGCCATTGGCTGCGGACGGTGCCGGACGTCGCCACGACGCCGACGGTCCTGGTCACGCCCTGAGGGAGGGCCGCGTGCTCGATCCAGTCGTCGGCACCCTGATCGATCTCGGCGGCGCCTCGCTGCTCGGGACCGCGGCGGTCCACAAGATCCGCGATTTCGACGGCTTCGCGGCCTTGTTCGCCGCCTACGAGATCGCACCCGCGCGCGGTTCGCGCACGCTCGCCGCGCTGGTGCCGGCGATCGAACTCACGGCCGCGCTCGCGTTGCCGTGGCCGGCCACGCATCGGGCCGCGGCGCTCGCCGCCGCGGCGCTGATCGCGCTGTACGGCGCGGCGATCGGCTTGAACCTCGCCCGCGGACGGCGGAATCTCGATTGCGGTTGCGGCGACCCGCGGGACCGGCGACCGATCGCCGGCTGGATGGTCTGGCGCAACGCGCTGGTCGCCGCGCTGCTCGTCGCGGCGGCGGTACAGCCGTGGTCCGCGCGTTCGCTCGCGGGCGTCGACTGGCTCACCCTCGGCGGCGGCCTGCTCGCGATGACCGTGCTCTACCGGGCGATCGACCGGCTGATGGGCGAGATCGCGCCGAAGGGTTTCGCGATGCGGGGCGCGCGATGACCGCGCTCGCGGTGTCGAACGGGATCCTCTGGGTCGTCGTGATCACGCTGGCGGTCGCGCTGCTCGCGGTCGTCCGCCAGCTCGGCGTGCTGCACGAGCGCATCGCGCCGGTCGGGGCGCTGATGCTCTCGAACGGACTCAAGGTCGGCGAGACCGCGCCGCGCATCGAGACGCAGGATCTCGACGGCCGGTCGCTCGCGATCGGCGCACCGCGGACCGACGGCCGCAGCACGCTGCTGATGTTCGTGTCGCCGACCTGTCCCGTCTGCAAGGGGCTGCTGCCGGTGCTGAAGTCGAGCCGCGGCGCGGAGCGCAGCTGGCTCGACATCGTGCTCGCGAGCGACGGCGAGATCGAGGCGCAGCGGGAATTCGTCCGCGCGCACAAGCTCGGCGAGTTCCCGTACGTGGTGTCGTCGCCGCTCGGGATGTCGTACCAGGTGAGCCGGCTGCCGTTCGCGGCGCTGATCGACGCGCAGGGGGTGTTGCGCGCGCGGGGCATCGTCAATTCCCGCGAGCACTTGGAGAGTTTGTTCGAGGCGAAGCGCCTGGGGTTCGCCTCGATCCAGGAATATTTCGAGTCCGCGGCGAAGAGCCGGGCCGCGTGAGCGGCTCGGCCGGCACGCCCGGGGGGAGGAAGCGATGAAGTGGTTCGACGCAATGGCGGAGCGATCGGCGCGGGGAATCGCGAAGCGCACGTCCCGCCGCAGCGTGCTCGGCGGGCTCGGAACGCTGCTGCTCGGGGCGGTCGCGATCCCGCTGCTGCCGGCGGCGCGCGGCGCCGAGGTCAAGCGCGGCGACGACGGCAAGAATCCGCACTGGGACGATCCGACGTCCTGCGACTACTGGCGCCACTGCGCGATCGACGGCTTCCTGTGCGGCTGCTGCGGCGGTTCCCAGACGACGTGCCCGCCGGGCACGAACATGTCGGCGGTGACCTGGATCGGCACCTGCCACAATCCGGGCGACGGCCGCGACTACGTCGTGTCCTACAACGACTGCTGCGGCAAGAGCGCCTGCGGGCGTTGCTTCTGCAACCGCAACGAGGGCGACACGCCGATGTTCGAGGCCGGTCACTCGAACGACTACAACTGGTGCTCCGGCAACTCGACGGCCAATATTCCCTATCACTGTTCCACGGCGCGAATCCTCGGCGCCGTGCGATGAGCGCGGCGCGCGCCGTGCGCAGGGTCGCCGCCGCGACGCGCGCGAGCGCATGGGCGCTCGCGATCGCGAACGTCGCCGCCGCACACGCGGCCGCGGCCTACCGTCCCCGGATCGATTACCAGCTGAACTGCCAGGGCTGCCACCTGGCCGACGGGACGGGCGAGGCGGGGCGGGTGCCGTCGATCCGCGGCATGCTCGTGCCGTTCGCGCAAAACCCGGCGGGGCGCCGTTACTTGATTCAAGTGCCCGGCGTCTCCGAATCGGCGCTGTCGGACCGCGCGACCGCCGCGGTGCTCAACTGGATGGTGCACCGCCTGAGCGACGTCCCCGCGCCCGGGGACTTCGTGCCGTTCACCAGCGCCGAGGTCGCGCGCTGGCGGCGCATCCCGCTCACGAACGTCGCCGCGACGCGCGCACGGGTGCAGCGGCAAATCGACGCTCAGCTTCCGTCGCGCGCGCGCTCGACGGCCTCGCGAAGCACCGACAGGTCGCCGATGTGATTCGCGAGCAATAGGATCAGCCGCGCGTTCAGCTTCGCGCTTTGCGCCTCGTCGAGCCCGCGGTGCGACTCGATCAGCAGTTCGTAGAAGTCGTCACCGGCCGAATAATCCCGAAACCGCCGCCGGTCGGGGTCGTGAAAGTTCGGCCGCAGATTGAGTGGCATCGGTCAAACCTCCGCGTCGTGGCCGGTCGCGCGCCCCAGCGCCGCGCGCAGGCCCGCAAGATCGAAGCGGCGCCAACGTGCCGCGACGTGCTGGTCCGGCCGGATCAGATACACCGTGCCGGCGCGGCCGTCGTAGCGCTCCGCGGCGACTCCCTTCGCGTCGACGAGCACCCGCGCGTTCGCGACCGCGGCGCCCGCCCGTCGCGCGATCACGATCGCCTCGACCGGGATCGGCAGCCGCGCGAGCACCGCGAACGCATCGACGGCCGGCCGGGGCACCTCGCCCGGATCGTCGGCGAACAACAGCAACTGGAAGCGGCCGCCGAGCGCATCGATCAGCCAGCCGCCGCGCTCGAGCGGCGCGTCCGCCGCGGGCGCGCCGGGAACCAGCGCACCGGCGAAGGCATCGGTATCGCGCGTGTTCAGCGCGGAGTCCTCGTAGATCGTCGGCATCGACAAGCGGCCTGAATTGACCAGGCGGCGCGCGAAGTCGTGCCGCTCGGCGAGTTCGAGCACCGCGTCGCGGAACACGCGGCTGATGCCCGACTTCGGCGTGATGAAGTCGGTCGAGCGGGTCGAATTCAAGATGTTCTCGTCGGCCGCGGCGATGCGCTCCTCGCTGTACGTGTCGAGCAGCCGGTCCGGCGCGCGCCCGGCGGCGACGAGCTGCAGCTTCCAGGCGAGATTGTCGACGTCCTGAAAACCGGAATTCGCGCCACGCGCGCCGAACGGGGAGACCTGATGGGCGGCGTCGCCGGCGAACAGCACCCGTCCGTGCCGGAACTTCGCCATCCGGCGGCACTGGAAGGTGTAGACGCTGACCCAGTCGAGCTCGAACTCGCGACCGTCGCCGAGCATCGCCCTGATCCGCGGGATCACCCGCTCGGGACGCTTCTCCGCATCCGGATCCGCGTCCCAACCGAGCTGAAAGTCGATCCGCCAGACGTTGTCGGCTTGTCGATGCAGCAACACCGACTGGCCCGGATGAAACGGAGGATCGAACCAGAACCAGCGCTCGGCCGGGAAGTCGGCCGCCATCACGACGTCCGCGATCAGGAACCGGTCCCGGAACACCTTGCCTTCGACGTCGAGGCCGAGCAGGCGCCGCAACGGGCTGCGCGCGCCGTCCGCGACGATCAGCCATTGCGCTTCGATCGCGTACCGGCCGTCGGGCGTGTCGACCAGCAGCCGGACGTGATCGGGGCGGGGGTCGATCGCGACCACCCGGTTCTTCCAGCGCAGATCGACTCCGACCGCCCGGGCGCGGTCGACCTCGTATTCTTCGATGTAGTACTGCTGCAGGTTCACCATGCCCGGGCGTTTATGATCGGATTCCGCGACGAGATCGAAGCGATAGATCTCGCGCGCGTGGAAGAACGTCCGACCGACGTTCCAGTTCACCCCTTTCGAGCAGACCGGGTCGCCGCAGCCGAGGCGGTCCAGGATCTCGAGCGAGCGCTTCGCGTAGCACAGCCCGCGCGATCCGATCGACACGATGTCGTCCTCGTCGAGCAGCACGACCGGCAGCCCCTTCAGCCGGCTGTCGATCGCCGCGGCGAGCCCGACCGGCCCTGCGCCGACGACGACGACCGGATGTCGCACCGGGGCGGTCGCGCCGAATTCGGGCGGACGGCGGTATTCGAACTTCGGCCGATGAGCCGCGTGCGGACTCGATCCGCGCAATGATTCGCTCATCAGTCCAGCGTCTCCCACATTTCACGGTCGCGCTCCGCGGTCCAGATCCGCGGATCCGGATGGTGCGTCGCCTCGTCGTACGCCCGGGACACGTCGAACGGCATGCAGTGATCGAAGATCACCCAGTGCCCGTACTTCGGCCGCAGCGCCGCGATCGTCTCCCGATAGATCTCCTGCAAGGGCTTGCCGGCCGCGGCGCCATCGCGCACCCGCGCGTAGAGTTCCGTGACGAATCCGCGCGTGCCCGCGAGGCCCGCGGCGACCTGTTCGGGATTCTGCAGCGCCGCGCCGCGGCCCGGAACGAGCTTCGCCGGCCCGAGCGCCGCGAGCGCATCGAGGGTCGCCGGCCAGTGGGTGAAATACGCATCCCCGGCATACGGCGTCGCATCGAACTCGACCAGATCGCCGGAAAAAAGGATCCGGTCCTGCGGCAGCCACACGATGGTATCGCCCTTGGTGTGGCCGCGGCCAAGATGCAATATCCGCACCTCGAGCTTGCCCAACCACAGCGTCAGGGACCGCTCGAACACGATCGTCGGCCAGGTGAGACCGGGGATCGAGTCCACCGCGCGAAACAGCCGCGGGAAGCGTTCGATCTCGCTCTGCATGTCGGCGGCACCGCGCTCGACGATCAGGTCGTAGGTCGCGCGACTCGCGATCACGGCGTCCGGCGCGTACGCGCTCGCGCCGAGCACGCGCACGGCGTGATAGTGCGAGAGCACGACGTACTTGATCGGCTTGTCGGTCACGGCGCGGATCCGGCGAATCACGTCCTCGGCCATCACCGGCGTCGCCTGCGTGTCGATCACGAGAACCGCATCGTCGCCGATCACGATTCCGGTGTTCGGGTCGCCTTGAGCGGTATACGCATAGGCATGCGCCGACAGGCGATCGAAGCTCACGACCTTCTCCGTCAGGTCGGCCTGGGATGCGAACGCCTTGGTCATTATCTCCACCTCCGGTCGTCAGGTTGCGGGCCGGGCCTCGGCCGAAGTCTTGGATTCTAGTCCTGCGTCGCGACGCGCCGCCAGCCGGCGTTGGCGGCCACGCAACAACACCCGACCCCGCCGAATGCTGATCGAGGTCATTTTTTCCGCCCGCTGATGAGTTGTTATTTGCCAACGAAAGAGGTAGTTTGACGTGCAATTTCACAGGCGGCGGCGATACAAGCCACTTCCAGACCGCGCGAGGAAGAATCAGTTTCGGGGTTCGCGAAAGCGTTGTTGTGGCTGGAGAACTGAACTCATGCAAAAAGCAGCGAAGAGATGGGGCAATGCCGGCTTGATTGCGGCGATGATTCCGGCCGCGGTGCTCGCGGCGGAAACCGGCGGCGGTGGCAATGGCGGGACCGCCAACGCATCGTCCGACCAGCTCGCGACGATCACGGTCACCGCGCAGAAACGCGCTGAATCGGCACAATCCGTGCCGCTGTCGATGACGACCTTCACCGGCGCGGCGCTGCAAGAGAAGGCGATCACCACGTTCTTCGATTACGCGACCAAGGTGCCGAACCTGTCGTTCGCACCGACCGGCGACGGCATCGGCACCGCGCGCACCGTCGCGATCCGCGGTATCTCGGGCAGCAACGTGACCGGCTTCTACATCGACGACACGCCGCTCCCGGATTCGCTCGATCCGCGCGTGCTCGACGTCGCGCGCATCGAAGTGCTGCGCGGCCCGCAGGGCACCCTCTACGGCGCGCGGTCGATGGGCGGCACCGTGCGCATCATCACCCAGAAGCCGGACCTCGAGCGCTACTCGGCGACGCTGGACGGCGGGGTGTCCTCGACGGATCACACCACGCAGCCGAACTGGACCGGCGATGCGATCGTGAACCTGCCGCTGATCCGCGACACGATGGCGCTGCGGCTCACCGGCTTCTTCGACCGCGAGGCGGGTTACTTCAAGCGCAGCTTCTGCAGCGACCCGGCGGCCGCGCTCGCGATGACCTGCACGCCGCTCGCGACCAGCGGGATCACGACGCTCAACGACATCGGCGCGGTCGACACCTCCGGCGGGTCGGCGGAACTCACGATCCGATTCAACGACCGCTTCGAGATCATGCCGCGGATCATGCTGCAGAAGGCGACCTACAACGGCTTCCCGCTCGCGGACTACTTGTCGGCCCCGGGCAATGGGATCGGCTACCCGGTCGCCGGCGGCGCGTACACGCTGCCGGCCGCAATGAGCCCGTCGAGCCTGACGCAGGCACGCTGGTACAACATCCCGGAGGGCGGCTACGACAGCTGGGGCCTGTACTCGGTCGCGATGCACCTGAAGACCGGCCCCGGCGAATTCGTGTCCTCCTCGTCGTACTTCGATCGCAAGGTGTTCGAGACCGAGGACGAGACCGACTTCCTGTACGCGGCGCTCGAGAGTTACTTCGGCGCGCCACCGCAACCGAGCTCGATCAGCGAAGAAAAAAACTACCAGCAGTTCTCGCAGGAAGTGCGCTTCGTGTCGAGCCTGAGCGGCCCGGTGCAGTTCGTCGCCGGCGGGTTCTACTCCGATCTGCACGGCCGCTTGCCGTTCGCCTCGTACTACCCGGGCGCGACGCTGCCCGGGCTCGATGCGCTGGGCGCCGCGCCGCCCACGCCGGGATATCCGAACCTGGTGTTCGCGCAGGACTTCCACTCCGACTACAAGGAAGCGGCCGCCTTCGGCCAGGTGTCCTACCGGCCGATCGACCCGTTGAAGATCACGGTGGGCCTGCGCTGGTACCACGATACCGGCTCCTCGTACGGGTACGAGGCCGGTCTCGCCGCGGGCGGCGGGCCGCCGATCGTGAGCCCGACGTCGAACACCAGTGAGAACGGGATCAACCCGAAATACGAGGTCGACTACCACCTCACCCGCAATGCGATGGTGTACGTGAACGTCGCGAAGGGCTTCCGGCCCGGCGGCGTCGTCCCGATCGTGCCATCGGGCTCCTCGGGCACCAACTGCGCCGCGGACCTCGCGCAAGTCGATCCGAACATCACGCTCGCCGACACGCGCAGCTATCGTTCGGATTCCTTGTGGAACTACGAGCTCGGCACGAAGACCGCGTGGCTGCAGAACCGGATGACGATCGACGCGGCGATCTTCGACATCCGCTGGAACAACATCCAGCAGGAGATCCTGCTGTCCTGCGGCTTCCAGTTCATCGCGAACTCGGGCGCCGCCGAGGTCAAGGGCGGGGAGTTCGAGCTGCGGGCACGGCCGGCCGAACCGCTGGAGTTTTCGCTCGGCCTGGGGTACCAGGACGCGAAGATCACCAAGGCGAGCACGGTCTCGCCGCAACCGGTCGGCTCGCCGGTCTACGACGTGCCGGACTGGACCGGGGACGCGTCGCTGACCTACACCAAGCCGATCACCGCCGACTGGACCTTCGTCGGCACCGGCGACTACTCCTACATGGGGCGCCGGTACAGCGGCAACAACAACCCGGCGCAACCGCGGGAACTCGGGTCTTACCGGCTCGTCAATCTGCGGCTCGCGATCCAGCACGGGGTCATGGAGTACGCGCTGGTCGGGAAGAACCTGACCAACGACATCGCGAACCTCGGCGACAACCGCTCGATCGCGGCGGAGACGCCGGGCCGTCCGCGGCTGTCGATCAACCAGCCGCGCACCATCGGCGTCGAGGTGAGGGCGAAGTTCTGATCCGGTCTCGCCGCCGCCTGCTGGAAGCGGGCGGCGGCCTCGCCCTTGCGGCGGGTCTCGGCGCGGTCCCGGCGAGCCGTGCGGAGGCGGCGAATCCCGCGGATCGCGGTTCGGCGCGCGCGTGCGGCGCGCCGCCGGTCGTCCCCTCGACCCGCGCCGACGGCGTGCTCACCGGCGGTGCGCGAACGCTCGCCGTCGACGGCCGGTATCGGGTCTGGGTGAAGCAGGTCGGCACCGGCGAGGTGCCGGTGCTCACGCTGCACGGCGGGCCCGGGCTCAATCACTTCTACCTCGAGTGCTTCGAGGAATTCCTGCCCCGGCATGGGATCCGGTTCTGGTTCTACGATCAGCTCGGCTGCGGCTTCTCCGACGCGCCGAAGGATCCCTCGCTCTGGACGCTCGATCGCTATCGCGAAGAGGTCGAACAGGTGCGCCGCGGGCTCGGGCTCGAGCGCTTCGTGCTCTACGGGCATTCGTTCGGCGGGATGCTCGCGATCGAATACGCGTTGAAGTACCCGCAACACCTCTCGGGGCTCGTGATCTCGAACATGACCGCGAGCGTCGCCGCATACGTCCGGCACGCGGCGAGCCTGGTCGCGGCGCTGCCGGAGGGCGCGCGCCGGATCATCGCGAAATTCCGCGCGAGCGGCGATCTCGAGGCACCGGAATACCAGCAGGTATTGCAGCGGGATCTCTATCAGCGTCACGTCTGCCGGTTGCGGCCGTGGCCGGAGCCGCTGCGCCGTTCGATGCGTTACCTGAACGCCGAGATCTACCGGACGATGCAGGGTCCCGATGAATTCAACATCACCGGGAATTTTCGCCACTGGGACGCCTGGGCGCGATTACCGAAGCTCTCGATGCCGACGCTGCTGATCGCCGCCCGCCACGACGAGATGTCGCCGGTGCAAATCCATCGGATGAGCACGCTGATCCCGGGCGCGCGATTCGCGCTGTGCCCGCGGGGCAGCCACATGGCGATGTACGACGACCAGCGGCGCTACTTCGATTTCCTGGTGCCGTTCCTGCGCGCCTGCGGTGAAGGGGCGCGCTCGGCGTCGTAGGCCTGCCAGGCCGCGTCGATCAGGTACGCCTGGATCGCGTCCGCCTGGTGCCGATCCAGCACGTCGTCCCAGCGCGCCATCCCGAGCGGCCGCAGCGCCCCGTCCAGGACGATCCGATCGAAGTCACCGAGCGTCGCGCCGGAGACCCGGCGCAAGTCCGGCAGCACGCCTCGCCCGAACACATGGCATCGCGAGCAATAGCGGTCGTAGAGCACCGCGCCTGCGTGGACCTCGGCCGCGGTGCCTCGGCGCGGCGGCGGTTGCGGAAACGGCGCGGGCACGAGCGGGGCGGGAATCGGCACCGCGCCGCCGCCGAGCTTGAACGCGAGTATCCGGCCGGCGTTCCCGTACTTTCGCGCGGCACTGCCGGCCGGGAACGGATCGGCGAGCGTGCCGCCGCCGTAGCCGGCCATCACCGCGACGTATTGCACCCCGCGCACCCGATAGGTCATCGGCGCGGCGATGATCGAGCTGCCGGTCTCGATTCGCCGCAACAACCGCCCGCTGTCCGCCGCATAGAAGTCCAGTCGCCCGGCGACGTCGCCGCGCACGACGAGGCCGCCCGCGGTCGCGAGCGCACCGCCGTCCCAGGGATCGCTCCCGTCCGCGCTCCAGACCCACCGGCCGGTTCGGGGGTCGATCGCACGCAGCACGCCGCGCGCGACCGCGGGGTGTCCGGCCCGGCGCGCGAGCTGCGCGAGCGAGGGGAGGGGCCCGAACAGGCTGCGCATCGCGGCCGGATCGTAATCCTTCGGGAAGATGCCGGCGACCTCGAAGCTCCCCTGGATCAGCCCCGCGGGACGATGCGCGGTGCGGACGTAGACCATCGGCGCGTCGATCACCGGGACGTAGACCAACCGCGTCGCCGGATCGTAGGCCGTCGCTTGCCAGCTGTGCGCGCCGGTCATGCCCGGGAACACGAGCTTCGGCCCGGTATCGTAGTCGGCGGCGGCGTTGCGCCGCGGCCGACCGGTGTTCGGATCGATGCCGCGAGCCCAGTTCTCGAACGCGAACGGCCGTGCCGACAACAAGCGGCCGGTGCGTCGATCGAGCACGTACAGAAATCCGTCCTTCGCCGCCTGGATCAGCACATCGCGCTCGTGCCCCTCGACCGGCAAGCGCGCGAGGATCAGGTCCTGCGTCGCGTCGTAGTCCCAGCCGTCGCCCGGCACCTCCTGGTAGTACCACGCGAGCCGGCCGGTGCTCGCGTGAATCGCGACGATCGATGCCGCGTACAGCGCATCCTCGCCGCGTTCGTCCTTGCCGATCACGTACGGCGATGGATTCGCGGTCCCGACGTAGACGAGATCGAGCGTCGGGTCGTACGCCATCCCGTCCCAGACGGTGCCGCCGCCGCCGTCCTTCCAATCGGTGTGCCGGCTCCAGGTGCCGACCGCGCGCACGAGGTGTGCCTGGTCCTGCGGTCCCGATGCGGGATCCCGCGGCACGGTGTAGAAGCGCCATTGCAAGCGGCCGGTCCGCCGATCGAACGCGGCGACGAAGCCGCGCGCGCCGTGGAAATCCGCGCCCCCGCTGCCGATCACGACCAGCCGCCCCGCGATCAGCGGTGCGCCGGTGATCGAGTACTCGAACGCGGCCCGGCCGTGGACCGGCAACACGTTCGCGGTCCAGCGCGGCTTGCCCGTCGCCGCGTCGAGCGCGTGCAGCCGGCCGTCGAGCGAGGCGACGTAGACGACGCCGTCGGCGACCGCGACGCCCCGATTGACCACGTCGCAGCACGCGGACCGCCCCCACTGGCCATCGACCTGCGGATCGAACGTCCACAGTTCGCGTCCGGTCGCGGCGTCGAGTGCGTACACCGTGCCCCAGTTGCCGCTGGTGTACATCACTCCATCGACGACCACCGGCGTCGCCTCGAGGCCGCGGGTGGTCGGGAGCCGGACCTGCCAGGCGAAGCCCACGCGGGCGACGTCGTGCGTATCGATCGCGGCGAGCGGCGAGTAATGCGTCCCGGCGGCGGTGCCACCGATCGTCGGCCAGTCGCCTTGCGACGCCATCGCGCCGCCCGCGACGCCGGCGAGCCCCACGAGCCCGATCGCCATCCAGACGAGCGCTCGTCGCGTCGCCGTCATGATTCGCGCTTACCGGTCGCCTCGGCGAGATCCTCCGCCGCGGCCGCGATCAATCGCCGCAATCGGCCGGCATCGGCGATCTCGACGATCGCGAGCAGCGCGAAGCGCGCGAGCAGGATCGGCGCCTGCGCCTCGCCGACCGCGGTCATCGCGCGGCAAAGATCCGTGTAGACCGTATCGAGATCCTCGGCGTTCATCCGCCACCCCCATGCGCGCCGATGCGGTCGAGCACGCGCGCGACGGCGAGCCGCACGTCCTTCGCGGCGCACCGCCGCCAGCGCGCGAGCACGTGCCCGTCGGGGCGCACCAGATAGCTCGCGCCGTTCGCGGCGTCGTATCGCGCCGCGAGCGTCGCGCTCGCATCGTCCGTTCCCGGATCGATCAGCACCGTGTGCCACCGGATCCCCAGTCCGCGCATCTCGGCATCGAGCCCGCCGAGATCCGCGGGCAGCGTTCCGCCCTTGGAGAAATGCAGCAAGGTGAAATGGCTGCCGAGGAGCTGCGTCAGGTACGCGCCGTGCCCGTCCGCAGCCCGCGGGGACGGCGTACGCGGCCCCAGCGGCGCCTCGACGAGCACGCTCCCGGGCGCCGGCCCCGCGGCGAAATCCGCGGACGATTCCACGGCGCGGCTGAGCGAGGAGCCGGTATACGCGATCGGCGACGTCTGGCGCGGATTGATCAGCGAACGCACCGACTCGTGGCGGACCGCGAGGCCCAGCACCGCGGTCCGCATCCACTCGAACGCGAACGACGGCGGCGCCATGAACTCGGTGCTCTTCGTCCCATGCCGCAGGTTCTCCTTCGCGGCGGCGACGCGCTCCTCGGAATAGCTGTCGAGGAGCCGGTCGGTCGCGAGCCCCTGCAGCACCGCGGCGAGCTTCCATGCGAGATTGTCCGCGTCGTCGATCCCCGAGTTCGCGCCGCGCACGCCGAAGATCGGCACCAGGTGCGCGGCATCCCCGGCGAACAGCACGCGTCCGTGGCGGTAGCGCTCGAGGGTGAGCGCATTCGCCCGGTAGAGCGAGATCCAGATCGGCGCCCATGCCGCGGTTTCGCCGATCATCGCGAGCAGGCTCTCGACCCGCGGCAGCACGTTCTCGGGGCGCACCGCCGCTTCGGCGTCCTCGTCGCGGCGCAGCTGGTAGTCGATCCGCCACACGTCCTGCGGCTGCTTGTGCACCAGCACCGTCGACCCGGGATTGCACGGCGGATCGAAGAACGCGAGCCGCTCGGTCGGCCGGTCGCTCGGCATCGCGACGTCGACGATCACATAGCGGCCTTCGTAGTTCGTCCCGGTGAGCGCAAGCCCGAGCGATTCGCGAACCACGCTGCGGCCGCCATCGGTCGCGACGAGCCAGTCGGCCTCGAGCGCGTAATCCCCGAGCGGCGTCGCCAGCCGCGCGCGGACGCCGTCGGCGTGCGGCTCGAGTCCGGTGAGCCGGGTCTGCCAGCGCAGGTCGATCCTGTCGCTGAGCTCGCGCGCCCGCTCGAGCAGGATCTGTTCGATGTGGTACTGCGCGAGATTGAGCATCGGCGGCAGACGCTGGTTCGCGTCGTTCGGCATCGTGAAGCGCAGCACCTCGCGCTCCCGATAGAAGCTCCGGCCGCCGGTCCACGGCAGCCCGGTCGCGAGAAAGCCGGGCAGGGCGCCGAGCCGGTCGATGATCTCGAGGCTGCGCCGGGAGATGCAGATCGCGCGGCTGCCCGCGCAGACCGAGTCGTCGGCTTCGATCAGGACCGAGTCGATCCCCTGCACCGCGAGGCCGATCGCGACGCAGTATCCGACCGGCCCCGCGCCGACGATCGCGACCCGATGACGGCTTCGATCGACGCCGTCGCGCAACGGCGGCAATGCCGCGGGGAACCGCTCCGGCACGAACGGGTAGGGCGCGAACGCCCGACCCGTTCGTGGCGCGCTCGCGTCCGCCAACGGCCTAGAGCTTCATCCAGGTCGTCTTCAACTGCACGTACTTGTCGAGTGCGTGGAGCGACTTGTCACGGCCGAACCCCGATTGCTTGTAGCCGCCGAACGGCACGGTCACGTCGTGGGCGTCGGCCGCGTAGCAGTTCACCGAGACGGCGCCGGCGCGGATCGCGCGCGAGACCTTGTGCGCCTTGCTGAGATCGCGCGTCCAGATCGCGCTCGCGAGGCCATAGGTGGTCTGGTTCGCGATCGCGACCGCTTCCTCCGGCGTCTTGAACGTGATCGTCGAAAGCACCGGGCCGAAGATCTCTTCCTGTGCGATCCGCATCGAATTATCGACCCGGTCGAACACCGTCGGCTCGACGAAGAAGCCGCCGGACGACTCGTTCGTACGCGCACCGCCGAGCCGCAGGTTCGCGCCCTCCTGGCGGCCGATCGAGATGTAGGAAAGCACGCGTTCGAGCTGCGAGGCCTTCGCGATCGGTCCGAGCATCGTGTCCGCCTTCAGCGGATCCGACGGCTTCAGGCTCTTGCCGACCGCGGAGACGATCTCGAGCACCTTGTCCTTCACGGACTCCTCGACGATCAGCCGCGAGCCCGCCGCGCAGATTTGCCCGGTGTTGAGGAAGATCGCGAGCGCGGACTCCTGCGCCGCCTCCTCGAGATTCGGCGCGTCGGCGAACACGATGTTCGGGCTCTTGCCGCCGCACTCGGTCCACACCGGCTTCATGTTCGACTCGGACGAGTAGCGCAGGAAGAGCTTCCCGACCTCGGTCGACCCGGTGAAGCCGACCACGTCGATGTCGAGGTGCCGGCCGATCGCTTCGCCGACCGCGGGTCCGCCGGTGACCACGTTGAATACGCCCGGGGGAATGCCCGCCTCGAGCGCGAGCTCCGCGATGCGCAGCGCCGACAGCGAGGTCTGCTCGTCCGGCTTCAGCACGACGCTGTTGCCGGTCGCGAGCGCCGGCGGCACCTTCCAGCCGAGGAGTCCCGTCGGCCAGTTCCAGGGCAGCACCGCGGCGACGACGCCGACCGGCTCCCGGGTGATCGTCGCGAACACGCCGCGATCGGTCGGCGCGACCTCGTCGTAGATCTTGTCGATCGCCTCGCCGTACCACTCGAAGCAGTTGATCGCCCATTGCACGCAGTAACCCGCCGCGATCGAGATCGGCATGCCCATCGTCATCGAATCCAGCAGCGCGAGCTCGTCGCGATGCGATTCGATCAGCTCCGCGAGCTTCTTCAGGTGCTTCTTGCGATCGCGCGGCGCGAGGTTCGCCCAGACCCCGGACTCGAAGCTGCGCCGCGCGGCGGCGACTGCGCGATCCACGTCGGCGACCGCACAGTCCGGCAGCCGCGCGACCACGCGGCCGGTGCTCGGACTGACGACCTCGTAGGTCTTGCCGCTCTGCGCGGGCCCGGCTTTGCCGTCGATCAGGACCTGGTTCGGCAACTTCAGGGCTTGCGCGCGGGCATGCCAATCGAT
Organism: Pseudomonadota bacterium; assembly: GCA_021779535.1. Taxonomy (GTDB): domain Bacteria; phylum Pseudomonadota; class Gammaproteobacteria; order Steroidobacterales; family Steroidobacteraceae; genus Bog-1198. The sequence continues at coordinate 18,320 of JAJYAM010000034.1, forward strand.
CTGCGCGTTCATGATTTCATTCCTCCGTTGATCGAGATCGTTACAGGGTTCGACGTGGCGGCCGCGCGCGGGTTCAACCGGCAGGGCGCGTGCACGAATCCGCGGAACCGGACGCGACCGCCGCGGATCGGCGCTCCCGACAATTCATACCGCGGAAATCGCCGCAAGAAGCGCGAGATCGCGACGCGGGCTTCGAGCCGCCCGAGCGTGAGGCCGACGCATTGATGCGGCCCGGATCCGAACGCGAGATGCCGGTTCGGCGCGCGCAACAGGTCGAGCCGGTTGGGATCGGGGAATTTCCGCGGGTCGCGGTTCGCGGCGCCGATGCACAGCCAGATCCGCGTCCCGGCGGGCATCTCGACGCCCCCGATCCCGGTCGGGGCGGTCGTGATCCGGTTGCCGAGCTGATTCGAGCTCTCGAACCGCAGGAATTCCTCGACGGCGGTCTCGATCGCCTCCGGCCGGTCGATCAACAACGCGCGCGCGTCCGGCCACTCGCACAGCGTCACCAGCGCGTTGCCGATCAGATTCGTCGTCGTTTCGTGGCCGGCGTTCAGCAGGAAGATGCAGTTGTGCAGCAAATCCTTCGTGCCGAGGCGTTCGCCGTCGTTCTCGCCGAGGATCAACCGGGTCAGCACGTCCGTTTCCGGATCACCGGGATGGCGGCGCCGGTCCGCGACCAGGCCCTCGAGGTAGGCGAGCATCTCGCGCACCGCCGCGTTGCCACGCGCCGCCGCGGCCTCACCGAGCGTCGGTTCGAGCGCACCGAGGATCGCGAGCGACCAGCCGCGCAACGGCTCGCGATCCTCGCGCGGCACACGCAGCAGATTGCCGATGATCTCCACCGGAATCGCGCCGGCGAAGTCGTCGATCAGGTCGATCGCAGCGTGTTCCGCGATCCGGTCGAGCAAGCCCTCGACCAGCGCGACCAAGCTCGGTTCCATCGCCGCGACGTGCCGCGGCGTCAGCGCACCGCCGATCAGACGCCGCAACTGGGTATGCACCGGCGGGTCGCGAAACACGAGGCTCGTCGTGTGGTGTTCGTACAGCGGCGAATCGCCGAATTTCGGCTGGAACTCCCGTCGCTTGTCGGAGCTGAAGGTCTTCGTGTCGCGGTAGACGCGGACGAGGTCCTCGTAACGGGTCAGGAAAACCGAGCCATCCTCGAAGCGCTTCACGGGCGCGTGGGTCATGAGCGCGTCGTAGTAGGGATACGGGTTCGCGTGGAAATCCGGCGGCAACCGCAATAGATCGAACCGTGCCGCGATCGCACGCGCAACTTCCGGCGACCACGCCACACCAGGTTCCACTGCGCCCCTCCGTCCGCCAGCCCGATGGTCGGTCCCGTACCGTACTGACCCCCCGGGCAATAATCAAGCCGGCGATCCCCGACACGATTAACGCAGTCTTAAGGCGGGCGAACGCCGCGGCGCCGCGCACTTATCGTAAGGTACGCGCTCGGTGTGAGCGCCCACATCGCCGACGGTCCACGGAACTGAGAATCATGCCTATTCGCGAACTCAATGCGACCTGGCCCCTGCTGCTCGGCATGGGCATCCTGATGCTCGGGTCCGGCCTGCAGAGCTCCCTGCTCGGGGTGCGCGCGACGATCGAAGGGTTCTCGCCGACCATCACGGGACTCATCATGTCCTGCTATTACGTCGGCTATCTGTTCGGCACGGTCGCAACCCCGCGGATGGTGCGCCGGGTCGGGCACATCCGGGCGTTCGCGGCGCTCGCGGCGGTCGCCTCCGGCGTGGCGCTCGTGCACGGCGCGTTCGTCCAACCCGCGACCTGGGCCGTGATGCGCCTGCTGTCCGGATTGTGCTTCGCGGGCATCTACGTGGTCGCCGAGAGCTGGCTCAACGACCGCGCGAGCCGCGAGACGCGCGGCCGGCTGTTCGCGATCTATATGGCGGTGCTCTACGTGGGGCTCGGCGCCGCGCAGTTCCTGCTGGTGCCCTGGAGCCCCGCGACGCCGCTGCCGTTCATGGTGGTGTCGTTGTTGATCTCCGCGTCGATGGTGCCGATCGTGCTGTCCGCCCAGCAGGCGCCGGAGGTCGCGCTGCCGCGGCGGGTCAGGCTGCGGGACCTGTACCGCGACGCACCCCTCGGCGTCGCCGGCGTCACGGTCGCCGGACTGATCTCCTCGATCATCTTCTCGATGGGTACCGTTTACGCGCGCCTCAGCGGTCTCGCGATCACCCAGGTGGCCGCGTTCATGTCGGTCAGCATCCTCGCGGCGGTGCTGACCCAGTACCCGGTCGGCCGGCTGTCCGATCGAATGGACCGGCGAACCCTGATCGCGATCATGTGCACGATCGCAACCGGCGTCGCCGCGACGATCGTCGTGTTCCAGCGGATCCCGCACTCGCTCCTGCTGGTGCTCGCGGCGCTGTTCAGCGGTTCGGCGCTCACCCTGTACTCGCAATCGGTCTCGCACGTGAATGACAAGCTCGAACCCTCCGAGATGGTCGCCGCGAGCAGCAAGCTCCTCAGGATCAACGGGACCGCGGCCGCGTTCGGGCCCTTGGCGATGGGCGGCTTGTTCTCGGTGTTCGGGCCGCGCGCGTATTTCGCGACCCTCGGTACCCTGACCGCGAGCCTGATGGTCTACGACCTGTGGCGCAAGGCGAGGGGCGAAGCGGCACCGCCGGACCACCGCGCACGCTTCATAGAGACACGGCCGCGCGCCTGAGCCCCGGGTAGCGGGGCGCCGGACTGGCGGCGCGAACACTCTGTATTTACCGCTAATTTAGAATTAGCTCTTAACCGTTTGTATTTTAAATTATTTATTTAAAATATTCTGCCGATGGTCGCGATTAAAACGGCAAAAATCCCCGAAATTCAACAGCATCAGAGTCATTATTCGATTCAATTGATAATATATAGTTTTTACAATATTTTCATAAGCTTGAACTATATAGTTATCAGTTTACTAGATATATTTTACTTTAAACATTTTACCTGACGCCGTGCCCGCATCGCCACGCGCGGACTCTCCGCGACCTCGACTTCGATGCACCGTCCCGCATTGGCAGCCATGCGTTGCGAGCGTAGTCTGCTGCGACATCCGTAGTGGAACCGCAACCTCGGGACGATCATGGCCATCAAACGCACGCACAAGGGACGGAACACGCCGGCACGGAAATCGGCATCCACCGCGCCGATTCGACACGTCGAGATCCTTCGGGTCGCCGAACTGGTCCCGAATCACACCCATACCGGTTGGCTGTGCAAGAACCGTGGCTGCGGCCGTCTGATCGCGCTGACCCCGGGATCGCTCGCGGCGATCGGATCGAGCGCCGGGTTCGGCGACCCGCTGAGCGCGATCCGGTGTCCGCACTGCGGCGAAGAGGACCTGTATCGGTTCAGCGCGCGCACCGAGATCGTGTACGCGCCGACGGG
>JAJYAM010000034.1:21827-25640 GCA_021779535.1 Pseudomonadota bacterium
GTCAACGCAGCGAGGCACCGGCCAGCGCGCCGACGCCGTAGGTCACCGCCGCCGCGGCCGCGCCGAGCACCAACTGCCGTCCTGCCGAATAGGCGGCGGGCCGCCCGTTGAAGAGCGATGTCAGCGCGCCCATCACCGCGAGGGCGGTGCCGCTCCCGGCGATGCTCGCGAGGATCGCGATCCGGCCGCTCAGGAACGTCAAGGGCAGCACCGGGACCAGCGCCCCGAGCGCGAACAGCCCGAAAGACACGCCGGCGGCGGACCACGGATTGCCGCCGAGCTCGTCGGGGTCGATCCCGAGCTCTTCGCGCGCGAGCGTATCGAGCGCGGCCGGGCCGCTCCGCATGATCTGCGCCGCGATGCGCTGCGCGTCCGCCTTCGGCAAACCCTTGGCTTGGTAGATCAACGCGAGTTCGTGCTGCTCCGCCTCGGGCGTCTGCTCGATTTCCTCGCGTTCCTTCGCGAGCTGCGTCGTCGCAAGATCCTGCGCGTTGCTCACCGAGAGCCATTCGCCCAGCGCCATCGAGCACGCGCCGGCGATCAGGCCCGCGAGACCCGACAGGAGCAGCGTGCGCGGCGCGGTGCCGGCGCCCGCGATACCCATCATCAAGCAAAAGTTCGACACCAATCCGTCGTTCGCGCCGAGAACCGCCGCGCGCAGATTGTTGCCCGACATCCCGCGATGCCAGGGCTCGGCACGTCCGACAGCCACGCCGGGCCGCCATCCCGGTCCCGACGCGGCGGCGATCACCGCCGCGTGACCGCGTTCCTCGGCCGCGAGCGGCGCCGCATCCGTCTGTCCGGCGTACTTGTTCCGGTCGGCGAATTCGGCGGCCGCGATCGTCGGCAGCACGAACGCCGGCCCGAAGGCTCTCGCCAGACGACCGAGGATTCTCGTGCGCAACCTCGGCCTGAAAACGTCCGGAACGACCCCGGCGTCGACGAGCTTGTGCCGCCAGACCTCGGCGTGCGCCGACTCGGCTTGGGACAACTGCGTGAACAGATCCTGTCGCAACGGGTCGCGTTCGGCGGCCGCGAGCGCGGTGTACAGCGCGGCGCCATCGAGCTCATCGCGCAGATTCTCCGCATACCGGACGACGTCGCTGGACGACTCGGTGGTCATCGCGACACCAATACGGCAAGCGCCGCGAATTGTCCAGGACGCGCGCGGAGCGGAGGTGAAGGTGCATTCGCGACTCGCCGTCCCGGGGGCATTCGAGTAGGCTTGGCGCATCGTATGACGGTCAGCCGCGGTAGCGTACACATCGCGTTCGTCGCGGCCCTGGGCGGATTCCTGCTGGGCTTCGACGCGACCGTGATCGCGGGCACGCTGCCCTTCCTCCGCCATTACTATTTCGGACCCGCCGGCGGCGGCGGCGACGTCCGGCTCGGCATCGCGATCAGCTGTCTCGAGTGGGGCGCGATGATCGGCAATCTGAGCGCCGGGAAACTCGCCGACCGGTACGGCCGTCGAACGATCCTGCAGGTCACGGCGGCGCTGTTCCTGGCGTCCTCGATCCTCGCCGCCACTTCGCGCTCTTATGCGATGTTCGTCGCAGCCCGGATCATCGGGGGCCTCGGGGTCGGCAGCGCGATCCTCATCGCACCGATGTACATCGCCGAGATCGCGCCGCCGGGCCGCCGCGGCATGCTGGTGTCCGTGAACCAATTGATGATCGTGATCGGCATCGCCGCCTCGTCGGTGTCCAACTGGCTGCTCCTGCCGGTCGGCCAGGACAACTGGCGGTGGATGCTGGGTATCGAGGCCGTGCCCGCGATCGCGTTCTTGCTCCTGCTCGCGCGGGTTCCCGAAAGCCCGAGATGGCTCGTTCTGAGCGGCCGCGAAGAGCGCGCGCGGGAAGTCATGCGAACCCTGGGAGAACCGGCTGCCGACGAGCAGTACGACGCGCTTCGCGCATCGATCGGCGCCTCGCGCACGTCCGGATTCGGGTCGCTGCGGGATCGCGGGATCCTTCGCGTGCTCGTATTCTGCATCGGCTTGGGGGTGTTTCAACAGGTGACGGGCATCAACGCGGTCTTCTACTACCTGCCGGTCATCTTCACGAAGAGCACCGGCAGCGTCGTCGATGCGTTTTGGCAGACGGTGGTGGTCGGCGTCGTCAACGTGCTCATGACGCTCCTCGCGATGCGCTTCATCGATCGGTTGGGGCGCCGCCCCTTGCTGCTGATCGGTGGTCTCGGAATGGCCGCCTCCCTGCTCACGATCAGTGCGGGATTCGAGCGGGGATCGACCCACGCGTGGCTCGTGCTGCCCGCCGTCATCGCCTACGTGGCCTCGTTCGCGGTGTCCTTCGGTCCGATCGTCTGGGTGCTCGTGTCGGAGCTGTTCCCGAATCGAAGCCGGGCGATCGCGATTTCCGTCGTGGGTTTCTGCAATTCCCTCTCCAGTGCGGTCGTGACGTTCCTGTTCCCCTGGCAGTTCCACCGATGGGGCGCCTCGGACACGTTTCTCGGCTACGCAATCCTCGCGATCTCGGCTACCGTATTCGTCGCCAGATATGCACCGGAAACGAGGGGTCGAACGTTGGAAGAGATCGAGCAGTCGCTACGCGATGGAACCTTGTCGGGCGTCGGGATGAAGAATGCGCGATCGAATGCGCTGCGCTGGCTGAAAAGAACGGCCTGCCGGCTCGGAATCGGCGCATGAGAGCGAAGCACCCGGCACGCAAGGCCCGCGGCTCGCGGTCTCGACGGGCGATCACGCTGCGCGTGATCGCGGACGAGGCGGGGGTCTCGCCGAGCACCGTGTCGCGAATCATCAATGGGACCGCGAAAGTCAGCGATCAGTTGAAGGTCGCGGTGCAAGCCGCGATCGCGAAGCACGATTTCAGACCGGATGCGGCCGCGCGGGGCCTCGCGCTCGGCCGGAGCCTGACCATCGGCGTGCTGAGTCAGGCGATCGACAGCCCGTTCTATGCCGAGGGTTTGCGCGGGGTCGAAAAGCGGCTCCTGCAAGCCGGCTATGCGGCGCTGTTCATGAGCGGCAATTGGAACGAAGCCGATGAGGACCGGTGCCTGCGGGAGTTCATCGATCGCGGGGTCGACGGCATCATCATGTTCTCCGGCTGCCTCGCGGACTCGGCGGTACGCCGGTACGCGCGGCGCGTGCCGATCGTCGTCACCGGCCGCAGCCTTCGCGGCCCACGCATATTCAGCTTGCCGGTGAACGATCGGGAAGGCGCGCGACTCGCGGCGCGACACCTGATCGAGGCCGGGCATCGACGCATCGCATTCATTACGGGCGCCGAGAACCATCCGGACGGCCTCGAGCGTCTGTCGGGCTACCGGACGGCGCTCGCGGACGCAGCGATCGAGTTCGATCCCCATCTGGTCGCGGAAGGGAACTGGCACGAGGATGGCGGCTTTCGCGCGGTCAACGGGCTGCTCGATTCAGGCCGGCGGTTCACGGCCGTCTTCTGCGTGAACGACCAGACCGCCCACGGCGCCTACCTCGGGCTGTTTCGCCGGGGCTTGAAGATCCCCGACGACGTGTCGGTCGTCGGGTTCGACGACCTGCCGTCCTCGTCCTACGTGCTGCCGCCGCTGACGAGCGTTCGACAATCCGTGCACGAGCTCGGCGAGCAGTCGGCGGAGGCGATTCTCGCGATCCTCGCCGGCCGCCGACCCCGGGTCGACCCGCCGCAGATCAAGGTGATCGTGCGCGAGTCCACCCGCCGCTTGTAAGCGCGCCTCACGGCGCGAACTGCACCCCTCCGACCACGTTCACGGTCGTCGGATAGGTCGACGGATTGCTGCCGGCGAGTGCGACCGTGGTGTTGGTGTTCGAGGTCA
>JAJYAM010000035.1 GCA_021779535.1 Pseudomonadota bacterium
TGGTGTTCGCGCTGCCGCCGTAGCCGACGGCATCGATCTGATAGAGCGCACCGGTCAAGCCGGTCGACAGCGCCGGCGAGCCGAGATAGGTGATGTAGAACTCGGGTGCCTGCGACATCGTCGTGCCGTTGGTGAGACCGACGTTGTCGGTCGTGTAGGTCACGCCCGCGGTCCAGGGGGTGGTGCTGAAATTCGGCAACGGGCTCGTGCAGATCTGACCGACCGTGTACGGCACGAAACCGGTGCAGGTCACCGGAGCCGTCGCCCGGCCGTTCGCGAGCCACCACTCGGCGTACTGTTCCGCGCTCTCGGCGGCGTGCAGCGCGAGCTGCTTGTCGCGCATGTTGCCGGCGATCTGCTCGTCGAGGCCGAAGCTGTGGAACATCGCGAGCGCCAGCACCGTCACCACGATCAGCAGCAGCAGGCTCGTGATCAGCACCATCCCACGCGCGCGGTGCCGCGGGCCGGTGCCGCATGGATGCCGCGCCGGGCGGCGGCGCGCCGTGCGCACGATCATGTGTTCACCCCCGCCTTGTTCATCAGGTCGATCACGCGCCGGAACGTGACGGTCTGCGGCACCGTGACGCTCTGACCGCTGCCGGTGCCGTAGAGCGGGTTCTGGAAGGTCAGCGCGACCTGCACCGAGATCACGTCCGGCCAGTAGTTCCCGGCGGTGACCTGGCTCGCATCGAGGTACGCGTCGATCGAATTGTTCCCGGACGCCGGGTTGGTCTGCACGCCGTAGAGGATCTGGACGTTGGTGAGGCCGCTGACCAGCGTGATCGTCTTGGCCGCGGCGGTGCCGACGTTGAGCTGGCACTGCAGGTTGCCGTTCGCGTCGAGGCTGAACTCGTTGGTCAGCGTCGCCGCGGGTTGAGTGTTGCCGCTGCAGTCGAGCACGCCGTCGGTGCCCGAGGTCGCGTAGCGCACCGAGATCGTGTCGCCGGTGCCGGTGCCGGTGCCGTAGAGCGTCTGGCCGACCGCGAAGCTCCCGCTCGCCGGGAACTCGCTGCTCTGGGCGTTGTTCAACGGATCCGGGAAGTAGCCGGTCGTCTGCACGGCATTGGTGATCAGCGTCATCGCGAGCCGTTCGTTCTCCTGCAGTTTCGACAGGCCGCTCTGCACGGTGTTGGTCCGCTTCATCGCCTGCACGAGCACCAGCAGGCCGCCGATCAGGAACAGCCCGATCAGCAGGGCGATCATCAGCTCGATCAGCGTGAAGCCCGCGTGCCGGCGGCGCGATGAAAGCGGGGTGGGGCGTGTCGATCGGGTCTTCATGGCACGACGTAGAGGATGTAGGTGGGTGCCGCGAGCGAGTTCATGTTGCCCCGTTGCTGCGCATTGATCGCGACGCCGTTCTCGGTCCACTGGATCTGGATCGCGCAACTGACCGCGACGCCGACGGTGGTCGAGCAGTCGACGGTCGCGAGGTACGGCGGCAGCACCGACGCGAGGTCGGCCGCCCACGCGTTCACGTCGTGCGCGGCGATGTCCGCGGGAGCGCAGGAATTCGATCCGGTGGCGGTGCAGGCCGGATTCGCCTGCAGGCCGCTCACCGAGATCGAGGTCGTCGTGCCGCCACCCCCGGTCACGGTGAAGCTCGCCGGCGCGAAGCCGCCGGCCCAGTACGCGCGATCGGCGTGCATCATCGACGCGAGGCTTGCCGCCTCGATCGCCGCGAGCGAGCGGTCGCCGGCGACGTTCGTGCTCGCTATTCCGAGCGAGGCCATCTTCGCGAGCCCCAGCAGGCCGATCGAGATCACGACCAGCGCGACCAGCACTTCGATCAAGCTGAAGCCGGCGTGACCGGCCTTCGCGGCGTGGATTCTCATGAGCAGGTGCTCACGGTGCTGCCGGGCGCGATCCCGCCCGCGGTCTGCATGCTCAGCATGCCGACCGGCGAGACGGACAGGCAGCGGGTCCACTGGGACGAGTTGTTCGGCGCGTGCAAGGTGATCGTGACCTCGTTCGTCGTCCCGGTCGACGCGAAGCCCTCGCGGTTGAAGGTGATCCACGCGAAGTCGTTGTCGGCCGTGAACTTGTCCGGCGCGAATGCCGCTTGCGTGCGCAGCACCGGTTCCCCGGCGTCGACGGTGTGATTGCCATTCGAGTCGGCGAACACGATCCAGCCGTCGTTCCAGCTGGTGTCGTTGGTCGCGCAGGTCGTCCCGTCGGTCGAGACGCACACCGTCACCGGGAGTCCCTCCTTGATCGCCTCGGAGCGCGCGTACTGCATGTCGCCGAGCAGCGCGTCGGCCTCGGTGGCGATCCGGTTGGAGGTGGTCACGTACTCGTAGGACGGGACGCCGATCGCCGCGAGGATCCCGACGATCAGGATCACGATCATCAATTCGAACAGGGTGAAGCCGGACGCCGAATTCATCGTTTCACCGTACTCCCTCGAGGCCCCGTATCCTAGGACCCGAAACTGTCTCGAAGCTGTCGCGCGCGGGCGGTGCGCGCGGAGCGTGACGCAGTTCTCAGTTCGGCGGGAACTGCACCGAGACCCGGGTGCCCCGGCCGCCGGCGCCCGTGTCGATCGACAGCTGCGCGTCGTGCCGGTTCGCGACCTCCTCGACGATCGCGAGCCCGAGTCCGCTCCCCGGGCCCGGCGCGTCCGGCAGGCGGTAGTGACGCTGCCGGACGCGTCGCCGCTCATTCTCAGGGATTCCGGGCCCATTGTCCTCGACCGCGACGACCGGCTGTCCGGCCGCGCGGCCCGCGCTCACGGTCACCCGCCCGCCGCGCGGCGTGTACTTCAGCGCGTTGTCGACGAGATTGTCGAGCAGGTCCTCGAGCAGCGACGGGTCGCCCTGGATCCGCGCCTCGGCGAGCTCCGCGCCGAGGTCGATCCCGGCCTGCAGCGCCCGGTCGAAGTGGCGCGCGACCACCTCGCCCGCGAGCGCGGCGAGATCCACGGGCTCGCGCCGCGGCGCGACGTTGACCGCCGGATCCGCGCGCGCGAGCGTCAGCAGTTGGTTCGACGCGTGTGCGAGCTGCCGGATCCCCTGCTGCAGCGTCTGCAGGCGACCGAGGATCGGCTGCGCGGCGGGCTCCGCGACCAGAAGGTCGAGCTGGGCGAGCATCCCGGTGATCGGCGTACGCAGCTGGTGGGCGGTGTTCGCGATGAATCGGCGTTGCGATTGGATCGATTCGCGCAGCATCGCGAACAGCCGGTTCAGCGTGGTCGCGAGCGGTGCGAGCTCCTGCGGGACGTCGTCGGCCGGGATCGGCCGCAAGTCGGACGCGGAGCGCAGCTCGAGCTCCTCGCGCAAGCGGCGGATCGGCCGCAGGCCGAGCCGGATCCCGATCCACACCAGCGCGAGCGTGAGGTCGAGCTGCAGGAAATCCCACAGGAGCCCGCCCATGAACCCGAAGCGCGCCGCGGGACCGGCGGTGCCGAGCTCGTCCGCGACCGACACCAGCAACGTGCCGTGCTCGGTGTGTGCGCGGTAGGTCAGGATCCGCAGGTCGCGCCGTCCGACCAGCGCCGTCGAGAACACCGCCTCGGCGGCGCTCGACAAAGCGGTCGGCGGCAGCTGCGCGTCGCCCGCGATCAGCCGTCCGTCGGTCCCGCGCACCGCGAACGCGATCGCGTCGGCCGGCGCATCGACGGTCACGCGCCCCCGGTCGATCCGCAGGCCGCGGATCAGGGTCTCGGCCTGGCGGCGCAGACGCGCATCCACGGTCGCGACCCGCGGCGCGACGATGCCCCAGTCGCGCGCGAGCGCGCCGCACAGCGCGAGCACCGTGAGCGGCACCGCCAGCCAGAACACCAGCCGCCGGCCGATCGAGGCGTTCACGGCGGCCCGGCCTCCTCCAGCCGGTAGCCCACCCCGCGCAGCGCGCGGATCGTCGCCGCGTCGCCGAGTTTCGCGCGCAAGCGCGAGACCTGCAGCTCGACCGCGTTTGCCGAGGCGTCTTGATCGGGGCCGGAGAGGGCCTGCAACAGCCGGTCCTTCGAGACGATCAAGCCGATCCGCTTCGCCAGGCACTCGAGCACGAGCCACTCGCGCGCGGTCAGGTCGACGTCCGTGCCGTCGATCCGCAGGCGGCGGCCGGCAAGATCGACATTCATCCGGCGCATCTGGATCGCCCGGCCGAGTGCGCCGTGCGCGCGGCGCAGGAGCGCGCGGCAACGGGCCGCGAGCTCGGCCGGCTCGAACGGTTTGCTGAGGAAATCGTCGGCGCCGAGGTCGAGCGCCTTCACCCGGTCGGCGAGCGTGCTGCGTGCGGTGAGCACCAGCGTCGGGAGCGTGCGGCCGGCGCTGCGCAGCCGTCGCAGCAGCGACAGGCCGTCGATCCCGGGCAGGCCGAGGTCGACGATCGCCAGGTCGAACTCCTGATCCGCGAGCGCGGCGAGTGCCGCTTCCGCGCTCGCCGCGCGCAGTGCGCTCCAGCGGTCGCCCGCGAGGCCGCGCGCCACGGCATCGGCGACGATGTCGTCGTCCTCGACGATCAGCAGTCGCATCGCGGATCGCTCCCTCGCGTCGGCGTCTTCAGGCTCAATCCGTGCCGGTCGCCTCGCCGAAGGCGCCGCGCCGCGGCAGCAACCGGCCGAGCGTGTCGGCGTAGGCTTTCGCGAACGCTTCCGCGAACCAGTGCGGGAGCCGGTCCTCGTCGCATTGCGATAGGCCGGCGTACAGGTCCCGATACAGTTCCCAGTACCGCGCCTTGTTCTGCGTCGTGAACACGCCGCGCTTGCCGTCGCGCTCGAAGCGTTCCTCGAGTTCGCGCGGATCGAAGCGGCCGAGGAATTCCTCGAGCGCGGCGTGCAGCGCCGCGAGCGTCGCGCCGTTCTCGGCCTTGAGTCTGCGGAAACGCTCGCGCACCGACTCGACCGAGCCGCCGCGTTTCGCGATCGTCGTCAGCAGCGTGAACAGGGTGTCCTCGACGTCCCGGCCGAAGCGGACCGCGCCCTCGCGGTCGTCCTCCGGCGGGATCTGCAGGCGGTCGCGAAATTCCGCGCGGCTTTGATCGAGCTCGATCAGCCCGAGCACGCTCTCGCGCAGGATCTGGCCGGCGAGTTGCATCGCGATGACGCGCAGTTCGGGGCTCAAGCGGCGCGGGTCGATCCCCGCGCCGCGGCAGAATGCGGCGAGACCGGGTTCGCAGTCCGCGTCGTCGAGCGCGGGTGCGCGCGGTCCCGGCGCCGTCGCGCGCTCGAGCGACAGCGGCCGGGTCATCATGTGCCACGGGACCGGCTCGGCGGCCGCCGCGGGGCGCGGCGGCGGTTCGGGCAGGATCGGCTGCCCGTAGGCGTCGCGCGCGGCCGCCGCGAGGTTGCGGTCGGGACGGCCGTTCGGCTCGAGCAGTTCGCTCAAGTCGAGGTCGGCGCCGATGTCGTCGGCGGTCGCCTTGTGCACCGACGCCGGCGCGCTCGCGCCGTCGAACGCGACGATCGCGCTTTCGTCCGGCGGGAAGTCGGTCGACGGGTCGACGCTCACGCGCAGCTCGTACTCGCCGATCCGGACGTAGTCGCCGTCCTGCAGCAGATATTCGTGAAACCTTCCGAGCGGAACCTGCGCGCCGTTCACGTAGGTGCCGTTCGAGCTGGTGTCGACGAGATAGTAGCGGCCGGCACGGTATTCGATGCGCGCGTGCCTCCCCGAGAGGTAGCGCTCCGGGTCGGGCAGGATCCACTCGTTGTCGCGCGAGCGGCCGATCGAACCGCCGTGCACGCCGAACACCTTCGAACCTTGGTCGCCGAGCCGGGCCGCGTGCTCGCTGACGACGCTCACGCGCAGGGCCATTTTCGCTCCGATCGATTGCTCATCGGGATTTGGGGTAAGTCCTCGTATAATATAACGAAACGCTACCAGCGTTCGGAGTCTGCCAAATGGCCGCGAGTCACATTTTCAAGGTTTTGTTCATCCACCAGGGCAAAGTCTACGAGTTGTACGCCAGGAAGGTGAGCCATGGCGGCCTGTTCGGCTTCATCGAGGTCGAGGAGCTGATCTTCGGCGAGCGCTCCACGGTCGTCGTCGACCCGACCGAGGAGAAGATAAAGTCCGAATTCCACGAAGTAAAGCGCACCTATCTGCCGATGCATGCGGTGCTGCGGATCGACGAGGTCAAGAAGCAAGGTGTCAGCAAGATCAGTGTTCTCGAGGGCTCGAACGTCGCGCAATTCCCGGTGCCGATCTACACGCCGGGCGGGGACTCGAACGCGCGCAGGTGATCCGAGCGTGCGCGCGCCCGGCGGGCGCCGCGCGCCGGGACGACCCCGGTGATCGAGTTCCCGGGCGCGCCGGCGCTGTCGCCGTTCCGGCTGGACCGGTTGCTCGGCGAACTGCGCGCACGCGACCCGCGCGTGCTCGGCGTCGAAGCGCAGTTCGTGCATTTCGTCGACGCGGCACGTGCGCTGGCGCCGGCCGAGCACGCACTCCTCGAGCGCTTGCTGCGCTACGGTCCCCGTGCGGCCGGCGTTGCGCCTGACGAGACCGTCGCGCCGGGCGAGGCGCGCACGGTCCTGGTGACGCCGCGGCTCGGCACCGTCTCCCCGTGGTCGAGCAAAGCGACCGACATCGCGCGGGTGTGCGGGCTCGCGCCGGTGCGCCGGATCGAACGCGGCACGCGCTTCACCCTGCGCGTCGCGCCGCCGGCGAGCGCGTTGCTCGACCTCGCGGGCCTCGCACCGCTCCTGCACGATCGCATGACCGAGTCCTTGTGGCTCGAGCGCGCGCCGCCCGCGGGTTTCTTCCGCGAGGAGGCGCCGCGGCCGCTGCGCCGGGTGCCCCTCGCGCGCGAGGGCCGGGCGGCGCTCGCGGCGGCGAACCGCGACTGGGGGCTCGCGCTCTCGGACGAGGAGATCGACTATCTCGCGCGCGCGTTCGCGGCCGCGGGACGCGACCCGACCGACGCGGAGTTGATGATGTTCGCGCAGGCGAACTCGGAGCACTGCCGGCACAAGATCTTCAACGCCGCGTTCCGCATCGACGGCGCCGAGATGCCGATGTCGCTGTTCGAGATGATCCGCGAGACCCACCGGCGCAGCCCCGGTGGCGTGCTGTCGGCATATCGTGACAACGCCGCGGTGATCGAGGGGTCGGTCGGTGCGCGGTTCTTCCCGGAGCCGGTCACGCAACGCTACGCGGCGAGCGTCGAGCCGATCGACATCCTGATCAAGGTCGAGACCCACAACCACCCGACCGCGATCTCGCCGTTCCCGGGCGCGGCGACCGGCGCGGGCGGGGAGATCCGCGACGAGGGCGCGACCGGGATCGGCGCGAAGCCGAAGGCGGGCCTGTGCGGGTTCTCGGTCTCGAACCTCAAGATCCCGGGACTGCGACGCGACTGGGAGGAGGACCTCGACAAGCCCGAGCGGATCGCGTCCGCGCTCGAGATCATGCTCGCGGGCCCGATCGGCGCGGCCTCGTTCAACAATGAGTTCGGCCGGCCGAACATCGCCGGTTATTTCCGTACTTTCGAGCGCGCGAGCCGCGAAGGCGGACGGGTCGTGGCGCGCGGTTACCACAAGCCGATCATGCTCGCGGGCGGCCTCGGCAACGTGCGCCGCGCGCACGTCGAGAAGCGCGAGGTCGCGGTCGGCGCGCCGCTCGTCGTGCTCGGCGGGCCGGCGATGCTGATCGGCCTCGGCGGCGGCGCGGCGTCGTCGGTCGGCAGCGGCCAGAGCGACTCGGAGCTCGACTTCGCGTCCGTGCAGCGCGGCAATGCCGAGATCGAGCGGCGGGCGCAGGAAGTGATCGACCGCTGCTGGGCGCTCGGCGAGCGCAATCCGATCCTGCTGATCCACGACGTCGGCGCCGGCGGATTGTCGAATGCGTTGCCCGAGGCGATCGCGCACAGCCACCGCGGCGGACGGATCGAGCTGCGGCGGATCCCGAGTGCGGAGCCGGGCCTGTCGCCGATGGAGATCTGGTGCAACGAGGCGCAGGAACGCTACGTGATCGCGCTCGAGCCCGGGCGGGTCGCCGAGTTCGAGGCGATCTGCGCGCGCGAGCGCTGCCCGACCGCGGTCGTCGGCGCGGTCACCGGCGACGGCCGGCTGATCGTCACCGATGCGACGCAGGGCGGCGCGCCGGTCGACATGGCGATCGACACCCTGCTCGGGAAGCCCCCGCGGATGCGCCGCGAGGTCGCGAGCCTGCCGCGCGGCCCGGCACCGCTGTCGACCGCGGGGGTCACCGTCGAGGAGTCGCTGCGCCGGCTCCTCGAACTGCCGACGATCGCCGACAAGTCGTTCCTGATCACGATCGGCGATCGCAGCGTCGGCGGGCTCGTGAGCCGCGATCAGATGGTCGGTCCGTGGCAGGTGCCGGTCGCGGACGTCGGCGTGACCTTGAGCGACTACGACGGCTACCGCGGCGAAGCGATCGCGGTCGGCGAGCGCACGCCGGTTGCGGTGCTCGATCCGGCCGCGTCGGGCCGGCTGGCGGTCGCCGAGGCGATCACCAACATCCTCGCGGCCGACATCGGCGCGCTGTCGGACGTGCGGCTGTCGGCGAACTGGATGGCCGCGTGCGGGGAGCCCGGTGAGGATGCGGACCTGTACGCGACCGTTCGCGCGGTCGCGCTCGATCTGTGCGCGCGCCTGCAGATCGCGATCCCGGTCGGCAAGGACTCGCTGTCGATGCGCACCGCGTGGCGCGATGCGCGCGGCGAGCACCGGGTGATCGCGCCGATCTCGTTGATCGTGTCGGCGTTCGCGCCGGTGCGCGATGCGCGGCGCAGCTTGACGCCGTTGCTCGACCGGCGCGCGCCGTCGCAGCTGTTGCTCGTCGATCTCGGCCGCGGGCGCGACCGGCTCGGCGGCTCGTGCTGGGCGCAGGTGCTCGGGCGCGACGGCGGCGAACCGGCCGACCTCGACGATCCGGCGCTGCTCGCGGCGTTCGCGGCCGCGATCATCGAGCTGAAGGAGCGGGGCCTCGCACTCGCGTACCACGACCGTTCCGACGGGGGCACGCTGGTCGCGTTGCTGGAGATCGCGTTCGCGTCGCACTGCGGCCTCGAGATCGATCTCGGCGAGGTGCGCGACGCGGTCGCCGCGAGTTTCGCCGAGGAGCCGGGCGCGGTCGTGCAGGTCGCCGACGCGCAGGTCGCCGACGCGCTCGCGTTGTTCGAGCGGCACGGCCTCGGCGGTTGCGTCCGCGCGGTCGCCCGGCCGGTCGCGGGCGCGAGGATCACGATTCGCGCCGCGGGCGGGCCGGTGCTCGAGGCCTCGCGGATCGACCTGCACCGCGCGTGGAGCGAGGTGTCGTTCCGGATGCAGCAGCTGCGCGATCATCCGGATTGCGCGCGCGAGGAATACGATCGGCTCCTCGACGCGGACGATCCGGGACTGCACGCGAGCTTGCGCTTCGATCCGGCCGACGACGTCGCCGCGCCGTACGTGAACACCGGGCGGCGCCCGAGCGTCGCGGTGCTGCGGGAACAGGGCGTCAACAGCCAGACCGAGATGGCCGCGGCGCTCACGCGCGCGGGGTTCGACGCGTACGACGTGCACATGACCGACGTGCTGAGCGGTGCGGCGAACCTCGAGCGCCATGCGGGACTCGTCGCGTGCGGCGGCTTCTCGTACGGCGACGTGCTCGGCGCCGGCGAGGGCTGGGCGAAATCGATCCTGTTCAACGATCGCGCGCGTGCGCAGTTCGAGGCGTTCTTCCACCGTCCGTCGACGTTCACGCTCGGGATCTGCAATGGCTGTCAGATGCTCGCGGCGCTGAAGGAGCTCGTGCCGGGCGCCGAGCGCTGGCCACGGTTCGTGCGCAACCGCTCCGAGCAGCACGAGGCGCGGCTGGTGCTGGTGCGCATCGCACCGAGCCGCTCGGTGCTGTTGCAGGGCATGCACGACTCGGTGCTGCCGGTCGCGGTCTCGCACGGCGAGGGCCGGGCGGAATTCGACCTGGACGGCGGCGCGGAGCGGCTGCTCGCGCTCGGCGAGGCGAGCTTGCGGTACGTCGATCACCACGGTGCGCCGACCGGGCGGTATCCGTTCAACCCGAACGGCTCGCCCGGCGGGCTCGCCGGCGTGTGCAGCGCCGACGGGCGCGTGACCGCGCTGATGCCGCATCCGGAGCGGGTCTACCGGACGGTGCAGAACTCCTGGGCGCCGCGCGAGTGGGGCGAGGACGGCGGCTGGATGCGGCTGTTCCGCAACGCGCGCGTGTTCGCCGGCTGAGCGCGCGGCCCGGTCAGTACTCGGTTTCGGTGGTCGACGGGACCACGAACTTGCGGTAGGTCACCGCCTGCCGCAGCTTCGCCTTGCGGACGAAGGTCTGGTACAAGAGGTCCCGCATCACCTCGAGCAGCACGCCCGCGCGGCTCGCGTTCAGGGTCGGCTGGTGCGGCCACGGATCCCCGTCGCTGCCGAACAGCACCGCCCGGACGGCCGCGAAGGTCTCCTCGTCGAGGCCCGCGATCTCGCGCGCCTCCTGCAACTCGTCGAACAGGTCGAGCTTGCCGCGCTCGCCGAGCTCGCGGAACAGCGACTGCGCGGTCCGGCGGCACATCGCGCCGAACGCGTTGAAGCACCCGGCCGTGTAACACGCGAGCGCCTCCTTGAAGACGCCCTGCGTCTCCGCCGGCAGGTAGGACAGCGGGAACGTCTCGGGGGTGCGCTCGATCTCGACGAAGTTCGCGGCGAGGTCGATCCGGTCCGGGGCATAGCCGAGCGCGGGGAACTTGAGGAACACCGGCTCGCCGCAGGCATCGCACAGGAACACCACGCCGACGTGCTTCGGCTGGCGGCGGCCGAGGTCCGCGACCCGCGGCACGCCGACCGGCGTCAGGTGCGTGTGCGCCTGGCAGTGCGGGCAGGCGAGCGCGAGGCCCGGCGGTTCGATCCGGAGCTCGTCCGGCGCATCGATGTGGATCATCGCGGTCATCCCTCCAGCGGCTTGTAGCGGATGCGGTGCGGCTGCGCCGCGTCCTCGCCTTTGCGCCTCTTCAGGTCCTCTTCGTACTCGCGGTAATTGCCTTCGAACCAGACGACCTCGGAATTGCCCTCGAACGCGAGGATGTGGGTCGCGATCCGGTCGAGGAACCAGCGATCGTGCGAGATCACGACCGCGCAGCCCGGAAATGCGAGCAGCGCCTCCTCGAGCGCGCGCAGCGTCTCGATGTCCAGGTCGTTGGTCGGCTCGTCGAGCAGCAGCACGTTGCCGCCGGACTTCAGGACCTTCGCGAGGTGCACGCGGTTGCGCTCGCCGCCCGAGAGCTCGCCGATGAGCTGTTGCTGCTGCACACCGCGGAAATTGAACCGTCCGACGTAGCTGCGCGACGAGGTCTCGTAGTTGCCGACCTTGATGAGGTCGAGGCCGCCGGAGATCTCCTGCCAGACGGTGTTCTTGTCGTTGAGCGCCTGGCGCGACTGGTCGACGTAGGCGAGCTTCACCGTCGGACCGATGCGGATCCCGCCGGCATCGGGCTGGTCGGCGCCGGTCAGCATCCGGAACAGCGTCGTCTTGCCGGCGCCGTTCGGGCCGATGATGCCGACGATACCGCCGCGCGGCAGGCTGAAGCCGAGCCCGTCGATCAGCAGCCGGTCGCCGAACCCCTTGCGCAGGCCCTGGCACTCGATCACCAGGTCGCCGAGCCGTTCACCCGGCGGGATGTAGATCTCGTTGGTCTCGTTGCGCTTCTGGAACTCCTGCGACGAGAGCTCTTCGTAGCGCTGCAGCCGCGCCTTCGATTTCGCCTGCCGGGCCTTCGGGTTCGATCGCACCCACTCGAGCTCGTGCTGCAGCGACTTCGCGAGCGCTTCCTGCTGCTTCTCCTCCTGCACGAGCCGCTGCTCCTTCTGCTCGAGCCACGAGGAGTAGTTGCCGTGCCACGGGATCCCGTGGCCCCGGTCGAGTTCGAGGATCCATTCGGCGACGTTGTCGAGGAAGTAGCGGTCGTGGGTCACCGCGATCACCGTGCTCGGGTATTCGGCGAGGAAGCGCTCGAGCCAGGCGACCGACTCGGCGTCGAGGTGGTTCGTCGGCTCGTCGAGCAGCAGCATGTCGGGCTTCGAGAGCAGCAGCCGGCACAGCGCGACGCGGCGTTTCTCGCCGCCCGAGAGCTTGCCGACGACCGCGTCCCAGGGCGGCAGGCGCAGCGAGTCCGCGGCGATCTCCAGCTTGCGCTCGAGCTCCCAGCCGCCGACCGCGTCGATCTGGTCCTGGAGCTTCGCCTGCTCCTCCATCAGCTTGTTCATCTCGTCGTCGGACAGCGGTTCCGCGAAGCGGTCGCTGACCGCGTTGAACCGGTCGATCAGCCGCTGTACGTCGCCGACGCCCTCGCCGACGATCTGCCGGACGGTCCGGGTCTCGTCGAGCTCGGGCTCCTGCGGGAGGTAGCCGACCTTGATCCCGGGCTGCGCGCGGGCCTCGCCTTCGATGTCGGCGTCCTTGCCGGCCATGATCCGCAGCAGCGTCGACTTGCCGGAGCCGTTCAAGCCGAGCACGCCGATCTTCGCGCCCGGGAAGAAGCTCAAGCTGATGTCGCGCAGGATCACGCGCTTCGGTGGGACGACCTTGCCCACGCGATTCATGGTGTAGATGAACTGAGCCATAGGAACCCGTCGCGATGCGGCCGATCGAGGATCGGGAACTGATAATTATCGGTGACTCACCGCGACTTGTCACGAAGCGCGGTCGCCGACCAGCCGCCCCCTAAGTCGCCGATCAGCGCGACCGTGGTCACGAGCCGGCTCTCGCGCACCGCGAGGGCGTTGCGCCGATCGGTGAGCAGCGTCGCCTGGGCCTGCGCGACCGCGGTGTAATCGACGGTGCCGGCCTGGAACTCCGCGAGCGCGATCTCGGCGCCGCGCGCGGCGTCGGCGACCGCGCGATCGAGCGCGGCGGCCTGCGCCGCGAGGATCCGCAGGCTCGAGAGATCGTCCTCGACGTGCGCGAACGCGTTCAGCACGGTGTTGCGGTAGTTCGCGACCGCGCCCCGATAGGCGGCGCGCGCCGCCCGGACCTGCGCGCGGCGCGCGCCGAAGTCGAGCAGGGCGAGCGCGCTGTCCGCGCCGAGCGACCAGACGTCGTTCGCGGTGTGCAGCAGGCCGTCGAGCGGCGATTGTGCGAACCCGCCGGCCGCGGACAGCGACAGGCTCGGGAAGTAGGCCGCGGTCGCGACGCCGACCGCCGCGTTCTCCGCCGCGACCGCGCGCTCGGCGGCGGCGATGTCGGGCCGCCGCTCGAGCAGCGTCGAGGGAACGCCCGGCGGCACCGTGGGCAGCGCCGGCAGCCGGTTCGCGGCCGGGATCGCGAGGTCCTCGGGGTTCCTGCCGACCAGCACCGCGATCGCGTGCAGGTACTGCGCGCGAGCGACGCCGAGCGCGATCAGCGCGGCCTGCTCATTGTCGAGCGCGGTCCGGGCCGCGATCACCGCCGACGGCGGCGCGGCGCTCACTCCGGCGGAGGCCTGCTGCGTCACGACCCGGAGCGAGTCGCGGTACGCACGCACCGTGCGCCGCTCGAGCGCGATGTCGGCGTCGGTGACCCGCAGGTCGATCACGGTCGTCGCGAGCAGGGTCTGCTCGGCGAGGGTCGCGTTCGCGAGCTGCGCCTGGTCCGCCGCGGCGATCGCGCGGCTCTGCTCGAGCTGACGGCGCAGCCCGCCCCAGAGGTCGACCGACCAGCTCGCGACGCCCTCGAGCGAGCCGGAGTCGACGACCGGTCCCGATCCGCCGCCGCTGCGGGCCGATCGCGACCGCGTCGCGGACGCCGTGATCCCGATCGCCGGCAGCAGCGCGCTGCGCGCGACCCGCGTCGCCTCGATCGCTTGCTGGTAGTTCGCGACCGCCTGCCGCACGGTCTGGTTCGAGACCGCGACCGCGGGTTCCAGGCGGTCGAGCAGCGGATCGTGGAACGCGGTCCACCAATCCCCCTTCGGCGCGGCGTCCGCCGGTTGCGCCGCGGTCCAGCCGGCGAGCGCGGTGTAATGGCGGGGCACCGGCACCGCCGGGCGGTGATAGTCGGGACCGACGGCACAGCCGCCGAGCACGGCGCCGACGGCGACGATCGCGAGGGCCGCGAGGCCGGTCGTTTTCATGCGCTCACCTCCGATCCGGCGTGTCCGGTCAGGCGTTGGATCGCCGCGCGTATCCGGATGCGCCAGCGGTCGAGAACCAGGTAGATCACCGGCGTCGTGTACAGCGTGAACACCTGGCTGAACAGGAGCCCGCCCATCACCGTGATCCCGAGCGGCTGGCGCAGCGAGGCGCCCTGGCCGAAGCCGATCGCGAGCGGCAGCGCGCCGACCACGGCCGCGGCGGTCGTCATGATGATCGGCCGCAGGCGCAGCACCGCCGCATCGTGGATCGCGCGTTTCGCGTCGATCCCGTCCTCGCGCTGGGTGTGCACCGCGACGTCGATCATCATGATCGCGTTCTTCTTCACGATGCCGATCAGCAGGATGATCCCGATCAGCGCGATCACCGAGAACGGCGTGCCGAACAGCAGCAGCGCGAGCGTCGCGCCGATCCCGGCGGACGGCAGCGTCGAGAGGATCGTGAGCGGATGCATGGTGTTCTCGTACAGGATCCCGAGCACGATGTAGACCGCGGCCAGCGCCGCGAGGATCAGCAGCGGCATCGTCGCCATCGACTCCGCATAGACTTTGCCGGCGCCGGCGAAGCTGCCGCGGATCGTCGCCGGCATCTGGATCCGCCGCATCGCGCGATCGATCGCGGCCGCGGCGCCGCCGAGCGAGCCGCCCGGGGGCAGGTTGAAGGACATCGTGACCGCGACGAGGCCGCCCTGGTGGTTGACCTCGGTCGCGGTGCGGCTGGTCGAGAACGTCGCCATCGCCGACAGCGGCACCATCGTCTCGGGCGCGGTGCTGTCCGCGCTCCCGGTCGAGCCGCCGCCGCGGCTGTTCGCGATGCTGTTGGTCGCGGCGTTCGCCTGCGCGTTCGCGTTGCGGACGTTGGTGCCCGCCGCGCCGGCGCGCGCCGGCGCGATCGCGGCGAACGGGGTCGTGCCGCTCACGGTGCCGAACGGCGCCTGGGTTTGCGCGGTGCCGCTCGGGTTGCCGGCCGCGGTGCTCAGGTGGATCCGCTTCAGCATCGACGGGTACTGCCAATAGCGGGGCGCGACCTCCATCACGACGAAGTACTGGTTGAACGGGTTGAAGATCGTCGACACGGTGCGCTGGCCGAACGCGTCGTAGAGCGCCTCGTCGATCTGGTTCGGCTCGAAGCCGTAGCGGCGCGCGGTCCGGCGGTCCACGTTCACGAAGGTCTGCAGGCCGTTGCGCTGCATGTCGGTGTTCACGTCGGTGATCTCGGAGCGGTCTCGCGCGAGCGCCGCGACGAGCTTCGGCACCCACTCGTACAGCGTCGTGGTGTCGTCGCTGGTCAGCGTGTACTGGTATTCGGCCGCGGACTGCCGGCCGCCGATGTGCAAGTCCTGCACGGCCTGCAGGAACAGCCGCGCGCCGGACACGCGCCGCAGCTTCGGACGCAGCCGCGCGACGACCCGTTGCGCGCTGATGCGCCGCTCGGCGAGGGGTTTCAAGCGCACGTAGACGTTCGCGGTGTTCAGCGCCTGGCCGCCGGTGAAGCCGATCACGGACGCGACCGCCGGATCCGCCTGCACGATCGCCTGCAGCTGCTGGAGCTTCTTCGCCATCGCCTGGAACGAGATGCTCTGGTCGGCGATGATCTGGCCGATCAGCATCCCGTCGTCCTGCTCCGGGAAGAAGGTCGACGGCACGAGCCGGAACAGGACCACGTTCAGCGCGAGCATCGCGAGCAGCAGCACGCCGACCAGCAGCGAATGGTCGAGCACCGCGGTCAGGGACCGCGAGTACGCGGCCTTGAAGCGTTCGAACGCGCGTTCCGCCCAGACCGCCCAGCGCGCGTTCGAGTGCAGCGCGGCGCCGCCCCGGAGAGTGTGCGCGCACATCGCGGGGGTCACGGTCAGCGACACGAACAGCGAGATCAGGATCGCGATCGACAACGTGACCGCGAACTCGTGGAACAGCTTGCCGACGATCCCCGGCATCAGCAGGATCGGGATGAACACCGCGATCAGCGACAGGCTCATCGAGATCACGGTGAAGCTGACCTCGGCGCTGCCGCGCACCGCGGCCTCGTGCGGCGGGACGCCGGCCTCGATGTGCCGGACGACGTTCTCCAGCACGACGACCGCGTCGTCCACGACGAAGCCGGTCGCGATCGTGAGCGCCATCAGCGACAGGTTGTCGATGCTGTAGCCGAGCAGGTACATCGGGCCGAACGACCCGACGATCGACAGCGGCAGTGCGACCGCGGGCACCAGGGTCGCGCGCGGCGAGCGCAGGAACGCGAACACCACGCCGATCACGAGCACCACCGCGAGCAGCAGCGTGCGTTCGGTGTCGTTCACCGCCGCGTTCACCGACTGCGACCGGTCGATCGCGACGTGCACCCGGATGCTCGGCGGCAGCGTCGCCTCCACCGACGGCAGGATCCGCTTGATCTTGTCGACGGTGTCGATGATGTTCGCGCCGGGCAGCGGAAACACGATCACGCCGACCGTCGGCTGGCCGTCGTAGAGCCCGGCATTGCGGATGTTCTCGTTCGAGTCGATCACCGCGGCGACGTCGTGCAGCAGCACCGGTGCGCCGTTGCGGTAGGCGATCACGAGGTTGCGGTAGTCGGCCGCCTTCGTCGCCTGATCGTTCGAAACCACGACGTAGCGCCGGTTGCCCTGGTCGAGGTAGCCCTTCGCGCTGTCGGCGTTGGCGGCGGCGAGCGCCGCGCGCACGTCCTCGAGCCCGATCCCGTAGGCGGCGAGCTTGTCCGGATCGAGCTCGACCCGCACCGACGGCAGCGCGCTGCCGCCGAGCAGGATCTGGCCGACGCCGTCGATCTGCGACAGCTGTTGCTGGATCACGGTGTTCGCCGAGTCGTAGAGCTGCGCGCGCGTGAGGGTCTTCGAGGTCAGCGCGAGGATGATGATCGGTGAATCGGCGGGGTTGTACTCCCGGTAGGTCGGGTTGTTGCGCAGCGTCGTCGGCAGGTCCGCGCGCGTCGCCTGGATCGCGGCCTGCACGTCGCGCGCGGCGCCGTTGATGTCGCGGCTCACCTGGAACTGCACGATGATCCGTGAGGCGCCGACCGAGTTCATCGAGGTCAACTCGGTCACGCCGGCGATCGTCGCGAGGCGCCGTTCGAGCGGCTCGGCGACCGTCGACGCCATCGTGTCGGGGCTCGCGCCGGCCATGTGGGCCTCGACGACGACGACCGGGTAGGTGACGCTCGGCAGCGGCGCGACCGGCATGCGGAAGTACGCGAGCACGCCCGCGAGCGCGATCGCGATCGCGACCAGCGTGGTCGCGACCGGGCGCCGGATGAACACCGCCGGAATGTTCACGACGCCCCCGCGGCGGCCGCGCCGCGCCGGCGGCCGCGAACGCGCAGCGCGAGGCGGTCGAAGAACAGGTAGATCACCGGCGTCGTGAACAAGGTCAGCACCTGGCTCACCACGAGTCCGCCGATGATCGCGATGCCGAGCGGACGGCGCAGTTCCGAACCCGTGCCGGTCCCGACGAGCAGCGGCAGCGCGCCGAGGATCGCCGCGAAGGTCGTCATCAGGATCGGCCGGAAGCGCAGGATCGAGGCTTGCAGGATGGCTTCGCGCGGCGACTTGCCGTGCTCACGCTCCGCCTCGAGCGCGAAGTCGACGATCATGATCCCGTTCTTCTTCACGATGCCGATCAGCAGCACGATCCCGATGATCCCGATCACGTCGAGATCCTTGCCGGCGATCATCAGCGCGAGCAGCGCGCCGATCCCGGCCGACGGCAGGGTCGAGAGGATCGTGACCGGGTGGATGTAGCTCTCGTACAGCACGCCGAGCACGATGTACACGGTCGCGAGCGCGGCGAGCAGCAGGAACGCCTCGCTGGACAGCGAGCTCTCGAACGCCCGCGCGGCGCCCTGGAAGGAGCTCGTGATCGACGGCGGCAGGCGCACCGCGCGCTCGGCGCGGTGGATCGCGTCGATCGCGGTGCTGAGCGAGGCGCCCGGCGCGAGATCGAAGGATATGGTCACCGCGGGGAACTGCGCGAGGTGGCTGATCACGAGCGGGCGCTTCGTGACGCGGATCTTCGCGATCGCGCCGAGCGGCACCTGTCCGCTGGCGGCGGTCTGGGTCGGCAGGTACAGCGTCCCGAGGGACGCGAGCGTCGGCAGCGCCCTCGGCTGCGCGTTCAGGATCACGCGGTACTGGTTCGACTGCGTGAAGATCGTCGAGACGATGCGCTGGCCGAGCGCGTCGTACAGCGCGTTGTCGATCGTCGCCGGCGTGATCCCGTAGCGGGCGGCGAGCTGCCGGTCGACCTCGACGTCGACGCTCGCGCCCTCGTTGTCGAGGTCGCTGGTCACGTTCGTGATCGACGGGATCCGGCGCAGCCGCGCGAGCAGATCGGGCACGATCGCGTCGAACGCGTTCGGGTCCGGTCCGCGCAGCACGAACTGGTACTGGCTCGGTGCGACGACCGTGTCGAGCGTGAGGCTCTGCGCGGGTTGCAGGTACAGCTGGATCCCGGGGACGCCGGCGGTCTCGCGGCGGATCCGCGCGGCGATTTGCGCCGCGCTCAGCGTGCGCGCGTCGTGCGGCCGCAGGTTGATCAGGAACCGGCCCTGGTTCAAGGTCGGATTGGTGCCGTCGATGCCGACGTAGGAGGTCAGCGAGGTCACGTCCGGATCCTTCAGGATCGCGTCCGCGAGCGCGCCCTGCCGCCGCGTCATCGCGCGGTAGGACACCGAGTTGTCGGCGATGCTGATCCCCTGGATCACGCCGACGTCCTGCACCGGGAACAGCCCCTTCGGGATCGTCGCGTACAGCAGCAGCGTCAACGCGACCGTGAGCGTGGCGACGCCGAGCGTGAGCGCCTCATGATCGAGCACCCAGCCGAGCCGGCGCTGGTAGGCCGCGAGCAGGCGGTCGAACGCGCGCTCGCTGAACTCCTCGAAGCGGCTCGGGTGGCGCTCGGATTTGCGCCGCAGGATCCGCGCGCACATCATCGGCACGAGGGTCAGCGAGACCACCGCGGAGAACAGGATCGTCACCGCGAGCGTGACCGCGAACTCGCTGAACAGCCGGCCGATCACGCCGCCCATGAACAGCAGCGGTATCAGCACCGCGATCAGCGACACCGTCAACGACACGATCGTGAAGCCGATCTGGCCGGCGCCGGCGAGCGCCGCCTCGATCGGGGTCATGCCCTCCTCGAGATAGCGGACGATGTTCTCGATCATCACGATCGAGTCGTCGACGACGAAGCCGGTCGCGACGATCAGCGCCATCAGCGACAGGTTGTCGATCGAGTAGCCGAGCTCGTACATCAACGAGAGCGTGCCGATCAGCGACACCGGCACGGAGATGCTCGGGATCAGGGTCGCCGGCGCGTTGCGCAGGAACACGAAGATCACCAGCACCACCAGCGCGATCGAGAGCGCGAGCTCGAGCCCGGCGTCCGCGACCGAGGCGCGGATCACCCCGGTGCTGTCGGCGACGACGCGCAGCCGGATCGCGTGCGGCAGGCTCGCGAGCAATCCCGGCAGGCGCGCCTTGATCGCGTCCACGGTCGCGATCACGTTCGCGCCCGGCTGGCGGAGCACGTTCAGCACGATCGCCGGCGTGCGGTCGTACCAGGCGCCTTGCTCGACGTCCTGCGCGGCGCGCTTTACCGTGGCGACGTCGCGGAGGAACACCGGCGCGCCGTTCTGGTACGCGACCACGGTGTCGAGGTACTCGCGCGGATCGCGGATCTGGTCGTTCGAGTTGATCGTGTAGTCGAGCGCCGGCCCGTCGAAGTTGCCCTTCGGCTGGCTCACGTTCACGGTCGCGAGGAGCGTGCGCAGGTCGTCGATGCCGAGTCCGTGGGCGGCGAGCGCGTGCGGGTCGAACTCCACCCGGATCGCCGGGACGTGGCCGCCGGCCGGCGTGATCTGGCCGACGCCGGGCACCTCGGAGAGCTTCGAGGCGAGCCGGTCGTTCGCGATGTCCTCGAGATCGGTCAAGGACAGCGTCTTCGAGGTGAGCGCGAACGTGATGATCGGCTGGTCGGCCGGGTTCACCTTCGCGTACACCGGCGGCGCCGGGAGGCCGCTCGGCAGCAGGCTGTTCGCGCCGTTGATCGCCTCCTGCACGTTCTGCTCGGCCACGTCGAGGTTCTGCGCGAGGCTGAACTGCAAATTGATCACCGAGGAGCCTTCGGAGCTGCGCGAGATCATCTGCGTCAGGCTCGGGATCTCTCCGAGCTGCACCTCGAGCGGCGCGGTCACGGTCGTCGCCATCACCTGCGGGCTCGCGCCGGGATAGAAGGTCTGCACCTGGATCGTCGGGTAGTCGACGTCCGGGAGCGAGGAGATCGGCAGGAAGCGCACCGCGACCAGGCCGACCAGCACGAGCGCGATCATCAACAGCGACGTCGCCACCGGTCTCAGGATGAACGGGCGGGAGGGGTTCATCGGGCGTTTGGGGGCGGCGCGGAGACTACGCGGCGATCACCGGCGGGCCCCGTGGCCTGCCGCGGGCGGCGCGACGCTGATCGTCGCGCCATCCCGCAAGCGGTCGGTCCCGTCGGTCACGACGACCTGACCCGGGGCCAGGCCCGCCAGGATCGCGGTGCGCTCGCCGTCGCTCGGACCGACCCGCACCGGGTGCGCCGAGACGGTGTGATCCGGATTCACGAGATACACGTAATCGCCGGGCGCGCCGCTCAGGATCGCACTCGTCGGCACGAGCACGACGTTGCGCAGCGTGTCGACCAGGAGCTTCACGTTCACGAACTCGTTCGGGAACAGCCGTTCCCGCGCGTTCGCGAACTTCGCGCGCAGGGTCACCGTGCCGGTGCCGGTGCTGACCTGGTTGCCGATCGCGTAGAGCGTCCCGGTCTCGATCGGCCGGTCGTCGCCGCTGGCATAAGCGGTCACCGCGAGCTTCGCGCCGGCGCCGAAACGCCGGACCACCGCCGCGAGGTCGTTCTGCGCGACCGTGAACTCGACGGTCGTCGGCCGCATCGTCGTGATCACGACGATCCCGGGCGAGCTCGACGCGGTGACGTAATTGCCCGGATCGACGAGCCGCAGGCCGACCCGGCCGGCGATCGGCGCGGTGATGTGGGCGTACGCGAGGTCCAGCCGGTACTGCGCGACGTTCGCCCGGTCGCTCGCGACCTGGGCGCTCTGCTGTTCGACCGCGTAGCGCTGATCGTCGTAGGTTTGCTCGGCGATCGCGTGCTTCGTCCGCAGCAGCGCATAGCGCGCGAGGTCGGCGCGGCCTTGCGCGCGCACCGCGCGGTCCTTCGCGAGCGCGGCCTCGGCCTGGCGCAGGCCGATCTGGTAGGGGCGCGGATCGATCTGCGCGAGGAACTGCCCGGCGCGCACGTCCTCGCCTTCGCGATATCCGACCCGGGTCAGGTAACCGCTGAGCTGCGGGAGCACGGTCACGGTCGAGACCGGGGTCACGGTGCCGAGCTCGGTGAGCGTCTCGGGCATCGAACCGCGCACCGCCGCGGCGACGTCGACGACTTGCGGCGGCATCCCGTGGGGCGGCGCCTTCGAGCCGATCAGGCGCAGCACCACGATCGCGACGAGCGCACCGAGCAGGGCGGCCGCGACCCAGAAGGACCGGGAGCGGCGCGCGGGCGTCGCGGGAGGGGTCGGTGTATCGCTCATGGGGTCTCGTCGCGTATCGGCGGCAATTCTGACCGAAGCGCCCGACCGGCACCACTCAAGGAACGCGAGGAAAGGTCAAGGAACGTCGGCGCGAGGCGGGTGCGCGCCTTTTCACGGGTCGCGTGGTACCCTGCCGCGCATGTCGACGCCGGCTCCCGTGATGGTCGTCGCCGGCGACGCGATCGCCCGCTACGGCTTCGGCAACGCTCACCCGTTCGGGCCGGATCGGCAGGCGCACTTCCTGCGCGAGCTGCGCGCGCAGGGCCTCGCGGCGCAGGTCGAGCTGTGTGCCCCCCGGGCCGCATCGGATGCGGAGCTCGGCGCGTTCCATACCCCGGACTACCTGGAATTCGTGCGCCAGCGCTCCGCGTGCGGCGAAGGCTTCCTCGACGGCGGCGATACGCCGGCGTTCCGTGGCGTCTACGAGGCGGCGGCGGCGGTCGTCGGTGCGACCCTCACCGCGGCCGAGGCGCTCGTCGCGGGCCGGTGCCGGCGGGCGTTCGTGCCGATCGCGGGACTGCACCACGCCGGGCGCGACCGGGCGGCCGGCTTCTGCGTGTTCAACGATTGCGGCGTTGCGATCGAGATCCTGCGGGCCCGCCATGGCTTGC
Source organism: Pseudomonadota bacterium (assembly GCA_021779535.1). GTDB lineage: Bacteria > Pseudomonadota > Gammaproteobacteria > Steroidobacterales > Steroidobacteraceae > Bog-1198. The sequence continues at coordinate 22,237 of JAJYAM010000035.1, forward strand.
GCCGGATCGCCTACGTCGACATCGATGCGCACCATGGCGACGGGGTCTTCTATGCCTACGTCACGGACGAATCGCTCTACGTCGCCGACATCCACGAGGACGGCCGGACCCTCTATCCGGGGACCGGCGCGCGCGAGGAGACCGGCCGCGGCGCCGCCGCCGGCACGAAGTTGAACATACCGCTGCCGTCCGGCGCGGACGACCGGGCGTTCGCCGAGGCATGGCAGGAGGTGGAGGCGTTCCTCGAGCGCTTTCCGAGCGAATTCATCCTGTTCCAGTGCGGTGCGGACGGCCTCGCCGGCGATCCGCTCACCCATCTCGCGTTCACCGAGGCGGCGCACGCGCACGCGGCGCGCCGGTTGTGCGCGATCGCCGACGCCCAAGGCCACGGCCGGGTGCTCGGGATGGGTGGCGGAGGGTACGACCGGCGCAATCTCGCACGCGCCTGGTGCGCGGTCGTGAACGCGTTTGTGGCTGGGGACGGGTCGGCCGATCCGCTATAATGACCGGCTACTTCCCGGAGACCCGTGCATGTTCCATTCGCAGATGACGATCGAGGGATTCGACGACGAACTCGCGCGCGCGATCGCCGACGAGCGGCGGCGCCAGGAAGATCACGTCGAACTGATCGCGTCGGAGAACTACACGAGTCCGCGGGTGCTCGCGGCACAGGGCTCGGTGCTCACGAACAAGTACGCGGAAGGCTACCCGGGCAAGCGCTACTACGGCGGCTGCGAGTTCGTCGACGTCGCCGAGCGGCTCGCGATCGAGCGCGCGAAGGCGCTGTTCGGCGCCGCGTTCGCGAACGTCCAGCCGCACTCCGGGTCGCAGGCGAATCAGGCGGTGTATTTCGCGCTGCTCGCGCCCGGCGACACGATCCTCGGGATGAGCCTCGATCACGGCGGGCACCTCACCCACGGCGCGAAGGTGAACTTCTCCGGGAAACTCTTCAAGGCGGTGCAATACGGGGTGAAGGCGGATACCGGCGAGATCGACTACGACCAGGTCGAGCGCCTCGCGGTCGAGCACCAGCCGAAACTCATCGTCGCGGGCTTCTCGGCCTATTCCCGGGTGATCGACTGGGCGCGCTTCCGACGGATCGCCGACGCGGTCGGCGCGCGCTTCCTCGTCGACATGGCGCACGTCGCCGGTCTCGTCGCCGCGGGGGTCTATCCGAACCCCGTGCCGATCGCCGACGTCGTCACGACGACGACCCACAAGACCCTGCGCGGCCCGCGCGGCGGCTTGATCCTCGCGCGGCCGAACGAGGAGATCCACAAGAAGCTCAATTCCATGGTGTTCCCGGGCATCCAGGGCGGGCCGCTGATGCACGTGATCGCCGCGAAGGCGGTCGCGTTCCAGGAGGCGCTGCAACCGCAGTTCCAGGCGTACGCGCGGCAGGTCGTCGCGAACGCGCGCGCGCTCGCGGCGGCGCTGCAGGCACGCGGATTCCGGATCGTGTCCGGCGGCACCGACAATCACTTGTTCCTGCTCGACCTGACGACCAAGAGCGTGACCGGGAAGGACGCCGACGCGGCGCTCGGGCGCGCGCACATCACGGTCAACAAGAACGCGGTGCCGAACGATCCGCGGCCGCCGGCGGTCACCAGCGGGCTGCGGATCGGGACCCCGGCGATCACCACCCGCGGCTTCAAGGAGCCCGAGATGCAGCAGCTCGCGAACTGGATCGCCGACGTGCTCGATCACGTCGGCGACGAGAGCGTCGTCGAACGGGTGCGCGCGGAAGTCGTCACGCTGTGCGCGCGCTTCCCCGTGTATGCGTGAGGCGGCGGCCGGCCGCGGGCGCGGCCCCGTGAGCATGCGCGATGCACTGTCCATTCTGCGGCCACACGGAGACTAAGGTCATCGACTCCCGGCTCGCGGGCGAGGGACGCCAGATCCGTCGCCGCCGGGAGTGCCTCGCGTGCGCGGAACGGTTCACGACGTTCGAGTCGGCGGAACTGCTGCTGCCGGTCGTCGTGAAGAGCGATCGCAGCCGCGAGCCGTTCGACGAGAACAAGTTGCGCGCCGGCATGCAGAAGGCGCTGGAGAAGCGACCGGTGAGCCGCGAGACGATCGACGATGCGGTCGCGCGGATCTGCCACAAGCTGCGCAGCCTCGGGGAGCGCGAGATCGCCTCGCGCGCGGTCGGCGAGATGGTGATGGAAGAGTTGCGCCACCTCGACGAGGTCGCCTACGTCCGCTTCGCGTCGGTGTACCGCAGTTTCCAGGACGTCGAGGCGTTCCGGACCGAGATCGACCAGCTGCGGCGGCACCCGCGCCGGCGCGAGCCGAGCCAGGATCAGTTGCCGCTGTTGCCCGGTGGCGACGCGAACGGCGGGCGCAAGTGAGCGCGCCGGGCGCCGACGCCGACGCCGACGCGATGCGGCGCGCGATCGAGCTCGCCGCGCGCGGCTTGTTCACGACCGATCCGAATCCGCGCGTCGGCTGCGTGATCGTCCGCGACGGGCGCGTCGTCGGCGAGGGCTGGCACCGGCGCGCCGGGGAACCGCACGCGGAGGTGCTCGCGCTGCGGGCGGCCGGCGCGGCGGCGCGCGGCGCGACCGTGATCGTCACGTTGGAGCCGTGCTGCCATACCGGGCGCACGCCACCGTGCGCCGACGCGTTGATCGGCGCCGGCGTCGCGCGGGTGGTGTGCGCATCCGAGGACCCCAACCCGCAGGTGGCCGGCGGCGGGATCGCGCGGTTGCGGGCCGCCGGCGTCGAGGTCCTCGTCGGCACCGGCGCGCGCGAGGCGCGCGGCTTGAACCAGGGGTTCTTCGCCCGCTTCGAGCGTGGCCGGCCGCACGTGCGGCTGAAACTCGCGGCGAGCCTCGACGCGCGGACCGCGTTCGCGGACCGGCGCCGTGCGTGGATCACCGGCGAGGCGGCGCGCGAGGACGTGCAAGCCTGGCGTGCGCGCAGCGGCGCGGTGCTGACCGGGGCCGGCACGGTGCGCAGCGACGATCCGCGGCTCGACGTGCGCCTGGAGTACGGCGATCGGGTCCGCCAGCCGTTGCGGGTCGTGCTCGATCCGGGCGCGAGCTGCGCGCCGACCGCGCGGGTGTTCGCCGGCGGCGGCGCGCTGCTGTTCGTCGCGCCGGAGGCGCTCGCGGCCGCGTATGCCGCGCACGCGGGCTCGCCGGGCGTACGGGTCGAGGCGCTGCCGCGCGC
>JAJYAM010000100.1 GCA_021779535.1 Pseudomonadota bacterium
CCGATTGACGCGGTCATTGGGCGGATGCGCATCGTGGCGGTTGTCAGTGGGAGGCCAGGTGAACGCTTTGCGCGACCGACAGGAAGGGATCGTCCGTCGAATCCTTCTTCTGCGGATGGAAGGACTCCACCAGGAGCAGAAAATCGTGCCCCTTGCCGTCGATGTTGCCGATGCCCGCGATATGGCCCTGCACTGCGCCGCCCTGCGCGGACGTTGCGGTGAAGTCGTCGTAGGCAATCTCGAGGCCTTGGTCGAAGATCTGCACGAGCCCCGCCGGCCCGAACGGCGCGTGGCGGCCGGAGTGAGAACGAGCGGCGATCTCGTGTTCCTGGTCGAGCACGACCTCGCTCGGGTTGGCGGCGGGTCCGGAGGGCAGGAGGTTGATCCAGTTCGCGCCGGAGCGCAGTTGTACGCCGAGGCCGCCATCATGGCCTTCCGCGATCGCCTGCCAGTGCCGCGGAATCGCAACGGAGAATCGGCCCTGCGGGTCGCGATACACCCGGCCGGGCGGTTTGGCGGCGGTGCCGGGCTTGCTCGCGCGCCCCAGCATCAGGCCGAGTCGTCTTGCGCATCCTTCCTGCGTGAATGCGCCGACGGCGCAGGCCTTTTTGAGGTCGCTCAACGCCTGTGATGCGGCTGCGCCGGTGCTGATCGGTGCGCGCCGGGTTCCCGTCACGTGCACGCTGTTGCGAATGCCGTCCAACGCCGGCAGGTATTCGTAATACAGGGCGCGCGGCGCAATCACCGTGATGCCGACCAGGAACTCGTTCGCCGTGAGCGTGGACTCGGTCTCCGCGACGCCGGGAGACTTCGGGTCGTCGCAGGTGAAGAGTGCGTAGACGCCCGGCGCTCCTGCAAGTTCGAGTGCACCGCTCTGGCGTTGGCGGAAGGTCGGGCACTGGCGCCGAAACTCCCGGGCGGTGACCGCGACGAACTGTGCACCCGTCATCGCGTTGCGGTTGTTCTGACGGGTCACGCTGACGATGGCCTGCACCGCCCCGCGGCGCACGATGAGCTGATCCGCGCCCGTGTCGGGATACACCTGCCATCCGGTGGGCACCTCGAGATCGTAACGCCCTTGCGGGTCTTGGTAGCGTGTCTGCTGCGCCATTGCGGCAACCGGCAGGAAGGCCGAGGCAATGATCATGCCGCGCAGTTGGCGCGAGCGGATCCGTGAGTCGATCGAAACGGCCATGCGAAATTCCCCTGACCGGCTGCCTTTCACTTGGTACGCGCCAAACGCCCGGGTCGCGCTTCACATGGGAACGCGCTGCGACGTCATTCGATGTTCTGCAGCGCTAGCGTGACGTTTCGCGAATAGAAAGTGCAGAAACGCCTGTTTTGGGATCCGCAGGTGTACCAGAACCCGCCGGGACAGCGTGGCCAAAGTCGACGCCGTCCGGGGAATCCACGATGTCTATGCCGGGATCGCGAGGCCACGGGCCACCGCGGGTCTCGCCTCGAACGCGCGCAAGGATCGTCGAACCTGGGGAAAGTCGTCGATGCCGACGAGTTCGCCGGCCTCGTAGTAGCCGATCAGATTGCGCACCCACGGAAATGTCGCGACGTCGGCGATCGTGTATTCCCGCCCGGATACCCAGGGATCTCGGGCGAGTCGCGCGTCGAGCACGCCGAGCAGGCGCCGCGCCTCGGTGACGTAGCGGTCGCGCGGGCGTTTGTCCTCGAACTCCTTGCCGGCGAACTTGTGGAAGAAGCCGACCTGGCCGAACATCGGCCCAATGCCGCTCATCTGGAACATCAGCCATTGCAGGGTCTCGTAGCGGGCGGCACCGGCCGGGGCCAGGAGCTTGCCGGTCTTGTCGGCGAGGTATACGAGAATCGCGCCCGACTCGAACAAACAGAGCGGCGCGCCGCCCGGACCGTCCGGATCGAGAATCGCCGGAATCTTCGCGTTGGGGTTCAGCGAGCGGAACTCCGGGGATCCTTGGTCGTTCTTCGCGAAATCGACGAGCTGCGGTTCGTACGGTAGGCCGATCTCCTCGAGCATGATCGACACTTTGACGCCATTCGGCGTCGGCAGGGAGTAGAGCTGCAGCCGATCGGGATGCCGCGGCGGCCACTTGCGCACGACGGGAAATTCGGACGGCTCGATCCGATGCGACTTCGGCATCACGGTGTTCTCCATTTCAACGATCCGCCGGCGGACCCTTCAGCTCGACGACGTTGCCCTCGGGGTCCGCGAGGTATACGGAGGGTCCCTCTCCTTCGGCGCCGTAGCGCGTCTCGACCGGACCCACCGTAATCCCGTGACGGCCGAGCTGCCGGCGGAGCGACCTCTCGTCGAACGGCTCGATCCTGAGGCAGAAATGATCGAGGTTCCGTCCGGCGGCGGCCGGCGCACCGCCGCCCGCGCGACCGAGCTTGCCGTCGATCGGGACGAGATCGAGGAGCGACCGTCCGGCACGCAACTGCACGAGACCGATCTCCTCCTGGCGACGTTCGACCGTGCAGCCGAGCGCGTCGCAATAGAAGCGCATCATGCGTTCGACGTCCACGACGCGAAGCACGAGGTGATCGATATCGCGAATCTTGAACATGGGCGCTCCGACGAATCATAGCGCACCCTCTCGGGCGGTACTCGCAGGGTTCTACGGCCATATACCCGAGTTCCGTGATTCCCGGATTTGTGCGGATCGTGCCCCGAGCCCTTTGTGGATACACGGACACTTCAACGAGCAGGAGGGCATCGGCGGCGAGACCGGCGAGGACCGGCGGCTGGATCAGCGGGCGAGGATCGCTGTGGGTCGAGCAAGCGATTCCGCGGCGCATGGCGCATAGCTGGTGCGGAGGTCCTTACCGCATACCAGTTCTGAACTCACGCTGCTGACTGGGGACTGACGGCGTTCTCGACGCGGGATCGCGCTGATCGCCTTTAGATCCTCGATGACCGCGTCAACGCCGCGGTGCGCGAGATGCTCGCCCGGCGGCGCACGCGCCGTCGATTCACCCGTCGAGCGACCCTCGATCCCGAGGTGGCTGCAACGGCGGCATTCACGCCCCCTCGCGTTCCTCGAGCCTCCCGTCCCGCGCGCCTAGTCGAGTAACGGATGGTCCTTCGGCAGCTGATGCGCATACCAGGCCGCGAGGCGATGGCGGATCGTCTTCTCGCCGACCTGGTCCTCGGGCATCGGTGAGATCAGCTGGTCGTGCACGAGCAGGCGATACACGTACAGCGCCTTCGCGCTCGCGGAATCCGTCGCCTCGAACTCGACGGCCTTGCGGCCCTCCGCATAGGCGACACCGGCGAGCAATGCGGCCTTGAACAATTCGGCTTCGTGCTTGAACTTCTTCATGCGGGGGTCTTATACGCCGACGCGACCGCCGCCGCGCCATTCGCGCAGCACCCAGGTCTCGATCTCGGCCCAGGTCTCGGCCGCCGGACCCGCGAGGTGCTTGTTGGTCGAGTTGCGCATCACGATCACCTTCTTGCCGACCGCGCGCAGCATCTCGACGTTCTGCGGGGCGTCCTCGACGTAGACGTCCGCGTCGACCGAGGACTTCGCCGCCATGAAGCACAGATCCCAATACGGAATCCCGTGCCTCTCGAGCCATTCGACCGTTTGCATGACCGCCTGCCGGTGAAACCACGGGATGTAGAGCCGATGGGTGATGACGCGTATGCGCACGCCGCGCCGGGAGAGGCGGCGCAGCGCGACCCCGGCACCGTCGACGACCGGCAGTACCTCGAACAGCCGGCGCTCGCGCAGCGCGAATCGGTGCAAGTTCTCGTAGCCGCGCTCGCCGCCGAGTCTCCATTCCTTGAAGCCGTAGCTCACGTCGTCGGTGAGTGCCTGCTCCGGGACGCCGAGCCACTCGGCGGCGATCGGCTTCATGCCGCCGATGAAATCCGCGACGACGCCGTCGAGGTCGACGCCGAACACGAAGTCCTTCCGGGCCATCGTTCCATTTCCCTCGTGCATGCGCCTTCTATCCGTCATTGTGCGCCTCGCCCGGCCGCGCCGGTACTGCGGACGCGCGCCACGTCGCGGCGGTGATCTCGTAAGTCAACACACGCCTCGCGTACCACTCTTCGATCCCGCGGCAGTGCATCCCGAGCTTGCGCATCACCGCGATCGACGCGGCGTTCTGCGGATCGCAGACCGCGTACAGCGTCGGCGCACCGAGCTCCGTGAACGCGAATTCGGCCATCGCGCGCGCGGCCTCGATCGCGAAGCCGCGGCGCCAGCGATCCCGGCGCACGCGCCAGCCGATCTCGAACGGACACTCGGGATCCGGCTCGGTACCGCTCTTGCGCAGGTTCTGGATGCAGCCGATCCCGACGATCTCGTCCGATGCGCGCGCGATCATCGTCCACCACGAATAGCCCCATTTGACCCAGCGCGCCCGCACGCGCTCGATCACGGCCCGCGTCTCCTCCGGCGTTTCGCCGCGGCCGGTGATGTAGCGCATGACCTCGGGGTCCGAGTTCAGCGCGCTGAGGCCCGGCAAATGCGCGTGATCGCACGGCACCAACCGGAGGCGCTCCGTGGTGAGCTCGTGCAGCGACATCGCCGTCATCCGGTGCATTCTCCCGATCGTCCCACGAGCCGGTGGGCCGCGCACGAGCAGCATCCCGGCGTGGCATCGTCCAGACGGATAGCAGAAACGTCCCGACTCGCGAACTGTCTCGTCGGCACCGATGCTGCATCATGTCCGTTACAGACGATCGCCTCGATCATCGAGTGTGTCGGGTCGTGGGCGCGCACCGAGATCAGCCGAGCGCGGACATCGTGCGCGATCGCGCCCGGCCCGACCGCCGGCGGTCTCGCCGCCTTCCAAAGGCCGGTGATTTGGAACGACATCTCGATGCACTTCCCGCAGAGTCGAGGCGGACCATCACCGCCGAACGCCCCGGTCCGGGCTCGGCGCCTTCGGACCCCGAATTCGAGACGGGATCACGAAAGAATGGGCCGGCTCGCGCTGCTCGCGGACCGGCGTCACGAAGATTACCGCGATCATCGGCCGGTCGGAACCTCGCGCGCGACGCCCTGCGTTCCGGCGACCGCGTCGACGAATCTGCGCTCCTCCCGAAGCACGAGGCGCAAGCTCAGGGACGCAGGCCCCGTCGCGGTCGACCGTGAGGGTCGGCACCGCTACTGTCGCCTCGCCGACGCCGACGTCGCGCGGCTGCTGGAGCCCTCGATCGGCATCGGGTTTCGCGCGGGCACGCGAAGCGGAGCGCCGTGACGGCGAGACCGATGGGATAGGATCAAAAAGCGAGGCAAGCCCTGCTTTTCTGCAGGCTGGCGGCGGCCGGCATGAGAGGATCCTGTGGGTGCAATCGGTAGCTACCCGCTGGTTTCGGGGGCCTCGGGCGAGACCCCCGCCGCCTGGACCTCCAGCTCTTGCGCCACCGCGCGCACAACCTTGTCAATGATCGGCGGGACCGGTAGCTGTATTCGTTCCCGTTCTTCCAGTAGCCACCTGGTTAGGTCTGCAGTCATCCGCACACCGTCGTCGTGCGGGTAGGTCTTGGCCAGCGCTTCGAATGACAACCATAGACCATCGTTGGTCTGATTCACCACATCACCCCCGTCGGTATCGTTCATCGACGCGGCAAGAATACGTGCCGTGAAAATCGGAGAACCGTTCGGTAGCCCGCATAGCGCGGACCGAATCACGATAATAAATTGTGAAATTTGACACCCCCCACAGATCTCGCCCTCCCGGCATCGCACCTCGCCTCGGTTGCCCTGATCTTCCGTATGCCGCGAAGCAATGCCGTCGGTGCCGTACCCGACGGCGAGATCCGCGAGCGCGATCGGCAACGCGTACTTGGACGTCGCGACGAACTGCCCCCCCGACAGCAGCCGCTCGATCAGTCCGAGGAAGGCAGCCTGCACTTCGGCACTGGGACGCGCCTTCCGCGTCACGGAGCCGGGCCGGGCTTGGGCGACATCGTCGCAGTACGACTGCCTTGCTGGTCATTGGCTTTGCCGGGAATCACGTACCGCACGCCGCCGCGCGGATCCTCGCAAGAATCCGGCCGTGGGACGATATCTTCCGACCCCAAATTGCCTGTGACCGCGGCCAATTGCCGCTACCA